>JANQRB010000044.1 GCA_028284775.1 Candidatus Kapaibacterium sp. | reverse complement strand
TTCTCGTAAATACAATTACCGTTCACGTCGTGATAAACGGTACCGGCGAGGACGCCGCCTTCCGCAGGCCGCAGATTGCTCCAGATTTTGATGCTGCCGTCCACACCGGCGCTCGCCAGCAAATCGCCGCCCGGGTGCCAGGCCAGGTCGTGTACCTGTCCCTCGTGCGCTTCGCTGCGGCTAAGTGTCTGGCTGATATCGCTGTTCCAGATATACAATTCGCCATCGCGATTGCCGCTGGCAATTATGTCGCCCTTTGGATTCCAGTCGACGGCATTTTGATGGCCGACCTGGCCGTCACTCGCGCCGCGGCTAAGACTCCCGTTTTGACTGTTGAAGATGCTGATCCGACCGACAAAATGACCGGCCACCACATCAATGCCATTGGGCGCAAAATCCATGTCAAAGATCGCAGTGCTGAAGCTGGCGCCAAAGTGGCCCAGCTCCCGGCCTGTCTGCGGGTCGAAAAAGAGCGCCATCCAGCCGCAGCTTCCGCCGCCGATGATCCGCTCGCCGTCTGGTGACCAGAGAATGACCCGCTTGCCGCAGCCTTTGCCCTTGAAGTTTGTGTCAAGTAAATGCAGTTGTTCGCCGCTGGCGCGATCCCAGATTCTGAACGATGTCACGCCGCCCACACCGGCCGCGCTGGCCAGCATCGTAGCGTCAGGGCTCCAAGCAACATTGCGCACCGCTCGCCGGTGGCCCCGAATTTTTGCTACTTCATCGCTCGCGGGATTCCAAACGCCGACAACGAGCCCGCTGCTGTAAGCCAGCTCCCTGCCATCCGGGCTCCAGCGAATGTCGTAGACCGCTCCATCGCTGGCGTTCAGGGTCGCTACCGCTGCTCTTTGCTTCAGGCTCCAGATGGTGATCTTATGATCTGTTCCGGCATAGGCCAGAAAGCGGCCATCGGGACTCCAATCGACGGCCAGCATTTGTGCCGATGATTGATGAATCGTTACAAAGGTTTGTGCATCGATTGAAAGAACCGCGCAAACCGCAGTGAGAATTCCGACCAGTAATAGTCGATTCATGGCAAAGCCTCGTTCTGATTGAGAAAAAGCAGATTGTGTAACGTGGCAGGCAATCCGGCAAGCAACATGATTTTTTACGGGGCCGGAAAGGAGAATTCGGCTAAAGGGTATGGAATTGCAATCGATCGCATTGACTGCGAGAATCAATCGGCTGGCAGACCGGATTGCGGTATTGAGGAGCACGCGAAACGAAAAATACACCACAGACAGGCAGGAAGAAAGTGCAATATTTTATGGCTTGAATATTTGGCTAACGCAAACTTGCCTTGCCGGCTTGTTAAGCTATCTAACATTCTGGGCGCAGTACTGTGTGTGAATCTGCCATGCTTCACTCGCCACAGGACATCGGCTCGGGTTCGTAATCCCGATGGGCGCTGAATCTCTTCGTCGCGATCAAATAACAGTGAGCGGGCCGACGCCTCCTCTGCCGGAAGTGACGTCGCCCTGCCTCACCGTTTTTCCGCTGCAAGTTTTCTGATTCGGGCGGATCTCCGACTGTAATCTCCCGCAGACTATCCTGGATCTGCACCGACGATTAGCGATAATGAAAGCTCCACACGACGAACAGCGGCTATGCCGCCGAACCCGAATTGTTAAATGTCGGTCCCAGCACAAGTACCATTTCGGATTGGAGTTACAGTGCTTTGAGAAAATTTCTTGATTTTGTGTTTAGTGCAGTAAGCGCATTGATTGCGTCCGATGTTGAGTTGGCGTCTGCAGGACAATGATATAGATTCCTTTTGCCAGCGCTCCTGCCGGCAGATCCGCCTGATAGCTGCCCGCGCTCGGGTGCCGGCGCAAGAGTCGGGCGACCTGATTGCCCAGGGCATCGAAAAGCAACAAACGGTGAAGGCCGGACTCGGGAGTCGAATAATCCAGACGGATGATTTCACCTGCCGGGTCGGTTTCCCGCACGCGCAGTGCCAGTCCGCTCCCCGCTCCGAGATAAAAACGGTGCGCGTCGCCGGCCCGGCAGATGTCGTCCAGACAGACCGTACCGTGGCAGACCTCCGTTACTACACTCAGCTCCGGCCAGATCACGGTGTCGATCCGGATGGCTGTGCAGGAGTCGTTGCCCCAGGTGGCAATAAAGTCGAGTTCGGCCAGCGGGCCCCTGTCCTTGTTCATTGTGCCGCTGACAAGTATGACCCGGTCGTCGCCTTCTTCGCGTCCCTTTGGTGTAGCGCCGCGCGGCGCCAGCAGACTTTTGTTAAAACGCAGCTGCGCCTCGTAGTGACGTGGTTTACTGAAGTCAATACCATGTGAACTCTCCAAAATCAATGGCACGCTAAGCCGCTGGCCGGTGATTGTGCGTATACTGTCCGTGCAGACGACGGTCCAACCGAGCTCGCGGGTACCCCGGCCGCGAAGCACAGCAGAATCGACGACCTCCGGACAGGGGTGATCGCTAACAGCGGCGAGCGTAATACTGGTAGCGCCGGGAACGGCGATATAGCGTAAGGTCACCGTTAGTTTTTCTTCCGGCGCCAATATGGCCGGAAGCGGATGGCTGATCGACAGAATTGTGAAACTAGGCGGTGGCGGCGTGTCGAGTGCGCTGATGGTCAGCGTCGTGCTGCCGGAATTGCGGAAACCAAATGTCTGAAGACGGATCGCGCCCACAGGCAGGTCACCAAACTCAACGACGACCGGCGAGACGGTCAGGCTTGCGACTGACTTGCGCGCAACAAGGTGAATGCGTCGGCGCTGATTACAAGGCTGAATCAGCAGATCGATCCAGCCGGAGTAACGGCCTGCCCCTGCATCCGGCGGTGGCAGGAATTGCACCTTGAAATCGAATGAACTGCCAGGCAACAGGCTGTCTCCTGCGTTGATGCTCGCTGCAAAGGGCCCCGCAATCGAAACTTGTTCGATCCTACGCCGGATTGCGGCATCGCTCTGCGGGACAGCGATCCCAAACTCGCGCCCTAACTCGCTATCCCGACAGGCAAGGAAGTCGCCAAGCCGCAGCGTATCGGGTAAATCGACCAGCGGAGCGGCGATGGCCAGTTGAAATCTGAGGTCAAGCTCACGGTCGCAGCGTGAATATATCAGGAGACCGTCGGCAGCGATCGTCGCGCTTGTCGTATTCTTGAGACTGAGCTTAAGCGCTATCGATTCGCCGGCGGGAACGACGAATGGCGGTGCGGGGGACAGCTCGATATCCGGCTCTAGTGAGCCAGCAGAAAAAGTCCTGACGGCGATGTCGCGAGAGCCGGGGTTAAACAGCTCGGCGCTTTTGCTTGTCGCAACTTCACAAAATGCCGCCGGACCAAAGTTAAAGAGGGCCTTGTCGATTGTTAACAGCGGCTCTTCGGCCCTGCCGCTCAGATTGACAACTGCTTCGTCCTGACAGGCGCCGACCGTATACGCGATGCGAAGACCGGCATTGTAGGATCCCGTATCCGGCGGCGTAAAGCGCAGCGCCAGTTCCAGCGAGTCACCCGGCGCAATGGAATGCGGGGCCGACCCGATACTGAAAGGCAGCGGGATGCTGAGCTTATCCAGGTGCAGACTGTCGGCAGACTGGTTGCGCAGCACAATGCCACGCTCTTCGCTTTCATTGTCGCATGCCCACAGGATACCGAAATCAAGGTCGGTGGGCAGAATACTGAGATCGACTCTTGAGGCTCGCCCGCGCAAACGAAGTGAGTCGCGCCCGCCGCAGGCTGCAAGCGTAAAGTAGGCCCAGCCTTCGCTCAAACCGGTTTCAGTGGGGGCAAAACGCAGGGGCAGCTCAAGCTCTTGGCCCGCAGGAATCGTAAGCGGGGGCCGGATGTCATCCAGGCCGAAGGCCGCTTCAAACTCGATATCGTTGATCGTCAGGCTCTCGGCGCCGGGGTTTAGAAGACGGATTGTTGTGCTCGTGGCATTGGCGCAGCCGACCAGGGCTGGGAAGCTGAGCAGCGCGGGGCTGAAACGCAGCCTGGGTCGGGCCCGCACTCGCACGATAATAGTTGAGCTGGCTTCACAGCCGTTTTCGTCGCGAACCATAACGGTATATGGATAGCTGCCGCCGCGCGGAAGTGAGACGGTTGGGCTGGAGCTGTTAACGTTGTCAAGACCGTTCGGAGGCTGCCAGGAATAGCTAACTCCAGCACCCCCTGCCTTGACGAGCCGCGCGTGCAAACGGCCGATTTCATCGGGACACAAGAGAGGCGCGGTCTCTGCCGCAACGATCAGATCGTCGGCAGTGCTTACCTGAATCGATGACGTGGAGCTGCATCCCAGACTGTCGCTTAGTGTCAATGTGTACACGATCTCGCTGCCGGGCCTTAAAGCGCTGCGGCCTAATTTTGGGTTAGCGGCAAGCGGGTCGTCGAGGCCGGTCTGCGGCGTCCAACGGTAGCTTAAGCCGCCGGCGCCGCCCCTGCCCGTGGGCCTGCCGCCCAATATGACCGATGCTGTGCTGCAGGACAGCTCGTAGTCAGGGCCCGCGTCGGCATGAAGTTTGTTCACTATCATTACGCGCATCGATGCCGTGGACGAACAGCCCAGGCTATCTGTTACGATTAGAGTGTAGACTGTCTCATCGCCGGGTTTCAGATCGTCACGGTCGAGCGTGGGGTTGGCGCTTTGCGGATCGTCGAGGCCGGCTTCCGGTATCCATTGGTAGAACAACGTACCGATACCGCCGCTTCCCGACGGAATACCGCCTATTCCGACCGCAGCTGCTTTGCAAGACAACAGCAGATCCGGACCTGCGTCGGCGTGCAAATCATCCTTGACATGTACGGTAGTCGCAGCCGCGGCAATACAGCCTGCCTCGTCGATGACTCGTAGCGTGTAAATTGTCGTTGAATCAGGCGAAGCAAGCGGGCTAGAGCTCGTTGCATCATCCAGACCAATTTGCGGCGTCCATTCATATTTTAACTTGCCTGCTTCTCCTTCGATGCCTGGCTGCAATCGTACACCTCTGCCCCGACAGGTATAGCTGTCTTGTTCAAAATCGACCTCAAAAGAACAGGCCGCGATACCTAATCGCAGAACAAAGCTATCGAAGTCGTTTTCGATGCCGCTGTGAGATTCATCGTATGCGCCGACTGTAACGGGGAAGTTATGCGATTGAGTGTAGCCGGCAAGGTAGATATCCCCACCGGGGCCAATGACTAGACTTGTTGCTATGTCCTGCCTGTCGCCGCCGAGATAGCTTGAATAGCGAAGTTGAGATCCATCAGCATTGATCATGCCCACAAAACCGCACCATGGACCGCCGGGATGGTCTCTTTGTATGGCGCCGGCGGTTGTGTGAAGATTGTTAGCGATGAACATTCCGCCAAATGCAATCGAACCATCAGAACCCGTGTCAAGGCCGTTAATTTCGCCTGCCGTGTTTCCCATTAACGTCGAAAAGTTAATTTCAAAGGAGTCGCCGTCAATGTGCATGATAAACGCTCCCACATCATTTGTCCGAGGGCCGAAGACACCGTGGGTTTTTGGAAAGTCAACTGAAAATGTTAAACCGCCGATGACGATATTTTCATTGGCATCAAGGTCGATAGCAATAATGATGTCATCGCCCTTGCCGCCGATAAAAGTCGAATATTTCAGTGAATCGAGGTCGGGCGATAGCTTTGCCAGAAATCCTTCCTCCCCTTCGAAGACCGTATCGATCGCTCCTTCCGTTAAGGGAAAGTCATCCGAAATAGTTGTACCGCCGATGTAGACGTTCCCGAATTGGTCGAGTGCCGAACCGATATGGTGAGCTTGTTTGATGTCAGACCTGGAACCACCCAGATAGGTAGAAAACAATAGCTGCGATGCGCGACTATTAAACTTGGCTACGAATAAATCATGGCAGCCTCCTTCACAGGTGGAATCGAAGGCACCGGCTGTAATGTCGAGGTCATTGCTTTGTGTCGTGCCGATAAGGGTGATACCTCCATGTGAATCGACATGGATGTCCGAAACTATGTCCTGACTCTTACCGCCATAAAAAGTTGCGAGAAGGATTTCATCGCCGTCTGCAGCGAGCTTGCCAAGCAATGCATCCGAGTTCGAATTTTTCGGCTGTTGCTGATAAGCGTCGGACGAGGTTGGGAAGTCATGTGCGCCTGTGCTCGTGCAGAAATAGATGTCATTGTCTTTATCAATCGCAATCGCGCGTACAGTGATGTGATCTTCTTTACTGGCAACAAAAGTCGAAAATAGTAATGCGCTGCCCTGATCATGAAGCTTTGTGATGAATCCACTCAGAAATTCATCGGATTCTCTTTGGTAGGCACCCGGTGTCGTAGGATACTTCGGCGAATGGGTATATCCGGCCACAATCGCATTTCCATCAGTATCGACACACATATCCCATATGTTTTCCGTGGATGCGTCACCGATAAACGTTGAATATACCAATGGATCGATGATAAACTCCCGCTCCGGATCGTACTCGCCAATGTTAAATCCAAAAACGCCGTCTGCACGCTTCAGAAAGCGACAGTTAACAACAACCTGCTCGTTCGCCTCTTGTTGATATGCCAGCAAATCACCGTGAACAATGGCGCCGATCGACGTTGTCAACTCGGCATGACCACGCTCATCAATCCTGCTGTTCTCTTCCCCTTCAAAGTCCATCACAATCTGCCGGGGATCGGCGCCCGGCGCCACAATAAAATCGTAGCGGAGATTGCCTTCATCAAAATAAATCCGCATCGAAATGCCATCGTACAGATTCTCCAGCCGCACTTCGTCAAAGAGCGGCACCCGTCGAGCCCAGCGCGTGGAATCTCTGCCGGCAAAGTAGTTGTGATATGCGTCGCGTTTGCCTTTGCCGACAGCAGACGCGTCATTTGTTCCCAAACATCTCATGCGCAACACATGCCCTTCCCGCCGTAGATTATCATTGCCTTCCGCCAGGGCAAGGGTCGTTGTCGGCCTGCTGCGTGTAATAGCCGGATCATGTTGAGAATGGACGGTATCATTGCCAGCATTCCCGTACCGCATACGGTAATAGTCGAAAACGATGCCCCGGCTGGTAACCCAGGCCTCAAGTCCTGGCAGTCGGGCCAGAAAGAGCGCTTCGCTGTGCCACTGTCCCTGGTTGGCGATGAAAACATGTGAAGTACCGGCAGCCGATGGTGTTCCGATTTGAGTCTGGCTTATTAATGGCGGGAAGCATCCTGCAATCAGCAGCATCGCGATTGTCAAATTTCTGACTGATGCGCAAGCCGCTGAGTGTGGAGTAGATACTTCGCATCTCGTCATACAATTGATCCCAATACAATTGATCCCAATCGGAAATGTCGAACACCTGCGTGTTGTAGCGACCGCCAATACCGTCAACTGGTCAAAGATATTGCTTTCGCCATTGTACGGCAGCATAGACTCACGTGTCGACAAAAGGTCGACGGCCGGTGAGACAAGTGCCGATAACAGCGGAAGTTACAGTGAGCAAGCCGGTTTGTAGCATTCCAGCGAAATCGCTGACCGGGCGATGGATTCATTTGACGATCATTGCAAAATTTTCCCAGCGATGGTAACCCTGAATGTCGTGGCTGCTTGTTGTGCAGTCTAATTCCCTGTGAAAAAATGCAGGGGAGGCGATCGGACGGCGTAGTTGTCAGGTCGTCGTGAATCCCGGAGTCAGGCTCGTTTTTGTCCGTCACGGCCCGATCAAGCGATAGGATCGCGATGACGATTAATCTTCGTCGGGCGCTGGACACATAAGCGGCTCATGTTCCTGATAGGCTTTGTGTCTGGCCGCGCCCGGCGAATACCCTGGCCGCTGCCTATTTCGCTGCCGCAGGCTTTAGCTCTTCCGGCCGTCTTGGGCCCTCTGTCGCAATGCGTGAAATTGTGCCAGATTTTCCCTTAAAGATCCATTTACCCTGGCGGCCGATTCCGCTAGATTAGCATTGTTTGAAACTTGTGCCGGGCGGCGCTATCGCAGTCGAAAGCCCCTTATTCCCTGTCCCGGGTCAATTGGACTGGCACCCGAAATTGGGCTCCTTTGCTCCGGCGGATTGCCGGTGACGGGACAAAAAAACAATGATACTATCGAACAGCTTCACCACCACAGCGACCTTTTTATCGGGCGCATTGCGAGCTACGACTGCCTGCCACGGCTAATCTTCGCGCCGGATGTGAGCTTAAAAATGTAGTGTGGCTTATGTCGAGGTCTGTCGGGTACTGATACCCGGCAGACCTGCGACATTGTCGTCAGGACTTCACTTGTCTCCCCTGAATATTCCTGGCCCGCTGGCGGGTTTGGGTTGTCTTGTCTGACTTGCGTGGTATGCGGCATTCTGCTTTATTCGCCTTTTTAGCGATTGGCCATAGGAATGGATCAAGCTGAAGAGTGAAGTATGAGGAAGTCCATATCCGCCCGAGTGCTCCGGATTTGATCCCGAGCTTTCGCGCCTGCCTCGATGCCGTCGCGCGTGAACGCGTATACCTGGCGATGCTGACAGCGCCGCCATTGGCTGATGTCCGCGACTTTGTCACATCGAAGCTTGTCGACGGGATGATCCAATACTATGCAGTTGAAGGCTCGCGCGTTGTCGGCTGGTGTGATATCATTCCTCGTAATGACGAAGGCTTTCGGCACAGCGCCTCGCTGGGCATGGGCCTCCTGCCGCCGTATCGCGGCCGGGGACTGGGCCGGCGTCTCATTGAGCATTGTCTGAGGGATGCGCGCCAAAGGACCCTGGAGCGGACAGAACTCGATGTCTATGATTCCAACCTTCCGGCCATCGAGCTCTACAAAAAGTTCGACTTTGAAGTGGAGGGCCGTAAGCGCAGAGCGCGCTGCATTGACGACAAGTACCAGGATATCGTCGTGATGGCCTTGCTGCTTTGAGACGATCGCTTGGAAAAATCGAATAATAAGGCATATTACGGCCCGCATACAATGTAGTTCTGCGTCTACGCAAAAACGCAGACGGACCCACCCAGAGCAATTACTCGCACGCAAGTATTTACCAAGGAGCCTTTGGGAGGGTATGTTATGTTTTCAAATCAATCGAAAATTTGTCTGGCGCTGACCTGCCTCGTAATGATTTCTCTGGCTGCGAGTAATGCGCATGCGCAGGTGAACCCATTGGATTCTCTAACGCTTCGCACCCTTTTTCTCGACACAAAGGGCGGACAATGGCATGTCAACAGCAACTGGCTCAGCGCCAGGCCGCTGCAGGAATGGTTTGGCGTTGAAGTGACGGCGGGGCGTGTGACGGCCCTGCATCTGGCTAACAATAACTTGCAGGGCGCTATCCCGTCCGAGCTCGGCAAGCTCGAAGATCTGCTCGTGCTGGAACTACAGGATAATGACCTTGAGGACTTACCCGATTTGCAGCCATTGACGCAGCTGACCCGACTTCGTATCGAGAATAATCGCCTGGGCTTCGAAGACATTGAGCCCAATATCGATCTCGCCGACGGTATTGACTTCCGCTATGCTCCGCAGGAAGGTATTCCTTCACTTGCCGACTCATGGCCATGCATAGGCGAAGAGCTCAGCTACGAGATCGAAGCGGGCGGAGACAACAATTTGTACCAGTTTTTCAGAAATGATAAAGCCCTAACGGAAATAAGCGAAGATAATAGCTATCGCCACACGGTGCTGTCAACTGACGATGTCGGCCATTATACATGTCACATCACTAATTCGATAGCGACGCAACTGACGATAATTCACGAAATTCACTCTGTGTTGGACGTCACTCCCCTCTCGCCGAAGCCCTCGATTGAACGGCGCGGCGATTCCCTCTATTGCACGGTTTCGGCGGATTCATACTCATGGCGGCGGGATGGCGCTGCGCTACCTGGAGGCGACAGGCCCGTCATTCCACTGCTCGCATCGGGCGTGTATAGCGTGACGGTACGCATTAATGAGTTTTGTCCGAATTCCTCGGCAAATTTCGACGTCGTCGTCGGAGTCGATGACAAGACCGGAGCGGACTGGGCAATCCACATCTGGCCCAATCCGGTCTCGGACAGACTGAACGTGCAGGGCGGCAATGATGCAGCGCGCGAGCTGAATCTGGAAGTTGTGGATACTTTCGGGCGGTCGCTCCAGCGCTACAGCTATCGTGCCGAAGGAGAGCAGCACATTGAAAGCCTTGACCTGTCGTCGCTACCGGCCGGTACGTATTTCCTGCGTGTGGACGCCGCCGGCTTCAAAACGCTGCATACGCTCATCAAGCGTTAATAGACCGGAGCTGCGAAGTCCCGTACAAGTGGACGGGACTTCGCAGATTATCAATATGCTTCGAATCGGTAATCATCACCGGCTTATTTCGGATGCTTATTAATGTAACTATTGCCATTGCTGGCGAATTGTTCCAAACTGCCTGCTGATTCCATTCTTCGAACTGCGCCTGGAGCATGTCATGAGGCTGATTGCTTACCTCTTGATCCTCCTCAGCGGCACTGTCTGCTGTCCCCTTCCGGCTATTGCCCAATTTTCCTCCTCCGGTACGGAGTTTTTGTTTGCCTTTATACAGAACCGGACACGCGCTGACGGTCAGCCGACTAATACGGCCGGCGACGTCTTTTTCAGCGCCTACGTGTCGAACAACGATCCTGCGCGTGCCGCTCAAGTGAATATTGCCTTTAACGGCCGGCCCGGTGCGGTACGCTACCGTCTGAATGGCGCGGATCCCAGCACCGTTAACAATGCCGCGCAGTTCACCGTGCCGGGCGCAGACGTTGCGCGAATCGACATCCTGCCGGCTTCCGGTCCACTCTATAGCCCCGCCGACTTGCAGGTGATGGGCAACAATATCGTTCAGCGTAAAAGCTTCAGCATCCAGGCGGATACCCCCGTTGCCGTTTTCGCCGAGTCATGGCAGCTCAAAAGCCGGGACGCGAGCCTGATCCTGCCCGTTTCAGCGCTCGGCACGGAGTATTATACCATCAGCTATCTGCCGTCCACATTCTCGGAAAATGTCAATGGGGGGCCTAACGAATTTGCCATTGTCGCCCTGGAAGACAATACACGGATCGATTTTGTCCTGCCGCAGGCGGTGTCCTCCAATGTGGGTGGTGTTGTGCAGAACGCACCGGGCGGCATCTATCGCCCGACCTTAAACAAGGGAGAGTGTTTGCAGATTCAATCGGACGAAATCGATCTGACCGGCACGCGCATCCGCAGCCTGAACGCTAAACCTTTTGCCGTTTTTTCCGGCAACATGGCAGCGAAGATTCCCCTGTCGAGTTCCGGCACCTGGGATCACGTCTATGAGCAGATGTTGCCGGTGAGCACCTGGGGCTGCTCTTACATTACAACACCCTTGCGCAACGAAAGCTGGGACGCCTTCAAGATCATTGCCGCGCAGGACGGCACACGGCTGGCAATTGACGGACAGCAGCTCGTCACCGGCGCCGGGCCGATTATGTTACAGGCGGGTGAATTCCTTGAGCTTAACGGCAATACAGCGCTTTTTCGCGGCAATCCGATCATAAATGCGCCAAGGCAGGTGCAATCGCCACAGCACATCGAAGCGTCGGCGCCAATCAACGTAGCGCAATTTAGCGTGTCGTCGCGAGTGAGCCCCGCAATTAGACTTCGCGATCCGATGATGATCGTACTTTCGCCCCTGGCGCAGGCCATCGATGCTATCAGCTTCACATCAATGCCTGCCATTTTCCCTGCCGGTAGTATTCAACACTCTGTCAATGTTGTAGCCCCACGCGGTGAAACGGCCGATGTGTTTATTCACGACTATCGCAGCGCGCCGCAGCCGCTGCAGAACCTGACGACCTGGCAAAACGTCCTCGGAACGCAGTACGCCTGGGCGCAACTTAACCTCACGACATCTTTTCCGGGCAGTGCCCAGTACCGGCTGTTCATGAACAAGTCGGGCGCCAAGGGCTTTAACGCCTATGCCTACGGCTTCGATGACCTGGAAGGTTATGGTTATGCCGCGGGCCTTAATCTGATCCCGATGAAAATCACGACGCCGGATACCAGTATCTGCCGAGCTGCGAGCCTGCGTCTTGAGGCGGTTGGCGGTACGTCCTACCGCTGGCGGCCTGTACAGGGACTGAGCTGCTCCACCTGCCCCAGTCCTTTGCTAAAACCGACGACGACAAGCGATTACATTGTTGAAATCCGCAACGAGTGCATAGTGCGCTTTGATACCATCCGAGTAGAAGTGATCGAAGCACCCTCGCTTGATTTGCCGGCGGCGGTCACCATTTGCGAGGGAGATTCCCTGCAGCTACTGGCCAGCCCCGACGCGCCGAACCTGCGGTATCGTTGGTCGAACGGCGCGGCGGGCAATGCAATCACGGTGAAAGAAGCCGGGCTCTATAAGGTATGGGTCAGCAATGACAAGGCTTGTGGCGACAGCGCGGAAGTGCTTGTCACCGTGGCGCCGCTGCCGGAACTGCGACTGGATTCTGCCGTCCTGCTTTGCAAAGGCGAAACGTTGACGCTCGATCCCGGGAACGGACCCTACACCTGGCGCTGGTCTACGGGGGTCGAGAGCCGCACGATTGATGTTGCGGAATCGGGGCTGTATACTGTCTGGGCCACGAACGATCAGGGTTGCGTGGACAGTGCCAGCTCCCTGGTCACCGTCGGTGAACGCCTGGCGCTGGACCTACCGCCCCGCCTGACAATCTGCGAGGGTGACTCCACGCTACTGGAGGCAGGGGGGAGTAACCTGACGTATCGCTGGTCCACCGGTGCCTCCGGGCCGCGTATCGTCGTGAAAGAAGCCGGTACGTACACGGTCTGGGCCGAAAGCCCGTCCGGCTGTCGTGACAGCGCCAGTTCCGAGCTAATCCTTGAAGCACGGCCGGAACTGTCGATCACCCGCAGCAGCAGCGGCACCCTCTGCGATGGACAAACACTGACACTCAGCGTAGACCAGGTGGAGGCAGGCGTCGACTATACATGGTCCAACGGCAGTAAGGGGCCGACGATAAGCGTCACGACGTCAGGTGAATACAGGCTGACAGCCACAAGCGCATTTGGCTGTAGCAGTACCGCCATCATTGCAGTCGAGTTTAAGGATCTGCCGGCGGTGCCTCTGCGTCTGACCGGCCCGGATCGCCTTTGCGAAGCCGATTCGCTGATCCTGAGTACCGCACCGGGCTACGAGGAGTATCGTTGGTCCAATGGTGCCCGGACGCCAAGCATTGTTGTACGTGAAGCCGGCGCCTATCAAGTGGAAGTGATCGACAGTAATGGCTGTCGGGGCGCGGCGACAATTGACATCGAAGCAATTGATTTCGGCATCGACGCGGACCGAAGCAGCGTTACATTTGCGCCCCGCTATATCGGGCAGACCGGGAGTGAAAGCATCAGGCTCACGAATCTCTCCGACGAGCCCATTCGCATCGCCGCACTGGCGCTCGGCGGCAGCGGGGGCACGTTTGCCCTTCAAAGCAATCAATCGCTTCCCCTAACGGTGGCCGTCGGGGCGACGCAGGATATTGCGCTCAGCTTCACACCGCCCTACATCGGCGAGTATCACGATACGCTCCTCGTGGTCATCGACGCACCCTGTCCCTGGCAACTCAGCGCGCCGCTGACGGGTATCGGTTTAACACGTATTCGCGTCTGGCTGCCGGACACAACGGCATTGATCGGACAGCAGATCAGCTTGCCGCTGCGCGCGCGGGTCATTAGCGATACGGACAGCAGCTTCAGTATGCCCTTTTCCGCCCGCATCGAATTCAACGAATTCCTCTTTTCAGCCGAAGAGGAGGACAATGTGTTTATCAAAGGCTCGTATACCGGGGGCGATCGCCGCAGCATCGAAGTCGGCGCCTCCCTGTTGAACTTGAACCGTGACACAAGTGTCTTGCTCTCCTTGAGCGGCACTACGCTACTGGGTCCCGATTCGCAAACTACTCTTGCCCTGCCTGCATTCACAACACCCAGCCCTTATGTGGAAGTCGAACGCATTGAAGGCAGCCTGAGCTTAAACAATGTTTGTTTACATAATTCGCGTCTGGTGGGCCTTGTTGCACGCAGCTCGCTGCGTGTCAGCCCGCAGCCGCTCGAAGGCAGAGCGACAATCGAAGTTGAAAGCGCTGCGGCCGGTAGCTTTGTCCTGCGTCTGTATTCGCTGCGCGGTGAGCTTCTCTTCGAACAGAGCTGGCGACAGGCCCGGACCAGTCACAATCCTGAACCTTCCGTTTTCAATCTGGATACCGATGCAATGCCGGATGGTGTCTATCAACTTGTTTTACGGGGACCCTTAGGCGTGTATACCAAGACTTTGTTGAAACGGGGGCGCTGAGTCGGGATGAAAGAGTTAGTCACTCGGCCGGTCAGGACGCAATCTCACCTTGGCTTTGTGAATAACAACTCACTTATTTGCAGCCGGTCTGGTATTCCAGCCAGGTTTTGGTCAATCTTGATCATTTGCTCACAATTCAGAATTTGTCTTGATTGCTGCCTGCCAGTGCGTTCCTTCTACTAATTTCATATTCAATCATTGTTTGTAGCTTGTCAGAAGGATCGAATGTTAAATAGTAGCCAGTTGGTATTGAGCCTACAGTGATTTCTTCATGGACAATTTTTGAATTCAATAGCTCTAGTAGTTTTTTAATACAGTGAAACCTGTGAAGTGAATTCGCCAGGGAAATTTTGTACTTACCTGATTCCTTCGAGCCACAGGTTAAGAACTGACCCGCTAAAAATGATAGTTGTTCAGCCTCTGATGCATTTAGTAGTAATTCGCATCGTAGTTTTTTGGTCCACAACGGATAGCCTTCCCCATCAAAAGCTTCATAATCACTCTTGTCAAAAAAATAGAATGAGTTAATATTATTCGCTATGCTGAGAGACTTAAGACTGTAAAACTCATGGCAATTTGAGCAGTTATCTTGTTGACGCCGTTCAAAGCTTGTGCCGGTTACTTCTTCGATTCGTTTGATTTCGCCCCATTGGGCTTGATGCAGAGACATAATAAAATCTTCATTTGATGGATTGTCCTTCGAAAAGCCAAGTCCCATGTAATCGCTGAGGGTGCCCAGTAGATAAAAGGTCTTGTCAATTTTCTGTTCTTGTGAAGAGGGTAACAAAAATGTGAGGATTGCTATTGCAAGGACTTTCATAAGACAGCGACCTTGATTTTTGCGACATGAAGGCGCGCATGTATCATAGCTATGATAGGGAAGCAGCGATAGTTCTAATCAGTTATGTCTGATCGAATTATATGATTCTTCCAATGAGGAAAGAGTGACAATGTTTTTCAAATCGCCTAAGCGGCGTCACCTGTTGTAAACTTCCGGAAGCATGCTGCTTTTTGGGGCCGAATCATTCCTCGTATACAGACTGACCTGCATTCGAATCGCGATTGTCCGCAGTAAGGGATAGCTGTCTGCAATCCTGATATCCGCGGCGATAATGTATCCATCCTGAAAGAAGTTGTAACCAAAACCCGCAATGATACATCTCCCCCTCGCTGCGTGAAAATCGGCGGTTGCCGAAGTCACGCAGGATATCGCTTACGCCCTACAGCATGGCTGCAACAACAGGTGAACTCCATCAAGGATTGAAGCTCGTCAGCAACAAAGCTCCGCTGTCTTGCACCAAAAATTGAGAGGCTGTTTTATGGAGCGTTTTACAACGTTGCTGTGCGTATCTGTTATTGTCATTGCTACACTGTTTGTCTCGGTTTCGGCTCAGGTGGTCGAAACCGTTACCGGTCCGTTCGATGCCAGCGGGGGGGTGGCCGTCGACGCCGACGGCAATGTCTACGTGGCGGATTTCGGCGCCACCCTTAGCGGTAATCCCTGGGGCGCAAATGTATATAAGGTGGCGGCCGACGGCAGTGTCGACGTGTTTGCAAGCGGCCTGACAGGGGCTTCGGGCAATGCCTTCGATGCCGAGGGAAATCTCTATCAGTCCAATATCGCGGCGGGGCGCATCAGCAAGATCACGCCTGATGGCCGGGTTTCGACCTTTTCCGCGGGCCACAACGGTCCGGTCGGCGTTGCGATTGACAAGGAGGGCAATGTCTTCGTCGCCAACTGCGGCAATCATACGATCCGGGTTGTCTCGCCCGACGGCGAGTCTTTCATTTTTTCGGAGAGTGCTTTGTTAAGCTGTCCGAACGGCCTGACGATCGACGAAGAGGGCAACCTGTACACCGTTAACTTCGGCAACGGCGACCTGCTGAAACTTAGCCCCGAAGGTTTCACCACGCGTCTGGCGACACTGCCCGGCAACAACAACGGCCATGTCTGTTATGTCAACGGCTACCTCTATGCCGTCGGTCGTTCCGCGAGCCAGATCTTCCGTGTTTCGCTGGACGGTGAAGTGGAAGTACTTGCCGGCCGTTTCGGTATGCGCGGCAAACAGGACGGCGCGGCGCTGGATGCCACCTTCTCCCTGCCGAACGGCATCGACGCCAGCCCCGACGGGGACACTCTTTACGTTAATGATATGCTTTCCAGCACCGACGTCAACGGACTGAACCCGATCGTAGTCCGGCGTATAATCCTCGATGCGCCGACGGACGTTCACGATGATCGCGATATGGCCGCCGGCATTCACCTTCCGCCGAACCGGCCTAATCCCTTTGCAGCGCATACAGCCATTCCGTACAGCATTCAGCGTGCCGGCCATGTCCAGTTGCGAATCCTCGATGCCTATGGCCGCACGATCGCGACACTGGTGAACGATGTCAAGAGCCCCGGCGCTTATGTGGCGCAATTCGATGCCTCCGCGCTGGCGCAGGGTATCTATACCTGTCGTTTGCAGGCGGATGGACAGGTTGCAAGCCGCAATATCACGCTTGTCAGGTAAGTTGTCCGCGCTGCAAGCCGGGCCCAAAAGCCGGTGCGGTCGTCACTCAGGCAATTTCCGGAACTTCAAGCCGCTGCTTGCGACTGATGATTGCGGCGTAACTTTCGCCTGTCAGCCTGGAAGTTAACCAGGAATACAAGTCGAAATAGGCGAAGGCGTAGCACTCGAGCTCTTCGGCCTGCTGTGCCGCCGCCAATTGCGCGCGGGTCTGCAGGAGTGCCTCGTGGTGCTTGCTCTTATCGCTCAGGAGCGGCGCGCGTTTGCAGAAATTCAGGAAAATCTGCTCGCTCGGATAAAGGCAGTCAAGCCGGATGAAGCTGCGTTGATAGGTGTCGGCCAGATAATCCAGCAGATCGATGTGCCCGAGCTCGTAGTGAATCAACAGGCTCAGAAGCCGTACCGAAATGTAGATGTCGGTACGGCTGACGACATCACCGGCATTGATGATCTGATTGACCCAGGATAGCGCCTCGTCGGCCTGGCCCGAGCAGAAATACGCCAGGGCGATACGGTAAAACTTTGAATATTTGTTGACATTGTGCATCGCCTTGTCATACGATGCCAGGCGCGGCAGAATCTGCTCCACAACTGCCAGGGCCTCATCGAATTTGCCCTGGCGCAGAAACACCTCCAGCTCGAGGAAATTGGCGGTTTCGTAGACCGAAAGCAGCGACGGAGCGCCCGGATGGCGTTTGACTTTGCGTCCAAAGCTGCGAATGCGCTCGATACTGGCGCGTGCCGCCGTATAGCGCCCCAGCACCATTTGTGATATCGCCAGGTGATTCAGCACATAGTTGTACAGCACCGGCTCTTCATGCTGCAGAAAGGCTTTCGAGTTAAAGGCGGCCAATCGCTGCTCGGCGTAACTGCATGAAGATTCGAAGTCGGCATTCATCTGGTGAAACTGGTAGAGCCCCTGACTGAGATAGACGCCTTCCCAGAACGACACATCGCCTGCATGATACTTTTGGCTGAATGTCGCGACATCATCGTTCAGGGAATTGAAAAGCGATCTGTCGCGGACAACGCGTCCGACTTTGATAAAAACGCCGTAAACCTGCGAGTTGAAGGTCTCGGCAGCGATGGTGTTGAAGAGTCTCGTTTGAATGCTGCGCTCCTCGTCTACCAAAGCGCGATATGGCTCGCGGCTGTTTGACTTATCGACCCGCAGTGCCAGGCGGGTTTTCTGCCAGTTGATGATTTCCGGCAGCGAATGAATCTTTTCCGCGGCGTAAGCGATTTCCTTGGTTTTTTCCAGTAGTCGCCAGCACGGCTCAAACAAGCCTTTCTGATAGAGCACCTCCGCGCTTTCCAGATTGGCCCTGATTTTCATGGCCGGCGTGCTGCCCGCATGATAAAGGCGCAGCGATTGCAGCAGGCGTTCATACAAACGGCTCTTCAGATTCGGCAGGTGTCGTTTGTCGACGGCCGGCAGGGCCGCGGCAAGCGTCGTGTCGTCGAAGTGCGGCAGGGCGTCGATTGCGTCGAACAAGAGGTCGAACTTGGTTGCCTTGCCGGGATGCGTGCGCCCCAGAAACAATCTGAAGTAGCGCTTCTCCGCCTTGCTCAGGCTCTTGATGACCGTAAAAATGTCGGAACGTTTTGTGTTAGGCATGGTAGCATCACAATCGGGTATGAATGATATTCGCAAAAAAGCGGCGATTTTGCTGCCCTCCGCGCATCATTGAAATGGTAGACTTGTCCTTTTTTACCATAGGGCCCCGTTCCTGCAACCAGTATTTTTCACGCCTGGTTTTGCTACAACATTCTGCAATTCATCAACCGGATAAGAGAGAAGGAATCCGATATGAAGCAGAGATTCAACTTGGAAAGAATGATACAAAACGGAGCCGCCGCCTGGGTTACACTTCTCATGGTAATGGGCGCAATTGTTGCGTCGCCTGCGAGTGGTGAGGCGCAGGAACCGGAGTGGATTTCATTCGCGGAAGACATCGAAGGCGACGGCCAGTATCCCGGCGTAGTCGACGGCAAGGAAGCTTTCTATTACTATGACAGCGAACGCGACTTACTGTGGTTTAAGATCGACACCTACGGCGGTTTTAACTCGTCGATTTTCGGCTTGAATCTGATAATGCGAATCCCCGGCGACAACTTCGTGATGGGCTGGTGGGGCACAAACAGCTCGTTTCGTCTCAATCGACTGGTGACATTCTGGGTGCAGGGATCGCCGCCCAACAATTACTCCGGCGTGATCGGCATCAGCGATGCCGGCGGAGTCCAATCGATGAACTACATGCGGCTGGCAAGCGGCAATATCGGCGCTGACGTTCGTGAGAACGAAAAGTCCTACATCGTGTTTTTCCCGCGCTCCGATCTGATTTCCGACGAGCTTTTCGACGCCGGCCCTGTCAGCATCGATGTGATAGCGGCGGTCGGCACCAACCAGTTGTGGAATGACGATATACCGAATTCCGGAATGGGCACGATCAGCATCGAGAAAGCCATCGATCCGCCGACGATTGTCATTGGCGACAACGTGGTTGAATTCGGCGAAGTAGAGCCGGGCCAGTCGGATGAGAAGCTGCTGGCCGTTCGCAATCAGGGCGGCTCCGATCTTGTGATCAGCGCCGTAACTATTGTGGCGGGGGCGGATGCTGCCGCATTCAGTGTCGTGGATGGCGCCAGTCTGGTTATTGCGCCGGGCCGACGCGAAAACATCACGCTCCGTTTTGCTCCCGCCGAGTCCCGCGGCTACGCTGCTGCAATCGAAATCGCTTCCAATGCGCCCGCGCCAGATAATCTCATAACGATCGACCTGCAGGGCGTAGGCAGCCAGATCCCATTGGATCCGCCCGAACCCGAGCTCTCCCTGACTGTGCTGGACTTCAAAGATGTTCCGGTAGGCAAGGAAGGGCGTATGGCCTTGGATATCGGCAATACAGGCGAGATGCCGCTTGAAGTTCAGAGTATCAGCATCGTCGGCAGTGGTTCCGAGGCGTTCACGCTCAATGGCGGCGACAGCTTCAGTGTCGAGCCCGATGCGATGCAATCAGTGGAAGTCGTTTTTCTGCCCCCGGGCGACGCGGTGTACGAAGCGACGCTGGAAATCCGCAGCAATGCGCCGGCGCCCAACGACATACTTACGCTCCCAATCCGTGGCGAGGGTACGATGACGACCAGCTACCTGCGTGAAGATTTGATTGCGGCTGGGGATCTGCGCCTGTATCCTAATCCCGCTTCGGAGACCCTCGTGCTGCGCTACAGCCTCCTGCAGGCCGGCATGCTGCAGCTGAGCCTGACGGATGCGCGCGGCCGCAGCGTGACGATCGCCGCCGTTCAATGGCATCCGGCCGGCGAACACACAATTAGTATCGATCTTGCTGACTTCGACCTGGCCTCCGGCAGCTATTACCTGAACCTGCGGTGGAATAATACGCCGGCGGCCTCCCTGGCGATACAAGTTCAATAGACCCGACGGTCTAGCGCTCTACCCATAGGTCTACCCTCGTGCCGTGTGTTGCCTCCGGGCGCGCGGGCACATAGTGTGGTACTCACTCTGCCGGCATCTGTTCTCAGCGGGGCGGATGTCGGCAGAATTTTTAGCGGTCTTTGCGCATAGCCCTGCCGGTCAATTGCTATCCCGGCTACCAGGTAAAACGTTAAAGTCCGTACATTATCCGTACAGTCTTGGGGAAGCGTATGCTAGCATCTTTCAGCAGCCGAATTGAACTTCAGGAAAAATAACAGACTGCCTAAAGCGACGACAAACAATTCACCCATCACGTTCCAAAACTTAACCGATTCGTCTAAAAACACATATTTCTCTATTGGCCCGAAACCAAAGATTAAACTTGCAAATGCAAAAACGTACAACGACACTAACAAATATTATTCGGCGGAGAAGTTACGAATACTGATAAAGCCATGAGCCCAAGTAACGCCAATTATTGCTAGAATTGCAAAGAAGTCCCTGACGTCAACCTTTTCCCCAAATTGTTAATTAGCGAAAAAACACAACGCTATAAGCGAAAGCAAAAGCAAAAGGTATCTCCATCCAAAGACCATAATTACTCTTTCGAAAAAACTTCAAGCCCTCCATCCTTTAATGCACCTCCGCCTAAGAAATACAATATTATGACAGCCCCAAGTGCAATTAAGGATTATCCGACCAAAGATCTTCAAAACCTTCCGAAGCGATCAATTCTCAAATTGCGGCTATGTGAGTCGCCAGCATTATTGCTCCAATTCCTCTCATTGTCGGGTGTTATTCAAAACTCAAAATGACTCCATGGAGATTAACATTTCACGGGGATTTTCACTTGATAACTATACCATTCTTCCGGCGCACCTCGGTTTTGAGTATACGCGTTCCATTTCTAAATGTATACGGGTGATAGTAAAAGTGAAGTCGGATGCTATGCTGTGAGTTTTTCTATGTCTTAAAGCAAGCACATCTCAAAAATACCTGAGGAGAATAATGTACATGCTAAAAGGGCAAAAGCCCGAAAGATATTAACATAAAATTGCACTACTAACCTTGATGCAATTTCGTTTTGATACCGTCTTGCAAGTGTAATCGGCTAATCAGAATTACAAGACCAACAACAATGAAAATCAAAGATATAGTTTGTCCAATTGTCAGCCTGAAAACTCCAATTGCTACTGTGTCCCCTCTCACAAACTCAACTCCAAATCTTTCCACACCGTAGATTAGAAGGTAGGTCCCCGATACTACGCCGCCTCTCTGCCGTGGAGACTTTGACAGGAACCAGACAACACAAAATAACATCGCCAATGAAACCAGCTCATAGACTTGTGTTGGATGACGACAGATTTCCGGCTGCAACTGATTGGAAACACACCACGGTGCAGATGTCGGAATACCAAAACAGCACCCCTCCATCAGGCATCCAAACTTGCCGCACATTTGAATTATGAGAAGCGGCGTAACAAGAGAATCTGCTAGGGTTCTCCAATCAATACTTTTCAACCTAGCAAAAATGGGAATGAGGAAAGTGCTCGCAAGTAGAGAACCGAGAATTGACGATCCACCATAGATACCGAAACTAACCGGAACATGCAGGGGGAAATTGTAGAATATTTCTTGTCCCAAACGGCCAAAAAACCAGAAAGAGAAAAGAAATAGCCACCAATGCAGCAGTTTTAGTGAAGTTCGTGTTTCATAGACATACACACTGCTTAGAGTGAATCCGACGCAAATACAGAGCAAAAATGTCTTTACTTCAAAACCACTAAACTCTATCGTTGGGTACATTCGACAACGTTTCTTTCATCTGTACAATTAGTTCACGAGTTCAATTGAAACTTCATGAATTGACATACCCACAACATAAACTTGCTGTCCATTTGATAGAGTAATTGGTACGGGGTCATACTGCCATACATAGACTTCTACAATACCGTTCGGGAGCTTCTGTAAGCCGCTTACAGAAAGCGAGGACGTACCCGTATTGTCAATGAATTTTACAATTCCGGCAATCTGTCCTTCTTGTGGATTGCTGATAGCATTATCAGCGTCTATACCAATTTCCACATAACCGGAATTTGAACCTGTCCAAAGGATTGGCAAATCTGCCGATCGCGATACTTGTTGACCACGAGATATATTTGTAATCAACGGTGCTTGTGAAAAGGAAACCGTGCCTTGATAGGGAGATATTTCGTCAGTTCCTGAAACGAATATTTCGTTTACACCAGTACCGAAATAGGTTTCGAGTTTTGGTTCTCCTGATAGACTCCAGTCTTGATAAATCCCTGTTTGAATTTCCTTAAAGAAAACATCGTTAACGGTCATTATACCTGCAGAAGTCAGTGTACCGAGTGAAACATCAAAGAAGTCTGCTTCTCCGTTCGAGCTTACGAATGTACGGCTTTCCCATGGGCTTGTCCCCGGAATTGTTTGTCGTAAAATATCGTAATTCCAATTGTACAACTCAATTACACCAGCTACATTGTTACCATTATATTGTCCAATCAATTCCTCAAGTGTATATCGACCTGCCAAGAGTACAGGTTTAGTGTTATCAATATTGTCGTTTGGCGTAGACGGCGCTTCGTCACCGCAACCTATTGCAATTATACAGATTAGGCTTATGAACAAGGGACTAAATCTAGGTGTGATTTTTGCATTCATAGTTTTTGTCCGAATAGTGTATATAGCTAGTTATGTATATCAAATTATTAACTGCAAAGCGGGCAATCTTCTCTGAGCTTCATAACAACATTGATTGTGGTATTTTGTTTAAAGATCATAGGAGTTTCATACCTTTCCTCAAGTTCGCATTCCGTTCCATCCGGAAAAATTACTTTACCTCCTATTTGAAAAATTTTGTTCGTATTTACAGAGCCTAGGCAGGGTAGTAGCGGCTGGAAATGTTGTTCCCTGAAAGTTGGTAAGATGGGCTCCGCCTCAAGCGTATACTCACCGCCAGGACAGTCTATTGAAATACCCTTGCATTCATTCAACAACTGTGTGGCTTGTTCTTCGGTTATTGATTCCAATTCTGCTGCTGTTGGCTTACGGCCATGTTTACATTCAAAAAGTTCTTCAAACGAATATTCCACTGGTCCAACATAAACTATCCCACCCTCACAATCACCTCGGGCTGCGGGGATGTATGCACGAACAAAGCGTTGTCTAAGAGCAGCTAAGGGAGCTTGCTGTGCTCTTACATATACTACTTCATCCTCAGGAAACGATGGATGGTATCGTGTTTCTTTTGTGATCATTCGTACCTGTGCACCGTTCCAGATATTGAGTTCTGGATTGCAGTCGGAAAAGTCATAGCTAATACAATAAGCAACGACAACCTGGCAAGAACTACCCAGCGAAATAATTGCCAGGTTGATAAACAGTACAAAAATGGCATACATTCGCCATCGACGGTTCGTTTGCGTCATAGATTACCCATCGGTTTTGCGGCTTGCAGCAACAGGTGGCATACGTACAGGGTAATGCTGCAAACAGTTCAGTAATATAATACCAACTACCTGATTGAAAATATAACAAACGGATGTAAATGTCGCAAAAACAATAATAATGACTCGGTGACATCGATAATAGAGTCTTTTTCTACGCCAGTTTGCAGCCGGGCAGATCTATCACACTTGATTTCGGTGAATTATCAACTGGTTCCACTACGTAAAACTCCACGAAAACTACAGAAAGTAACATCGGCATTGAGCTTACCACTGCCACTTCCTTGCAGCATTTGCCTACTGCTCCTAGCGTACCTGACCGGATGTATCTATGGGCTTTGCCGCCCCCCTTTTTTATAGGAGTCCCAAAAGTCCCGTTTTGCCCTTTTAACCGACGTTGCAACACCGAATACTGCAAGCGCCGCTACTCTTCATCACTACCTTTGTCGGTCGGGAACAAAACTCGCAATATTCGTTTGATGCACCAGGCAGCAAGTGTTGCTGTTGTTGCTGCGAATACCTGCATCGCAGCGTCAGGTTTCAGGCTTACCAACACACCAGCCAGACCAGTTAGATACAACCAGCACGCGGCAAGAGTCCAGGTAGCAAGTCGTACTTTTTGATTGTCACGAGGAGAAGACGGTAATTGTTTGTTGTTCTGCATAGCGAAGTCCTTTGGCAGCCAAAAAAACTTTGCTAGCAGGTCATTACACAAAAGGATACAATCTTACTATTGACATAAATGGATAAAACTTTAATGTTAATTTCACAAATAGCCCGAAAATAGCTGTAATCAGCGTTTGTAAATGCAATCTTATCCCGCAGGCACCAGCCACTTTTAAATCCGGTAATTCTCTTTTGCAACGCCCGCTAGATTCTACTATATTCTAAATACCACTGCCTCAACTTCATCAACAACAGGGAGTCTGAAATGTCGATCCTTAAGACTTTTTTTGGAGTGCTGGCGATTGTCATCGCTGTGATGGCAATGCCTGTAAACCTGTACACAGATTGTACCGGGAGTTGTACTTGTACACGTTACACGATCAAAAACACCCTCCCATTTTCAGTTGAATTGGAGATCACTGCCTGTAATGGAGAAATGGTTCATATTGTTGTGCCTGCTTCAAAAACTGTTCGAGCGCCTGCGCCCGATAATACTTGCATCTCTGAAGTGTACCTGACCGATTATGACGAAACCTGCCAGTGCCTTGACAATTGCCCGTTTGGTCCTCCTGCGAGCACGATTGATGTGCAGCCGTGCAGGATCGAATTATTGTAATAAAAAACGCTAGCATATCAGCCCAAGCGTCGTGTTCGACCCGATGCTGCGACGTGTGGCCCAAGATTTGGAGAAACGAGGGCAGATTGACTTAATCAGAGTGTTTTGTCGACGGCACGTTTGTACCGGCGAATAAAGGGGGCCTTCGTGGGCAAGACTAATCGGGGCCAGGGCATGAAACTCATGGCAATTGCAGACCGCTCTGGTCTTCATTGATCCGAATGCATTGATAGTGCTAGGTCGCATGAAGTCACACTTGTCAAAACCTGTATCAACGAGCGACTGACGCATGCCAAACCCGAACGATTGATAGGCGACAAAGCGTACGATAGCAATCCATTGGATGAAGCGCTGCTTGAGGAAAGCATAAAAGTGATCGCGCCTCACAAAAGCAATCGGAACAAAGCGCCAAGCCAGGACGGCCGGGCATTACGTCGCAGCAAAAGACGTTGGAAAGTTGAATGCTTGTTTGCCTGGTTGCAGAATTATCGACTTCTGGTAGCTCGTTTTTTTTATCTAAGTATCAAGTCTTGTCTATTACATGTGCTGCGAAACGACGGAAGCGTCACGCTGGAACAAATGCGCTGTTTGCGCCTGCGTGAGCCACACCGTTAATTGCAGCTGGCATAAAAGTCAGTCACCTCGCGCCAGTCCGTGTGCGCAAACTTCAGGACGCAGCCCCCGGCTTCGCCTTCGATGTCGAAGATGAAATTTGTACCTAGCCATTCCGCATCGCCCTGGATACATTCCCATTCCACTCGTTGCTGCGGCACGAGGCGCTTGACGATCATTTTGTTGTGATAGCGATCGCCGAACCTGAACTCAGCGACACTGCCCTCGACAGGCTGCGCGATGACCTCGGTCGTCCACCAGCCGGCGAGGCCTTCGGCCGTACTTATTGCATGGTAGATTGCTTCGTCCGACGCCTGTATGCTGAGCAAATGCTTGATAGCGACCATACCGATCTCCGATATCCATAAGAGTTCAAACAAAAAACTTAGCGACACCCAGACGACGAGCAATGCGGCGGATATGGACAAGGTACGCGGCGGCGGATACGCGCAATACTCATGTCACTTGGTCGGAGATCTGCCGTTCCGGTTCAGACAACAAAAAAACCTGCCGGACTATGATTTCCGGCAGGTCTTTGCAGAACGCAGTTACAAAGTCTTATTGACGAATGAAGTTAAAGACTTTCACCCTGTTGCCGTTGCGCACATGCACGTAATACACCCCGGCGGCTAAGGAGCTCAGGTCGAGCTCCTGCGCGAAGCTCGTAGCTGTCATTAAGCTGCTGAACTGCAGCACTTCCTGGCCGCGTACATCGGCTACGCGAATCGTTAGCGGCGCGTCGTTGCAGCTGTGCGTCGTAACGACGGTCCGGCCGTCGGAAGGGTTGGGACTGAGGCTGATATAGGGCCGTACGAGTCCACAATCGTCAACGCTGACCGTAATACGCAGCGGCTCGGAGAGCATCGTGCAGCCGAAGGTTTCGGCTTCTACCAGATATTCGCCCGGTTGGGTTACCTGGTAGACGCTTTCAGTCGCAAACTCGATTGGGGTTCCGTCGCGATACCATTGATAGGAATCGGCATCTTGAATCGAGCAGTGAAGCGAACCGCCCTGACGCTCGATTGCAGGCTGCAGACCCGTGCTGAATCGCGAATTCATTTCATTGCCGGTAACGCCATTGTCGCCGATGCCGACCACACGCCAATAAATCTGCTGATTTCCTTCCAGCGCTTCGTCGGGCCGGTAGATCAACTCCTGCGTCTTCTGATCGATAACCGGGTTGCTGAAGTCCTCGCTGTACGATGCCTGAAGCTGATACTCTCTGGCGCGTTTCACCGCCTGCCAGCGGAAGCCGGTACGCGGCGCGACACATGTGGCATCAATTGCCGGCGAGAGCGGCTGCACCGCCGCCAATGTTACTTCAACGATGTTGTCCGCCTCGGCGGTTCGATTATCCGGCGTTCTGACCCGCAGGCTCCAGAGACCGATCGGCGCATTCTCGGGAATCGTAAAGTTGGCGACGATTTTCGTGGGGCTCCTATAGCTGGTATACGAACTCGTAATGGGCGTAGCCGCCGCGAATGTAAGCCATGCCGTTGCGGGCGTCGTCTGCGAAAACTCCGTATTAACGCCGGTAATCGTCACTTCGAGATCCTCGCCGATGCCGCCATCGTCCGTCTCGACGGCGGTAATGGACGGTGTGCCCTGGCCGAAAATGACGTCCCTACCTGAAATCTTGGTCTCCAGCGGCTCTTCGGCCGCTGCGGCCTGCAATGTCTGTTGTCCGGGCGTAGACTCCACGCCCCTGGCGTCCGCCGCAAAGGGCAGGCCCGCCAGTAACAGACAAAACAAACACAGTCGAACAGTTTTCATACGCACCTCCTAGTGCAGCTTTTGTTTAACCCTGATTAAATATTGATTATACCGTTCATGTGCCTCTTCAGGCTTGCAGCTAAGAAGTACCTGCATTGCCTTGTGATAGTCGCCCAAATTGTAATAGATGGCGCACAGGTTGGTCGCCGCCTCGGCAAAGTTAGGCGATATGACCAGCGCACGCTCATAGTATGTAATTGCTCCGTCGATGTCGCCGGTTTTCTGACTGGCTGTGGCCAGATTGTTAAGAACGTGAAGATGATTGGGATGCGCGCGATGTGCCTCCCGAAAGTATTGCAGCGCCTGTTGGTACTCGCCTTGTACGAAGTGCGCCACTCCCGAATACCAGGCCAGTGGCGTAGCCGAAGGATCCAGGGTGTACCATTGCGAACGTCCGGCCTCAAAGGTACTGATCAGACGATCTTCGGCGCCCTCGACATTCCGCAGAACCAGTGCTTCGCGGGCACTTGCTTCCGCCCCATAACGTTCGATTCCAAGCAAAAACGCGGCAAGGCCGATCATCAGACAACTTGCCGCCAGGGTGGCCTGAAGAACGTAGCTCGTCGACCGGGTCTGCGCCGCCCGGTCTTTGTAGTGGCCGGCGGCGGCCAGCGCGAAGATAATGATAAGCAAAGACTGATGCGCGAAGCGCTCCTTGGGAAAGGAGAAACAGGCATCGACAAGGTAGACCGTTAATCCGCACAGCATGGCCAGGACCAGCATGCCTTCTCTGGCGGAGTCCGCCCTGAGGAGTCTGCGCCAGCAATAGAGATAAGCGAGCAGAAAGCCGGCGGCATAGCTCAGGAACGCCGCGATGCCGCCCTCGGCAAGGACCCACAAGAAGTCGTTGTGCGGACGAATGTAATGACGTTCACCCTGCTCCGACCACATTCCTTCGGTGCCGTAGGCGGGCAGATGGAACTTCCAGTTGCCGGGCCCGACGCCAAGCGGATGCTCGCTCGCCATCTGCAGTGTTTTTTTCCAGACCGTCAATCGCATTTCCGCTGAAGTCCCGCGCTGCGTGTTGGTTACAGAAAGCAAACGCGAGGTCGGCGTTTCGACCCCATAGCGGGAGCTGTCCGTGAGCGTCACGCCGGCGATGATCCCCGCGACGATTAAGGCGGCCAGCGCCGCCAGACCGACACGCGGCAGCTGAAACGGAGTCTTGCGACCTGTCAGTACGGCCGCCAGCCCGCAGACAAAAAGACCGGCCAACAGGGCCAACCAGACCGCCCGGCTTTGCAGCAAGACAATAATTGCGATCGAGACTCCGGCGGTCGAAGCTGCGAGCAGACGCCAGGCAGCGCTGAAATTGAGCAGGGCATACACCACGAAGCCGAAAGCAATTGCCAGATATGAGGAGAGCAGATTTTTGTTGCCCAGGGTGCCGGATATCGAATTCAAACTGCGTACTGTCGATGGATCCGTGCGATAATCAGCCCATTGAAAGACCGTAATAATGCAAAGAATGCCAATTCCGCACAGCAGCGTTTTTATCACCCTGTCTTCCGCCAGCTCGTCCGCCGGCTGCAGCATTCCCGCCAGCGCCAACAAGCTGAACAGGAGCGCGGTGCGAGCCAGGTCAAAGCCTGCCTCGCTGATACTCAGCGCCTGCGGCAGGGCTATGGCCATCAGCAGCACAAAGAGTCCCTGGGCATACACAATGCCGTTGCGCCACCAGTCGGCGACTTCTGCCGATTGCCGCCGCAGACGGACCAGTACCGCCGCGGCGAGCAATGTCACCAGGAGCGCCAGGATGATACAGCGAATGTGGAGGCCCGGATCAATGCTGACAAAGCTGTATGCCAATGGGATAAGTGCCAGAGCTCCATACAACAGCGCCGAGCTGATACCGGAATAGGATAAGGGCGTTGCCTGCATTATTGCAACCAACTGATAGTAATAATAGTCGTTTATGCGGATGAGTGACGTGCGAAGGTATTGCCTGCTCCAAGTTTACGCATTTGTAGCGAACATTCAAAATTGGAACTTCACATGCTTTGTTAGGTCCATCGCTAGATGGCGACCTCAGCAATGCTGCGCTTGCAGTACACGCTGAATCCGGCCACCAGAATGAAAACATGGCGGAGCGAAAAAGGGTCTGTATTAGGTCTGATACGGCCCTTCCGGGATTCTTTCGTGGCGAAGGCCGGTCGGCCGGAGACCAAATGATTCGTCAGGCACTATCGCCGGCTCGATTAACATGGAATGTAGGTGGGGCTGAAGCGCGACGACAGCTTTCGGAAAACAGGCCGCGGACTGGTGAAGGGCTAGGGATATCGTAGTATCCAGATTGTTGTCCGCTTCGATCGAAAGTGCACAACGGCGCAACAGGGTATGTTAAATGTGTGATTGACCGACATGTCTCTTCTTATTAAATGTAAACTAATTCATCCGAACTTTTGTCGGCGGCATGCGAAGGCAAACTTGCCTGACTGTCTCTGTCCGATATGTCATTAGCTTATCATGCACCTGATTGGCACACTGTCCTTCACTACTGCGCTGCCATGAGCCGAGGAATAGCTTGTTAATCTCTTTGCCTTATTGCTTTCCATTGCTGCCGCTTGCGAACAAGCCGCTTTGTTAAATATACCATGAACTCTCGTATTGCTGACAGCCTCTGGTTTCAGTTTCATAAAGGTCAGCAATCTACTCACAAAAAGATGACCGCCGTGAACTTAGCTTGTAATGGAATTTCCAGGACGCTGTCCGCAAAAAGTTAAGCGATGCCGCAGCTCATGCGAAGCGATCAGCTCGTTTGAACCATTCTCCTTTGCGTAGGGGCATTTGCCGGGGACCTGGGTCGTACCGACGGGACGGACAATGTGTTGAATACCACCTCCAACCTGCTTTGGAGTTCCGGTCATAATGCTGGGGCTATTTTTCGTTGCTTGCCATTCGGTCTTTTGCTTGTGCCGGTATCTGCCGACAGGGCCGCCGTTGCGGCCAAAGTGTTATGATTGAGGCCCTGTGTCCCGGCGCAATGCACCTGCCGGCCAGGAATTTCATCCACTGTCCACTGGAAGGGAGTGAGGGATTTGCTGCCTGATCTTCGACAAACTCTCGCTCGTCCTTATTTGCATACCGCGTACGTGGCTTGCAATTAGCCGGTACCGGACAATGCATCTGATGTAAATATGCGGTCGAGAGGCAATTCGGCGCTTAATGTAAATTTACCTTGCATTAATCTTTGGAATCATGCTATTTTTGTGTAGCAGTTTCTCAGTTTTCTAATAATTCCAATGAAAATATCCCAATCCAAAAAGAAAGAAATCCGGCGGAAGCTGATCGAGGCGGCGGTAGAACTCATAACGGCCAAGGGCTATCGGGCGGCCACGATGCGCGTCATCGCCAGGCAGGCCGGAGTCGGCGAGGCGACGATCTACAACTATTTTGCCACCAAGGAAAAGATCATCTATGCCTATTTCGAGGAGCGCCTTGAATCCACACTGAAAGACATTCGGACGGTTGAGGAGTTCGAGGACTACAGCCTGCATGAAAAGCTGCAATCGCTGCTCGAAAGCAATCTTTACCATCTCATGCCGGATCGCGAGTTTGTAGCGGAGGTCTTTCCGCTGGCATTTGTGAGGCCCCTGGGACGTTTCAGCGAAGCGGCGCGAATGCGCAAGATGCTGCGCGATGAGGTCCGGGGCTACCTGGATGCTGCCGTGGAGTCGGGCGAGCTGCCCGAGCAGCCATTGCTCGATTTTCTCAGCGGTTTTTTTTGGGACTACTATCTGGGCGTACTTATCTACTGGCTGCGCGATGATTCCGAGGAGTTCAACGCCACCACGCAGCTCGTCGATTTGAGTCTTGCTTTTAGCTCATCATTGCTTCGGAGCGGCGTCGTGTCGCACGCCGCTGACCTCATGTCCTTTCTTATGCGTACCCACCTCTATGATGGCCTGGACAGCCTTCGCGATCACATTCGAGAGTTTTCAGCTGCGAAAGAAAAATTCCGGGAGGAGCCCTGATGGACGAGAGTGCCGTACCCCAGGGGAAGGTAAAACGAAGCGGTATTGCGGCGGTAACCACGGCCAGGGTCGGGGCACGGCATCTGCGCCATCGCGCGCGGACGGCGCTGGCAGATGAGACCGAACGCGAGCGATTGCGGGAAGAGCATGAACGCGACGTGGCCCGTCTGATATTTCGCAGTCTGAGCCGCCTGCGCGGAACGGCGCTCAAAATCGCGCAGGCCCTGAGTATGGAGCTGGAAATGCTGCCCGAAGCCCTGCGCAAGGAGCTCGCCAAATCCTGTTATCAGGCGCCGCCGATCAACAGGGCGTTGGTGCGGCGCATCATTATCGGCAAGCTCGGCGCGGCGCCGGAGCAGTTGTTCGAGCGCTTTGACGCCGAGCCATTTGCCGCGGCCAGCCTCGGGCAGGTGCACGCATTGCGACATCAGGGTCGGGAGCTGGCCCTCAAAATTCAGTATCCCGGTATTGCTTCAACGATTGACTCCGACACCGCCCTGGTCGCAAAGATGACCGGTCTCCTGCCGAAAGGCTTCTTCCCCGACATCGTGCTGGCGGAAATCCGGGAGCGATTGCTCGAAGAAACCGACTATGAGTTGGAAGCTGAACGAACCATGACTTTTTATACTGCTGCCGATCCTGATCACTTTTTGCTGCCGCGGGTTTGGCCGGAGTTCAGCGCGGGCACTCTGCTTTGTACGGAGCGCCTGCCGGGACTGCATCTTCAAGAATGGCTGGCTACGGATCCGCAAGATTCGGCCAAGCAGGCCTTCGCCGAGCATATCGCAAACTTTCTGACCTTTTCGATCAGCGGACCCGGCATCATCCACGCCGATCCGAATCCGGGCAATTTTCTCTTCTGTCCGGACGGACGGCTCGGCGTGCTTGACTTTGGCTGCGTTCGCGTTATGGACCGTCAGTTCGTCCGTGGGTTCATCAATCTGATGCGTGCGTTTCAGTCCGGCGGCGTGAGCGACATCATTGCCGCTTATGAACATCTGGGACTATTGGATCCCTCTGACAAACCGGATTCTGAGGCCTTCGACCGATTTATTAAGCCCTGGGCCAAGTGGTGCGGGGCCATCTTTGCGCCGCAAGGCTACGATTTCGGCGCCAATCCGGGTACGGCGCTGCAGGGCAAACGCCTTCACATGCATCTTGATCGCTATTTTACTTCTCTGCCCCGTGAGCTGGTGTTTTTTGACCGCACGCTACACGGCTACTTCCGCATTTTCGAGCAGTTGCAGGCCAGGGTGCGCTTACCCCTTCTGGAGGACAGTGATTGAGTGAACTCGTACTTCTTCTCGGCGGCAGCGGGCGGCTTGGAAGGCATATTGCCGGAGAGCTGCTGCAACGCGGTTATCGCGTGAGAGCTTTGCTTCGCTCAGGCAAACGCAGCGCTCTGCTGCCGGCGGGTATCGATGAGTGTCTCATAGGCGATCCTCTGCAGGCAGCCGCTATCAGGGGTTTGTTTGATGGCGTGCAGGTGATCATTTCAGCGCTGGGCGCCAGTTTAAGCGCCAGTCTCCTGAAGGGGGGCAGCTATCACGCCGTCGATTTTGCCATGAACAAAGCCGTACTCGACGCTGCTCCAAACAGCCTGCGCAAGTTTATTTATGTGTCGGTTTTCGGTGCTGAGGAGCAGCGTCACCTGAGCTACATGGATGCGCATGAACAATTTGTCGACGCCTTGCGATCTTCCGACAAGTGCGCGCATAGCATAATCCGTCCTACCGGATTCTTTGGCATCTTCAGTCAACTCGTCGACATCGGCAGGACGGGCATCGGCACGGTCTTCGGAGATGGCAGCGCACGGACAAACCCGATCCACGAGGCGGATGTGGCGCATGCCTGCGTCGCAGCGATCGAGGATGAGGCCGAAACGCTCGAGCTCGGAGGACCCGAAATTCTCTCCCGTCGCGAAATCGTTGCTATGGCAATGCGCGCTGCCGGCCGTAAGGCGCGTATTGTCGCTGTTCCACCGCGCGTTTTCAATCTCGGCATTGCGCCGCTTCGTCCTGTTAACCCTCGTCTGCACGCCCTCCTGCAGTTCAGCGCCGAGATTTTCACGCGTGATTGCATCGCTCCATTACGTGGAACGCAGCGTCTGGAAGATTACCTGGCTGACTATGCCCGGCGTCGCTGATCCATTGTTCCATCAAGCTACATAGCGATTATGAGAAAAATCGCCGAATGAGGAGTTGGCAGCATCAGAGCGGGGATGAAACAGTTTTTGCGCCGTCTGTGGATTCTGAACAATTAAGCGTAGCATTGCATTTCCATTCAATCAATAATGACATTGCAAAACAGGCAGGGCGGGCAAAGCTTCTGTTTGTTAAGATTTTTCGACCTGACGGAGTTGAATGTATGCAAATGCTGAAAGCGACGGCGCTGGCGCTTCTGGCCGGCTTGTTGAATCTGGGCGCACTGCCGCCTACGACGATCACGGATGCCGAAGTTGAACTGTATGGTCTGGACATTGCTCGCGCGCAGCCGGCAATGCAGAAGCAGGAACAGGGCCTGCGGCTGCGCTTGAGGATTCACCATCCGGAGTTCCGCTTTTATGATTTTGATCCCGAAGCCAGCAGTATCGAGCTCTTTCGCGACGATCGCGGCAATGACCTGCGAGCAGGTAATAAACAGGCGGAATGGGCGCGGATATCGGATTCAAATCTGCCGGCGATACAGCGCAGCTTTGGCTTCAACACTTTTGCCGCTTCTTTCTGGGATCTGAACAGCCTGACTTTTACAAAGGACCGACGGCATTGCCTGCTAGATGTCGGCAGCACGGTCGTGCCGGCTAAAGTCGCGACAAAGATTGAACTCAAAGCGCGGGTCGTCTTGTGGAGCGTTGAAGATTGGCGGAGCGAGTCCTTCGACTACGGCAGGCTCGAAGACGGTCCCGTCACCATCGCTGGGGTACAAATCAGTGAAGTTCACTCCGACGATCGCCGATCCTTTTTCGAAGGTCAAGCGAAACAAAGCGAGGGCCTCAGGTTCAAAATCGAATCTGCTTCGAGTATTAAACACGTTAAGCACTTGCGTTTTTTCGATGAAGAAGGTACAGAGCTGAAAGCCGGTCCCCGCCATGATTACTCAAGCTTTACGCTGATCGAAGGTGAAATGGCGCTTCTCCGGAGCAAAATTTACAGTCTTGCCGACGACGTCGAGCCAGAACGGATCGAGATCACCTATGCGCATGGCAAGCAGATCACTATTCCGGTACGGGTCAGCGCCAGGGTTCCCGTGTAGCCGCCAGACCGGAATCTAGGCTGCAATGTTATTATACGCTGGAAGCCGCTACACGCGAATTAAGTGTCCGTTTCCTGCCAGGATATTGTAGCGTGCGCTGAATACTCTTATTCTCTGAAACGAATAATTTCTGCGCTTTCGCCATTCGGTCGATCCTGAAAACCAGGTCCGAAAATGCTATCGGCTAGTCATTCTCTGCTTGGACTGTGCAGGCTGTTATTTTATCTTGAATGCCATAATCGTTATCCTCTTAGACATACACCAAAGGACCAAGATTATGGCTGGTTTTCAGGACATAGGAACTCTTTCCGGTAACGACAGTTCAAAGGCCTTCGCTCTTTCCAGCGACGGTATCGTCGTTGCAGGCGGCTCGTATAAGGGCGCGTCAGTGGGGCAGGCGATCATCTGGTCGGCGGCAGATGGAATGCAAAGCCTGGGAACTCTTGCCGACCGCCCCTATACGGAAGCCTATGCTATCAGCAGCGACGGCAGCACCGTAGGCGGCGCCGGGAATGAAGAAGATTTGTTCAGCGCCTTCCGCTGGACCGCTGCCGAAGGTATGCGAGAGTTGACAAGGCCGGGCGCTGACGTCGAAGCCAACAGTACCCAGGGTATGTCATCCGACGGAAGTGTGCTGACCGGTCTTGGGGGCGGAGGCATTACCCAACAGGCCTTTCGCTGGACCGAGCTGGAAGGCTCGCAGGGGCTCGGTTATCTGTCGCAAACATATCCGCTCAGCCAGGCGCTGGCGATTTCGGCTGACGGCGAGACGATTACCGGCGATTCCACCAATGATGACGGTGAACCCGTTCCATTCATCTGGACATCTTCCACCGGGATGCAAGCTCTGGCATTGCCTGGCACAGCTGTCACTGGTCGCGGCAATGCGCTTTCGGACGACGGCAGCGTAATAGTCGGCATTTCCGGCAGCAGCGCTCAGGACGTGCAGGCCACTATGTGGCTTAATGGCACGGCATCTCGGCTTGGCGATTATCCCGACGGTACGGGCCAGAGCGCTGCAATGGCGCTTTCGCAGTACGGCAGTTTCGTTGTCGGCGAAGCGACCGTCGATACGTCGGCCGGCAATGCGGCTTTTATCTGGGATGCCGACTGCGGCATGCAGAGCCTGCAGCAGGTACTGATAAACCTGGGGCTTGCCTCCGAGCTGGAAGGATGGACGCTGACAAGCGCTACCGGAATCTCTGCCGACGGCACAAAAGTCTGCGGAATCGGCAACAATGCCCTGGGGTTGACCCGCGGCTGGCTTGCTGACTTGAGCTGAAGCTGAGCGCGAAGACCTTTAAGTCCATCCAGGCAGCCCGTCTAGCCGAGATACACGAGCGCTTTCATCTGCTCGAAGCTGCCGAATGCGTTGACTGCCGTCAGCCGGTACAGGTAGCTGCCTGCAGCGAGGCGTTTACCGCTGCCGTCGCGTCCACGCCAGCCTACCTGATGATAGCCGGCCGGCAGCTTGCGATCCAGCAGATCGGCGATATGCCGGCCGAAACTGTCGAAGACGCTCAAACGCGTCTGCGAGGCCTGCGGGAGGCTGAAACGGATCGTCGTGGATTCAGCGAAAGGGTTGGGATAGTTTTGGTGCAGAGCCAGCAGCTCGGGCCGGCTTTCGGGCGGTGCCACGCTGACCGGCACGGCTGCGCGCATCGTAAAATCGATATTGCCGCGAAACTCCTCATTGACCTTGGCCAGCGAGATAATACGTTCGCTTGCATCGGGATCCGACGCCCAGGGGTCATTAGCGATATAAGGATCGCCCTCGAAGTAAACTTGCGTAATGAGAATCTCATCGTCGGGCGTGACAACCCGCGCGTGAATGTGCGCTGGCCGAAACTGGGCGCCGTTCAGATAGAATCCCGGTCTGATAGTCTCAAAGGCAAACTCGCCGCGGGCATTCGTCAGTGTCTGACCCCGCAGATTCATATTCAGCAGATTGGGGGCGCAATTCTGCCGAACGCTGTAACAGCCATCGTCATTCGCCTGCCAGATGTCGACGATGGCGCCTTCCAGCGGTGTTGCACAATCGCGCGCAAGCACCCGGCCGGCGAACAGCAAGCGTTCACCCGGCTCTTCGGGCGCTGCAATTCGCGTCCGCAGAGGCGGATTGTCGACATAATATGGACCCAGAATATCACTCGTTGTCGGAGGGCAGTCGGCCGTCGTGCTTCCTGAGGGCAGCAAGGCCGCCGCCGCCGAAAGCAGTCCCATTCCCATAAAGCGCCGCCGACCGGGATTGCCGGTGAATTTCGAAGCTTGCATGAGTCATTACTCCTACTAGTATCACTAAACCTTCCATGTTGCAGCACTCCCAAACTGCCGTATTTTTGGCAATTGCAAAAGTGACAGATCCCCGCTTTTCCGGTACTTTTCTTTGACGGGCCGCCACGCTTGTCGAATTGGTCCGACCCGATGAGTCTGTGGCTTTTTCGGCGGCCAGGTGTCGCTGCGAAGGAAAGCGGCACTTAGGTCGACCTTTCTTTCGTTCGGCTTCAGTGCTGCCCAAGCAACCCTACGTTCCTTTCGATACTATTGCTTCCGATCGCCACGGGCATTTGCTCCGGACCATTTGCAAGCTAAGCCTCAGCCTTTCCAAAGAAGTGTTTGAACTGGAATCGCGTGGATCGGGGCGTTTTTCGAGCCCAAGGGCGTCCCGGTTTGCGTTTCATCCGTTCTGAGAGCTCATCCATTGCCACCCCATTCACCGAGGCATGCCGCTGTTTTTGCTCCGGCCTGGCATCAAGGCGCCAGCCTGGCGTCGACGACCGCCGAAGCATCCGCTTTGTCTGCCGGATTCAAATACACGAATATGATCCGCTTCCGACGCTGAGCATCCTGCAAATTTCCAGCCGATTTGCGAGGCCGGGCAGCCTTTACCATGATGCATCCGCAAGTATCAGGTCGAAGCGGACTGTAGCAGAACCGAACAGTATGGGTGTTCACATGCGAACAGGCGCCGGTGGATTTGTTCGTTTCCAGCCTTGCTCGGACAGGGGCCGCCTCATCACGACATCGGAAGCAATATTTGGCGCCGGCTGCGTAACAATTTCAATTGCCGCTCCGTAGCTTCGGTCAACAACAACACACTGTGCGAGCAACGACACAAAGTTACGGCGTTAACTTTTGGGTCTGGCAATCATCCACTTCAAAGCCTTATCAACTACCAAAGGAGCTGATGATGACAAAGATCATTACAGCAGTTTGCATTATTGTCTCAGCTTTGTTCACACAGTCTGCGGTTTTGCAAGCGGATACTTTTACGCCCATCCGTACGGCCGACTCGCTCGCGATACTTGCTTTGTATCATCAGACCGGCGGCCCCGACTGGCACAATAACACCGATTGGCTTTCACAGAAGCCGGTGGATGTCTGGTATGGTGTTCAAACGAAAATCATCAAAGTCGACACAAGGGAGTTACGCGTAGTCGAAGAGCTGCAACTTAACAACAATGGCGTTAAGGGGCAACTCGACGACCTTAACCTGCCCGACCTGGCGGTTCTGGAAATCAGCACCGACGGGACGGACGAAGCTGGTCGATTAGTCGGCCAGCTGCCGAATTTTAACCTGCCCGCCCTGCGTGAGCTGCGGCTTTCGGATCAGAGCTTCAGTGGCCTTATTCCGGATCTCGACCTACCGCTGCTCGAAGTGCTGGAACTTAACAACAATCAATTCGAAGGCCCTATTCCCGGCTTCAATCTGCCCAGGCTGCGTGAACTGCACCTGGCCGGCAATAATCTCGACGGCGCGATTCCCCGGCTGGAGCTTGCTTCGCTGGAAATACTCGACCTCGGCGCCAACCAACTGACAGGGAGGTTGCCTGCCTTCCGTCTGGAATATCTCCGCAGCCTGAATGTTCAGCACAACGCGATTGACGGCATCGTGCCGAAGTGGAGTACGCCCGCCCTTGAAACTCTGATCTTGACCGCCAATAATCTCAGTGGCCCCTTCCAGGATTTCGCTGCGCTGCCGATGCTGGCAACGCTTGACCTGCGTAACAATGCTCTAAACTCATTGCCGGCGATCGATAACTTCCCGCAGCTCAAGCGGCTGTATGCCATGGGCAATAAGTTAACGTTTGCGGAAATCGAGAAGCTGATCGGCGCCGTCGAGACCTTTTTTTACAGCGAGCAGGATACCGTTTTGCCGATCATGCAAACCACAACGAGCGACGGCGTGCTGCTGAGTGTAACGGCGGACGGCGATGCCAACCAGTATCAGTGGTTGAGAAACGGAATCGAAATCGATGGCGCTGAAGATGCCTGGTTCAAAGCCCAGACAAGCGGCGAGTATGAATGCCGCGTCACGAATCTGCTGGCCGAAGATTTAACACTGCGCAGTGAAAGCGCCGCTATTAGTCTGGAGCCAGTCAGCGTTCAGGATCAGGACCGGCTGAGTGCGCAATTCCAGTCCGCAGCGCTCTATCCACAGCCTGCACAGAGTGAAGTTACGATTGCCTACTCGCTGGCAAGCGCTGCCGGCGTTCGGATCGAGCTGTGTGATCTCGCCGGACGTCGTCGGCATGTTCAGGCGGACGATGCGCAAGCGGCGGGCAGCCATCTGCTGACATTGCAAACGACGCATCTGACACCGGGTACATACCTTGTCACCATTTATGCGGGGGAGGACAGCCGCAGCCTGCCCCTGGTGATCGGCCGCTAGTACGGCCCGGCATTCACTGCCCCCAAGCTGAACGGCAGAATCCGTTAAGTGTACTGCCTCGCATCCGGTCGGCAAGACAAGGCAATGCGAGGCAGTACACGTTGATGGGAATCAGATCGTGAATATTTTCGGCATGATTGTTGTCATGACAATGACAGCAGATGTTTTATTCAATTATCATTATTACCGCAGTTATCGAAGAAAGTCAGAATCAACAAGAGATCTTGTCGAGCCTGCGGCTCCTCCCCCCAGGCGCTGGAATTTTGTTGCCTGGCTGTTCGTCAAAAACGGGATTGCCGTTCTGGCATTCAGCGCTGGAATCCTTGTCGCCAATTTCATCAAAGGCTCCGCCATCCCCTATGGCGCCAGCGACAGCTTTTGGGGAAGCTCATTTACCTACAGCAATGCGCATGAAGCCTTTGGGATCGCTTTGCTGCTACCCGGCTTAATCGCCATAGCCCTCGCTACACTACTGCATAAGTATTACTCGATGCCGCGCGATATCAACTTTCCGCTCTTCCTGATGATGGCCCTGATTTACATTTTCTGTTATTCCTGGATTCTTGCTCTCTGGCTTTTAAAAGTCTGATCCTGTTGCATGGTTCTCAACCGACGCAAGCGATTGACGACAAGCGAGCTTTTGACAATTGTCATAGCCGGCGCTGAGAGCCGTCATTGTCCGCACTGTCGTCGAGCTCGTATCTTTGACGGATTGCAGGCTCTTCTGCATTTGCAGGCAGTTCCTCTACTTTAGGTGGGAGCGGTTGTGATCTATGGATGGCTGTTTATCATTGCCGCTGTGACGGGAGTAGCATGTTTTTTGTTCATTCCCTTTACATTCGCTATCCGTGTTGAAAAGAATCGATACAGTGCGGAGTTAAAGCAACTCGTGCATCTGCGCATTGCGTCCGGTGGACAAGGACGGCGGATCGGTCTAAGAATTCCCCTTGCGAATGTAACACTGAATCGAACGAAACGACAATCGGATCGAGCGGCAAGAACCTCTCAGTCGCGAAAGCCCACCTCTACTTCAGAGCGCAAGGCCGGCTGGTCGCGGCGTCGCAGCCGCATCGCAAAAGCTGCACCCTTGCTGCTGAGGGACTTTTTTAACAACTTACATATTAAACGGCTGTATCTGGCGCTTGACACTGGCGACTATGCCCTGAATGCGAGGCTCTTCTCTTTGAAAGCCTTAACAGGTGCCAGGGGAATTACTCTCGATATTAACTTCAACAATCGCAATTGTCTGCATCTTGTGATCAGCGGAATGCTCGCTTCACTGCTGCCGGCATTGCTGCGCTTTGGCTGGCGCATTCTCTGATGTTACATTTTTATTACTGGATAGCGAACAATGGTCGGTTCTTTTGAAGACATGTTGAAAACGCTTGCGGAGCACGTGAAGTCGGTCGGCAGCAGTGAAACCGTGGTCGGCGCGCAGTTTACGCTGGGCGAGTTCAGTTGTGTGCCTGTTATCCGGCTGGGGCTGGGCTTCGGTGCCGGCGGCGGCAGCGGCGAAGATTCAAAAAAAGGTAAGGGCGACGGCGGTGGCGGCGGAGCGGGGATCGGAGTCGAACCTCTCGGCTTTCTGGTGACACGCGGCGACGACATTCAATTTCTCTCCGTCGGTAAACGGAGCGGATTAGCCGCGGCGATGGAGAAAATGCCCGAGCTCCTGCAACAAATGCTGCCGGGTAAAAAATCACCTGCAAAAGAAGACGCTCCGGCGGAGACCTAAAGACCGCCGGGGTATTCTTAGCTGATGTGCGAGGAAACTGTCAACTCCGGGTATGACTTTTAGGCGAAGCGGCACAAACACTGTGAGGTATCGCCCCTTATACATTGCCTTGTGTCCTTGATTCATTCCGTGCGCAGGGGCCTCGCGGAGTCTGCACCTATCATTGCTCCCCACCGCGCGAAGCCTTATGGACCTGTCTATTCCGTTCCGTCTTTCATCCTGTCCGGCAAAAAGCCGCCCGCATTTCGATCGATTCGATCGCTCTCTTCGTCTAAATCACAGGCGCGCATCGTGGACTGAAAGCTTGTGCTCAAGGTCATTCAGCGGCGCCATCTGAAGTGAATCAAAACGAAGAACGGTCGATGCCTATGACTTCTCAATTGCTGGATCGCGCGCGTGACGGCGACATAAACGCCTTTTATGAGCTGTTCAAGCCCTTCCGGCGGCCGCTTCAGTCCTACCTGTATCGATTGCTCGCCGATCGCGAAGAAGCCGCGGACCTGGCGCAAGAGACGTTTGTGAGGTCCTTCGACAAAATTGCGGGCTTTAAAGGCGGCGCTTCCTTAAAGACCTGGGTCTTTGCGATCGCCACCAATCTGGCGCGCGATGAGCTCCGCAAGCGCCGCCGCTGGCCTGTCGATGCTCAGGATATCGCCAGGGAGGCATCGGCGCAGGCGGACGATCTGCCCGGAGCATATCTGCGGGTGCAACAGCAGTCGGCCCACGGCAGCTACGATATCCGCGAACATATCGACTTCTGTTTTACCTGTATCGCCAAGACTCTGCTGATCGAACAGCAGGTTACCCTGATTCTGAAAGATATCTATGCCTTCAGCGTGCCGGAAATCGCAGTGGTATTGGGGCGCAGTCAGGCAGCTATCAAACATGTGCTGCGCGATGCCAGAGGCACGATGACGCAGATATTCGATCGGCGCTGTGCCCTGATCAACAAAGAGGGGCCTTGCCATCAGTGCAGCGAACTGAACGGCCTTTTCAATCCGCAGCAGAATTCCCGTGCCGAAGTAGTTAAGCTGGAATTACAGCGCGCCGCGGAAAATGCTACAAAAGCCGAGCTGCTGGAATTGCGGGCGGCATTGCTGCGGACAATTGATCCGTTGCTCTCGCAGGGCGCCGACCTGCAGGATGCCATTATGCAGCGCCTGCGCAAATCGATCGGCGAACTTTCCTGAGACCATTTTTTCAATTATCACTGAGCGGAGTACAAATGCAGTTGCTTAATAATACCCTGATGTCGATTGAGTACGACAGTTCGCTTTCGATTTTGAAATTGACCTGGAAGGCGGCCACGGCGGCGATGACAGAAGGGGATTTCAAAGAAAGTCTGCTAAGCTTTGCGGCCGAGGTAGAGCGGCATGCAAGTCCCCTGCTGCTGGTCGATGTTCGACAGTTTCACTTTGCAATGACAGGCGCATTGGCCGAATGGCGTATTAATACGATTTCACCGCGTTATAATCGTGCCGGCGTGCGCAAGTTCGCATTTTTGCTGCCTGAAGGCTCACAGATGCCGTCAGGCCCTGCCCGAGGAGAGGAGTTTGACACGCAGGTCTTTGGGCGGGAAGAAGATGCGCTTGAGTGGCTGAGGGCGTGAGACGAGGTTGTTGCTAATTGGTATACGTGGGAATTTTGCGTGATTTCTTTAGGTGAAATTTTGCGCGGGTTTTTACCACGGAGTTCGGGAGTTCGCGGAGCTTGAAATTTTTTTATAGGGGGAGTATGGTGCTTGTGGCCTCGGTGAGATCCTAAGTGCTTTTGTGTATTTTCGCTGCGAATATGATGTCTTGTTCAGTTGTGTTCAATGCTTGAAGTCCGGCTCGGGACGGAATCCTGGCTTTGAAGCGTTGATCGTCGATGACATTTTATCCGGCGGCGGAGAATTGCATGAACAGAAGCTCGAATTTATGCCTGCGGTACACGAGTGCGATACAGCTGGCAATTGTTATTGGCTTAACGATCGCAGGCTGCGGGCAGCGACGAAACACTGGGGAAACAGCGCAATCGGATAGTGCTGCAGAGGTCGGGTATCTAAGTTCTATCGAGGAGTGGCGTGCCGAGCGCATTGCGGCACTCACCGCGCCCTCCGGCTGGCTGAACCTGGCGGGACTCTATTGGCTGGAAGAAGGTGCCAACAGCTTCGGCGGCGAAGGCTATAACGTCATACATTTTCCGGCCGGCACAACGGCAATGCATCTGGGTGTTTTTATTCTTCGCGACGGCAGCGTACGGGCTGAACTCAATCCCCACGCCGAAGTTTTGGTCGACAGTCTACCCCTGCCGGACGTGCAGGTACGAACAGATGCCGATGGCGAGCCGACGATGTTCAGGAGGGGCCGCCTGGAGTGGTACCTCATCGAGCGCAACGGACGCGTAGGCATTCGGTTGCGCGATCACGCCAGTCCGGCCTTACGCGAGTTTAAAGGCATAGACGCATTTCCCACCGATCCTTCCTGGGCGCTTCCGGCTCGCTTCGAGGCTCACGAAGAGCCGCAAAGCTTGCAGGTGCCGAATGCCCTGGGATACACGAGCGAACAGTCATCGCCGGGGTCCTTGCTATTCGAACGGCAGGGCCGTGAATATCGCCTGGAAGTTATGGGCAGCGGCGAGGACTTTTTCATCGTTTTTGGTGACGACACAAATGGACTCGAGACCTATGGCGGCGGACGATTTCTGGTGGTCGCGGCACCCGATGTTCAGGGAATGACCGTCATCGACTTTAATAAAGCATATAATCCGCCCTGTGCCTTTACGCCGTATGCCACATGCCCGCTGCCACCGGAAGCGAACAAACTCGCGCTGGCCGTTCGGGCGGGTGAAAAATCCTACAGCTCAGCTCAGCATTAACGGCGGCTAAGAATTAGATTAGTATTTTAGCATCGCACAGAATATTATTGCGTCCCGCAGCATTCCAACTCGCTGCAGAATTGCCAACAACTCCCTGTCGTGTTTCATGCTCCAATTTATCCGTGAAATCGAACTATTCCGTGATTTGGCCGACGATGAGTATGCGCGGCTGGCCCAAGTTGTTCAGGTATTGAATCTCAATGCCGGTGACTATCTGTTCGAGCAAAATCGACCGCGGCGCGCATTGTTTATCGTGCGCGAGGGTGAAATTGAGCTGCTTCGCAACGACACCTTCGATGGCAACCGCCACATTATCACCTTTGGGAAAAACGACTTTTTGGGCGAGGGAGCCTTTCTGGACGACTCGCCGCATTCCACGTCGGCGCGGGCCCTAACGGATGCGACGGTTTTTTCCATAGCACGCAGCACCTTTCTGCAACTGTTGGAAGAAGACAGTGCGGTGGTGATGAAAGTCTTGCCGCGGGTGGCGCAGGCGATGGCGCGTCGCATGCAGGAGGCCACGACCCGCGTCGTCAGCGAAGCTGCCCAGTATGTTTCCGGACGGACACGCGACGAGCACGATCTGCTGGGGCATCGCGCCGTGCCGCAGGAATCTTATTACGGCATTCAGACTTTGCGCGGCGTTGAAAACTTCTCAATCACCGGTGTGCCGATCTCGCACTATCCCCGACTGATCGAAGCGCTGGCGATGGTTAAAATGGCGTCGGCGCAGGCCAACGCCGCCCTGGGACTAATACCGGAGGAGATTGCGAGCGCCATAGTACGCGCCGGGCGTGATGTATTGCAGGGCAAGTTGCATAATCAGTTTGTGCTGGATATGATTCAGGGCGGCGCCGGCACCTCCACCAATATGAATGCCAATGAAGTACTCGCGAATCGGGCGCTCGAAGTTTTGGGACGCGAACGCGGCGACTATCAGTACTGCCACCCGAACAACCATGTTAACTATTCACAGTCTACCAATGATGCCTACCCATCGGCGCTGAAGATCGCTATGATCAACAGCAACAAGGAGCTTGTTCGCGAGCTGAAAGAATTGATCGATTCGCTGCATGCCAAAGGCCGGGAATTCGACCACGTCCTCAAGATGGGGCGCACACAGCTGCAGGACGCCGTTCCAATGACGCTCGGACAGGAATTTGAAGCCTACGCCGTCACGTTAACAGATGAAATCGAGCGCCTGAATTATCAGGCCAGCCTGCTGTTGCAACTTAACATGGGCGGCACGGCGATCGGCACCGGGCTGAACACAGCGGCCGAATTCGGCGAACGCAGCATTCACTTTTTGCGCGAAATCAGCGGCCTGAAGGTGACCCTGGGCAAGAATCTGATCGAAGAAACGCAGGATACCGGCTCTTTTGTCATGTATTCCTCCACCCTGAAACATCTTGCGATTAAACTATCCAAGCTCTGCAATGACCTGCGCCTGCTTTCTTCCGGCCCCCGCGCCGGCCTGAACGAAATCAATCTGCCTAAAATGCAGCCCGGCTCATCGATAATGCCCGGCAAGGTCAATCCCGTCATTCCCGAAACAGTCAATCAGATTGCCTTCAAAGTGATGGGTAACAATACCACGGTTTCTATGGCGGCGGAGGCCGGTCAGTTAGAACTGAATGTGATGGAGCCTGTTATCGCCGCCTGCATCCTGGAGTCGATCCAGATGCTTAAAAACGGCATCGTTACCTTGAAACATCGCTGTATCGACGGCATTACGGCCAATGAAGACGTCTGCTGGCGTTATGTGCAGAACAGTATCGGTATCGTAACGGCACTCAGTCCGCTGCTGGGCTATGAAGTCTGCAGCAAGCTGGCGAAGGAAGCGCTGGAGAGCAAGCGCGGCATCTACGATCTGGTGGTGGAGCAGAAGCTGCTTTCCAAGGAAGAGCTGGATACCGTACTCGACCCAAAGAATATGCTCAAACCGCAGGTGCGACCGAAATCGTAGCATGGTGATAAAAAAACCACTAGTTTTGTAAGATATACCAACATTGAAGCGACCTGTCTGTAATTGTGGCTCGCCGAAGCTATCGATGATGTGCCGACAACGATAGCGGAAAAAGCGGGCCGAATCCCCTGAAGATTTCCCGCTACAAATCAAACAAGCAGAAGCTATACCAACATCATACTCAAAAATCCTGGAGAGCGTGTCAATGACGAATGGTACCCTTGGCCGTGGAACAGTATTACGAATACTTCTCATTGCCTTTTTTGCGCTGAGCTCACCTGGGTCGGCGCAGGATGAATACCGGCAGCCGATCTGGAAATTCGGTCTTAATGCGGGACTCAACCTGAACTTCGCCGGTGCCGGCTACCAGAACCTGGCGCCGCCGGGCAATACATCAATCGGTAACTTCATCCCGCTCGAAGTAAATGACGGCAGCGGTGTCGGTCTTTACGGCGGTCTGCTGGCCGAGTACAATTCCGATTCCTGGTGGGGGGCGCAGCTCCGGCTCAGCTATGATATGCGCAATGCGGTCGTCAATGATGCCAGCTTCACGCCGGAGAAGGAATTCGACGCCAACTTCAGCTATTTTACCATTGAGCCTCTTCTGCGTATCTATCCGGAAATCACGCCCGGTCTGCATTTTACCGCCGGCCCGCTGATTGGCATCAACCTGACAGGCGAATATGATTATAAACCGGACAAAGACGGTCCGGCCACGGCCACAGGAGTGGAGTTTCCCGAACTGTCGTCGCTGACGCTCGGCATTTCGGCGGGCGTCGGCTATGACATTCTGCTCAATGACCGCCGCGAGGAAACCTGGTTCTATCTGACGCCCTATCTGGAAGGCTCGTGGATGGTTAATCAGCGTGGAACAAGCTTCGAAGATCTCGACCAGAATTCGATCGACGACATCTGGAGTACGGTGACCCTGCGCGCGGGCGTTCATTTTATGTTCGGTGCCGCTCCGCCGGTGGAGCTGGTGGAAATCGATGCCTCCAATCCACTTATCAACCTTTCGCTGCTGACACCTACCGGCGGCATTATTCGCTCCCGTAAAGTGGAAGAATACTTCCCCCTGGTGGCGAATGTCTTTTTCGACAGCAACAGCACGGCCATTCCGGGACGCTATGTGCAACTCGACCAGGGTGATGCCGGCGACTTTTCGGAGAACGATCTGCTCGATGAAGATGAGATCGGCAATCTGACGGAGCGCCAGCGTTCTCAGCGCCAGATGAATACCTATTACAATGTGATGAATATTATTGGCGCCCGTATGCGTGATAACCCCGAGCAGAAAGTTACCCTGATCGGCTCCGGCGGTGACAAGGACGACGGTCACATTCTGGCCGAAAACGTCAAATCCTATCTGACTAACTCCTTCGGCATCGACCCGGATCGTATTTCGATCAAGAGTCAAAAGCTTCCCCGGCGTCCATCTGGCTCGGCCGGCACGCCGAAAGAAGACCGCCCGCTGGTGGATGAAGAAAACCGGCGCGTCGAGTTTGTGACCAACAACGATATTCTGCTGCAGCCTGTCCGTATGCGTCTTGTGCAAAACAATCCGATCGATAACGATCTGGTGCTTGCGGTTGACGAAGGCGGCGGCATCAAGTCATGGCAGGTTAAGCTGGAAGGCGAAGGTCGCAACTTCAATTTCGGGCCTTTTCGGCGCGCGTCGCAACGTATTAATCCCGGCGACCTGATGAAAGATATCGAACAGGGGCGCTATACGGCGGAAGTCATTGTGACGACCAATGACGACCAGGTGCTGCGGGAACGGCGCGAATTCGATTTGGTCGTGCGTGCCGACACCGGAGAAGGAGCCCGCCGTTATTCGATCGTGTTTGAATACGGACAGAAAGACGCCGTCAAGACCTACGATCGCTTCCTGCGCAATGTCGTGGCGGCTCAGACCCAGCAAGGGCAAAAAGTCATTATCCACGGCTACACGGACAATGTTGGCGATGCCGACGGCAATTTTCGTTTGTCGCAAAAACGCGCCCGCGAAACCGCCGATGTCCTGCGCGATGAATTGCGCAAACTCGGTCGCAGGGTTAAGATCGAGAGCGTCGGCTTCGGCGAAGACGGCACCCGTCCGCTGTTCGACAACAGTTTGCCGGAAGGCCGCTTTTACAACCGTACGGTCGTGATCGAGATAATCGAAGCATCGTAAAGCAGACCGCAGCGGCCTTGGCCTTTGACTGACCGCTGACCGGAATACAATCGAAAAAGCCCGATGGAACAGCGTTTCCGTCGGGCTTTATTATATCGGAAGATCATAAGCCCTGCCCACGACCTTCGGCAAGTCGGCGCCACTGGCGCTCGCGTTTCCGTCAACGGCAACAACTATTCCCGATGCGCAATTCATACTCCACAACGACCTTCCCTGGCTCTTAAGGCAGTTGCGACTCGACCGCTCTTCATAAGACCCGGTTGCGCCTGCCCCTTGGATCAGGCAGCGTTTTTGTCGGAAAGCCGAGCATCCACTGCAAAGCGTCCGGGACCGGCCAGAAACAGAGTAAAGTAGGCGCCCAGGTAGAGTAAGGCCAATTCCTGCTTGCCGAAAGGATCGTCGATGTGAATGACAAAGACGGCGACCAGCATTGTCACTATCAGCGGTAGCGAGGCGAGCCGTGTCATGAAGCCGAAAATCAGTGCCAAGGAACAAAAGAACTCCGCAAACACCGTCAGGCTCAGGGAAAGAGTACTGCCTACGCCGAGGGGATCAGGGAAACCGCCGGCGATCTGGCCAAAACCCGTCAGCTTTCCCCAGCCGTGGCCGAACAACATAATCCCTCCGAAGAAGAGCCGCAGCAGCAGTAAGCCCAGATCGCTGAACAGCCCCCGCGAACCGGCCCCCAGAGGATGAATCATTTTTTGCAAGATTGACATATTGACGTCCTTCTGTTTTATTTATCCGTGAAGAGTTATTGAAAGCTTGAGATTGAGTTCAACCTGCTGCCCCGATCAATTAGGACTGCACGAGACACTGGCGCAGGCTTCTGGTATCACCGCCATCCGGTCGGTCGGTCTCCCAGCTGCGATCCGCACAAAATAATGCTAAATTTGTGAGATTTTCGGCTTATGGAGCGAAACGGCAATGGCGCAAAGCAGATACAACGAATCAAAACAATCCTTACTGTGCGAGGCCTGGCTGCTGGTGGGTTTGTCGGGCAGCACCTCCGGCAGCCTGCGGATTGCCAACGGGCGCATCGCCTTTACGGCGCGGGGCTGCGGCGCGCTTAGCCGGCGGCATCTGCGGCGCATCGAGCGAATGTGCGCTCTGCCCGACGTGGCAGACCGGCTGCGGCAAAATCACCATGTGACACTCTTCGACTGGAAGATCGCCGATCTTGATAATGCCGTCTTTCCCTGGTATTATTTCGGCGGTGGCGCGCATTTCGCCAGTGACGGTGTCCGCTTTCGCATTTCTTTCCTACGGCCGCAAAATACCGTCGCCGGCCATGTCGGTATGGGTGAGATATTGCGAAATCTGCGAAGCGGGCGGGCTAACGGCCGCGTCTGCCGACACTTGCTGATGGCCGCACGTAGTCAGAGCTGAGCCAGGTACTCGTGGACAAATTTGATGGCCATCGATCCTTCGCCGACGGCCGAAGCGACGCGGTTCATGGCGCCGGCGCGCACGTCGCCGGCGGCAAAGAGGCCGGGCGAGCTCGATTCCAGCAGGAAAGGCTCGCGATCGAGTTTCCAGACTTTCTTAAAGTCCGGATGCCGGATCAGGTCGCGTCCAGTTTCGATAAAGCCGCGCTGATTCTTGATGATATCGGCTTCCAGCCACTCGGTATAGGGGCGTGCGCCGATAAAGATGAAGAGCGAGCCCGCCTCTACCCTGCGGCATTCATTGCTATTCAGGTCTTTCAGCACCAGGGCGCTCAGGTTGCCGTTGCCGATAGCTTCTTCTACCACCGTATGCGGCTGCAGCACGATATTGGCTGTGCCGGCAATCTGGTCTATAAGGTACTGCGACATCGAGTGTTTCAACGAGTCGCGGCGGATAAGAATGTAGACATTGCTGGCGAATGTCGAGAGATACATGGCAGCCTGTCCGGCCGAGTTGCCGCCGCCGACGATATAGACGTCCTTATCGCGGCAGGCTGCCGCCTCCGTCGTCGCCGCGCCGTAATAAACGCCCGCCCCGGTGAAATCAGCAATGCCCTTGGTCGCGAGCTTGCGGTAGTCCACGCCTGTAGTCGTGATGACGCTGAGCGCGTGGATCTCAGCACCGTCGGCGAGTGTAATGATTTTGTATTTATCGCGCAGGCTGATGCTTTTGACTTCCTGCGGCAGCAGGAACTCCGCCCCCAGTCGAGTGGCCTGGGTGATGGCGCGTTGCGTGAGCTGCGAGCCGCTCAGACCTTTCGGGAAGCCGAGGTAATTTTCGATGCGCGAACTTGTGCCCGCCTGCCCGCCCGGCGCCCGCTTTTCCACCAGCAGCGTTTTGAGGCCTTCCGATGCGCCATAAACGGCCGCAGCCAGACCCGCCGGGCCGGCGCCAACAATCACGACGTCGTACATCGTGTCGGAAGCGTGGGCATTCATGCCAATTTTTGCGGCGATCCGGGTTGCTGTGGGATTCTCCATGTGGCTGCCGTCCTCGAAAAACACCGCCGGCAACTCTTTATGCGCCACGCCGGCAGCGTCGATCAAGCGGCGTGCTTCCTCATTCGATTCGATATCCAGCCAAAGGTAAGGAATCAGGTTGCCCGCCAGAAAGTCCTTAATGCCATGCGAGCGCGGCGACCACTGATAGCCTACGATTTTGATGCCTTCGAAGTCCGGCCGGTAGCTCGCCTGCCATTCGTCGAGCAGGTCGTTCAGCACAGGGTACAATTTTTCTTCCGGCGGATCCCAGGGTTTCATCAGATAGTAGTCGAGCTGCACGTCATTGATCGCTTTAATGGCCGCTTCCGTATCGGAATATGCCGTCAGGAGCACGCGCCGCGCCTCGGGGAAAATCTCCTTGGCCCGCTCCAGATAGTCGACGCCCTCCATTTCTGGCATCCGCTGGTCGGAAATGAAAAGCGCGATTTTCTCGCCACGCAGCTTCAACTCTTTCAAGGACTCCAATGCTTCCCGCGCCGAGGTCGTGGAAAGTATGCGATACTCTTCGCGGTATTCATTGCGTAGATCGCGTCGGATCGCTCTGAGCACCTGCGGGTCGTCGTCAAGTGCAACTATCAGCGGCTTTTTCATCGTTACAATCCTTTCCTGAAAATTATGCCGGTCCTTTCGCGACCGGTAAACACGATCTTCGAGCTTGCCGTAGGGGCCCTGGGCCGAACGGCCTTAAGCCTTCCGAAAGTCTAGTGTTTTTTAATGTGTTTCATGGCTTGCGTCTTGATGCTCCTCGCCGCTGCGGGCCTGGCTCGGCTCCAGACGCGCGTCCCGGTTGCCACTGTGTGCGCTGCCGAGAGCCCAACTGCGTAACGTGGCTTTCTGGCTCTCACTCAGCTCGGCTTCGGGGTGCAATGGCAAATAAATTGCGAGCGGCATTTCGCCCTCTTCGACTTCCTCCCATATCTCCTCGCGCAGCTCAACGCGGTCTTTGTCGCTGAATCGGTTCCAGGTCGAAAAGTTGAGATGCTCGCGGCCTTCCTCCACATCGTGCGCAATAAGCCAGGAAACAGGCGCAACATAACTGTACCAGGGCCAATGCGATTCATTGGAATGACAGTCGTAACAGGCGCTGCGCAGAATAGCCATTACGGCCTCGGGTGCACCGATGGTCGTTTCAACGGGCGGATTACCGCGTTCCACCGGAATCAGCTGAATGACAATGACGAGCGCCAGCAGTCCCCAAAGTATCCATCGTCTCCAGTTGCCTGCTTTGTTGGATTTCACGGTCGCAACTTCTCCTTTCTGGTGAATAGTACTGAACGATTGAGCACTAGTCCTTGCCGGAGGTCTTTCTGACCGCAAAGTTCATCAATCCCGACCAATCTGGGAATGAATTTTTTCTTCCGGCCAATTATTGCCGAAAAAACGACCCCCGACGCCATTCTTTGCCCGGGCAAAGAAGTGTCGGGGGGAACGGACAAACGAAGAGAGATTATCTTCTTGCGGAAGCGGACAGGATTTAGTTATCCGGTGTACCGGCAGCAATCCAGACCCGGATCTGTTTGATCTGGCAGTCGTTCAGCTTCAGATCCTTTGACGGCATGGCTTTGTAAGCCGGATCGTGGACGATCGATCCCAGGAGGCCGCCATCGCGAGCTGAGTTGCGGACCTGTTCGTAGCTTTCCAGAGCAAGATTGTCTGCCGGCGCGGCATTGCTGTGGCAGCCGACGCAATAGCTTTGCATCAGAGGCTGAATGGTAGAACGGAAGCCGACATCGACCGTATCGCAGTTGCTGCCGTCCGGCGGAGCGCAATCCGAGTCCGGGGCGCCTTCATTGATCCAGCGTCGGACCAGTGCAATCTGCTCTTTTGACAACGGATCGCGGGGCGGCGGCGGCATCAGGTCGTCATCGCCGAAGTCGGTGATCGACTCGTAGAGTTCACTGTCTCCCGCATTGTACGGCCGTACCGTTTCATGCGAGCGCATCATCGCTTCATAACTGGAGAGGTCTATGCCATCGGCATGTGTCTTGGCGTCGTGACAGCCGCTCATAGCGCAGTTCGACAAGAGCATCGGCATCACGTCGCGCTGAAAACAGACCGTGCCGGGCATGTAGTTGTATACTTGAACTTCTACGCTGCGCGTGAGTGGCGGCGATCCCGCGCTACGGACCTCGATGAGGGCGCGCAGCTTTGACGCGTCAATTGAGGATGGCGCGCGGTAGAGTCCATTGGCATCGACCGTTCCGGGCCCTTCCGTCACTGCCCAGGAAACGCCGCTTGCAGGCTGGCCGTTGAAAAATGCCTGGCACTGCAGCTCTTCGTTAAGATTGAGCGCGGCCGACTCAGGCTGTACTGCCAGGGAGACCGTTGTACCGGGATCGTCATTTGGGTCGGGTTCGTTAGTGCTGACGACAATCTGCGCAAAGCCGCGAATCGACTCGTCACGCTGCATCGTGGCCCGAATGGTGGCGGTTACCGAACGAACCGTCAGGCTCGCGGGCGCGCTGTAGACGCCGCTGTCGTCGATGCTGCCCGGCCCTTGCGCCACCTTCCAATGAACTTCAACCGCTGCGCCTGCATGCCGGGCCTGTAGTTGAAGCTGCTCACCTATCGCGATCGCAGCATCCGCGGGATCAATTATCACGGCATCTTCCAGGGAAGGAGAGCTCGGACTACCGCCGTCCTCGTCTGAACTGCAGTGCGGCAGGAGCACGATCGCCAGACTTAATGCCAGCGCCTTGATGGTCTGTTGTTTAATCATACAACTTTGCATCCGAATAATCCGAAAAAATTGCCGCCGCCGACATAGCACCCTTCACAATACTCCACGCGATGCTATTTGTTAATTCCGCCGAAGCAATAATAAAACTTGCGCCAGGAATGTAAATCCAATCCGATTGTTACAGTCCCGCCCATTTTTCTTAACAGGCAACCGCCATCTTCACCCAAAGCCGCAGCCGCTAAAATGTCCCCCGTGCCTCCGTGTCCCCCGTGGTCGCCCCACAAACCACCTCCGACCAATCCTGAATAATCTCCATCCACAAGAGCCCGCCAACTGAAGTGTCCCCCGTGCCTCCGTGTCCCCCGTGGTCGCCCCACAAACCACCCCCGACCAATCCTAAATAATCTCAATCCACAAGAATACCCTTGTAACAATTGCCGATATTGTGTATTCCTGCCCCCGAAGCAATGAAACGGACTGCGAAGAATGAACAAAGCGGCGTACCAGTGTCAGACAGACGAAGCGCTCCTGACCCTTATACAACAGAGGGATGAGGCTGCTTTCGACGAGTTGTACCGGCGTTATGATCGGCGGTTGTATGCCTACTGTCTGGCAGCGACGAAGAACCGGCAGGTTGCCGAAGATATCTATCAATCGACCTTGATGACGGTGTTTCAGAAAGCGGAACAATTCAAGGGAGGCAACTTTGCCGGCTGGATGTTTACCATCGCGCGGAACAACTGTCTGCTGTCGGTACGCAACCAATTGCAGACGACCGACATCGATGACGCGGGCTATGCACTCGCGGCTCCGGAGAGAGGACCGGATAAGGATATTTTTTTCGCTGAAGCTTTGAACAAAGCGATCGCCGCACTCCCGGAGGAGTTCCGCGCTGCTTTCGAGTTAAAATACAGGGATGGCTTTGCCTATCACGAAATAGCGCAGCGGCTCGATATTTCGATGGCGCTCGTGAAAGTGCGCATCCATCGCGCCAAGAAAATGCTTCGTACAAGTCTGCAACCCTATTTATCAGATGAAGAATGAGACATGATGAATTAATCGCTAAAGCTTTGGACGGCAGCCTCAGTCCCGCCGAGCAGGCCGAGCTCGATGCCTTGCTGATGCACGACAGCTCTCTGGCTGAGGAACTGCATGACCTTCAGCGACTGGAAACAATCCTGACGGCGGAACAGCAGTCCCGCGACGCGCGCGCCCTTGATTATCGCGCTGCGACTAAAGAAAGCATTCGGGCAGCACTGCAGATCCAGCGGCGGCGGCCTCCGCTCTGGCTGTGGTTTGCCGGCGCGGGTGTGATAATTCTCAGCTCGCTGCTATGGCTCGCACCCGGCGATGATACCGGCGCCGCTGGTGACGTCCTGCCGGCTCCAACGGAGAAGACGCCTCTTCCGGTCGCCACGCGTGATGACCAGACCGCGACACCGTCGGAGAATTTCAGTTCTTTCCATCAAACGGAGTCCGTCGATGAGGCGATTTCACATTCGCAGCCCGCGGCGGTACCGGCCCCCAGCCCGTCAGCCGTCGAGCCGGAGCGTCAGATCCCCGACGTACCGACGCCTTCGGATGCAGAAGCGGCGCAAACAGACAGTTCCCGCAACGCAAACACAGTGCCAAAATCGGCCTCCGACGCATCACAGCGAATGCACGGCTTTGTGGAAAGCGGTGGAGCGAAAGCGCAGAAGATCGAAGAAGTCATTCTAGGTCTCTGGGAGCACCTGCCGCCGCCCGGCTCGGCGGATCGGGTTCGCAGCCTGCGCCAGATTGGCGTTGCTCACCGTCAGCTCGGCCACCCGGATAGCAGTCGCAGCATACTGAAACGCGCGCTTGCTTTGGCGGAATCAGGCCAATGGCGGGAGCTACAGGGCGAGCTATTGGGAGAATTGGCATTCGGCGCCGGTCAGGAAGGTCGTCGGGCCGATGCGCTGCAACTGAAGTCGCGGTCTCTGGCTGCCCTGCGTGCCGCCGGCAGCGACAAAGAACAATACTGGATCGCACGACTGCAGCATCTTAAAGATTGAGCCTTGACAATCAGTCGCCTCGGTCGACCAGGATACTCACACTGCGATTATAGCAGCGTCCCTCAGGCAGCTCATTGGACAGACTGCCGTTTGCCGCCTTGATGCTGACCGGTATCGAGGACGGCAGACCGAGCAAGTCGGCGACATTCTCTGCGCGTTGCAGAGCAAGAGCCCGATTGTAAGATACACTGCCGCTGTTGTCCGTCGTACCGCTGATTACTATGCTGTCTGCCTGCAGCAACGCCGGCCGAATGCTTTGCAGATAATCCTGCTGGTCGGTTCTGAGGTCCGCATCGTCGAAGCCAAAAAACAGGAGCGAATAGCGCTCCCGTAATTCGACGTCCGCCGCGACGTCGCGCTGCGAATGGCGAAAGCGAATGCTGCCCGTGTCACTAATGGCGATGAAACCCGCTGTATCCTGTACCGTGAGAAAGCTTTGCATGCGCTCCTCACCCTGGACAAGCCGCATGGCGCTGCTGTCCTCAGCGATCGACCAGCGCAGGAGCGGGGGTAAGCTGCCGACACCTTCCCAGCGTTGTATCAGACGCGTCGACGCATCGCCCGCGGTCACTGCAATCGACCAATGGCTCAACAGTGATGTAGTCAGTACCTCCGGGTACAATAGAAGCTCGGGTGGATTCGCTTCGAAGCTCGTTAGCTGCAGACGAACCGGAGCCAGGATGGCGGAATCATCAGAGCTGAGCTCGGCGCGACGGTTTTCGGCGCGTCCGCTGGCATGGCGCAAGGAGGAAGCTCGTTCCGGCAGCAGGCGCGACCGGAGCGGCATGCGCTCGGGGTTGATCTGCCAGTGATCCCGCAAAAAGTCACGGACTGCTGCCGCCCGCCTTTGCGACAAAGCGCTGTCGCCTGCTTCAGAAAGGCCGCCGTCATTGCAACCCGTTATGACGAGGGTAGCTCCGGGGCGTTGACGCAATCGACTGCCAACGATGTTCAGCAGCTCCCGGTACATGCCCGGCAGCGATACCCTATCCAGATCAGACTCGGTGAATTCATCGGGCGAGGCGGTTCCCTGGGAGCGATACCGCTGTGGCAGGCTATCGGAACCTTCCGCGAAAAAGATGTATGGCAGCAGCGGTGCGCGAAATTTCTCCCGGCGGCGGCGAATCTGCAAGGCTACCGCTTCCGCTTCACTACCATCAGGCAGCGCAAAGCGAAGCTTCAGTGAAGGCAGGAGCAGCGGCGGTTTTTTCGGCTCGCTGCGCCGATAGCGTTCCGTGATGCGCAGGGTCTCGCGGATGTGCTCGGCGCTCGTCTTACGTTCGGTGCTGCTGTTTCGCTCTTCCAGCCGTGTTATCTCCGTTTCGATGTCGGCGCGCCTGTCGATTATAGTATCACGCATGATGATGGTGTCGCGCAGGACAGGTATGGAGGTAGTCGGCGTTATTGTGATACCCAAAGCCAGGGCCAGCGTGGCAGCCTTCCATTCAACATCGTGGGTGATACTCGTCAGATCGGTCTGATAGTGCATCTCCCCCCGTAGGCCCAAGGAGCCAGCTTCATTAAGCGGCAGATGAACACCCAGCCCCAGCAAAGCGGCGACGCCGGGAATCTGAACATCATCAAAACCGGCGGATGCCTCGCTCAGCACGCGTCGTGAACTGCCGTTGGGGAATTCAAGCCCCTCCGGTGATTGAATCGTTTCACGTTGTGTGAAGGGAGCGTCGATAACAAAGGCCAGACGCAGACCGGCACGCAGGTACAAGCTGCCGGGTAAATCATAACTCAGACTGGGCGTCAGGCCGAGTGAACGGATTGTAAATGAGACAGTGTGATTGTTAACACCACTGGTGGGCACACCCTGGATGATATAGGTCTTTTCTTCGGTCGTACTTATGTCGCCGTCGGCATTGCGAAAGTCAAGCGCCAAGCCCAGCCAGAGGCGGTCATGCAGCTGAGCGGCGCCATCGAAGAATAGACCGAGGCCCGTATCATCGCCCGAATCGAAGATCCCTGCTTCTGCGGGCAGCTCGATGCCTTCGTCCACGAAAGTCCCGAACGCGGGCGAGTGGCTGCTGTAGCTCAGGGCAGCGCTCAGGCTGTATCGCCAGGAAAGGGCGCTGCTGTCGGTGCCGGCGGCGTCAAGCAGGTTGAAAGTAAGAAAGATGCAGCTGAGGACGGCGGTGCTTAACCTTGGACACATAGAACCAAAAATACTCAAACTGCAATCTTCGTTGCAAAAAATATGATTGCTGCACTTGCCGACAAGCGTTAAGGGTCTGGACCGACTCGGTATTTTGAAGACCGCCTTCATTACATCCCGTCGTTGGGAAAAGGCGAACATTCAGGCAGGGACGAGACTTGCAGCGTGTGCCTGTAACATTCGTCCCGTAAATGTATCACCCTTGCTGAGCAGAGTTATCGGGCGAATAAGTGTTTAACGGTTCCGGAGTCAGGCGATGCAAACGAATGCTAAATCGAAAAAGGTACAAGCAAGACGCAGGCAGCAACGACGGGAGTTTCTGCGCAGCGCAGGAACGCTTTGCTGTACTGCATGTTGCAGTGGAGCGCTCGGCCAGCTCCTGTCTTCGTGTGAACCGCGTGTCGTTAAGATCGTCGGGCCATCTACCGGCGATGCCCTTCAGCCGGATGCTGCTGCGACGCTGCTCCTGAGTGACTATCCGGCACTAGGATCGGTTGGCGGTGCAATCAAAATCGCAATACCACCCTTTAACGACGGCCGGCGATTGATTATCATCCGGAAGAGTGAAAGCGAATTTCTGGTCGTCACCGCCCTTTGTACGCACCAGGTTTGTGAAGTAAATTTGCCGGCCGAACCCGGCGCCAATATGATATGCCCATGCCACGGGGCTGAATTCTCTTCCAGCGACGGCGGCTGGCGCGATTCGCCACTGGTAACGAGCGATCTGCGTCGTTATCCTGCGAGTTATGCCGCCGGACGGGAGGAGCTGACAATTCGCTTTCCCGCCAGCTGAAGGGAAACAACTCGTACACTTATGTTCTCCGGCCGAAGAGCGGCTGGTCCGGCGATGATCAAGAGGCCCTTACTTTTAAGTTTTTCTACGACCGTCGATAGTGAATCCGCAGCATTCCATCGGATAGAACGCCGGCGACGTCGAACGACGATCTTAAGCTAGGATTGGATGTAGATGCCGCCGCAAGCACCACTAAGAGTTAAGCTGATAATGATGTTCTTACCTCCCTGACTGCCCGCCTGTCGCCTTTCCCTTCGATTGCAAAATTCCCTAAAGCCGGGGCAAATGTACCTTTCTAAAGTGACGAGGTCACCTTGTCGATGCCCGTCGGCAGAATTTAACTCGGGCCTCAAGCTCAGGATGCTTGGCGTCCGCAGTTCATAGCTGATTCTATGGAAGCTTATAAGGCCATGTGCGACGGGACATGCCGTGGCGCAGCCGCTGATATCGACCGGAAGGCCCTTGCTTCAAACACGACTATGCTGCTGCCGACCTAGAGAATGGCTATATTGCTGCCTGCTCCGACATTGGCGAGACTTGTGCTGTTAATCGACATTGTTGGGAAGAAGGAGCTTAACAAGCTGGAAACAACAAAAAAACCGATTTGCCACTGCTAGAAGATAAACTCTTTCGAATGATCTCTGACTTTAACAAAGCAGGTCGGTTTGAAAACAGTGATCCGACGACATTGTGAAGAACACGGTTCAGGAATGGAAGTGCGGCAAGATTGTTAAAGACCGCCACAATCTTCATTGTACCGCTGTCAACGATATTTCGTTCATTCTGATGATAATGAAACGGTGATTCACCGCTGCCTGTTCTTGGCATCAATTCAAATTCATGACGCTTGGCGTGATAGGACTTCGCCGTATGCCATTAATGCAATGCCGCTATTTAACCTGCATAACTCGTAGCAGGACAAAAGTTCCGGAGGTCAGTCGCAGATAATATGTGCCGGAGGCCAGGCCGGCAGTTACGAAAGTGAAACGAAGGTTTCCAGCCGCTGCCGGCAGTCTGTCACTCAGGTCGATGAGGGGCCGACCGAGCGCATCGTGCAGCCGCAGGTGAGCCGGCGCTGAGGAAATCCTTGCCTGAATTGTTGCCGCATCGCCAACCGGATTGGGCTGTATATCCAGTGCCAGGTTGCCTTTGTTGCTGTTAACCAGCCTATCTTCGCGGAAGCGCCAGATGTCAGTTAAACGAAAGCTGCCGTCGCGGCATACATTGGCCTGATCGATAGTACTGCCGTCAACCTCCCATCGTATCGAAGAACAATCCAGAATCAGTTCACTTTGTTCGGCATCCCCGAGGCCGCAGATCATCGGCAACTCTGCTAACACATCGTTAGAGGAACCGCCCAGGTAAACGCCTTCGATGACAATGTGCTGTCTGCCATCGTTTATCTGTCCACGGAGTGCCGGGTCGAGCGGTGTCAAGAGGCTGGCATTGAAATGAAATTCAGCTCTGAAGCCGGTCGCGGAACGCTGATCGAAAGATGCCGGAATACGGAGTATGCGCAGGGGCAGAAGGACCGTGTCGCCGGAAGCCGCCTCGAGAGCCGGTAGGGCCACAATAGCCGAATCCCTGCTTCCATCATCCTCTGTTGCACTGCCTTTCAGACGCAGGAGAATCGGATTCGCAGTGCCGCTGATTGTCAACGCAGCTGTTTTTGGTCCTTCTGAAAGCGGATGAAAGCCAAAAGCAGCGCTGTACTCGGTTCCCGGCTCGATAGTGATGGGCAGTTCGCTGCCGAAGATATCGCTGAAAGCATTTTCGTCATTGTCGCTGAATGACAATTTTTGCAACAATGCCGGTGCATTGCCAACATTCGAGATTGCTACTCGCTCAACAAGCTTTTCACCAAGGGACACAGTGCCAAAATCCAAATCGGCGGCGCTTACACGCAAGAGCGGCCGTCGTGCGACGGCGTCAATGCTGAACTTGGTGATGAAGCCGTCCCGGTCTTGCTGAAAAAGCGGCAACAAGACATTATCTGTTGTGGGAAAGTCGTCGGATTCACTGCTGCCGGCGACATAAATATTGCTCTGGTCGTCAACAGCAACTGCCACAGCCTCGTCGTCGTCGCTGCCGCCAATAAATGTGGCGAAAAGCAGGGCGCTGCTGTCGGGGTGCAGATGTGCCACAAAGGCATCTCGCCCGCCCCGCCAATCAGGCCAGGGTGCATTATCGCTTATCGGAAACGACGACGATTCCGTTGCGCCGCTTAGGAAGATGCCTCCGCTTTTGTCCAGGTCGATGGCCGTCGCGTAGTCACGCTCGATTCCGCCCAAACGCCGCGCAAATAGGATTTCACCTGCACGATCAATACGTGCAACAAAGGCGTCGTCTTTGCCGACCGGGTTCTGCCCATAGCTGCCCGGCGTCACGGGAAAATCATCGGAAGCGGTATAGCCGGCCACATAGATGTCCTTGTCCTTGCCCTCGATAAGTGCAAGCGGGACATCATCCTTCTCACCTCCAAAGAGGCGGATAAGGCGGCGTGAACCATCCGGATCGAAAACGGCGAGAAAAGCATCAGAATCATTGATCGGGGTACCCACAGTAGCGGGAAAGTTTTCCGATTCCGTGTTTCCGCAAAGGATGACGCTGCCCTCGGCGGAGAGTGAAACATCCTGCCCTGCATCGTGACCGTTGCCGCCCAGATAACTCGCAAAAAGCAAGGCATCGCCGGCGGGGTTAAGTGCCAGGAGAAAGGCATCGATGCCGCCGTTGTAGTCTGAGTCGAAGGCATTGCGAAGAGGGAAATACTCATCAGAGCTGGTGCTGCCGGTTACATAGGCATTACCGGAAGGATCAACTGTCACAGCGCTAATCACATCATCTTTCTCGCCGCCAAAGAGCACGCCGTAGCGTAGGCTGCCGCCATCGGCGCTTAAGCGCGCAACAAAGGCAATGGATCTTTCCAGTTCCCTGCCGAAGCGTGCCGTCGATGGAAAATCAGTCGATTTTGTCATTCCGGCGACAAAAACATCATTGTCAGGACCCAGAGCAATGGCATTGGCCTGATCGTCCGCGCCGCCGCCGAGAAAGGTGGACCATATCAGCGTTGACCCGTCTTGACTCAGCTTGCTGACAAAAGCCGAGCGGTCACCTTTACCATCGGTATCGTAGGAGCCGGGTACTGTCGGAAATTGCGCCGAGTTCGTCACTCCCGCCACATAAGTATAGCCCTGGCTGTCGATTGACATTGCCAATATTTCGTCGCGATCGGCGCCGCCGAGATAGCTGCTGTACACCAGTGGATCGATGACAAGCGTACGCTTCTTATCATAATCACCGCATTCGAAAGCAACGGTTATGGGCGAGCGGGACTCATCAATCTTGAAGCAGCACTTGATTTCCAGCTGATTGCGATTGGCATCAAGCTGATAGGCGCGTAATCCGCGCTGCTGCAAAGTGCCGGCTTCGCTGGCAAGCTGCAGATCACCCGCCAAGGTGACGCCGGCTGTCGCTGCGCCGGTAATATTCATCCTGATTGAGGAGGGATTGGCGCCCGGATGGACAAGAAGATCGTAGCGCGCTTTGCCTTCTTCAAAATACCAGACCATGTCGATGTCAGGATAAACATTTCGCAGGAGTACACGCCGATAGCGGGGGCTGAGCCCTCGAACCCGGTCGCCCTGCAGATAATTATACCGGCCGGGAAGAGGCTGCTGTCCTTCTGCGGATTGAAATCTGCCGGCAACAAAAGAATAGTGCATTGCAGCGGCTGACCCCAATTTTTCATTACGGAGGTCGGTCACGAAGCCCTGCTCAGTGATCCAAAGCTCCGGCTGACATGCATGCGTGCGGAAGAGAACCTGCTCCGGCCATTGGCCTACATTAGCAACGAACTCCTGTGCCTGAAGCTGATGGAGGGCAAGCAGAACGACCAGCAGGAGTGGTAAGCGTCGGAGTGTAGACCCTTTGGTATCGGCCGGAGGGGCCATCGCATGAAGGAATTGCGAAATTTTGCCTCGCATAGCATACCTAGAATTGTCTAAAAGCGGCAGGTGCCCTCGTGATTAGGCTTTGTCACAAATCAGCTTACCGCCAGACGCATAGAATTTGAACACAATTTTGCGAATGTCGTTCTTGTCAACGATTCGGCAAGTTCTGCCCCTACCTTGCCAGTTCCTTCCGACAGCCGGATGAGCGCCGCGGTTTTGAATCGCGGGTAGCACATTTGTCTCGGACTTATCTGCCGTTGAATTCCACCGGCAATATCAGCGGGAGCAGCTGTCCCGGAAATTCCGAGTGCATCCTCTTCCAATTGAGCGCCGGAAATCGTTTGAACGGCTCCGACCTGAGAGTGGGGCACTGCCGCAAAAGTACTCATAAATCGACACCGGAGATCCATAGATTATTCTCTTGGAGTGCATCGTCGCCAGCATTCGAAGCGGCATAATGATACAGAAGCCGCGTCAGTGTTACAGTTCGGCCGCAAAACATTGACCGCAGTGAATTGCGGTGATTCGAGTTGCGGGGCAGAGACATGGGTTTGGCCCATGGGACTGCCTCTGCGAAATTATTTTTGCAGAAGAACCGCGTATCGATATCCGCCATGAGTCGGATGCATTTCATGAGAGAGTTGTTATGCAAATGAGTCCAACTATGTCGCTCTATTTGGCCGAGCAGTAGTAAAATGTTGAGCGGGAAGGTCCGGCTTAGGGAGTATACACTGCGGAGCTCTTGTAGGAAGATCTGACGATGTCGGCCGATAGTATGGTTGATCGCCGGTGTCTTAAACGCATTTTCACAAGAAATGTGCTGCCGATCATTGACCGCGGCTACGTTTCTGGTCGCAGGACGGGCGGGTGGGAAGATTGTATGGATGGTCTGGTGGAGTGGTGTGTGAGATGGTGAACTTGTGAGGGGCTGAGGATTTTAGGCTGAGTGTCGTAATAATAGTTGTCGAATTAACAGATCTCCTCACATAAACCTCGCCTGCGGCGTGCCTCCCCTCCACCACCTCCAGAAATCCGCAGCCAGACCAAGCCATACCACAGCACCGCCAACTCACCCATTAATCAGCACCACTGCACTAAACATTCAGTCTCGATTGCTAAACCCCGTACGGATTTGCTACAACAATACAAATACTTGTCCTTCAAACCGCCGTGAAAACATCCGCTATACGACAAAAATACTCAACGGGCTGTTCAACCAGGCTAACGGTCACTTTAACGTCCTGTCACCGCGAAGTCAATCAGGATCGACAAGCATGCTACCGATGGCGAGCGGCGCTCGATAGTGAATGACCGTAAGCCTATCCGTTTACCTTACAGTTTGCTTTAGCCTGATTTTGCAAATTTCTCTTCTGGCCCTTGTCTGCAATTATAGTGGCGCGTATGACAGCAGACGGAGGACTCCTCCATGTCTACTTATCATCCCATCGAAAAGCAAAACAATTAAGGTGTTAATTCCGGCCGTGATGCCACCTGGATCCCGGCGTTTTGATGTTGCCTTCTGTGCAGCATAAGCTTAATTCTTAATCAAAAAAACCTGCCCTACTCCATCGGAAAGCACAATTTGAATTTCGTCTCTCCCGGCTGTGATTCAACTTTGATATCGGCATTGTGATGCTGTATGATACGCTGGACAATGTCGAGCCCCAGGCCGGTGCCCTGTCCCTGCGGTTTCGTCGTGAAAAACGGTTCGAAGATCCGTGATTGAATTTCTTCCGGAATACCCTTGCCATCGTCGATGATGTCTATCATCACGAATTCGCGTTCCCGGCGCGCGCGCAGCGTAAGGGTGCCGTCCTGATCCACCGCATCGATGGCATTGTCGATCAGGTTGGTCCATACCTGGTTCAGCTCGCTGGGAAAGGCGTTGATGAGAGGCAAATCATCCGGCAGCTCGCATTGCAAGGTGATGTTCTTTCGCCGCGCCTTGTGATTCAGCATGACCAGCGTGCTTTCGATTCCCTTGCGAATGTCGATCTTCTGTTTGTCGGGTGCCTGATCCATGTGAGTGTAGGTTTTGACGGATTTTACAAGGTCGGCGATGCGTTTCGAGGCGTCTTGAATTTCCTGCACCAGCTTTTCGGTTGTGAGGACGTCTTCCAGCCAGGCAACGGCGTCGTCGAGATACTCATCAGTTGTCGCTTCGCGAATCGCCTCGAGATCGTCGGTATTAAAAGCAAAATCCGTCAGGGTCTCTGCGATGCCGTCGGAATTGTCAACCTCATGATCATCCAACCAGTCTGTAAGCTCTTCTTCGCGTTCACTGCGCTCCATCAGGCTCATGCCCTCAGCGATGCCTTGCTGAACTCTGCTGAACAAAATCCGGTTCAGGATGTCGATTTGGCTGTTGTCCAGCCGGATGGAAATCACGCGCTTGAATTTTTCCGGTACCAATGCCAGGTGCTTTTTGAGCTCGCCGGCGCTGCGGACGACTGCTGACGAAGGATTATTCAGCTCGTGCGCCAATCCGGCCGAAAGTTTGCCGAGAGCCATCAGCTTTTCGTTCATCTGCTGCGACTTAGTGAAGTCGCGGATGCGCGTCAGCATCGTGTGAACCAGGGCTTCGGTCATTTCGTGCTGACTGCGGATCATCTCCGGCAGATGGCGTTCGTGCATAATGAGCACCCGCGCCGGCTCAATCGCCACGGCCAGGGCCGACGCTACTTTAGCGCGCGAATATGGCAGCTTGCCGGTGATGCTGCCCTTTTCTGATTGCGCGAACTCCTTGAATTGATCGCCCTGCTTGAATTTAAGCGCAAATGCTCCCTCCAGGATCACTCCCATGTTGTCGATCGGATCGCCGATATTGAACATGATATCCCCCACATCAAATCCGCGCAATTCCGACTTTTCCACGAGCCACTTCAGTTGTTCCGGCGGTAGCTTGCTGAACAATTCGATCGATTGGAGGTCCTGCAGCAATTCCGTCATAGTGTCCTGCCATTTTGATTGAGTGTATTATGATGTCGGTCCGTTCAAAGGTCGTAGAATCGCAATAATTGTTGCAATCACCGCCTTAAAGAAGTTCGCAATCGGAAAGTGCTGCAGAAATCAAATGCCAAAGCCCGGTCCGTCTGCCTACATCCGGATCCGGGAGACTACCCTTGAACAGACTGGTCCATTGTAGATTAAGACTGCGTCGCTTTCAAACTAGCCGCCGGCAGTCAGCCAAAGTTGGAGAAAAGCATGAAACATCCTACATTGGCGAATCCTCAAGAATCTTCCGGCAAGCTTACGTGCACAGCTCTTTTTCTAAGCTCAAATTGAACTTGAGAGGAACTATGCATTGTAAAAATCACAAAGCTAGCGTCATAGTTGTGCTGAGCTGCCTGGCATTCTGTCTTTCGGCAAAGGCACAGACGATATCCTGGGAACTGCTCGATCCGCAGCAGGGAGGAACCATTCTTCATCTGATGCCGACGCCGGACGACGGTATTATTGCCGGTCAGCAACTTGATACGAAATTTCGCGGCCTACGATCCTGGGACGGAGGAGCCACCTGGACTCCTTTGCAAGCCTCCGGCGTACCGGTGCTGCTTGGTGAAGATGGAACTATCATAGCGGTGAATAGTGCGGAGGGAATTCTTTATTTGTCGGTCGATGGCGGCAGTAGTTTTCGCCAGTTGAACATCGCTGCGCCGGTCGGAACCTTTAATGTCGCCGCACAGAGTCCGGGCGGTAGTTTGCTTGTCGCCGGCAATCAGGGAGTGCTGCGTTCCACGGATAAGGGACTGAGCTGGTCGCTGGTCCTCAGTAATTCGATCGGCAATGCATGTCGGGTCTACGGAGGCTCCGACGATGCCGTCTACGCCTTCGTCGCGGGGGCGGGCCTGAGCCGCAGCGATGATGATGGCTTGGACTGGCAGAGCATCGATCCCGGCTATGGCGTTCAGCAGCTGCTGATTCGCGCCGGCGGCAGCTTGCTGGCGGGCACGCTGAACGGGGGCATACTGCGTTCCGACGACCGGGGCGCTAGCTGGAGCAGCTTTGCGCTCGCTCAGAAGAGCATCGCCAAACTTGCCGTCAACCAACAGGGAGTAATTTTTGCGCTGCTGGAAAACAAAGAGGTCTTTCGAATTCTCAACAATGGCAGCGGTGCCGAAGAACTGACGATACCTGCGGGGATTCCTCTCAGCCTTAGTGTCGCCGCCGATAATACGCTGCTGCTCGGCTATCGCCACGCGGGGCTCCTTCAGTCGCAAGACAAGGGCGAGTCCTGGCAACGCATCGGCCTTCCGGTCGAAGAAGAAATCACGGATCTCAGCATTCTGCCTGATGACAATTTCATTCTCAGTCTGGCGACCGCGGGTATAGCAATCAGCGCTGACGAAGGAAGTTCATGGAGCTACTTCGGACGCCCGCCTCTGGCGGATGATGGCATGCGTGGATTTGTCCTCAGCCCTGATCAGGCGGCATGGTTTGCCTATGGGCAGGCCCTCGACGGCCGCTCGATGGCGATTCTCAGCTCTACCGACGGCGGGGACTGGTGGCCTCTGTACGAGCCGCCCGATGAAGAAACACGGATTCTGGGCATTCTCGGCCACAATCACCGTAGTTTGCTGATCGCTGAAAGCTCGGGTCTGGCCTATTATAGAGGCAGTTGGTGCCGCGCGCCGGAGCTGGAAGGGCACCAGGTCCTTGCCTTGCAGCGCGGCCCTGATGTTTCGGCCTATGCCCTGACGCAAAGCGGTTTGCTTTTTCACACTGAAAATGCTTGCGGATCCTGGACCGAGCGGCGGCTGTATGACGAGGCGGTCAGCGAGCGCAATACCCTCGCGGTAACGGTCGACGGCGACATTTTTGTCGGCCATGTCGATCAGCAGCGCGATGACAATCTGATGCACTCCGGCGACGGCGGTCAAACCTGGCAGATCCTCAATCCCGGCGCAAACAAGCTGCTGCCCTGGGCAATGACGACGAGTGACGACGGATCTATGACCTTGGCGGCGAATTCGGGAATCTATGTATATCATAAAGCGAATGGCTGGCGCAAAATTGCAGACGCACCGGGCAATGAAGCCATCGAACGAATTGTCGTCAATCGTCGCGGCAGCATCCTGGCATTGGAGGATGGTCGCCGTAATCTCTATCGCCGGCGTATACCGACATCCGTGGATCGGGATTTTCGCGAGGCTCCGTCGTCCGTCGTGCTGTCGGTTCACCCGACCCCCGTTACAGTCGGCGTCGCCCAAATCGAGTTTTATCTGACAGCTGCGACGGAGGCTCGCTTGACAATTCATGACACCTTCGGTCGCCTCGTCCGAACCCTGCGGCAAGGTCACTTCGCCCCCGGCAGCCATCGGATTACATGGGCGACAGACAGGCTGAACGCCGGCGTGTACATCGTCAGCCTGCACAGCGCGGAATTGCAGCCGGCTGCAAGGGTTGTCGTTGTTCGCTGAATCAGGCAGTCATAGAATTCCTCTGCTTGAGGAAACTTGCAGAGCTTCGTATCCGTGGCGGGACGTAACAGTTCTTTCTGCTTAGCTCATTCCAAAGCATCAGCATCTCTTTCCGCTGAAGGCATCCGCTCTCAGTAAGGCTGAATATTGAATCTGTTAACTCGTATAACCTGATATGCTTTTGCTATCTCAGAGCAAAAGATTATGAAGTGCAGGCCGGAATATAAAAAGAAACATCACCCTTTCTTCACGCACTAATCGTGAAATTCCAAGGGTGATGTTTCCTCTATCCGGCGCATTCATAGCATACAGCGTTGGCGGCTTTTAACACTATCAAGGCAACGGCGTGTTGTTCTTATTCGATCAGCATCGACTTTCCGCTGAGCAGGCAATTGTCGTACCGAAGCGAATAGAAATAGAGTCCGGGCGCATTGCCGTTTAAGTCGATGTCAATTGTGTTGTCCAACCTGTTAAATCTGACCGGGCACTGTACCTCATTGCCGAAGATGTCGCTGATGCGAACTTCCCGGAGCCGGGATTCATCTGCAACCGGCGGCGTGATGACAATTTTGCCGGTCGTCGGATTAGGAGAGACCCCCGCTTCGGTCTCCATTCGTAGTACTGTCGCCGTTTCGGCTGGAGTGAATCGGTCCCGCGACGTCGGTTTCTGAAATACTATCGCATCATTATTCAGGCGCGCGACATAGATATCCGTACCAGGCGTTGTGCTGATGACTGGCGCCGTGCCGAACTGTACCGAGCCATCCCAAACACCTCCGGTTATAAAGGAGTATTCACCGCTCACCACCACATCCTTCACTCTTGTCCAGCCACCCATGGGCGTCGCGGGAATTGACCACAAGCCGCTGCCGCCGGGGTCATAGGCGGCGAGAAAGATGTTCTCGCCCGTGAGTGTCGCAATGTCGAGTATGGGATTGTTCGGGAAGGACAGCTCATGGTCGAAATTGCCGGTGACGATCACTTCCCCACCAGGCGTTAAGTCTATGGCCATAGCTTCATCAACTGCCTGCCATCCGCCATGATCAAACCAGAGCTGCGAACCATTCTGATCATAGGAAAGCACGAGAACATCCGATTGTCCCGCGCTGGCTACCCCCGAACCCGAGAGAAGGTCTTCGAAACTGCCGGCGACAAAGACCTGGCCGTTGCCGCTGTTGCCTTCAACCACGATATCGTTTCCGACGTCCCGGCTGTTCCCGCCAACGAAATCCGACCACTGGCGCGATCCGGAAGCGTCGTATTTACCGATAAAAATATCTTCCTGTCCCCAGTTTAAGGGGCTGCCGCTTCCGAAGGAATTAGGATTAGGATCCATCGTATAGCCGGTGATGTAGACATCGCTTGTGTTAATATCGATGTCCAAAGCATAGGCTTCATCATCTAAATAGCCACCGTAAGTGTCCAGCCATAGTTCGTTGCCGTTTTGATCGAACTTTGCGATAAACATATCCCAGTCATTGTCGTGCTGCGGCCAGCTCAACTGGCGACCTGCGATCCATTCGCCATAGCCAAAACTAGTCTCTGAAAAGTCGGCGAACTCGATTTCTTTGTTAAATGCGCCTACAACATAGACTTCCTGAGTATTTTCATCATATTTAACATCATATACCTTATTCGGGTGAGCCGAAGCGCCATCGATCGCTCGAGCCCAGATAACATTCCCATTGGGATCTACCTTGGCAACCACCCCTTTCGTTGTAGTCACATTAAGAAATATTCCGCCGAAGGTCATGGGACCATCTGTAACACCGCTAAGGTAAATCATATCGTCCACCCCATCATGGTCGACAGATGTAGCATAGACAAGTACATCATCTGCACCGCCACCGCTGATAGCCCATTCGGTTTCGCAGTCATTGTATTTCGATAGGAACAGATCCTGGCCGCCTTTCGGTGTTACACTGATGCCATCCTCGAAGTCCGTTGTTCCTGTAATATGGCCCGTGTTGTAGATGTTGCCGTCAGGGTCAGCCGTTACGGCATAACCGTATTCGAAGTCATAGTCTGAACCACCGCTTAAAGGACCCAAGGGATGTCGGGGCCAGGGGATGTCGCAGGGAGCCAGAAAACACGACGCAAAGTTCGGCAAACCAGCTCTTGATTTGCCCGAACCAAGATTTATCCCATTATCAACGAAACTGCAGCCCAGGCCTAAAGTATTGGGTTGATTGATAACAGCAAGGTATACGCTACCGGGCCGAGCGACATAAATTTTGCCGTCAGATCCCAATTGAAGTGAAGTGTGCATGTCAACGGAATTGCCGATTGCTGTCGCGGAGTTGACTATGGCACTCGCGGAACCCGCGTTAAGATCATATTGGTAAATCCAGTCGGTCTGGTAAGCGCAGTAAACAACCTGGCTATTTGGCGAGAACTCTACTCCATATGCGTTTCTATGCGCCGGTGCGGGCGCTAATTGAATTCGATTGGAAGCCATTCCGGTTGAATTGTCGAAATCGTAGAGTTCAAACAAACCTCGCGTATATATCGCCTGTACCAGCTTCGTGCCGTCCGGGGAAGCTTTGAGCGCACCGGGCATGTCGTGCATATTGCTCATTGCGGTGGGTGCGCTGGTACTGGTCACCGGAGTGGTGTTGACGCCTGTGTTGCTCACGAGATAGGCGCTGAATCTATTGTGGTTGCGTTCGTGCGCAATTACCCAATAGTCGCTGCCATTGGCATGGCAAACAGCTGTCAGCTTTTCATGCGCCGGCGTAATGAGTTGAACATTCTTAACGGTCACTTCGCCCAGACCGCCCTGCAGAGTCATATCCACTTCGGAATAGCGGATGCCGCGCGGGCGACCCCAGGCGTCGGCGGTGAAAATGTAGTAGATGCTTGTACTGCCGGGCTTAGGCACGATGAGCGCCGATTGAGTTGAGGAATTGTCTCCTCCCAAGCCTGTGCCGTTAACCATTACGGTATGGTTGCGAGTATACACATTGATACCGCTAGTGTAAAACTCGAGATTGCCGCTTTTGTCACTTATGGAAGAACAACCTTCTCCCGTATTCATCGCTCCATTTGTTAATACCGCAGGTGCACCTGAGGAAAAAGTTAATCCAGCATTTTGCCCGAAGTACCAATTGTGCGTGCGTTCATTGGCAGCTTCAAGAGTGAAGAGCGAACAAAAAGTCAAAGTAACAAAAGCCAAAGTAAACTTTCTGAACATAACAGACTCCAATTAGCGTGGCAAAGTCTTAATACTCAGGTGTACGGCATGGCTGCGCTTCCAAAAAAACGATACCGCTCCCAATGTTTAATCTGTGTTATCGATCAAAAACAACTCACTCACGGGGATACATGGCAGCGTTGTGCCGTAGTAGCAAATTGTGAGGATCGGGCAGTAGTTTTAAGGTAGAATCGCGCAGATTCAAAAGCAATCTTTAGTGTATATCTGTACTCATATACTACATAAGTGTGCCGATTCTAACATGGATGTGGTTTGAAATGGATTTCCCGATTTCAGAATCGGTCAAACACAGTCAACCTGGCATTGGTGTGAAATCAGCCATATGTTGCCTTCTGCAAGACAGTGTGTTCCAGACAACTTTGCTAAGCAGCAGCTTCAACAGGGAATGATGATAGTGTTACGTTAGACCTGAGTTTGTTCGAATACAATTGATCTTTCCCGCTTCACCGCTTAAGTAGCTACAGATCAAAAAAGAACCAGCAGCCCCTTCCAACGAAGAGGCTGCTGATTTCAAGCCAAAAAACTGCAAGATGGTTTCTAATCACAGCCGCAGTCATTGTCAAGCTCGATATCGAGCGAGACTTTCTTCACACATATCTTTTTGACTTTTTGAGCGCCCAGGTCCAGACAATCCAGCAGGTCCTGCGCTTTGTCATTACAGCTGTCGCTGACCTTGCCTGGAAAGTTGACCGGCTCCTTCATGTTCGGATCGATGCGATAAGTCATTCCGCCGAAAAGCGCGCCATCGCCGTAGAGCTCGACTCTGATGTCGCGGTCGAGCGTATTGTCGATGTCATCTCTGCTGAAATTCAGTCCCGGCGTGACCTGGAGCGCCACGGCGCGTCGTTCGCCGGCCGCAAGCGTAAACCTGCTGTCGGGAATGTCCTTAAAGCCAACTGACCAGCCTTTCTGCGCTAACACGCGGGGCAGCGCAACTTTCAATTCCATCTCTGCCCGGCGACGGCTGGTGTTGCCGGCCCAGAATACCACATTATGCAAGCCGAGCATCAGTCCTCTGCTTTCGCCGTCGCCCGGCACCAGGTTAACATTGCGTTGGCCGACATTGTTGTCGTGCGGCACCAGACGCCACTCGTCGATCGACTCACCCACCGTAAAGTTGTCGATATTACTGGGGTCGCCGTCCGCCGAGACAATCATCAGCATACAGTCGTGACCGTAGACGTTTTCATTGGGCGACCATTCGAAGGGACCGACGATCACTTCTTCGGCGTCATCGGCCGCCACGCTGGGAACGCTGATGCCCGCATTCGGTCCCATCTGGTTAAAATCATTGGGCCAGACGAGACCGGCACCGGGCAGACAGTGAAAGCCTTTCACCAGCACATTGTTCGTCGCATTCTCCGTCCCGCGGTTTTTGATTTTTACATAGGCGTAGTTAACTTCATCAAGCTTGGGCGGCTGATGGCCTGTCAGTCCGTCATCTTCGTATCGATTCCAGATTGTGGTTGTATGCCAATGCACTTTCTGGTATTCGTACTCGCCGTCGCGACCGTCATTGATGTAAACATCGATTTCCGGTGGCGCGCCCTCCGATACCACCGGCATCGGAGCGGCCGGCGGCTGATAGAGCCCCTGCTTTTCAAAAGCCCAGCGAATCACTTTGTTGTACGCGCCGCCGAAGATGCCTTCTGAAGTCCAGTTTAAAAGGTCGACCGCAATAAGCGCATTGCAGAACCCAAGCGCGTCAGAGGGGTTGGTGCCGGGCGTTAATGTACCGACCGCCCGCAGAATGAGATAGGAAACGACGCGTGAAGTGAAGCGCCGGCGATTAAGTGAATCGGCATCACCGCCCAGCGCGCGGTAAATGCGGAAGAGGGTGGTCGCAAGAATCTCCTCACTCAGGTAGCCACCGGCATCAAACGCGCCGCCCCAGGCCCAGCCCGCCGTCACATCACGGTCCAGCCGGCGCAAAGGACGAAAAGGCGCGTAGCGGAAGCGCTCAGGCTTGTCACGCAGCATCGAGGTCGGGTCGTTCTGGATTGCCGCTAATGAGTCGCCGGCACTGTGCGCGAAGCCGAAGTTCGGCGATTCCACATGATCCCACAGAATTCCGTGGCCACCGATTTCATGCCAGTGTACATAATTATCGACTGCGCGACCGATCGGATTCATAGTGTCGGCGGCGTGGCCCAGGCCGAAAGCGACCAGACCGATACCATCGCCTTGCGCATCGCCGCTGCAGGACGCATTAACCGTGCCGTTTTTGCCTCTGTGGTCCACGCGTACCGGGAAGCTCGTTCCGTCGAAATAGCTGGCCACGTTAAAGCCGAGGTCTTCGATCGTCGCAAAGAGATTGTTGGAATGATAGTAGGCGCTGACGGCCGCGAAGTTGTTCGTGCGCACTTCATAATCGAAATCATCTCCACCCGGCTGCGTCGGAGCGTCGATAGTGGGGAGGTTGTCATCGACTAATTGAACGAAACTGCCGCGCAAGGATTGAACGTCGTCGACAGGCGCATCCAGGTTGCTGAGCAGCTCGTCGCTGCGGAGCGGGTTGAGCGTCATATTGTCCTTGTCCGCCGAATTGGACAGAATGCCGGTCGAAGTGATCGGATCTTGCTTAAACACGAGGCCATTAACATTATCCACGAGCGAGCGCAGGTATAATACCGTGTTGCTGCCGACATCCACAAGGGCCCGCCAGTTCATGCTGCCGTAGCCCGGATACGGTAATGTAAACAGGAGCTCCGCCACCAGGTAATATTCTTTGTCCTTGATGGCGTCCGGCACCGCCGGCAGCGGCAGTGTAGGATGCGGGCCTTCCGTTTCACCGCCTGTGCTCGGGTCGTGCGTCTGATGATCATGATCCGCCAGTCGTTGCGAACTATCGTAGCGGTAGACATAAAAGCGTCCGCGATTCAGCCGCGCCCGCGGAGTGCCGGCGGCCGTTTCGCCGGCCTTTTTGCCGCCGCCGACCTTACCGGTCCTGCCGGATTTTAGTATCTGCTCCAGAAAGGTGGAAGTAGCATCTCCCTCGTCGCCCCCCTCCCCTGTTTCACCGCCGGACCCGGTCTTCTGAATTTGCTCGAACAGCCGCTTGTAGGTATCGATCAGTTTGCTTGACGGCATGCTGCAGGCAACATTCTGCTGCGCATTGTTGACGGCAAAAACGACCCGGGCCGGATTCTGTTTAACACTGACGGAAAGTCCCGCGCGCCAGACCGGTACATTATTACAGGTTTGATAAAAGCCGATTGTTGTAGCATCGAACTGGCTCTTCTCATCGCTTAGACGGAATTCGATGGCCTGCTTGCGGGGATTGAGAAAATCGACGCGCTGATGTAAATGATTAACCTGGCTCTCGCCGATGTGAAAAGTAGCCGCCACCTGCTGTACATATTCGCAGGCAAGCTGCCGTGGATTATTCGTTGCGGCAAGCCAGTACTGCTGATTGTGATTGATGTACCTGACCACGTTCTGATCATCAAAGGAAAGATGACCTTTCAATTGAGCGTCATACTTTGTTTTCATGTTTACAATTACCAGTGGTTAAAAAATGACAATAACTCCATTCCACGGCAGCCCATATCGGCAGCGCGCTGTCTGTCGTCGGTTTCGCGGACCCAGCAGTGGTGTAATCAGCCTTGCGTCCATTGGACAGGCGAAGCCTCCTCGCCTGCCGAGGCATGTGATCTGCCGGCTGATTACCAGTTTGTTAATGACATAAGAAGACCAGGCGTGCTTCTAAGCTCACTGTGAATGGACGATTCGCTTGTTTAATTGTGGGTGTTCGAAAAATTACGGAAATCGGCGCGATTGCGAAATAGCCTGAACAGGTCATTTTTTAGGCAGCCTGTTGGTATCCGGAAATCGTTACAAGCCAGAGGGGAGATGTCGGCGGCGCGCTTTTTTGTGCCCGGTCGCAAGGGTAAAGGAACAGGCAATTCCGTTGAATAGAACAGTAAGCGACAAACCGGGCTCAGCTTGCAATTGGCCTGGCTATCTCTGACTATTTGGGAGCGCTTCCATGCAGCGAACTCTGACGACACTTGCATTCTTGTTATTTGCGCCACTCTTATTCTCGAGTGTGCCGCCCCGGCTCCCCCGTCCGAAAGTGATGGTCTGCTAAAGACGGACAGTGCCGCGGCGAGCGTCATGCGCGTCTATTTTATGGCTTTTCTTCGCCGCGGCGCAGCCTGGACGTCTGAACAAACGCCGGCAACGCTTGCGATCGGCCAGGGGCACATGCAGAACATTCAGCGCCTTGTCGCGAGCGGCAAACTGGTCCTCGCCGGTCCCTTTCTGCAGCCGGACGACGCCCCCGCAGGCAGTCTGGCCGGTATCTTTTTGCTCGATGTGGCAACGCAGAAGGAAGCCGAGGACCTGATGGGCGCTGACCCCGCCGTCAAAGCCGGACGCTTCAGTTTCGAGCTACTTCCGTGGTACGGCCCGGAGGAAATCAGCTTCAGGGGGCGCCCCGGGTCTTCCGACTGATTGGCCGGCGTCTGCCGAAGCGCTCGCGCCGGCGACGATTTGTCCGCAATCCGGCCCTCGCGGAATTGGCGGAAATGCTATATTGATTCCATCACTGCCTGCCGTCCACAAGGGGACGCATATTATGAATTCCGAGATTCAATTGCAGACAGGTGATCGATATGGCAGAGTGCCCCATTTGCGCCCGTGAATACAAGATGCTGCTGAAGGCAGATTTGTTCGAAGGCCCTGAAGCCCGGATGATGGATGCGACCGGGCTTTTCTGGTATGCCTGCAAGGACGCCCTTGAGACGTCTGCGATCGATCTCAAGGGCTCGCCCTCGACAATCGGCCGCCGGCGTCGTATCCGCTTCTATGATACGAGCGCCGGCGTTCTGCACTGTAACAATTACCGTTTTCGCGAGCGCCTCGATCTCGAATCGATGCGGCGGGAGCTCACTCTCAAATTCCGTCACCGCGACCGCTTCGTTACGCTGGACCGCTGCATGGCCAGCGCGTTTGAAGGGCACGGCATAGCTAAATTTGAAGAAGACATCAAGCCGCCCTTTATCTCCCTTTATTCTTATTCCGCCAGCACAGCCGTTGCCGCGAGCGCAAGGCTCGAGTCCATGATAGAGCCATTGCGGCTGTTTCCCGACCTGGAGGCGCAGCTCGACCACTGCAATGAAGACGACGCCCTGTTGATCGTCGGCGACCTCAGTATTCGCGAGCTGGTGCTGACCGGCGGCTCCTTCGACTTCGGCGCTGCCGCCGGAATGCAGGCCGAATGCGCGCTGATTCTGTGGTATGAGCACGAGGGCGACCACAGCCGGCCGCTGCTCGCCGAATTCAGCTTTCGCTACAAAGACAGCAAAGAGCATTACTCGGGCGAACTGGCGACGATAGCCCTTGACACCTTTGAGGTGTTACAGACGCTGGAGCACTGGTATGATCCTGCGCTGACGACGAAAACGGCCTATGTGTATCAGCGCGCCGCATGGCACGCCGCCGAGTAATCAGTCGGCATCGTTTGTTTAATGAAAGCTCAGTGTTGTTCCGTCGGAGCTGAGGCTCATGATAATCGCGGAGCAGGTGCTGCTGGAAGCAATCGCAACATTGCCGCCCGGCGCGGGCAGGGTGTACCAAATGCCGTCGTAGCGAACTCTACCGGCATCAACTGTTATGCTAGTGCTGGTATTGCGGCAGCAAAGACCCCAAGTAGCCTGAAAAGACTGTTCATCACAATCATCGAAGGTCAGGTAGAAACTGCAATCGGTATCGTTGACCAGCGTCTCGAGAGCGTACATGCTGCATTGGGCAGCGACGAATTGGGAAGGGCCGCTTAACAGAAAAAAGCCTATAACCAGGGAAAACAGGCGGATAAGGAGAGTGCCTTTCATAATTTTTTTCCTTTTACGAACTCTGATAGGAAAGTGTAATTAATCAGGCTGCCTGTAAGGTTGCGCAAGGCTATGGATAATTCAGCCAACTTCCAATGCAAAAATTAAACCGGATTCAAATGTTTGGAGCATTGCATACTTGTGGCACGATCGATGAAAAAAGCGAAGATCAACAGCTGTGCTATTCTTCCATTCAGTTCCGGCGAGCAGTCTAATGAGAGACTTTGTCTTCACAACAGTTCAATTGAAGGCTGCTTGCTCGCTTTACTACTCTATTCAGCAGCCGCCGGCAAGCAGATCACAGGGATAGTGGATCTGCTTGCCGACCACAAAAAGCGGCTACACTTAGGGCACCTGGGTAAATCTGAAGGAGTTGTTTTGCACAAGAACGCGGTCGGGCGCACTGACGAGGCCGTCGAGCGTCAGGTCTTCATCCAGGTAACCGACGCTGCCCGAGGCATTGCGGACGGCCACGCGGTCCGCGGCATTGATAATGCCGAGCTGTCCTGCGCCATTGGAAGCATCGCCTGTAACCATCCCGAACGCGCCGTCGTGAATCATCGGATCCTGAAAACTGCTGAATGCCTGTGCCTGTGAAGACGTAAAATTGTATTCAATGCTGGCATTAGTCGCGAGAGGCGTTTTGCCGCTGCTCATCAGCCACAGGTGGTTGCGGTGTTTAACAACAATGTAATAGTCGCCCGGCGGGAGCGTCGATTGGTCGAAGAGAAGCTGCGAGATGCCGTCACTGCCCGTTACAAGACCGTCGCTGCGTACAAACCCCACGCCCTCCGCCAGAGCCGTTGTTGCCCCCGTGCCGCTGCGAAGTTGAACCGCAACCCAATCCACGACCGTCGAGGGTATGCTAGCCAGCGTTACCGAGGCGGTGTATGGGTCGCTTAATGGCAGCAGGTTAACATTGTTTAATCCGGTATTCATTATCGTACCGGAGCTTGCGCCGTTTTGCGCCCCCTGCAGCGCAAGCCTGAGATTAATGGCCGTGGGGATTGTGGCTTGTGTAACGACATGAATCGTAAGACTTGCACTTGACACTACACCATTGGCATCCGTCAATTCGATTGTTGTCGTGTAGCTTCCATTCATTAAGGGAATGCCGCTGACCGTACCGTCCGACACATTCAGGCTGAGGCCGTCGGGCAGAGCGCCGGCGATCGTGCCAAATGTAAATGGTCCTGTGCCGCCGCTAACAATTGCCGGGATGCTCACCGATTGATTTGTGGCAATCGTATTCGACGTAGGATAGCTGATCGTAGGCGCGGGGTTGATGATAAACACTATTTGAGCATCGGATGTGAAATTGTCAAAATCCGTCACACGAAAATCGACAGATTGAGGACTAACCTGTGCTGAAGTCGGAGATCCACTGATATTGCCCGTGAGAGGATTGAGCGCTAAACCACCCGGCAAGCTGCCCGAGATTGTTGTATAGGCAAATGGATAACGACCTCCTCTGCGTTCCGAGTTAATATTGACAATCTGTGAAACCGTGAGTGTGACATCCAGGCTCGTCTTGGCGCCCGAGCTCTGGTAGTCGTAGCGTAGAAAGGGCGCCGTGATCGGTTTGATGTCGATCGCATCGACATCGTCCGTTGGCAACAAACCCAAATCGGCGTAGGAGCAAAACTCGGCAAAACTACCATCAAAATCCGATTTGAATATGTCGGCGGCGGAACGCTGACCTGTCAGGCTGGGTGAACCCGGCGCCAGTGAAAACAAGACCTGGTCTACACCTGCATCCATCGTTCGATTGGAAGTGGGTGGACATTGCTGTGAGGGGTCGACGTCGGAGACGGCTAAAGCATCGATAATATCACCCGTCTGCAAGCCAAGCGACGCCAAAGTTGCAAAGGTCGTGAGATTGCTTTGATGAAAAACGCCGTCGGCGGGATCGTAAACATAAATCGTGGCGCGACTATCGGTGAAGGAGGGACCGGTCAGGCTGAGATACACAAAACTGCGTCTGCTGCCCGTGGTGCTGAAGTTTGCCAACTCCAGGCTTGTGAGGTTCGCTTGCGTAACACCGGAACTCATACTCACGAGCCCCAGGTCTGTATTGTCCGTCACCAGTACATTATTGCCGGTAGGCGGGCTGACTGCATCAGTTGTACTGTAGTGACCGAAACTGCCGACGCGCGAGGCGTAAATGTCGGCCGCGGCTTCGCCGATAGCAATCGATAAACCGGTTGCGTTACGGTGGACATCCGAACAGGAAACACCGGTTGATTGACGCGAAACGGAAAAGAACAGTACGCCTGGGTGCTGCGAACATACTGTGGCAGGTTGATAGGGACGGATAGTGCCGTCCACTCCGAAGGATATGCTGTTAATCGCATCGTCAGTGGCGAAGTTTGGCGGGATCGTGCCACCCGTAGCGCCGACAAGCTTGCGGACGTTTCGCAAATTCGGTGCGCCGCCACTGGCCGTTGTCGCGGACTGATAGATCGTCAGGACATGTGAAGTATGGCCAAAGTCCTCCGCGACATGATTTGGTATGGCGACACTCGTGCCGTCACTTTGCCGGTCAACAGCGAAACACACTGGACTTGTCAATGGATCGGCATTGGAGATATTGTTGAAGCCCTGGTTTGTTGAAGGCGTGGTTGAACCGTGGCCCGCGCTCGAGAGATAAGCGTAGAGATTACCGGCCGCATCGTAGAGTGCAACCGGACCGAACGAGGGATCGTGAATGTAAGTCGATTGCGGAAGATCGAAATCCGGTGGGAACTGCGTGAGCTCTGAGCTGAGCACCATTGGCGATTTGTTGTAGAGTTTAACAGTCTGGCCGGGCCCAAGCAATATTTCAACTTCGATGTAAACATTGAAATAACTCTTGGCACTGAAGTCTTTTGAAAAATCGACCGGACTGCCGTCATATTCTGAGGCAACTTCACCAATACTATAGCGAAAAAAGCGTTCTTGGGCTGTGCCCTTAACCGAATTCAGGAAGGGCTGCCCAGCCCGCACAATAACACTGTTGTCGTCACTTTTTAACTCCAATGCGAGTATTTGTGTGTGCACTTCACGCCGGCTGACGGGTGATTCCACCCAATCATTAGGCTGACGACATGGGTCGGGTACTAACTGGAGCATGTCCTCGAAAGGCGCAACACCTGCGCCGCATATCAGAGCGCCATCGTCGGCTGCGTCACCCTCTTTGTGCGGATTACTGCGACCGACTATCGTATGATCGTCCGACAACTCCACTACTAGATTAACACCCTGGTTGAGCAGCGAAATTTTGAAGATGGCGCCGGTCGCCATATCATCGGGACAAGAGGGGTCGCCGGGTCCGTCCGGAAATTCATCGGCATAAACGGTCGCAATTGGTGCAAACAGTGCAGATACTAGCAAGTAAACTAGTTGGCGGGTCATAGATGCCTCCCTTTTTCGAAGCCGTAATGTGATTTTGAAGCTTGTCCGTAACGAGCGTCGATCGATTGCCTCTTTCTTGTCATGTCTACTGTAATTTGATTGCAGCATTGCACAAAAGTATCGTGAAGCTGTGCTTGTTGTGTCCTTGGCCGGAAGCAAGTCAACTTAGCCCATGCTAGCGATCACGACTGACTACGTAGGAGCGCGTTGTTGTTCTGTCAACTGCGCCGGCTGCTAAACACTAAACAAAATGTTCTCTGCATCTTCAGTGTCCCATGAAGAGCTTTCTGTTTGAACTGTACCGATCTGACTATCCGCCGAATGCTGCGGCGCATCCGGAATTATTGGCAGTGGTAGTGGAATCAAATCAGGCCTTGCCGTGGGGCGACAACAAAGAAGCCTTCAAGCCACACGTACAAAGTACACAAAAATGCGCTCTGTGTAAATAGCCTGTTTTAGCTATATCGTGTAGCTGTTTTTAGCTATGTGATCCGAAGACTGACGTTGCAAGTGATCCGGTAAATGTTTTGCGCCGGCCCTTCTCGCGATGTTTTCATCACCGGCCCGTGACCCAGGTCGCCTTTAGTTTGCCGGCCAGGCCTTCGTTTAGCGGAATTTTTCTCGGAGCATCTCCCTGATAAACGATTCCAGGCTCAACACAAAACACTGGGATAGACCGCGCAAAACGGCGAAAGCCATAGACAAACAACACAAGCGTTTGCTTGAACTGGAAAGAATTGTGTTACATTTCAGAAAACTAATCAATGCTACTTCGAACACGCAGGCTGGGTAGTGAATACAGGCCCCGATACCATGAGTGGACTTCCATTTACAGGGACAAGCACCGTGACTGTCGTTGTTCCCACGCAATTCAAGGATATTTCCGCGTCTGAAGCCCGCATCCTGCGCGACCTCCCCGCCCTGATCCGCGAAAATCAGACCGCTCTCGAAACCGAACTTGGCGCGCCGCTTGTCATCAGCGAGCACGATCCAGGCGAGGGTGCGCGATGGCTGATAGGTCCGGCGCATTGCAATCCGGCGATCGCAGGACTCATCCATCCCGCTCCCGACGCAGCCTACCTGTATCTGGATCGCGGACGACAGCTGCTTATCACGAATGGAGCCGATGCGGCGGCGGTCATTGAGACATTCAGTTATCTGCGCAGCCTTTATCGTTTGGCGGATGGAGTATTTGAGGTCGGCGACTGCGGCAATCTCGATGAGGCGATCGAAGTTATCGTTCGCGAGGTTGCTCTCAGCTACCCTTCTTTCGAGCTGCGTGCGCTGGACTGGGAGAGAATCTGCGCCGAGCATGTGCCGCGGGTACGCGCGGCGGCCGAACCTGTCGCCGCGATCCAGGAGTGGCTGGCTGTGCTGGAAGACGCGCACACCTGGCTGCGTCCTGTCCCCGCCTGGGGTGAATTGCCCTATGGCCTGCGGATCGATGGCGATCGAGCGCTTTTCACCTCGTTGCCGCCGGACAGCACGGCCTGGGAGGCGGGTGTCCGGCCCGGCTATCTACTGCTGGACGAAGATCTGCGCGGCTGCTGGCGGCGTACGGCAGCAACAGCCCATTCCCGTCCCTATGTCGCCGGCAAACGCTTGCTCGCAGCGCCGGTCGATACCTTACGGCGTTTTAGCGCAGTCTCACCATCGGGTCGGCGCGTGAGTTGGGAAGAACGTGTGCCGCCCCGCGAGCGACAGTGGTTGCCGCCGCTGACCTGGCGTCGTCTGCCGTCGGGCGCCGGTTATCTTAAGCTCAAGGCTTTCCTTGCCGGTCAGGGTATCGAGGAATCGCTTGACGATGCCATCTCAGCTTTTGCCGGAGCGCCCGGCCTGGTGGTCGATCTGCGCGGCAACCCGGGCGGCAACTTTCCGCTGGCCCTGCGAGTGCGCGACCGATTTCTGCGACGGCCGGGGCTGATGGGCAGTCTGCGTACCAGCCTGCCGGGAGGTGGACTTAGCGCACCCGCGCCGATTTACGCGCATCCTGCCCCGGAGCGGCAACGCTGGATGGGTCCGGTCCGTTTTCTGACCGACGCCCTCAGCTATTCGGCCGCCGAAGACGCGCTGCTTGGCTTACAGGGGCTCGATCATGTGGAAGTGTTGGGGACGCCGAGCGGCGGCGGCAGTGGTCGGGTGCGCACGATTCGCCTCCTGCCGGGCTGGCGCCTGACAGTCAGTACCGCACTGACCTATGACCGCAATGGGCGCTGCATCGAAGGCAATGGCATTCCCGTCGACCGTCTCGTGCCGGAGAGCAAGCCAGGGCGGCCGGATGAAGATCCTTTGCTGTGGGAAGCCGATCGGAACTGGTGAAGGGAATCCGGTCGCATTAAAGTTTCATATCCCCGTGGCCACTGCTATCTTGCATTCGACTCCTTCTTCCATCTATTTACTACGCTTCGATATGATTAGCTCGCCGGCCGCTGTTTTCGCCATTCTGTCAGCCGTGTGCATGCTTTTCTTTTATCTGGATCGCAGTACCGGCTGGCGCGGCTTCCGGTATTTTCCTCCTTTGCTCTGGATCTATGCCTTGCCGGTTGTGCTGAATAACGTCGGCGTTCTGCCGGCAAAGTCGGCGGCTTATGATGCTTTGTCGGACTTTGTGCTCCCGGCATTCCTGGTGCTGATGCTTATTTCGGTCGACTTGCCCGCCGCCCTGCGAACGATGGGCCGCGGCATTGGCGTGATGCTGATCGGCAGCTTTGGCATAGTGCTGGGCGGCACACTGGCCTATGCCTTGTGTAGCGCCTGGCTCGCCGGCGATGGCTGGAAACTGATCGGCAGCCTGGCCGGCTCCTGGATCGGCGGCACAGCCAATATGGCCGCTACCGCCGCCGGCTTAGGCCTGAAGCCCGATGACCTGGGGGTTGCGATTCTGGCCGATAACATCGTGTACATTGTCTGGTTGCCGCTCTTGCTCTCTTCGCGTGCACTGGCGGAGCGTTTCAACGCATGGGCCGGCGTGGACCCGGCGCGTATCCGGCAACTGGAGGCGGCTGCCCTGGAAACAGGCAACACAAGCGAAGAACCGCTGCAGATCCATCATGTGCTCTATCTGTTAACGATTGTCGCCGCCGTGACCTGGGCGGCACGCGAGCTGGCGCCGCTGCTGCCGGAGCTGCCACCGGTTGTCAGTACCGGAACTTGGCGTACGCTGCTGCTGACGACCTTTGCCCTGGCCCTCTCCTTCAGTCCGGCCCGGCGTATCCCCGGCTCGCGGGCAATCGGGCTCGCCCTGGTATATCTCTTTCTGGCCGGAATGGGGGCTCGCGCCTCCCTGCAGGGGCTCGACGATGCGCCGATCTTTCTGCTCGCCTCGTTTCTGATGATCTTCATTCACGGCGCTGTCTGCCTGCTCGGCGCCCGGCTGCTGCGCGTGGATCTTCACAGCGCCGCAATTGCTTCAGCCGCCAACATCGGCGGAATTGCTTCCGCACCGATCGTCGCCGCTCATCATCGTCAGGCGCTGGTGCCGGCAGCCATTCTCATGGCCATGGTCGGCTACGCCGCCGGTAACTATCTTGCTGTTCTGACGGCGCAGCTCTCTTATCTGGTCGGCGGCTAATGCTTCCTGAGCCTTGATATACCTGACAATACCGGGCTTTGTTAAACACGGGAGATCTCACTCGCCGCAAGGGTGATGTCGACGCGGGTGCCGGAGGCCTGACCATGCGCGTCGAACAGATCGGTGACATGTATACTCATGGATTGTTGCATTTGGGCGGTGAGGCGTTCGAGTCGCTTGCGCGCGACCTTCATTCCGATCGACAGATGCCGGTTGCGGTTTTTCTGTTTCTGCCGGCGGGCAAAGGTGCGGCCGACGCCGTTGTCTTCCACCGTGCAGACAATCTGGTCGCCCTGCCGGCGAACGGCAATTGTGAGAAGACAGGGGCCGATTTTCGGTTGCAGACCGTGAACAATGGCATTTTCTACAAATGGCTGCAGAAGCATCGGCGGCAGCATCAGCTGCTCGCTGTCAATCGTGCAATCAAGGTCAATAACATATCGTATCTTGTGTCCGAAGCGCAGTGTTTCGAGCTCGAGATACAATTCCAGCGTCATTAACTCGCGCGCAAGCGATATTTCTTGTTTGCGCGAGTTTTCCAGTGTCATACGCATCAGACTGGCAAAACGCGCCAGATAGGTATAGGCCGTGTCCTGGTCATGTTTAATGATAAAGTGTTGAATCGAATGCAGCGAATTAAACATGAAGTGCGGATTCATCTGCAAACGCAATGCTTCCAACTCGGATTCCAGCACCTGGCGTTTAAGATCCGCTTTGCGCTGTACCGCTTTGGTCCACCGGTGTGCCCCCCAGCCTACCAGAGCAATCAGCAGCAGCGCGACGCCGCTGCGAAAGAGCAGCGTATTCCAGAATGGCGGCGCAATCCTCACCGGAATGGTGATGCCGCGATGATTCCAAACTCCGTCGCTGTTCGAACCCTGCAAACGGAAGGTATAGTCACCGGCCGGTAGTTTGGTATAAGCGGCAAAGCGACGGGTGCCGCACTCCACCCACTTGTCGTCAACGCCTTCGAGCATGTATCGATATTGATGTTTACCGGGATTGTTGTAGTCAAGCGCGGCAAACGTGAATGTGATGAAATTGTCGCGATACGAGAGATTCAGGCTGTCGCCATCGAGCATTTCTCTGCGCCATGTGCTGTCTGATACCTGGAGCTCGGTTATCGCGAGCAGCGGCTCGTGCGGATTATAGCGCACACTGTCGGGGTGAAAGCGGTTAACACCGTTTTCGCCGCCGAAGAACATTTCGCCGCTGTACTTACTGTGATGGTAGGCGCCGAAGTAGAAAGCATTGCTTTGCAGGCCATCCTGTACATCGTAATTGCGAAAAATGCCGCTGCGAGGGTCGAAGCGGGAAAGACCTCTGGCGGTACTGATCCACAGTCGTCCGCGATCATCTTCCAGTATACCGAAGGTTGCGCCGCTGGGCAGTCCTTCCGCTTCGTTAAAGCTGCGAAAGGAATCGCTTTGGGGATCGTAAAGATTAATTCCCTGTCCGAACGTTCCTACCCAGATACGCCCCCGACGATCGCGATGCAAACACCATGTTTCATTGGAACTGATCGAGCTGCTGTCCTGCGCATCCATTGTGTAACGTCGGATGTAGCGCCCTATTCGCGTGTTAAAGACATAAAGCCCTTCGTTAGTGGCGAGCCACAGTATGCCGTTTTCCACTTCCAGAATGTCAAAAACATAAAAGTATGTTCTATGGAGTTGCAGGATGCCGTATCCGAATTCCTCGAATCGATCCGCATCCCTGTCGAAACGCCGCAATCCCTTGCGGGTTCCGGTCCATAATCGGCCTTCGTGATCCTCCGCGAAGCAATAGATGGGGCCGAGAACCTGCCGGCATGAATCCGACAGAAAAGCATACTGCCTGATTTCACCTTTGTCCGGATGGTAAGCCGTCTGATGCAGGTTGGAGTATCCGATCCATATCCAGCCGTAGCTATCTTCGTAAATCGCGTTAACGGGACTGTCATAAAACGCGCGGGCGCCGGCTTTCGGACGCCCGATAGCCATCTCCGTCGCGCTATCGTGAATATAGTATGGTCCGCCGTCGGTTCCAATCCAGAGGTAGCCCCGTCGATCGTGGCACAGTGCGCGCACGACGCGATTGCGCATTCCTTGAGTGAAGGCGCGTTCGCCGCCGATTGTTCTGAAATTCTTCGCTGAGACGGAAAGCTTGTTAACACCAAAACGAGTACCGGCCCACAGCGTGCCAAAGCGGTCGACCTCGAGGGCAAAAATCGAATTGCTGCTCAAACTGTTGGGATACAGCGGATGATGTTCGTGATGAATCAGTTTATTTGACTGCGGCAGAAACTGATATAAACCATGGGCGATTGTACCAATCCAATAGCTACCGTCGCTGCCGGGAGCCAAAACATGAAAAAAGCCGAGAGGTGGCGCATCCGGCTCGCGATCGCATCTGAGCAGCGGAGTAAAAGTTTCCAGTGCGGGGTCAAAGCTGTACAAGCCGACTTTCGTTAATACGATAAATTTTCCTTCGGCGGCCTTGAGAATACTTATTACCTCGGTATGGTACAGCGAGGTATCCGTATCGGATGGCTGCGGGTAGTGGTCTGCTCTGCCGCTGTATGGCTGATAATGCAACAGGCCCTTCGATGTACCGATCCAAACGCCGCCGCCGTCCGCCAGCAGGCTTTCGACGTTAAAGTAAACATCCTCGTCACCGCGCGGGCCCCTGAAAATAGCGCTGTGCTCGCTGAAGACACCGCTGTCCGGATCAAAACAGAAGAACCTGTTGGCATAGTTTGTCAGCCAGAGCTTTCGGTGTTGATCTTCGACAATGCCGGTGATGCTGCTGATTGCGGTGCCGAAGATCGGCGTCGATTCGATTGAGTAGGTTGTAAACTTTTCATCTCGGCGGTCAAATGAACACAGTTTGCCTTCGGACGTACCCATCCACAATAAACCGTCTGACGCTTCGAGCAGCGCAGTGACGGTATTGTCGGTAATCGAATGCGGATTGCTGCGGTCCGGCTTGTAGACCGTGAACTCATAACCGTCATATTTGTTAAGGCCGTCGCTGGTTCCGAACCACATGAATCCCTTGCTATCCTGTAACATTACTTCAACGTAGCTGTTGGAAAGTCCATGCTCCGTGCCGATACGTTGGAAGTCCCGGTCGGACTTCGTGCTAATGGCTGCAATCTGCGCCGCTGACTGGGCGCAACAACAAAAAAATACAAGGACTAAGCAGTACATACGTAGAAAGTCGGACCAGGGACGAGCCCCCCCGGACGCAGTGAAAAAACGTAGCGCTCCCGACATCGAGTCCTTCTCCTGATTGTGATCAGCGTCGGAGGTTCCAGTGGTTGACGGAAAAATTACGTCCAAGGACGATGCCATACAATGAAGAATGGCCGAAGGCTCAATATTCATTGTGGGACAATGGTGGATTTCCAGCATCCGATTCTCCACTTCGGTCGGATACTCATCGACTGGAGCGATGAGATCACCCTAAAAACAGCGACGCTGTTGATTTTGGCGACCGACGTCGGCCGCGGCAGTACATTACGGCCGGCAGCGCCGGGAGGCTGCCGGTGTGCGGGGAAGCGAATACCGCAAATGTCAGGCTGGAATGGACTCCCGATTATCCCGGTTTTCGTGAAAGGCGGTAGCTGCCAGCGTAATATCGACACGCGTACCGGCGGCCTTGCCGAGCGCATCGTACAAATCAGTGACCCGGACCGCCATTGATTGTTGGAACTGTGCGTTGAGGCGTTCCAGCCGTTTGCGTGCCACTTTCATGCCGATCGACAGGTGCCTGGCATTGTTTTTCTGTACCGCCCGGCGTGCGAATGCGCGACCTGCGCCGTCATCTTCCACCGAGCAGATGATCTGATGAGCCTGACGGCGAATTCTGACCGTAATGAGCCCCTTGCCGTACTTGGGCTGCAGACCGTGGACAATGGCGTTTTCGACGTAAGGCTGCAAAAGCAGGGGCGGCAGTAATTGTCGTTCGACGTCGATCGAGTTATCGACGTCGATGACATAGCGTATTCTATGCTCGAAACGCAGTGTTTCAAGTTCGAGATACAGCTTCAGCGTCTGCAGCTCGCGCGCCAGCGTGATTTCCTTGGCGCCGGAATTTTCGAGCGTCATACGCATCAGGCATGCAAAACGCGCCAGATAGGAATAGGCCGTATCCTGGTCGTGTTTAATGATAAAATTCTGGATCGAATGCAGCGAGTTAAACATAAAATGCGGATTCATCTGTAATCGCAGGGCTTCCAGCTCGGACTCCAGCATTTTGCGTCGCAGCTCCGCCTTGCGCTGAATCGCTCTGATACGAACTCGCAGTCCGCCGGCAACCCCGGCGATCAGCAACAGCACGACGGCGGCGCGAAAGAGCAGTGTATTCCAGAAAGGCGGCGTAATGATGAGCGTAATGGCGATACCCTCTTCGTTCCAGACGCCGTCGCAATTCGAGCCTTTAACACGAAAGGTATAGCTTCCACCCGGCAGATCGGTGTAAGCGGCATAGCGCCGTGTGCCGCAATAAACCCAATCGGGATCGACGCCCTCCAGAACATAAGCATAGTGCTGTTTGCCCGGGTTGCTGTAGTCGAGCGCCGCGAAGGTGAGTGAGATAAAATTGTCGCTGTACGAGAGTCGCAGGCTGTCTCCGTCGACCAGCTCGCGACGCCGTGTGTGACCGAAAACCTGCAAGCCCGTGATCGCCAGCGGCGGCGGCTGTGAGTTATCGCGAATGCTGTCCGGGTAAAAGCGGTTTAACCCTTTAACGCCGCCGAAAAACATTTCTCCGCTGTACCTGCTGCGGTGATAAGCGCCGAAGTAAAACTCATTGCTTTGCAGGCCGTCGCGTTCGTCGAAGTTGCGAAAAATACCACCGGCGGGATCGAATCGTGACAGTCCTTTGGTCGTGCTAAGCCAGAACCGGCCCTGTCCGTCTTCCAGCATACCGAACGTGGCACCGCTCGGCAGCCCTTCACTCTCGCCAAAACAACGGAAGGAATCGCTTTGCGGATCGTAAAGATTGATCCCCTGTCCATAGGTACATACCCAGATTCGGTCCTGCCTGTCGCGGTGCAGACACCATACTTCGTTGGAGCTGAGCGCGCCGCTGTCCCCGATCTTGAATTCATAGCGATGGACATAACTCCTTGTTTTTGCATCAAAAACCCAGATGCCTTCGTTGGTGGCAAGCCACCATTTACCATCCTCCAGTTCGAGCAGGTCGAAGACGTATAAGAGATTGTCATTCTGCATTTCGCGTCTGAACGCTTCAAAACGATCCGCGTCGCGATCATAAATGACCAGCCCTCTCCGCGTGCCGAACCAGAGCTCCCCCGCGCTGCTTTCCGTGAAGCTATACACATAATCGAAGGTGATGCCGGAATTGACGGACAGCGAAGAGTAGCGTTTCACGCGCCTGGAGTCAGGCTGATAGACAATGAGCTCCGGACTGCTGTAGCCGAACCAGATCCAACCGTGAATGTCTTCATATAAGGCATTCAAGGGATACTTAGTGTCGCCCAGGGGGCTTACATCAGGACGCGCGCGGATTGTACCGTCATCGCTATCTCGCATGACATAGGCGCCGGCGTCCGTCCCGATCCAGATATTCCGTCTGCGGTCGTGAAGCAGCGAGCGCACGACGAGATTCCGCAGGCCTTGCGTAAAGGCTCGTTCGCCGCCTACCTTCGTGATGTGCCGCGAGGTCAGGGCGAGCATATCGATGCCGAAGCGCGTTCCACACCACAGCATGCCGCTATCGTCGACCGACAGTGAGCGGACCGAGTTGCCGCTCAGGCTGCCGGGAAAAAGCTCGTGATGCTGATGTAGCAGCAGCTCGTCACTTCTTGGCGTAAACTGCAGCAACCCCGCGCCGATGGTTCCGATCCAGTAGGTGCCGTCCGGCTGATAGCTGATGGCAGTAAAGTGTTGGTTGGAATTTTTCGTTGTGACATAGTCGCTCGTCAGAAGGGTCGTAAACGATTCGCTGCTAAGGTCGAACTCGAACAGGCAAACGTTGTTGACAGCTACAATGTTGCCGTTGGGGATTTTCATCAGCCTGTATGCTGCGTCGTTATAGCGCGGCTCCACCCTTGAATTTTGCGGCGGCTTGAATCGTTGTGTGCTGCCGGTGGCGGGTTGATAGCGCAATAAACCCGCCGAAGTACCAAGCCAGAGCGCGCCCGTGCTGTCTTCAAGCGCGTCATACACTAAGCGGTTCGAAAGGGTGACTGCTTTGAAATCCGCGAAAGTCGCATTGCGGGCAGTACAGTTTCCGTCAACCGGGTCGAAATGAATGAGACGACCGGCCATAGTGATCAACCAGAGTTTGCCATGGCGATCTTCGATAATTTTGGTGATGCCGCTGCCGAAGGCGCCGCCTGTCCCGGACGAGTCGACTACATAATTGCGAAACACTTCCCTTGTCCGGTCGAAGGAACAGAGCCGGCCCTCGGACGTGCCGATCCATAGTATGCCGTTGGACGATTCGTGAAGAGCGTCGATGCTGTTGCCCGCGATCGAGTGCGTGTCAAGACGGTCGGGTTTGTACACCGTGAAATCATATCCGTCGAATTTGTTCAGACCATCGCTGGTGCCGAACCACATGAAACCCATGCTGTCCCGCAGAATCACACGTACCTCGCTGTTGGAAAGCCCGTCGCGCGTGCCGTAGTGCTGAAAGTCGCGTTGCGACTCCCGGATTGGCGGATTGTTCTGCGCCATTGCGGATGCGACGCAACAGAGGATGGCAAGTAGGCTGCGCCAGATCGTCGCTAGCCTGTGCCGGAAGAGCGTGCAAGTCCGCGTTGTGGAACGAAAAGCGGATTTCATCCGGAAGATCTCCAAGTAATGAACAGTTTCGCGAAAGCAGTGGTGCCGAAAAATAGACCAAATGCGAGATGAATTCCAGTTAAGAATTGCTTGCGCCGTATTTTCCTTTGTCCGGCCTCTGGAAAACAGGAGGTGTCGCCGCCGCGGCTATTGTTTTATCATTCTGCTTCTTTCTGCATCTAAGGGCTCGGCTTAACGCGCTGCGCGATAGCCGCGTTCGACTGCGATGCGCGCGGAAGAAAATCCGATGCCGGCGGAGTCTTCTTTCAGCTCGTCAGTTAACAATATGCGATCATGTAAAGGACGACAAAGCCGAGTGGCTTTGACTGTGTTCCGATCGTCCGGGCCAGACAGCGAAGCGATGTGATCGGAACAAAGTCAGGCAAGCACAGACCGACCCTTGTCGTGGCCATCGGAACGTATCGTTGCCGCAAGCGTGATGTCGACACGGGTGCCGGCGGCCTGACCGTGAAAATCGTATAAATCGGTGACGCTGACATGCATCGACTGCTGATGTTGAGTGCTGAGACGTTCGAGACGCTTTCGAGCCACCCTCGTCCCGATGGACAGGTGCCGGTTGGTATTGCGCTGTTTCAGGCGGCGGGCGTAGGCGCGGCCGGCGCCGTCATCTTCTACCGTGCAGACGATATGCCGGCCTCGCCGGCGCACCCGGATTTTTACCACGCCCTGGCCGCGTTTGGGCTGCAGACCATGGACGATTGCGTTTTCGACGTAGGGCTGCAAGAGCAGGGGCGGCACCATCAGCCGATCGCGGTCGATCGTACGGTCGAGCTCGATGTCATAACGGATTTTATGCTCAAAGCGCAGGGTTTCGAGCTCCAGGTACAGTTCCAATGTCCTGAGTTCGCGCGCGAGCGTAATCTCCTGTTCACCGGAGTTTTCAAGCGTCATGCGCATGAGGCTGGCGAAGCGCGCCAGGTAGGTGTAGGCCCTGTCCTGATCGTGTTTAATAATATAGTTTTGAATCGAGTGCAGCGAGTTAAACATAAAGTGTGGATTCATCTGCAAACGCAATGCCTCCAGTTCGGACTCCAGTACCTTGTGCTGCAGTGCCGCCTTGCGCTGCACGGCCTTGATCCGCAGGCGCATGCCGCATGCCGCAATGCCGATCAGGAGGAGGGCAAGGCCGATGCGAAAAGCGAGCGTTTGCCAGATTGGCGGAGTAATAGTCAGGCTAATGGCGATTCCCGGCTCGTTCCAGACGCCGTCGTTGTTCGAGCCCTTAACGCGAAACGTGTAGCTGCCGCCCGGCAGATTCGTGTATTCGGCATAACGCCGCGTGCCGCAGTTAACCCATTCGGGGTCGACGCCTTCGAGAATATAGGCATACTGATGTTGGCCAGGGTTGGTGTAATCGAGGGCCGCGAAAGTGAATGAAACAAAATTTTCACGGTAAGAGAGTTGTACGCTGTCGCCGTTGAACATCTCCGGGCGCAGTCTGCGGCCGAATACCTTCAGGCCAGTGATTGCCAGCGGCGGCGGGTGCGGGTTATCGCGAATACTGTCGGGATGAAAACGGTTGAATCCGTTAACACTGCCGAAGAACAGTTCGCCGGTGTGCCGGCTGCGGTGATAGGCGCCGAAGTAGAATTCATTGCTCTGCAGACCATCATGGACATCGAAATTGCGAAAGACGTCGGTCTGCGGATCGAAGCGCGACAACCCCTTCGTGGTGCTTATCCAGAGCCTGGCGCGAGAGTCCTCCAGCATACCCAGCGCCGCGCCGCCCGGCAGCCCTTGTGCTTCATTGTAGCAGCGGAAAGTATCGCTCTGCGGGTCATAGAGATTGATACCCTGGCCAAAGGTACAGACCCACAATCGTCCCCGCTTGTCGCGGTGCAGGCACCATACCTCATCGGAGCTCAAGGATCCCGAATCCCGCTCGTCGAACTCATAGTGCTTTACGAAGCTGGCGCTTCGCTGATCGAAAACGCAGATGCCGTCGTTGGTGGCGAGCCACAGCATTCCCTCGCTGACTTCCAGAATATCGAATACATACAGCACCGGATCCGCATGCATCGTTTCGTTAAGCTTGTAAATATCGAAAGTCTCCGTCGCGCGATTGAAACGCAGCAGACCGCGGCCGGTGCCGATATACAGTGTTCCATGGCGATTTTCCTCGAAACAGAACACGTGGCCAATGAGCTGGCTGGAAGTGTCGGAGAGATTTCTGTAGCGCCGAACCTGCTCTGTCGCCGGATGATGGGCGATCAGCTCTATCCCGGTATAGCCGAACCACATCCACCCCAGCCGATCCCTGTAGATGGCATTCAGGGGATAGTTCTCGCCGTCGCTGGGCGCCAATTCCTCGCGCCGGCGAATGCTGTCTCCGCCCTTATCGCGAGTAGAATACAGCCCGCCGTCCGTACCGATCAGGAGCTCGCCGTCGCTATCGTGATACAGAGATCTCACAACGCTATGGCGCATTCCTTTAATGTAGGCCCTCTCACCGTTAATGCCGCTGAATTGCTGCGATGCCGCGGATAACTTGTTGAGTCCGAAGCGCGTACCGCACCAGAGGGTACCCAGGTTGTCCGTCGCCAGCGCTCTGATGGAATTGCCGCTCAGGCTGTTGGGGTTCAGCGCGTGGCGCTCATGCCTGATCACTTCTTGGTTATGTGTCGAGAAATGCAGCAATCCGTTGTTGAAAGTACCGAGCCAGTAACTGCCGTCGGCCTGACGGGCGAAGGTCGAAAAACAGTATGCGCCGGGGGCGAATTGCGGTAGTTTGATGTGCAGGAGAGTCGTAAAACTCTGGTCAGCCGGGTTGAAAGTATAAAGGCTGGACTGCGTACAGAGCGCGATACTGCTATCTTCCTGGCAGATTATTTTCATAACAAAATGACTGTGTGCACGACTCAGGGGATTGGGCTGCGGCAGAAATTGATCTATCCGTCCCGATTCGGGCAGATATCGGACAAGCCCCACCACGGTGCCGAGCCAAATCGCACCGCTCCGGTCTTCAATGACGTCGAGGGCAAAACGCCGGCTGAGGGCTTCCGGGTAGACCTGCGTAAAACGCTCGTTTAGCGCAAGGCATCCGGCGGTCGCGGGATCAAAGCGGAAGATCTGTCCGCCCTGGGTGATCAGCCAGAGCTGCCGCTGCCGGTCCTCGATTATTTTAATAATACTGCTGACGGCGGTGCCCTGAATCGTGGAGCCGTCAATGTCATAGCACCGAAAATCTTCGGTCAGGCGGTCAAAAGAATTGAGCCTGCCGTCGGACGTGCCGATCCACAGCAGGCCGTCGCTGGCTTCACAAAGTGCGGCAATACTGTTTTCCGAGATCGAATTCGAGTCATGGCGTTCCGGCTTGTATTCTGTGAATTGATAACCGTCGAATTTGTTGAGGCCGTCACCGGTAGCAAACCACATGAAGCCTTTAGAATCCCGCATGATGGCCCGGACGTCGCTATTAGACAGACCGTCTTTGGTGCCAAAGCGTTGAACGCTCAGGTCGGATTCTCGGACAGGCGGGTCGATAAGCGGCAGGGCGGAAAGAGGAAGGCCGCAAAGGCAAATAACGCATAGAACAATTGCGACCTGCGCGCGCCATGGATTGCCGTCAATTGCCGTCCTGACGTGCCGGAAGGAGCATGGCATTGTCGAATCTCCTCAAATGTGCCGTATCACTACAGTAGTGGTAGTCTTAAAAATAGGCCATTACGCAGCAGCATAACAAGTCTGAAATCCCTGCGGTCGAATTTACGAATGAGGTATTTCCTATGGCTGAAGCCAGGCGCCACCGGCAGGCGCGTCCGGCGGCGACATAAACCGGGCGGCGCTTGTAACAGAGCTGCGCTGAAAATCGTAGTTTGCCGCAAAGCAGATCACACGACAGTGAGTCCCGTCGATGTGCAAGAAACCGAAACTCTAGCTTCAACGCTGTGGAGGACTGTTCGATGAGCCCCAGGTTATTAGGCCTTATGCTGCTGGTATTGCCGGTGTTTGTAGCACGGCCCGGCGCTGCAATGTATGACTTCAGCGCCGTTGACCGGCTACTGGAAGACTCCCTGGAAGTGCTGGCGGGCCCCGGCGGGGGACTGTCGCTGCTTCTGCAGCAGAATGGTGAGCTGATTTACCGTCGGTCCCTGACTCTGCCGGGCAAACGCTTCGATGAAGACAGTTTTATCCCGATCGCATCCGCCAGTAAATGGCTCTCGGGCGCAGTAATCATGGCCCTTGTGGATGAAGGCAAGCTGAGGCTGGATGCCCGGGCCGGCGACTACTTTCCCGCGCTGGCGGGTGAACACGCCGACATAACCTTAGGGCAGTTGTTTTCGCATACCTCCGGCTTGCCCGGCAATGTCGGCGGTCCCAGCGATTGTGTGGAGGATAGCGGGGCCGACATCAGCCTGGCTGAATGCGTGGAGGAAGTTTTGGCGGAGGAATTGATCGGCCGGCCCGGTCGATTCTTCAGCTACGGCAGCAACTCGATGCATGTAGCGGGGCGGATCGCCGAGCTGGCCAGCGGATGGGATTATGGCAGCGGTCAGGTCTGGGATTCGCTTTTCCAGCGTCTGCTTGCCCGGCCGCTGGGCATGGAGCGCAGCCGCTACGAAGGTCCCTTGCGGCCCACCGATAACCCGCGGATCGACGGCGGCGTCTGGTCAACCGGCGCTGAGTACATGAACTTTCTGCAGATGCTGCTGAACGGCGGTCGTTTCGACGGACAGCGAATTCTTTCGGAACAATCGATCGCCGCGATGCTGAGCGATCAGACCGGCGACGCCACGATCGTCTATTCGCCCTATTTCGGCTTTGGCTACCTGGATCCGGCCCTTCCGCAAACACGCTATGGCGTCGGCGTGTGGCGCGAGCGACTCGACGCTGAGGACGGCGCTCTGCAGGAGGCCGCCTCGCAGGGTCGCTTCGGCTTTAGCCCCTGGATCGATCTGCAGCGCAATCTCGCGGGCGTCCTCTCCGTCTTCAATGACTATCAGAAGATCTATCCGACTTACTTCCGACTTAAACAACTTATACGCGAGGCCGTGCCGTCCTCGGTCACTGCCGTGACGGACTTCGAGCGCCTCGATTACGGTCTGGCAGCGGCGCCAAACCCCGCCCGTAGTGTCCTTAACATCCACTATCGTCTTCCGGAACCGCAGACGGTTCGCTTGCGACTCGTAAGCATGACCGGGACCAGCACACTCGGCCTCCAAACAGCCGAGCAGCAGGCGGGTGACCACGTTGCGACTTTTGCAACTCATTCACTGCCAGCAGGTGTCTACGTCTGCTATCTGTTAACAGAAGAGACAACAAAATCTCTGCCCGTTCTGATTACTGATTAGTGCTTTGTCAACCAAGTAATTTTCAAGTCCGCCTCTTTTTTGAAAGAAGGGCTAGGGGAGTTAAGAATCCGCTGAAAATTCATAATTTCTTCCATTCAACGCTCAGTCTGCGTCGCACTTCCTTGTTTTAAGAGGGTAAAAATATACAAGAAACTAATTTGAAAAATCGCTGTTCTGCTATTTAAACATAAAAAGGTTGGTTCACTTCGATTTCAGCAAACTGTCGGGCGGCTGTGATCGCAGTCAATCGACTGTAGAGGCCGTGCTGCTGGACTTGAAAATGTGGAAGATATGTTAAGCAACCATGCAGCAGACTCACGCTATAGCGGCATTCGGCAAGTCGTTAATGGTCTGCTCGGTCTGCGCGGATATCTGTGCTGCTAGCCTTCGCACGAGCTTCAGCTTTTACAAAAAAATTTGCATTGTGCGAAGCAAGCGCTGTATATTTGCGGCGCTCTCATCGAGAACGACCGAGGGATCAGGCCCGAAGACGTCGTAGCAACCGGGGGCTTCGCCAAAAGCGAAACTCCGTCATGGTGCTAAATCCTGCCCGAAGCAGAAACGGGAACGATGAGCGGAGTTTCAATCAATGCTGCCAAAGCTTGTGCAAACCTCCCTCAGCGGGAGGTTTTTCTGTTTAAGGGAATGATGGGTACTGCCGCAGGCAGAGCATTTGCGCACCCGCGCCGGCTCATCTCTCGCAGTTCACGATGAAGCGAAAATAAACGTTTCATTACTATAGACCAGCGGGAGAATGACATGCAACACAGTACACGCCTGGCCCTGGCCGGCCGCGATACCGATACCGCCTTTAACTCCATTGCACCGCCGATTTATCAAACAGCCGTTTTCCGATTTGACGATGTCGGCAGCGACAAAGGTTATGACTACACGCGCAGCGGCAACCCCACCCGCAGCGCGCTGGAAGAGTCGCTGGCTGCCCTGGAAGGCGGCGCGGACGCCGTGGCACTGTCCAGCGGAATGGCGGCAATCGCCACCGCCCTCCATGTGCTGGATGCCGGCGCTCATATCATTTGTTCCCATGACTGTTACGGCGGCACTGAACGCCTGCTGACTCACCTGGCCTCGCAGGCCAAGATCGATGTAGACTACGTCGATCTTCGCGACAGCGCCGCGCTGCGGGCAGCCCTGCGACCGGAGACGAAGGCGCTCTGGGTCGAAACTCCTTCCAATCCACTTCTTCGCGTCGTCGACCTCGGCTATCTGGCCGATCTGGCCCAAGAACAGGGTTTGCTGCTGATTGTTGACAATACCTTTCTCTCACCTCTTTTGCAGAAGCCGCTTCAGTATGGAGCGGACATTGTCGTTCATTCAACCACAAAATACTTAAACGGCCATTCCGATGTCATCGGCGGCGCGCTGGTGGCCGCGACGGACGAGTTGGCTGAAAAGATCCGTTTTCTGGCCAATGCCTACGGTACGGGGGCCGCGCCCTTCGATTGCTGGCTGGTGCTGCGCGGCATGAAAACCCTGCCACTGCGCATGCGCCGGCATGAAGCAAACGCCCTGGCGGTGGCGCGCTTCCTGGAAGATCATCCGGCGGTTGAACGCGTGCTCTATCCCGGACTCGCAAGCCATGACGATCACGAACTGGCCTGCCGGCAGCAGGAAGGCTTCGGCGGCATCCTTTCGTTTACCGTAACCGGCGATCAGGCCGCCGCGGAACATGTCTTGCGAACAGTGCGCGTGTTTAATCTGGCGGTGTCGGTCGGGGGCGTGGAATCGCTCATCGAGCATCCCGCCACGATGAGTCACGCCTCGATGCGGCCCGAACAGCGTCTCCTGGCCGGCATCAGCGATAACCTGATCCGGCTGTCGGTCGGTATCGAAGACATCGAGGATCTGATTGCGGATTTGCGGCACGCCCTGGCCTCGCTGCCGCAAGCCCTTAACGAAGTCATCGAAGATGTCTCCGTCTGGGAACTCTAAGGTGGAGGGCGGCGAGCGGAGGGCGATGTTCTCTTCTACCGCAGGCCGCAGAGTCCGAATCTGCACAGCGGACAGGCCGCGCCAAACAATAAACCGGGTTTGAAAATCGGAATCGGCGGAATGTGTCGGGAGTTCCGCCCTGCAGCGCTATATTAGTAGCGTCTGCGTTTGCACTGCTTGGGACATACTGCGTTTCGCGATTTTCATTGGGCCATGACTGGGTCGGCTCGGTTGGAGAATGCGGCTTATGGCGACTACATTATCTGAACTCCATCAAAGCCTTCGGCGTCTGCGCAAGCCGCACAAAAAGGCGCAGATTTTAACAGCCTACGTAGAAGAGCATTGGCTGTCGCAGCCGGCCGATTGTTTAAGCCTCGCACAGCAGGCCCTGTCGCTGGCCGCCGAATGCGACAATCCCGAAGTCGCCAGAAGCTCCGCCTATTGGGCGGCCCGCTGCCACTATGCCCTGGCGCAGTATGATCGGGCATTGAGTCTGCTCCATCTCAACGATCCCCGCCAATCACAAGCAAAAGAGGACACTGCGCGAGAAGTGTTCCGCTGGCTGCTGCTCGAAGGAGTCTGCTATGAACGCCGCCGTGAACTCGAACAAGCGCAGCGTTCCTATGAAACGGCGCTTCAAAACAGTCGGTCGCGGGCCGATACGCTCGATGAGGCTCAGGCGCTCGTCAACATTGCGCTGCTGGATTGCATGCGTGAGAATTATACCGCGGCACTGCGGCAAGCGGGCGCTGCGCTGCCACTTTTTGAAGAGGCCGATTTTCATACGGGGCTGGATGAGGCGCTGGGAATCTTTGCCAATGTGTACCACAATCTTGGCGATTATCCGGCGGCGCTGGAATACAACGAGCGGCGCTTGAAACTGGCGCGCGCGACGGACAACCGCCCGGCTGAATCGGCGGTGCAGGCCAATATCGGCGTCATCTATAATATCCTGGAAGACAATGAGCGCGCTCTGCGCTATTTCGAAGAAAGCCTCGAGATCGCGAAGAGTATCGGTCTGGTCTCACGCAAGGCTTTCATCCTTAGATACCTGGGCGTCATCGCCTCCGAAACAGGTGACTACACCCGGGCCGGACCATTGCTGGAAGAGAGCCGCCGCCTTCGCGAGGCCAGTGGACAAAACGGTGATCTTGCGATTCTCCTGAATGAAATCGGACTCCATTACGAACGCCAGGAGCTAATGCAGGAGGCGCTGCAGTGCTTCGCCGACGCCCTGCGGATTAGCGAAGCGATCGACGATCAGCATACCGTAGCCGTCAGCCTGATGTTCGCCGCGCAAACCCGTCGCGCTATCGGGGAGGTCGAAGATGCCCTTACACTGCTCCGGCGTTCACTCGCTATCGTGGAGAGATTAGAGGTTCCCGCGCCGGAAATGCTACACAAACTGCATCTGAACCTCTGTAGCTGTTATAAAAAGCTCTCGACGCCCGAAGCTACGGCCAGGGCTTTTGATCATCACGAAAGACATTTCGAGTATTACCAGGCTTTCGAGAATGAAAGGAAGCGGCAAATGATGCTGGCCCTGCGGCTGCGACTCGAGACGGAAGAATACGATCAAAAGCTGGCGCGTCTCGACCATGCTATCACCGATCTGCGGGGCGACCTCCAATCGAAGACGCAGATTCTGGCAGTATCCTTTGAGAAAATTGAAGAACTGCGGGTGCTGCTCCACTCGCTCGCGAAGCGAATTGACCAGGCGATCGAATCCTCCGCGTCGCGGGACGAATTGTCAGAACAATTGGCAGCGATGCCGAACGAGATTCGTCGCGCGATTTCAACGACAACTGAACTGCAGCAATTGGAAAGCGTCTTCGAGCAGAATCATCCTATGTTTCACGCACGTCTCATCGAACGCTGTTCCGCCTTAACAACCAGAGAAATTCTCATCTGTAAGATGATCTACAACAAGTTGACATCGAAGGAAATGGCGGAAGTGCTGAACAATTCGGCCCGCACCATCGAAACGCACAGGCTTCGCATCCGCAAGAAGCTTGCTCTCGAGAGCGATACCGACCTGATGTCATTCTTCATAGGATTGGATCTGGGAAAAGACACTGCCTGAATGGCTGCCCATCATATATCATCAAGAGTGGCCACGATGCGAAAATGTGCCATTGCACATTCCGCTAGACAACTTAAATACTTCGAATCAAGCTCAAAAACGGCGATAATGCTCATGTAAGTAGCGCATCCGTATTGCGGACCAACTTTGTAGCAATTAGCTTGTATCAGTTAATTATTCCTTCGTGCGCAAGCTTACATGCCTGAAGCATGCCAGAGAATTTCTCACCTTTCAATTCGGGAGGCTGCTCAATGTATCGCTCATCGGCAATTCTACTTAGCTCGATTCTGACCTTGTTCGGTTTTTCGACGACCGACAAGATACTGGCCGCCGACGTAATTCTTCTCAGTCCCGTCAATGGAGCTTCCTTCTCGGCAATGCCGACCTTCCACTGGAGCGAGCATGCGGATGCAAGCAGCTACACCATCCTGATAGCCGATGCTCCGGATATGGACAATGTTTTGATCAGCGAGAATGTAGGCTCGAAGACCGTTACGCCGGACAACCCGGGCTGGACGGCGCGCTGGAAAGATCTCAGTCCAGGCAAAAAGTACTACTGGGCGGTCCGCTATCGCAATAAGAACGACGGTTTCTGGTACGATCCATCGATTGGGCGCCTGATCTACCGCGCCGGCGGATCTCCCGTCCTCTCGGTTGAACCGCTTGCTGTCGACTTGCCTGCCGGCGGCTCGGCGACGGTGACGGTCAAAAACAGCGGCACGGGACGCATAACGTGGAACGTCGCGCCGACCAAGATTACGCCCTGGCTGAAGCTCTCGCTGACGGAGGGTGAATTGGGCCCCGGCGAATCTCAAACGATCAGCGTATCGGAAAAGACCGCTCCGCCCGCCGGCAATCCGCTCGGAACATTTACGGTGAGCAGCGGCGTAGGCAACAAAGAAGTGACGGTTAACTATCAGCCGCCGGCCTTTTCGCTGTCTCCCGCCGTACTTAATCTGCTCTCGGGACAGGCGGCCACAATAACGATCACGAACGGCAGCGGCATAAATCAGAAGTGGAGTATCGTCGAGCAGCCCGACTGGCTGGTAATCTCGCCCATCAGCGAAGGCTACCTGCAGGACGGCGCGCAGCAGACCCTGACGCTCGTAGAAAAAGATGTCCGCACGACGCCGAGAGACGCGAGCGGCGAGATTAAGCTCCGCTCCGAGCTCGGGCAGGAAGTTTCCATCCGGGTAGGCTACGTCTTCGCGCCTAGCAATCCGGCCCTGACGCTTTCATCGGCGCAGATCGAGGCGGGTGACAATGTGATCATCAGCGGGACGGGCTTTACTCCCGGTGCCGCGGCCACGCTGTTTATCACCAATGTCGGTCTGTATCACAGCGAAGAGGAAGTGACAGTCGATGCCGAGGGACGTTTTAACTTTAGCTTCAACAGCCTCGCGACGAGTCCGTCCGGTGTCTACTATGTCCGCGGTACTGACAATACTTCCGGTAAAAGCAGCAGCCGTCATCAGTTTGAACTACGCGAAGACGAAGCGTCGGCGGGACGCATCGACCTGCTTGCGCCGGAAAACGGCAAGACCTACTATCAGGGCGATGTCATTTTTGTGGAATGGAAGGACGCTATCCGCCGTCGTTCGGAGGATAGGCTCAACGGCGCCGGCACAAAACGATACTTCGAATACGAGATACAATACTCCCGCAACGACGGCGCTTCCTGGGTTTCCCTGGCAACACACTCCGGTTACGCGGCGCTGGGCCGTACAGCCGCCTTCAGAAAGTCTTTTATAGTCAAGGCCGATCACATCGGTAATCTCAGCTTTCGGGTGCAGGACATCACGCCGGTTGCCGACGACGGCACGCGCAAATCCGATGCCGACGACCGGATTGCCGCCGGTCTGATTGTGCGTCCCCATCCCTACTCGAACATCGTATCGCTCCTGATTGCCGCGCGCGCTTCCTCCGATGCCGCCATCAGCCTGGAATGGGACAATATTTACGATTATCAGGCGGATGAGCCCCAGGGCGTGGCAGCTGACGGCCTTGCGCGTATCTTTATCCGGGTTGAAGGCGGAAGCAAGCCTGTTGCTTCCGTCTCGCTGCAACTGCGCGATCGCTACGAAAGCCGGGACCCGGAAGCCCTGGGCAAGGTGATGGCGCGACGTGACTACCGCGGCCTGTATAGCTCCGAGGCCGACGGGACGCGGGCGGTCAGTGCAAGCCAGAGCATCGCGCACCAGGAGGCCTACTATTTCTGGTATGTTGCGCCGGACGATTTTAGCGTCGATTCCGATCTTGACGACGCCCGCCTTCGCGAGGTCGAAGCGCTGGCGACTGTCAAATACCAGGACGGCACACAGAGCGAGGCTGCGAAACAGGTTCAGATCTGCCGTCCTCCCCTGATGCTGGTGCATGGGCTGGGGGGCAGCAGCTCAAGCTGGGACAACTTCCGCTACGAAAGGCCCTTCCTGCGTAACCAGGCCTTTGCCAGCGATCCGCGTTTTGTTTCCTTGCAGGTACCTTCGCTGTCCCCGCGCGCTTCTTTCCGCGCCAATGCCGAAATTCTCTTGTACCATCGCAATGGCGGCGCCTGGAATGCACGCTCATTCCTCAACGCACTTGGAGTAGCGCACCGCGCGGGTTTTGCCGCCTGCCGGCTTGATTATGTGGCGCACAGTATGGGAGGCTCGATTCTGCGGCAGGCCGCCGCGATGCCGGGCTACAACACATTGTTTAATCGCAACAAGGGCTATGTTAATCGGGCAGTTACGCTCAATACCCCGCACAATGGCTCGCCCTTTGCCGATTTGCTGATCGATTTTCTTGCGCACATGAATCGCGAGCTTAGCCTCAATGACCACAGTTTCCGGCGAGTTCACTCGGCCATCCGGACGGTGGCAATTAGGACCGATTGGCTGCGAGATTATATTCAAATGGCGGGGCGAGGTCGTAACGCGCGTTTCTTTGCACCGGCGGCAATTTACGATCTTAGTGTTGGGCAGGGCGTGCGTTTTGCTGCAACGCCGGTGCCGACGCATCTGATCGGGACGGACCTGTTCTCCGGCAACGGCCCACTTCATGACGGCGCTATCGAGGAAACGATTCCCTTGTGGTCTAAACAGCTCGTGGTATGGCGTCTGGCGCGTGCCTTCGCCGACGTTAACTACCGGGGCCTGCGCTCCGAATTGTTCTGGCTGCTGAATGACGGCGACCGATCGATTCGCGCCCGTTCGATGAATGCCATGGCCTTGATACTCGAACCGGTGCTGCGAGCAAACAATATCAGCCCCGACTTCTTTTGGGAAAGCGACTTGATCGTAGGCCGCGGCAGTCAGCTTGCGGGACTCCCGCACAGTGAATGGATCGTCAGACCGAATTATTCCTTCTTTGACGCGATCGGCCATACCCTGTTTATGCCGGTCACGGAAGATATAGCGGTCGGCAATCTGGTTAACAAGCTGCTGAATTCGCGCAGCTCACAGAACTTCTTTGCGCCGATTCCGGCATCGAACGCGCGGCATCTCAGGCAGGAAAAACATCGGCCGGGTGACCGTATTGCCGCCGGCGAGCCTGTCGTTATCGACGACAGCACCCAACTTACAGCCAAAATTTTGACGCCTGTCGCCGACCTGCGAATCGGCGGTATTATGGAAGTGGAAGTGGATTTGGCCGACACTTCCTTGGCCGCTTTCTTACAGGAAGTGAAAGTCGCCACGCCCGACGATGTCATTATTTTGAACAATTCCACTACAAGCTGGCGGGTTAACATACCGATTTCCGGCAGCTTCATTGACAACCAGATTCTGGAAATTTTGGCTACCTTCAGCAGCAGCGACACACTGCTGTATTCGCTGCGGACACTCGACTTCAGCGCAACGAGCGAAGAAGCACCTACTACAATTGTTAACGAGCTTCCATCGGTGAACCTGGTTAAGGGCGAGACCTATCAACCGACAATCCGCGTCTATTATGAGACATTCAGCTCGGAGCTTAACGACAATAACAACTTCATAAGCATTACAATCGATAATCCTTCAATCATTTCTTTTGATGAGGATCAGTCCCACTTCACCGCCCTTGCCGAAGGCGAGACATTCGCCATCGCGAGCTACAAAAACCTGTCCGACACAATCTATTTCAACGTTGCCGCAGCGCCGCAGCCGGTGCTGGCTGTGCAGGCGCTTGAAGAATTATCCTATTGCGCGGGCGATGACATGGTAATTGACTACGACGTCAGCCGCGTTTTTGAGGAGGGCAACGAGTTTGTGGCGGAGCTTTCCGATCCGCAAGGTGAATTCAGCGCGGTGCTGGAACTGGGACGCCTTCGCTCCCTGGCGGCGGGAAGTATCGCGGTTTCGCTGCCGCCGGACCTCGAAGCCGGGACGCAGTACCGCATCCGTCTTCGCGGAACCAATCCTCCGGTCAGCAGCCTGACAAACGACGACTCCTTTCAGATTCATGCCTTGCCTGCGGTATCTCTGGCGCCCATCGAGGATATCTGCGTCGATGCCGAGCCATTGTCCTTGTCCGGCGGTACGCCTGCCGGCGGCAGCTACGAAGGCCCGGGCGTTATGGACGCGCTCTTCAATGCCGCCGTCGCTGGGCCGGGCGCGCACACGATTATCTACCGCTACAGCAGTGCCGAGGGATGCGTTGCTACGGTCAGCCGTACCCTTAATGTCATTCCTCTGCCGGCGCTTCCGCTGATCACGCAGGACGGCGACCGGCTCGGTACGACAGCTCACGCCGCTTATCAGTGGTTCCTAGACGGAAGCGTGATACCGGGCGCCACGGAGCGAGAATACCAGCCGACAAGCAGTGGGCTCTATCAGGTGGAGGTGTATAATGACCAGGGCTGCTCATCGCGTTCAACCCCCTTCGACTTTAAATTGACCACAGACATTAGCGAGACCCGCCCGCCCGCCACCGATGTGGTGATATTCCCAAACCCCGTCGCCGATGCCGCCGCGCTGCGCTTCAGGACGGAGGCCGAACAGCCAGTCACAATCGTAATCCGTAACGCCCTCGGCGTCGAGGTGGCGCGCCCCTGCAGCCGTCGAATCTACAGCGCGGGCGAACATCGTTGTGTGATCGCGACAGGCGCACTGTCCGAGGGCTGGTATCTCTGTACGCTGCAGGTCGGAGAGCGCAGCATGGCCACGACATTCGTTGTCACGAGATAAGGCCGGCCGACAGCTCATTCGGAGAGCTTTGTTTCGCACAAGCCAGTATTTGCAAGGCAGTGACGGATCTTCTCCCTCGGGGGGATTCGTCACTGCCTTGCTGCGTTTCGCCTGAAGCCGCTCCCGAGCCGCAGCTTTTTTCAACTGGCCCCAAAAAAAGTTCAATATCCTCCGAACGGCAGCGAATGGGGGCCGCAATCCATGCCGGATGCCCGCTGCCCTATCCATGGCCCCGAATGACGGTGAGCTGTGTCGGCCAGGCAGGCGTCGGCGTTTATCTATCAGCTAAACGGGAACTGCCAATGTATTGCCCCCGCCCTGGATCGACTGCCCTCCTAAGAAATTTCCTCGCAATTGCCTGCTGCGCCGTCCTGCTGAGCGCCTGTTCGCAAGTAGCGCGTCAGGCGACGTCGCCGCACAGAATAGCGCAGGCCAATCAACCGAACACTCTCGACAAAGAAAGTCAGGCCGCCGACCTTAAGCGTCAGGTTATCTGGCGTGCCTCGCAAACGCTGGAGGTCGATGAGGTGGAGCCGGCAGTGTCCGTCGCCCGCCAGGCCACGGAAGAAGCCGGCGGCTATGTCGAATCATCCAGTACCGGCGATGAGGACCACGCCGACCTGCAACTGCGTGTGCCGGTTGAGCAGTTTACCTCACTGATGGATGTACTGGCGCAGCAGGGCCGCGAAACCGATCGGCGCATTTCATCCGACGAGGTTACAGGCCGTTACATTGACCTGGAAGCACGCCTCAAGAGCGCCATTGCGCTGCGGTCTCGACTGGAGGCGCTCGGTGAACGCGCGGAGAACCTTAAAGATCTGCTCACATTGGAACACGAGCTCAGCCGCGTGCAGGTCAAGATTGAAACGCTGGAAGCGCAACTGCGGACGCTGCGCGCTCAGGTGGCTTACACCACGATTCGCCTGATTCTGGAACGCGATCGTACGCCGGGACCGGTGACGGCGGTGGCGAACGGAGTCGCCTGGGTGCTGGGCAAGCTTTTCTATCTGGATTAAGCCGGCGAATCGATGTCCAAAATGTACAATGACCTTAGATGATGCGGTCGTAGCTTCGCAGTGCCCGTATCCAACTCAAGAACATGACTTTTGGACTAATCGACAATCGGATTATGCCCCCTCGCAATCGAAAATCGGTTTACACGCTGCATCCTTCTTTTGCATGGCTGCAGTCCATCGAAGATAATCTGCCGCAGAAAACAGGCCGGACGCTGGCCGAATGGATCGCGGTCATTACGGAGGCCGATGCCGCTACGGAGGGCGAACGCGTCCAATGGCTCAAAGCGGAATTCGGCCTGGGTACGACCACGGCCGAGCTGATCGCCCGGCGTGCCGAAGGTCGCGGCGGCGTTGATGATTACAAACCCGAAGCTCTCGTGGATGCGATGTATGCCGGAGCCAAAAGCGGCTTGCGTTCATTGTATGAGCACATATTGGGCATTGCTCTGGATATCGGGCCGGCCGTAAAAGCCAGCCCGACTAAAACAACAGTGCCGCTCTATCGCAACAATGTCTTTGCGCAAATCAAGCCGACCACGCGCAGACGCATTGACCTGGGTCTGGCATTAAAACACTCGAGAGAAGAACTGCCCGCGGGCCTGATCGCCACGGGCGGACTGCAGAAGGGGGATCGTATTACGCATCGATTTCCGCTGACATCGATCGAAGACATCGATGACACGGTGCTGCACTGGCTGCGGCGCGCTTACGAATTGGACTCGTAAAACATCATAATTCAGCAGCCGCAGCGTGACAAAGTCCATTTCGCAGCGGCGCATGTTCCAGGAATACCTCCATAAAAGGACGCCCGCTGATTTTGCTTTCCAGCCATGCGATGAAGTCAAAATACTGCAGAACACGCTGATACTCTTCATGGCGCAGGTGTTGCTCCAGTTCACGCTTTAAATCCATAAAGCCCGACATCAGCGACGAATGGGATGTCCGCTGTTGAAGCGTCCGCAAAAAACGCAGCACGGACTGCTCGAATTTGCTGTCAGTCCGATGTTGGGCGAAGTAGCGAAATGTTGAAGGTACAAGAGATTCCAGCACGTCGAAGTTTTGCAGTTCGTAGTGAATAACAAGTATAATCAGACGGATGAGCCCGTCGAAATCCCGATGAAATTGTAAGGATGGATTGTACAACACCTTGTTGGCCCAGTCCAGTGCCTCGGCGTGACGATTCATACAAATTAGATTGATGACGATGTTATAGGCGATTACGAGTTGATTGCCGGGATGAATCTTATCGCCGAAACGCTCCAGCGCTGCTTCGATATCTGCCAGACCCTCGCCGAACTCCTGCAGTTGTCCCAATTCCCTCCAGCAGTTGAGCAAATTAATGTTAATGCAGCTAAAGAGCAGTCCCTTGTCATGATCGGTGTGCGGCTGAAGCAGTCGCGCTTCTTCAACCAGGGATTTGCACTCCTCGTAATGTCCGAGCAAAAGGCAGTTGTCGGCATGCTGGCCAAAGGCGGCGATCACATTGATCAGTCCATGGCCGCTCCTGACTTTCGCCGGCGCATTGCGATACAGGTCGACAAGTTTGCCCGAGTAAGTGTGCGCCTTGTCAAGGTCGTTTAATGTCTGATAGTTTAGAGCATGGATAGCATAAAAATATACTTTCGACAAAAAGGTCCGGGCATTGGATTCGTCCTCAAGCAGCTTGTCGGCCATAAGCGCGTCCAGCCTTTGAATCTGATCTCCTGTAAAGCTGTGGTCAGCGTTGTAAAGGATGAGTTTAAGCTGCGCGAGCAGGTTGTGAAGGTGCAGTTCTGTCCGAAGGCTGTCCAGTGTCTTCATCCGGGCGTGGTCTAATTCCTGCAATCCTTCCAGAGTGGTGTTAAGTTGGGATGAATAGCCGGCCTTTTTGGTCGCAAGCATGGACTCCAGGTCGTAGAGCTCAAGGAGCTGGATGAGTTCATTGTGCTCCAAGGCAAGTTTCTTCGCCTTGGCGACAAGCGTAGCGCATTGTTTAAATAGTCCTTTGTTGAAAAGGAAGGATGCGCGCGCAATCTTGTCTTTGATTTCCAGCCGTACGCTCCTGGAGCTGACCGTGTGAAAATCCTGTAGCGCCTTGAGAATCAGGTCGTAAAGATATTTCTTCAGGCTTGCCAAACCTTTCTCATCCCTCGAAATATTCGCCGCCAGAATGCCGGCTTCGTCATACTCCTCCTGCTCATCCAGTGTATTGAACAGCAGTACGTACTTGTTACTGGCGTTTTTCTTTTGACGCGTCGCATAGAGCTTGAAATAGCGTTTTTCTGATTTTGTCAGCGACTTGACAAGATCAAACAGATCTGATTTGCGTCTCCTTGGCATGCGACGTCTCCATTATCAGTTTACTGCTTCGGCGAAACCGCAGCAAAGCATAGCGTTCCAAAAAGAGTTTTTCCGGAATACATCAATCTGCAAATCGATAGTTGAGAGAGTGCGCTGCTATGAAGAAGGTTTCTTGAGGAGCAAAATAAAATAGAAATCTTTCTTTTACCAGTCAAAAAAGGGCTGAAACAGGCTGAAATCGAAATTTGTGCAACACGAATTGCCGTCGAACTCAAGTGTAGAATTCTCACTGGGGCCGGATAATAATTTTCCGCTCCGCGTCCATTGTGTGAAATTTGTCCGAGTGACAACAGCGCTTTGGGCTTTATCCAGCGCGTAGACAGACAGATTGACTTTGAGCTCTTCGCTGTTAAACGTCCTGCAATTCGTGTCCGGCGACAAGAACGGCGCTCAGTCGGCGCCGGCCCTGTCAGCATCGGCACATCGATGATGGAGCTGCGCGGATTTCATTCCGTGCGGCGTCGAAGCTACGAAAGCACTCACATCCCTGCTTCCGCTCCGCCGGCATATCTCAGGCGCTGAGCAAGTTGCAGGCCGGAACAGTCGCTCCTGATCACATTGGTGGAGCAGGCTGCAGGTATTTCCCTCTAGAACTGACACTAAGCACTTTTCATCGGGCTTTCCCTCAGGCCCCGACGAGAGTATTGTGCTCTGACTGTAATTCCCGCCGGCGCTGTGAATCGCATGCCTGCCGGCAGACTTACTACGATCAGACAATTCAAGATCAACTTCGTCCGGCCTGTGCCCGACGGAGCATTATTCCACTTTGTTAAGGAGAATCATTCCATGCTTAAGCGATGGAGTATTGCCTGCACTATGTTGCTGTGCTGGCTTGTATGCGATGTTAAGGCGCAAGTGCCGAACGTTAACGGCGAAGTGCGCAGCGTAGTCGTCCACAATAATACCTTAATTTTCGGCGGCAACTTTCAGAGCGTTGAGCAGTTTACCGGTAACGCAGCGCTCGTAACGACGACCGCCTTTTTCCCGCGGGACTTTGCCGTGGTCAATCCGGTGCCCATTGCAAACGGCGCTGTTAATGCCGCAGTGCCGGACGGCGTCGGCGGTTTTTTCCTCGGCGGCAACTTTAGCAATGTCGACGGCACAGTGCTTAACAATCTTGCGCATGTAGACGACAACGGCAATGTAACGACTAGCTGGCTGCCGAATCCCAACGGCCCGGTCAACGCGCTGGCGCTTAATGGCAATACGCTCTACGTCGGCGGCAATTTTACGCAATTGCAGCCGCCCGGTCAAACAGCGACCGCCTTAAACAATGCCGCCGCGCTCGATGTACAGAATCTGGCGAGCGTAAGCATTGCCGGCTGGAATCCGAATGTTAATGGTTTGGTCAACACGCTGGTGCTTAACGCCGGAGCGGGTGTGATATACATCGGCGGCGCTTTCACCCAGGTAGGCAATGCCGCGCATCCGAACATCGCCCAGGTGAATCTGACGACCGGCGCCATCGGCGCGAACTGGCGCGCTCCGATTCCCAGTGCCCAGGTGCGCGCGATTGCAATTGACGGCAACAATCTGTTCATCGGCGGCGACTTTCAGCAGATCGGTACGAATACGCGCAACTTTATGGCCAAGCTGGATAATCGAGGGCGCCTGAAGGGATGGAGTAAAAACTTCGGCGCGGCCGTGTATGCGGTTGTCATCGATGGCAACAATCTGTTTGCCGGCGGTGCATTCCTGACCGTCGGAGCCAAAACGCGTCATCGTCTGGTCAAGATCAGTAAAGGCTCCGATGCCACGACCAAGTCCTGGAATCCGGGGGCCAACGGACTGGTTCGCACGCTGGCTCTGAATGGCGCAACACTGCTGGTGGGCGGCGATTTTACGACGCTCAGCGGCGCGGCGCGCAATCGCGCTGGTCGGGTAGGTACCGCTAACAGCAGCAGCGCCGCCGACGCATGGAATCCCAACCTGTCGGCCGCGGCGCACTGCATTGTTGTCGATGGAACGGACGTACTCCTCGGCGGCGCCTTCAACTCGCTGGCTGTCGCGCATACAAATATCGGCGCCGTAAATCTGACGAGCGGCTTTCTCGACCCGGACTGGAATCACAATGTCAACAGCACGATCCGGTCCATGGTACTCGGCGGTAACATTACTGATCGCAAACTGGTGGCAGGCGGCAATTTCACGCTGGTTAATGGAATTATACGCCAACGGCTCTGTCGTTTCGATGCGGACGACGCCACGCTGGAAGGCTGGAATCCCCGCGCGAATGGCCAGGTGAATGTGGTGGCGCTTTCCAGCGCGACGGGGATTAATGCCAGCGTATATATCGGCGGTGACTTCAGCGTGATTACCCAGGGTGTTACAAATTTCCCGCGTAACCGGGCCGCCAGCGTTGACCTCAGCACGGGAAACGTCCAGAGCTGGAATCCCGATATTAACAACTCCGTGCATGCAATCTGCAGGATAGGGCAGTTTGTCTATGTCGGCGGCGCTTTCTCGCGTGTCAATGTGTCGTCGACAAATACCGCACGCAGCCTGGTCGCCCAATTCGAGGCGACGAACGGCATTGTCAGCGCCGGCTGGGACGCACGCGCGCAGACCGGCCTTAACAAAGCGGTACTTGCAATCGAGCCCTCGCCTGGCGGCACCGTACTTCTGGGCGGCGACTTCGACGGCTTTTTCGTGGGCGGCACCGCCACCAGCCGGCGTTTCATCGGCCAGGTAACACAGGCTACGGGCGCTCTTAGCAACTGGACCGCAGGCGATGACCCGAATCTGCTCGGCGCCAGCAATGTGGTGCGCGACATTCAGTCTATCGGCGGCAATGAAGTCCTGATTGCGGGCGACTTCACCCTTGTCGGTGATGATGCCGCCGGTCGTATCGCACGGCTTGACGCCAGCGTAAATGGCGATAATGTGCTGGCCCTGACGACGAATGTCAATAACGGCGACGTCTTCTCGCTGGCGGTCAACGGGAATGACCTTTGTTTCGGCGGCACATTCAGCAGTGTTAACGGAGAGACCCAGGATCGTCTGGCCTGCGATCCGGCTGTGTTGCCGAAACCGGCGGTCTTCCCGTCGGCAATGACAGGTGCAAGCGAAAGGAAAATGCTGTTCCTCTCCCCGGCGCATCCCAATCCAGCCTCTGCGCAGACGGAGCTGAGCTTCATGCTGGCGGAAGACGCCGAGGCCGAAGCGGCCCTGATCGACCTTCGCGGCGCGCTGCAATTCCTCGTTTTCCGCGGTCGCTGTCGCGCGGGCGTGCCGGTGCCCTTACATCTCAGCCTCAACAACTTGCCGGCGGGCGTTTATCTGCTGCGTCTGTCGGCACTGGGGAAACAGGCGGCAAGCGCGATCGTCGTGGAACCTTAAGCTTGCTTTGCATCGACCCGGCCGTCGAATGGCGGCCGGGTTAACGTAATCAGCTATTCCGATCGAATCACCACTGCGCAACAGCCGGACGAGCCGCGTCTGGTGCGGTACCGCTTTCTCATTGTTCCCCGACACCTCATCGCCGGCGCGACAGATTGTATCAGCATCTTTTGAATCTTTCGTGATACTATTATGATAATTTCGCACTAGTTTGCCGGCTCAGGGAAGGGATAAATGAAGAATAGACATCGCGAAAGCAGGTATGAGCCAGACAATCCTCATCATCGAAGACGACAGCGACATAGCCGATCTGATTGAAGTGCATGTCACCGACCTTGGCTACGGTCTGGACCGGGCTACCGACGGTGAAAGCGGCCTGGCTATGGCGCTGCAAAATGATTATGCTTTGATAATACTCGATCTGATGCTGCCTCGCCTCGGCGGAATGGAAGTGTGCCGTCGACTGCGCGAAAAGGACAGCGCCACGCCGATTCTGATGCTGACGGCTAAATCAGAGGAGTTCGACAAGGTACTGGGCCTGGAAATCGGCGCCGATGATTATCTGACCAAACCCTTCAGCATTCGCGAAATGATAGCGCGGGTAAAAGCCATCCTGCGGCGGGTTGAAACGCGAAGCGCGAGCGCCCTTGCTTCGGCCGATGTCGAACAGCTCGAATTTGGCGATCTACTTGTCTTTCCCTCGCGCCGTAAAGTGACGCTGCGCGGCGACAGCGTGGAGTTGACCGCCAAGGAGTTCGACTTGCTGCACCTCTTTGCTTCGCATCCGGGGCGCGCCTATACCCGTCAGGAGCTTCTGAACATAATCTGGGGCTATCAATTTGAGGGGTACGAGCATACCGTCAATTCGCATATCAACCGCCTGCGCGCGAAAATCGAACATAATCCCTCGGAACCGGTCTATATCCAAACCGTCTGGGGCGTGGGCTATCGTTTTACCGAAGCGGAGGAACTGTAAATGAAGAATATCTTCGGTAGCTTATTCGGTAAAATCGCAGGTGTCTTTCTGCTCCTGCTGGTCGTTCTCGGCGGTGTACAGATATTTATGGCGCTCAATTATGCTACGCGATTTGTACAGGAGACCGAACAAAAACTGAACCGCGACCTTGCTCGCAATCTGGCGGGAATGTTCCAGGCCAACCTGCAGGACAGTATCAATGCCGGCGGCATCAAAGATCAGTTTGAGCACATGATGATGATGAATCCGCGGGTGGAGTATTATCTGCTGGAAGAAGACGGCCGCATCATTGCCTATTCGGCGCCACCGGGGCGTGTACAGCTCGACTATGTCGCTTTGCCGAACATCCATCGATATCTGGAAGGCGACGGCGACTATCCGATCCTCGGGGACGACCCGCGCAAGCCCGGCACACAAAAACCCTTTTCCGTTACGAAAGTACAGCTTCCGGACAATCGCGACGGATTTCTCTATGTCATTCTCGGTAGTGAAAAATATGATTCGGCTTCCGACCTGGCCGCCAGCTCCTATGTTATGCAGCTCACCGTGCTCTCCCTGCTCGTTTCGCTGCTGCTGACGGGTATTGTCGGGCTGGTGCTCTTCCGCAAGATGGCGCAGCCCTTTCAACGGATGATTGCCGGCGTGAAGGAGTTCGAGGGGGGCAAGTACGGCAGCCGGATCGGGATCGAATCCAATGATGAAATCGGCGCCGTCTCACGGGCCTTCGACCAGATGGCAGGCACGATTGAAGCCAACATCGCCGAGATGCAGCGCAATGACCAGCTCCGCCGCGACCTGGTCGCCAATGTGTCGCACGATTTACGTACACCGCTGGCCTCGATTCAAGGCTACCTGGAAACGATCCTGATGAAAGATGCCAAGCTCAGCGCGCAGGAGCGCGTTCGTTTTCTCGATACGGTGCTTGGCAATGTCACGATCTTAAACAAGCTGGTGAGTGAGCTTTTCGAGCTTTCCAAATTTGACGCGCGCGAAAAGGTACCCCAACGCGAGTTATTCGCCATTTCGGAATTGGCGCAGGATATCGTCCTTAAATTGCAGCCGCAGGCTGAAGAAAAAGACATCCGCCTGAAAGCGACACTCGACAAAAATCTGCCCTTCGTCTATGCCGATATCGCGATGATCGACCGCGCCATCAGCAATCTGATCGAAAATGCCATCCGCTACTCAGAGCGCGGCAGCGACGTGACGCTTGAGCTGCGCCGCAAAGGGTCCAGCGTCACCGTGTATGTTCGCGACAACGGTTTCGGTATTCAGCCCGATGAGCTGCCGCACATCTTCGACCGATTCTACCGGGTTGAAAAAAGCCGGGCCCGCGATTCCGGCGGCACTGGGCTCGGCCTGGCGATTACCAAAAAAATCGTCGAAGCGCACGACAGCAGTATTGCCGTGGAAAGCAAACCCAACCAGGGCTCTACCTTTGCTTTCGAATTGCAATCGGCCGCGGAAGAGAAGGCCTAGCGCTTTCGACAGCCGTGACAAGAGACCGCTGCTGAGAAACATCCGTCCGAATGATCCGGCTTTTGGCTGCGGATACTACGATCAATCCCACTTGATAGGCGAACTTCAGGATTTGTCGGCAAATCCCCGAGGCAATCTTCGCGGAGTGCTAAGCATATTCGGATGCCATTTCTTTGTGAACGGACAGTCCGGCACCAAAGTCGCGCGCCCTTAGTCTCGGGTAGCGGATTTCGCAGCGACAATTTTGACGATTACACGATCGTAAGCATGAAGACCACCGATCACTGGCGTGGTGTCGGCGAGTACTCTTTCAGACAAGAACCAGTTGCAATATCGACCGGCGACTGTTTGCCGGAAGGCAAATATCGTACTGCATGATTGCATTTTGGCTCAAACGCTGTGTTAATGTACAAATGCGGCAACGAATAGTCGATTGGAGTGTAACTACTCATTATTGATTTCAGGCAATTGATAATGAGGTAATGGCAGCCATGAACAGGCGACACTCTTTGCGAATTACACTGTTCCTTTTGATCAATTTTTTACTGGCAACGCTTAACGCTAGTCATTCGAAGACGATATATGTCGACGCGGACGCAAGCGGCGCCGACAATGGCAGCTCCTGGTCGGATGCCTACCGGGATCTACAACAGGCCTTGGTAAATGCCGAAGAAGGCGATGAAATATGGGTGGCTGAAGGAAGCTACTACCCCGGTCAAACGCGTGAAGATGCTTTCAGGCTGCGCAACGATGTCGCCTTATATGGCGGCTTTGATGGAAATGAAATCTTGCTCGATGAGCGCGAATACTTTCTCAACGAAACGATCCTCAGCGGCGACATCGGAACGCCCTTCGACAATTCCGACAATTCCTATCACGTGCTTTTTCACCCTGCCGGCAGCAATCTGAACAGCAGCGCGGTCATTGATGGCTTTACGATCAGCGAAGGCAATGCCGACGGCGATCAGCTGCACGGCTTCGGCGGCGGAATGTACAATCACGAATCATCGCCGAGCGTTCGCAATTGTATCTTTAACCGCAATGCAGCCATCAACGGCGGCGGGGTACACTGCAGCGCTTCGAATCCGGAGTTCGACAACGTCATTTTTGTGCATAACACCGCTGTTCAGGGTGGCGCGGGCATGGATAATGCCGGGGCTTCGCCGGCCTTGCATCGCTGTCGCTTCTTTTATAACCAGGCCGGCGATTTCGGCGGTGGGATGTCCAATGATCTGGCTTCGCCTACCATGACAAATTGTATTTTTTTCGGAAATTCAGCCGTCAATGTCGGCGGCGCTCTCTCCAATTACACACATTCGGTACCGGCAATGGCGAACTGCAGCTTCAGTGAAAATACGGCTGGCAGCGGTGCTGCGTTGTGGCATGGCGGAGCATCGAGCAACGCTCGCAATTGTATTTTCTGGAACAATGCGCCAGATGAAATCTTTGGCGGTGAGAACATGCAGATCGACTATTCCGTCGTCAGCGGCGGTTATCCCGGCATCGATAATATCGACTCGGATCCGCGCTTTGTCGACCCGGATAGCCGAAACCTGGCCTTGCAAGCCGGATCGCCCTGCATCGATGCGGGCAATCCCGACCCGCATTACAACGACAGGTGTCGCCCGCCCGGTCTTGGCGGCGCTCGCAACGATATAGGCTGCACCGGCGGACCCGGCAATTGTAAAGGAGGGAGCACGACATCGGTAGCGATTGACGAAAGTGCCGCAATTGAATCGCACAGTGTGTACTTGCTGCCGAGCCACCCAAACCCCTTTGCGACGGAGTCGAGCATGCGCCTTTACATTCCCGCGACCGGAGACGTCCGCCTTATTGTCTACGACCGGCTGGGAAAACCCGTTCGCAGGCTATTGCAGGCGAGCGGAGCTACAGGCCGTATTCTGATTCGCTGGGATGGCTGCGATGACATGGGCAACGCTCTCCCGAACGGAAGCTATCTCAGTATGCTAACGATTAACGGCATACCGGCCGGACGCCAAAGTATGCTGCTGCTTCGCTAGCAGGCTAAAGCCATTGGGTCAACTACCAGCGAGGGCGAAGACGAGCTGAATTCGACGATGTCCGGGCGATTGCAATACGTCAATCAAAACACAGCAGTCAAGTCATTTCGCGACAATGCACCGTCGTGCTCTAAATAACAGCTTTGCGTGCCGGAGACCGAAGGGCGCCGAAAAATTGTTTGCAAGTTCCGCCCGGTGAATGTGTCTGGCTGACCGCTGAGATTTTTTTCACTGAGCATAGGCAAAACACAGCTTGAAATCCGGACGGGTTGTTGTATTGTTGCAACTTGTTCACGCGCGAGCAGTGCACGAGTTTGCCGAAGGAAGCAGTCATTCATGCCAGAATGGGAATTTTGGTGGTGGATGTTTGTGGTCTCCTGAACGAGACCGTGGTGATGGAGTGCGGCGGGAGGGCCCTCCGGGAAGATCCACGGGTTGAAATTAGTTGTTGCAGCAATCACTGTAATTTGTTACCTCCTGCCCCGCACATTTCCATTTCGCCATTGGCAGATTCACGATTTCGCGATAAATTAGCTGACCGCTCAACACAACTCTCGAATCACTCTCTCGGCACGAAAATCGAGTCTGTATGCCATGGCACTGTTCTATCTGAAGTCTGCCTTGCGAATGTTGCGCAAACGGAAAGTGTTTTCCCTGATTACGATTCTGGGTCTGGCGATTGGTATGGCGGCATGTCTGCTTATCGTCCAGTACCTCAGCTTTGAGTTGAGTTACGATACCTTTCATCGCCATGGTGACCACATCTATCGGGTGACGCTGGAACACTACCGCAATGGCGAGCATCTGGGGCAGAGTCCCTATACATATCACAAGATCGGACCCGCGCTTGCGACGGATCTGCCCGAGATCGAGGGCAGTGAACGTCTTCACCCGCATTATGGCAGTGCCGTGCTGACTTATACGCGCAGCAACGGCCGCCAGATCGTATTGCACGAAGAGGATATGTATTTCGCGGACTCGACTTTTCTGCAAACATTTACTTTTGAGTTGCTGCGCGGCGATGCCGGAGACGTGTTAAACAAACCCTTCAGCATGGTCCTGAGCGAGTCGATGGCTGCGCGTTACTTCAGCGAGGAAGACGGCGACCCAATCGGACAGACGATTGAGATGCACAGCGGCTGGGCGCCGGGCAGTTATACCGTTACGGGAATTCTCGCCGATCTGCCGGTCAACAGCCATTTTGATTTTAACTGCCTGCTGCCAATGCAAAACGTTTTGGCAAATAGTCAGTATGCCGATCAGGACGGCTGGAGCTGGACCAACTTTTACACCTATCTGCGAATGCAGCCGCAGACGGACACGCTTGGTTTGCAGTCAAAATTCGCGGACTTCATGGCCAACTATAAGGGGGAAGATCTTGCAGCCAGCAACGGGCGCGAGGAAATCCGTCTGCAGGCCCTCTCCGACATTTATCTCCATTCGAATTTACCCGGCGAGCTGAAACCGAGCGGTAGTGCCGAAGGGGTTAGCTATTTCGTCATCATCGCCTTGTTTATTCTTGTCATCGCCTGGATTAACTATGTCAACCTTGCCACGGCGCGTTCGCTGGAGCGCGCCCGTGAAGTGGGAATCCGCAAAACGGTCGGCGCCAGAAAAGGGCAGCTCATTACTCAATTTCTCGTCGAATCGCTATTCTTTAATCTCATTGCCATTTTGCTGGCTCTGGTGCTGATGGCCGAATTTCTTCCTGTACTTAGTGAACTCATCGGCAAGGATATCTCCGCCATATCCGTCTGGCAGGATCCGCGAATTGTCGGTGTACTGCTCGCCATCCTGATTCTCGGTACGCTGCTCAGCGGTCTGTATCCTGCCTTTGTCCTTTCTTCTTTCCGTCCCGCAAGTGTTCTCAAAGGCTCAGGGCAGAAACTTGCGGGTGGTTCTTCGCTCCGCAAGGTTCTGGTGGTCGTTCAATTCGCTGCCTCGCTGGCCCTGATTGCCGGGACCTTCGTGATCTATCGTCAGATACAGTTCATGAACGAGAAGGACCTTGGCTTTACGCCGGAACAGGTCTTGGTGATCAAGGGACCGGGTGTGCTTGCGGACGACATCGATTTCGGGCAGACGATGCGTAGTCTGAAGGCGGAGGCGCTGCAAATGCCGGGCGTAATTGCGGCATCAAGCTGTCAGGCGATACCCGGAGGACAGTTTAACTTCAACACTAATCTTCGACGGCTGGGGGCGGAAGAAAGTGAACAACAGGGCGGCAGTATCGCCTGGGTGGATGCCGACTTTTTGTCGACATTCGGCCTGGAACTGTTGGCGGGACGCAATTTCAATGCCGAAGAAGTTAACTTTCGCAAAGACGGTGTGCTTATTAACCAACAAGCGCTGGAGACCTTTAAGCTGGGAACGGCGCAGGAAGCGCTGCAGAAACAGCTCATTACCAGCGGTGATACAGTACGCGTTCTCGGTGTGGTGAAAGACTTTAACTGGTTTTCGCCGCGACAAGCGCTTAGTCCGGTTCTGTTGGCCCCGGTTGGCGCGGCACGGCGTTACATCGCCTTGCGCGTAGATCCCGCCGGTATTGACCTTACGCTTGCAGCCCTGCAGAGTTTGTTCGACCGCATGTTCCCCGGCAATCCCAGCGAGTACTACTTTCTTGATGAATTCTTCGATCGGCAATATAAGGCCGACAAGCAGTTTGCCGCCGTCTTTGGACTGTTTGCTGCCCTGGCGATATTGGTGGCCTGCCTGGGTCTCTTTGGCCTGGCCTCCTTTACGGCTGCGCGGCGCAGAAAAGAAATCGGCGTTCGCAAGGTGCTGGGCGCTACGGTACCTGCTGTCGTCTGGTTGCTGATGACGGACTTTTTGAAGCTCGTGCTGTTTGCCGGACTGATTGCCCTGCCGCTGGCATATTTCGCGATCGATGCCTGGCTGGAAGATTATGCCTCGCGTATCGCCATCAGCGCCGATCTGTTCCTGCTGCCTCTTGCGCTGCTGCTGCTGATCGCCGCCCTGACCGTCGGCTCGCAGAGTGTGCGGGCGGCATTGACTAACCCTGTCAATGCACTTAAACTGGAATGAGCTCGCTTGTCGACTGTATCAAGAGTCGACCGCAGCGTAATGCCCGCTGGAAAAAGACCATTCATCGACAGTTTCAAGAGTCGGCTGCGCCGCAATGCCCCTTGGATGCCGGTATCATCTGCCTATGACTTCGCGTTTGACTTCGCCATGCGAGTAGCAGGCATCGGTTGCGATTGTCAAATTTTTTTCTCATCATTGCGCCAGCCTAATCTACAACCACGTATAGTTTTCAGGTTGAATAAAGCGAGTTGATCGCACAAAGAGCGACGCTTGGCTTTCAACACCGACAATAAGTCGTTGAATCAACATGTGCAGAGTGTGATAGTATGCCCGACTCCACGCCAGGTCGTGCCGAACTACTTCAAGAAAATCAGCTTTTACGTGAACGCCTTCAACAGGCTGAAGCAGCAATCTCACAGTTCTCAAACGGTCTGGACGGCAGCGCGCAGCTTTATGCCATGGCAATTGAAGGCTCCGGAGAAGGACACTGGGTATGGTTCGACCAGAACGGCAATGAACAATGGTGGTCGCCGCGTCTTTATGCGATTCTGGGGTATTCACCGGCAGAGAAGCCTGCCAGCCTGCAAACATTGCGTGAATTATTACATCCTGAAGACCGTCGCAAAACGCTCGATTCCCTGCGCGCCGCGTTGGAAGTGCACGAACCTTACGAAATCGACTTTCGATTGCAGACCGGATCGGGAGTATATCGATGGCTGCGTGCCACCGGGAAAGTGGTCGGCGACGCTGATAACGGCGCCGTACGTATGGCGGGGGCCCTAAGCGAGTTCGATGAGCAGAAGCAAAAAGAACTTGCGCTCAGTGTGCAGGAACAGCGTCTGCATAGTCTGTATGCCATTGCCGCGGAAGCCGACCTGGCAGTGGAAGATCAATTGCAACTCACGCTCAAGACCGGCACGCAAATGCTTGGCCAGGAAATTGGAATTATCAGCCGCATCGAAGATCAGACCTACGCTCTGCAATATGTCTATGACAGCAGCGGAACACTCAGCTCCGATCAGACTTTTCCTTTGGGCGATACTTACTGCAATGTTACCCTGGAATACGACGGTGTATTTTCAATCGACCATGTCGAATTTTCGCCCTACAGCGCCCATCCCTGCTACCGGAACACAAAGCTGGAGTCATATATCGGCATACCGCTTCGCGTCAAAGGGCAAATCATCGGCACGCTGAACTTTACCAGCCGAAAGGGGCGTCGCACGCCATTCAATGAAGGCGATAAGGAATTTGTTTATCTGATTAGCCGCTGGACGAGCGGTATGCTTCAGCGGCTTCACACCGAAGAAGACCGATCCCAAATACGCGAAGCGCTTGGCGTCAGCAATGAACGTTATCGCTCGGTAATTGCTTCCCTGGCGGAGGGCATCGTTATGCAGGGGCGCGATGGACAGATCATAGCCTGCAACGCCAGCGCCGAACGAATTCTGGGCATGAGTGCCGATCAGATGGCCGGTCGTACCTCGCTCGATCCCCGATGGCGCGCCGTCCGTGCTGACGGCAGTCCCTTTCCAGGCGAAGAACATCCCGCCGTTCTGACCTTGCAAAGCGGCGACGCGCTCTCAGGAATAATAATGGGCGTCCACAAACCGGGAGGAGAGTTAACCTGGATATCGATCAATACGCAGCCGATTGTCAAAGCCGATGAAGTTGTTCCGCAGGCCGTTGTCTCTTCTTTTCACGACATCACGGAAACCAGGAATGCCGTTGAAGCCCTGCGTGCCAGTGAAGAACGATATGATCTGGCGGTACGCGGCTCCGCCGTCGGCCTCTGGGACTGGGATATCACCAATGATGAATTGTACTGGTCGCCGCGACATAAGGAAATCATCGGCCTGGCAGAGAGCGATGAAGTGATGTCGCAGGAAAAATTTGTCGAACGGCTGCATCCTGATGATAGCGACAAAGTCAGGGATGCTCTGCGCGCTCATCTGAGCGATCGGAGCGAGTTCAATATTGAGTACCGGTTCCGGCATCCGCAAGGACATTTTATCTGGATCCACGCTAAGGGTCAAGCCGTTTGGAACAAGGATGGAACGGCTACCCGCATGGCCGGATCCATCGCCGACGTAACGGATCAGCGCCTCGCCGAAAAAGAGCTGGCGCACGCTAAAGAAGAGTTGCAGATGATTCTTGACTCTATGCCGGCAATGATTTGGTATAAGAGCAAAGACAATGTCATTCTGCGCGCCAACAAGGCGGCGGCGGCGACCGGCGGTGTAACGGTTGGAGAGATGGAAGGCCGGCATTCGGCTGAGTTCTATCCGGACATGGCTGAGAAATATCATAGTGACGATTTGGAAGTTATCGCTTCCGGCAAATCCAAGCTTAACATCGTGGAAAAAATCACGCTGGCGAGCGGCGAGGAACGCTGGGTGCGCACCGACAAACTATTGTACAAAAATCATCAGGGCGAAATTATCGGTGTTATTGCCATGGCAGTGGATATCACCACTGAAAAGCAATCTCAGTTGCTCCTGGAGGCAAGCGAACGAAAATTTCGTCATTTTGCTGACAATGTGCCGGCCGTTTTCGCTTATATCGACGCGAATCATCAATTTCGATACGTTAACAAATCATTCTTAGATTGGTTTGGTTTAGAGAGAGATGTAATTATCAATCGTGAGGTTGTCGATGTCCTCGGCGAAGAGGCTTTCGAAAAAGTTAAAGGCTATTTCGCCAGAGTTCTTCAGGGCGAGCGAGTTTCATACGAAGCTGAGATACCATATCAACATGCCGGAATGAAGTCCATCATTGCCACGTATGCGCCCAATTTCGATCAATCGGGTCGAGTGCTTGGCTTTTATGCTCTTGTGTCGGATATCACGGAACGCAAAAAAGCCGAAGAGGAATTACTCAACTACGCCGCCAAGCTGGAACGCGCCAATAAGGAGCTTGATGATTTTGCCTATGTCGCATCGCATGACCTGAAGTCGCCGCTGCGAGCAATCGACAATCTCGCCGGCTGGATCGCGGAGGACTCCGCTGATGCGCTGTCCAGGGAATCGCTCGATGATCTCGTCTTGCTGCAGCAGCGGGTCAAACGAATGGAAAGGCTGCTCGACGACCTGCTGCAGTATTCGCGGACTGGCCGCGTTGATGTAAAACCTGAGAAAGTTGAACTAAGGAAGCTGATCGGCGATGTGATTGAAATGACTCATCCACCCGAGGAATTTGCCATCGAGATCCCAACAGAGATGCCGACCCTTGTCACGCCGAAGGTGCCACTGGCACAGGTGCTACGCAATCTCATCGGCAATGCAATAAAACATTGTGAGCGGCGCGATGGACACATCAGGATTGAAGCAAGTTCGAACGACACATTCATTACGCTTCGTATCGATGACAACGGGCCGGGTATTGCAGCCGATTATCAGCAACAGGTATTCCAGATGTTCCAGACACTCAAACCGCGCGATCAGGTCGAAGGCAGCGGAATGGGACTGGCGATCGTTAAACGTGCTGTGGAAGCCTACGGGGGAAACATTCGGATTGTGTCAAGTACTCTCGGTGGAGCGTGTTTCGAATTTGATTGGCCAAGAAACTTTGAGGCTTTAACAGAGGAGTGATGGATAGAACAGTGGTTAACTTTTTACTGGTCGAAGACGATGAAGTCGATGCACGCGCGGTAAAGCGTGCCTTTAACAAACGCAAGGTTTCCAATCCGATTCACGTGGCTCGTGATGGTGTGGAAGCCCTTGCAATGCTGCGTGGCGAAGACGGCTTCCCGCCCTTTCCGCGCCCTTTCCTGATTCTGCTGGATCTGAACATGCCGCGAATGAACGGCATTCAGTTTTTAGATGAATTGCGCAAGGATCCTGAGTTGCACAGCAGTATCGTATTCGTGTTGACGACCTCGAATGCCGATAAAGATAAGGTTGCTGCGTATGAAAAAAATGTTGCCGGCTATCTATTGAAGTCCAACGCCGGCACTGACTTTCTGTCGGTGCTTCAATTGCTTGAAAACTACGTGATTTCAGTGCAGTTTCCGCCAAACTCAGAACATTGACGAACGAACAGATTTCATGATTCGAAGGGAACACATTTGTGGGAAGGATTTATGAAAACAACTGAATTTCTCGTGCTTGCGATTGACGACGATGAGGTTGACCGACGTAAGGTCCGCCGTCTGATCGGCCAGGAAATGAGTCTCGTTGAAGCTGAGAACGGAGAGGATGCATTGACACAGGTCGCCAGGCGCCGACCGGATTGTATCTTGTTGGATTTTCGCATCCCCGGCACCGATTCGCTGGAGCTGCTCGCCAGCTTCGCCGATGATTTTCTGCCGGTGGTAATGTTAACAGGCGAGGGCAGTGAACGTATTGCGGTTGAAGTTATGAAACGCGGCGCACAGGACTACCTGTCAAAACAAACGTTAAGTAAAGAAGGATTAATTCGCGCTATCACCAATGCCGTTGAAAAGATCAGCCTGGAGCGCAAGATTTACGAAAAGCAAAAGGAGCTCGAAGATTTTGTGTCGATTGCCGCGCACGACTTTAAGTCGCCCTTGATGTCAATCGCCGGGGCGGTGGATTCGCTGCGCGAAAACTGCCGTGGAGCCGGCGCGTCCGCAGCGGATGATCTCGATATTTTGCAGGACAGAGTGCAGCATTTACAGCGCTTTATCCAGGAGTTGCTTGATTACACCCGCAGCGGCCGCAGCGATAAAGCGCTTGAAACAATCGATTTCCAGGAGCTGGTTGAGTATGTGGTATCGCTGCTGGAGATTCCCATCGCCAATTCCGGCGCGACCATCGAGATCGAAAAGCTGCCGAACGTGCGCGGCGACTGGACGGCTCTCCTGCAGCTTGTGCAGAATCTGCTTGCGAACGCCATCAAGTTTCGTGCTGATACAGCACCACACATTCGGATCAGCGCCATCAGGCAGTCACACCAATGCCTGGTTGCGATCGCCGACAATGGCATAGGCATCGATTCTAAGCATCATTCCAGCATCTTTGCTCCGCTGCGCCGTTTGCACGGCGAGAGTGACTATGAAGGCAATGGACTCGGCCTCGCCGCCTGCGCCAAAATCGTTCATCAACATCATGGCCGGATTTGGGTGGAATCAGAGCCCGGTAAAGGCGCAACTTTTTACTTCACTCTCCCTGCTGCGCCCGATGCCTGATCTCGCCCGTGCTTCGCTGTTTACCAGAGCGATTTTGTCTGTCATGACTCTGATGCACGATGGTCTGAGATCAGACGAGACCTCGTTTATAGAGATTAGCAGAGTCGTTTGATGAGACGCGATTTCCCGCTCAATATGAACTTCCTCGCCCCGGTTCAATTCCTAAGGCACAACCAGCAATCTGAGTACTTTGCGCCATTCACCCAGCTCAATACGGCAGAAATAAACACCGGCTGAGACAGAGCTGAGGTCCAGATCGATACTCTGCATCCCGATGGTCCCGATTTTGCGCTGCATCCGAGATACCGCCCGTCCGTCCGCGCTGACGAGTTGTACGTGCAGGGTACCCCGCCTTTGCGTTTCGAGCCTGAGCGAGACGCTGGCAGCGGCGGGATTCGGTCTCAGCTCCGCCACCGTAATATCCACTGCCTGATCCGGCGCCGATACGACTGGCGCGGAGCTGCGATACATTCGGCCGAAAAAATCGCAGGTCAGCAGACGGCCGCTGTTGTGCAGGGCCATCGGAATGATCCGCGGGTCTACCAGGCCATTGCTGATCCCGCTCCAATGACGCCCGCCGTCCGTAGAGCGATAAGCGCCGGAATTGATGGCCGAACAGTACAGGCTGCCATCGGACGCCTCCACGATAGCCATACAACGGTCTTGCAGTGTTGCGGTATGCCAGGACCTGCCGTCATCGGTGGAGCGAAACAGCCGTCCGGGTGCCGCGCCTTCGCTATTGGCGGATGCGAACACCGTTCCCTTGGAAGCGGCCCAGAGCATCCAGCCGTAGGAGTCGGGATCGATCAGCGCCACCTGCGCCCATGTGTCGCCGCCATCGGTCGAGCGATGAATCTCGGCCGGGCGATCGATGTCCACACCGTCGGACGAACCTTCCAGGACATCGATAACGCACAGAAGCGTCGCCGAGGGTAGCTCGACGATGCCTGCCGTGCCGACCGAATCGAAGATCTGCTCCCATGTGGCGCCATTGTCAATCGATCGAAAAATGCCCGTCGGCTGTGAGCTGAACAGGGCCCCGCCGACAATCACAAACGCGCTGCCGTCAGGACTGCGCAGATAGTCGTTGTACTGCGGCGCCGGCAGTTGCTCCAGAGCTTTGGTCCAGCTCAGGCCTTCATCGCCGGAACGCTGGATGCTGCCGTTGAGCAGCGTAATGCCGTCGATGGGCAGACGCTTAAACAACCTGCCGCTGACGGACTGTTCAGTCCAGGAGATCGCCAGATCATCGGAACGGTACACAGGACCTTCGGCTGTGGCGCCGAGGATACCGCCATCGGCAGTGACGATGATTGAAGTAAAGAAGCTCTGGTCGCCGTCCACGGGATAATTGACCTGTTCCCAGCTAATGTCCTGGGCCTGAGAACGTAAACTCAACAGCAAGATCAGCGTCAGCACGTGTAGAGAGTAGCATTTGCGCATAGTTCACCAGCGGGTATCGTTGTTAAACAAGAACAATGTGTGTTATGCCAGTGCCGGTGAATCGCGGAAATTGTCGACGTCATTGCCTCAGCGAGCAATGATCAGTGTCTTCTGGACCAAAGTCCTGCCCAACTGCAAACGACAGTAGTAGACTCCAGCCGCCAGCGTACTCGTTGCGATGCTGATCGTCGACTCGCCCTGCGCCGCTCTCATTTCGCGCGGCGGCAGGGCCAGGCTGCCGTCAGCGGCATAAAGGCTTATGCGCAGCTTCGCCGCCTGTCGCATCCGGATCGGCAGCAGGACCAGGTCTCCGGCCGGGTTGGGTCGCGGCGCGGCGATCTGCAGGCCACCAGGCTCGGTCGTGGAAACATCGGAAACGACGGGTCGCGATGAGCGATACATGCGCCCGAAAAAGTCACAGGTTAACAGGGTGCCGCCGGGATGCAGCGCCAGGGGGATGACCCGCGGATCGAGGAGGCCGCTGCTGCGCCCTTGCCAGGTACGACCGCCATCCTCGGAAAAGTGAATGCCGGAGTTTATGGCGCTGCAATACAGATGACCGGAAGAAGTTTCAACGAAATTAGCCGCTTTGTCCCGCAGGTTGGTTGTATGCCAGGACTTGCCGTTGTCGGTGGAGCGAAAGACGCTGCCGGTGAAGTCCCCCAGGGTATTGGCCGACGCAAAGATGGCGCCGCTCGGAGCCCGCCACAGGTGCCAGTTGTAAACATCCGGATGGAATAATGCTGACTTCAGCCATGTGCTGCCGTTGTCGCTGGAACGAAAAATTTCCGGCGATCGATCGAATTCCTGACCGTTGGCCGAGCCTACCAATTCGTTAATCGCGCACAAAATTGCGCCGTCCCTGGCGACGACGACGCTGGCGGTGCGCAGGCTGTCGAAGACGCGTTCCCAGCTTTCCCCCCCGTCGGTCGAACGGTGCAGCCCGGCGGACTCGGGCCAGAAGAGCGAACCGGGGACAACGGTAAACATTGTGCCGTCCGGGCTTTGCACGTAGTCGCTGAATTCGCTGTCGGGGCCGTCATTTACAGCTACGTTCTGCCAGGTGTTGCCGTTGTCCGTCGAACGCCGAATCGTACGCCGGTCGATGGCAATCAGCCCGTCCTGTGCTGTTGACCGCAGAACATGGCCGCTAATCGATGTTGTTTCCCAGGATACGGCGACATCGTCTGAGCGAAAGACCGGCCCTCTGGCTGTCGCGCCCAGTATATCGCCGTTGGCTGTCACTGCCAGCGAGTTAAAAAAGTCCTGCTCGTCGTCGCCGGGAAAAACGGCCGGCTCCCAGGTGAAATCCTGCGCCATCACTTCCGTGAAAGTCAACGCTACCACAAGCAACAGCAAAATCGGTAAAGTTCTTTGCATAGCTAGCTCACTTGAATGCAATAGGTAAAAATTTGTTGTTCGGCCACCGGTTAATAATTCACATAATGCCTGTCATTCCGACCGGGCCTGCCGCTGCTGTCTGTTCCGGGTTGAGCCCGTTCTAGGTCAGCGCGTGATGACAACAACACGCTGCTGAGCAAAGGCATCCTGTTCGAGACGACAGATGTAGACACCGGCGGCGAGTGAACTGACATCGAGGTCCAGCGTCGAGCTGCCCTGTTCCAGATGCACGGCCGGCGGAGTCAGCAGCAGACGGCCGTCGATGGCATAAACACTGATGCGCAGGAACCCGGCCTGCGGCATTCGGATGGGAAAAGCCAGCTCGTCCGATGCCGGAGTGGGCTGCGCGGGTCCGATCGTCAGCTCCGGTTCGCTGTCTGTCGACCGCGCCGAGGTCACCGGCAGCGAGGAGCGATACAGATTGGCGAACCAGTCGCTGGCGAACAGCCGTCCGCCGGGATGCAGCGCCAGAGCCAGCGATCGGCTGGAAAGCAGGCCGTTGGAAGCGCCGCTCCACGTTCGGCCGCCATCGCCGGACTGATGTATGCCCGAATTGATGGCGGCGGCAAAAAGTCTGCCGTCCGGCAAAGCCACGAATGTCCACACAAAGTCCAGCAGCGTGCTCGTGCTCCAGCTTTTGCCATGATCCGTCGAGCGGTATACGCGGCCCCAGGGCGCGTCGTCGAGGTTGGCGGTAATCAAAACGAGGCCGTCCGGGGCCGTCCAGATTTTCCAGTTGTTAACCAGTACATCCTGCAAGGCTGCCTGCCGCCAGGTGTCGCCTCGATCGGTGGAGCGGAACAGCGCGGCCGGCTTGTCGATATCCATTCCGTTAATACCACCCAGGATGCGGTTCGTTGCGCAGAGCAGAGCTCCGTCGGCCGTTAACTCGATGCTGCTTGCGCCCACGCTATCCAGCACTTGCTGCCAGCTCGCGCCATTGTCGGTGGAGCGAAAAAGGCCGGTTTCCTCAGTCGGCAGCAAGCCTGCTGAGGCGGCGACGAACAGAGTGCCGTCGGCCAGCTCCATCACATCGTCCAACTGAGGCAGGGCCTGGTCGCCACCGGCGTTTCGCCAGACGTCGTCATCTGCATCGTAGAGCATGAAACTGAAGCGTTTGCGAAGCAGATAGCCGTTGCGATACGATGGCCGGAGGGCCTCGCCGCTATGGGAGATTTTCGTCCAGGTCGCTGTCAGATCGTCCGAGCGGTACATTGCGCGCGAATTCAGCGTAGTCATTATTCCCCCGTCGGGCAGAATCACCATGCTTCTTACAAAGCTTTCATTACTCGCGACCGGCGGGTTGACACTTTCCCAGAAGATGCTCTGGCTCACTGCCGTCGCCGTCGGGCAAAGCATGGCAAAGGCGACAATCAGATGGCGTTTGAGGCTGTTCATGCTGGAACCTTTGTTGGAGGCATTTGCAAGGCATCGGGAAGTGTTGTTGCCGCTTGCGCGCTTATCGCTGCAGCAGCAAGAGGCGCGTCAGGGCGCTGCCGCCCGTCGTGATTCGGCAATAATAAGCGCCATTCGCGAGGCCGGCGATTGGCAGCCGCAGGCTGTGGCTGCCGCTTTGAAGCCGCAAGGCGGTGCTGCGTACCTGTTGACCGATCTCATTCAGAATCTCGATACGCAGGTCAAGCGGCTGATTGAGATGAACAGGGAGAGACCCGGCGCCAGGGCTGGGATTCGGCGTCGGCTGCCCGATACGGAGAGTCGCATTCGCCTGGTGCGACACTGAGACTACCGCAGATTGCGTTCGGTAGGCGCGCGCAAAAAAGTCGCTTGTCATCAGCACGCCGCTGGGGTGCAGCGCCAGGCCGAAGACGCGCGGATCGAGCAGGCCGTTCGAGACGCCGCTCCACAGCCTGCCGCCGTCAACCGAAAAATGGACCCCCGAATTGATCGCGGTAACGAAGAGCCTCTTATCGGGCAGCTCTACGAAAGCCCAGGCAAAGTCCAGCAGGTTGGTGGTATTCCAGCTTAGGCCATTATCGGAGGAGCGATATACACGGCCGGGAAATTGATCGTCAAGATTGGCGGAAGCGAAGACCGTACCCGTAATGGGCGCCGTCCACAACCGCCAGTTATTGACCAGCGGATCGAAGAGCGGCAATTCCTGCCAGGTCTCGCCCAGGTCGTCCGAACGGAAGATGGCGGCGGCCCGGTCGATTTTCTCGCCGCCGATGCTGGCCTGGAATCGGTTGATGGCGCAGAGAATGCCGCCATCCTGCGTTTCCACAATATTGCTTGTCATAAGGCTGTCGAAGACCTGCGTCCAGCTCTGGCCTTCATCCAGGGAACGAAAGATGCCGGCCTGCCCGGACCCGAAGAGCGAGCCGGCCGAGCTGACGAAGAGCGCAGCGCTGGAATGGCTTAGGACATAATCCTGCGACGCCATGTCCAGTTTGTCGCTGAGCGCCGACCACGTCCGGCCTTCATCCGCAGAGCTCAGAAAATGGGAGTCGGTCTTGAGCAGCAGTCCTTTGTTGGGGGAGCGCTGCAGGAAGAGCCCGTCGAAGGGCATGGTTTCCCAGGAATCGCCGCGATCGAAAGTTCGATAGACTGAATTGTTAACCGTCGCGAGCATACTGCCGTCGTTCAGAGCAATCATCGAACTTATGAAGGCAAAATCAGCCTCTTCGGGAAAGGCGGTCAGCTGCCAGCGGAGCTCCTGAGCGACGAGTCCGCCGGCAGGCGTGATAAGAAGTGCAGCGAGAAGGACAAGGGGTAGCAAGCGCATACGCAAGCCTGGGACTAAAGGTGATGGAGAGCCCGGTCACATACGCGAACGCCTGAAGCTCGTTTGACGACTTCAGGCGATACGCAAATTGCCGGGCGGGGTGCGCTTAAACCGGGAAGAGTATTAACGCACGACGTTAAAGGGTATCGTCCGAATTTCATCGTCGCTTTCCAGGCGCAGGAAGTATGCGCCCGAAGCGTAGCCGTTGAGATCGATCGACACAGTGTTGACGCCTGGCTGCGTCTGGCGCACGAAGCTGCTCAGCTCACTGCCCTGGGCATCGCGGATGCTGACCGTCGTCGCGCCCTGCAGCGCATTGAAGCGGACGGTGACCTGCGAGGTGGACGGGTTGGGGAAGAGCGAAACCTGAGCGTCCATTCCGTAGCTTTCGCGTACGTCGGTGACGCCGGCCGGCTCTACTTCAACCTGCCAGAACTGCTGATCGCTGTCATTGTTACCTTCCATCGAAGCGGAAACCGTCACGAAGAAGATGCCTTCCGTTTGCGGAGTCCAGGTAACGACACCCGTCGTGGGGTCCAGCTCCATGCCTTCGGGTCCGCGCACCAGCTCATAGGAGATGCCGCGATCGTCGTGCAGCGAGTAGTTGGCAACCACTTCTACGTCGTAGATATATTCGCGGCCAAGGATGGCGCGCGACGGCGGGTTCGTGACGATGCCGCTGCCGCCATCGCCGTTGTAGGTGCCGATGTCGCCGCCGAAGGGACGGCCACAGACAGCACTGACCGAGTTGCTGGCGCCGCTTTCGCCTTCACCGTCAACGGCTGTGACGTGGAAAGCATAGGCTTCGCCCGCAAGTCCCTGGATATCGATATAATCATTGACCACGATCATTTCGTCGGACGTCGTAGCCATCAGGCGGAACTCGCCTTCACCGGAACCCCATTGCGTTACCTGCTTGGAGTACACGTTGTAGCTGCCGGCGCCGGCGCTGCTGTTCCAGTGCAGCTCCGTATGATAGGCGGCTTCGGGATTGTCGGGATCGTATTTGAAATCGTCCGCCAGATAGGCGAATTCGATCTTCAGGCCTGACGGCGCCGCGGGCGCGGCGAGCATTGTCGCCGACGTGCCGCAGAACAGCACGAACGCGGCGACTGCCAGGCTGAGAAGTCTGATGTTAGAAAGGCTCATCCGTATTCCCTCCTTGGGAAACATGTGATTTTAGTAAATTGATTTGTTTTGTGAAGGTCGGCGCCTTGCGGCGCTCCCTTCTTCCGCCGTTAAATGGTTGGCGCGTTTCGAGCATCGCCCCATTTAACGGCCTTTTTCTTCTGCGGTGCGTACCTGACCGCCACAGCAAATTTTTTAATACACGAATTCGATCGCGCCGCAGAAACCGTATCCGCGACCTAGCCAGAGGCTGAATCCCTTGGCATGGAATTTCAGTGACAGGGTCACCGAGCGCCGCACTTCGTCGTGCTCTACAAGCGCGACGCGCACGTGGGTATCCGGGAGCAACTGTTGCAATTCCGGATCGGGATTCGGATAAATCGTTTCCTCACCGTCTCGAAAGTCCACGCCGCCCATTGTCAGCATTACGACAGCGCCATTATCCGGTTCGTGAAAGAGGAGCTTCGTCGTGTCGCCGATTCGCGCTTCCAGCCGTTCGAAGTCAAGCGTCGCCTTTTTCAGAAAGGGCTCCCTTTCCCGCGGCGTCGAGCTTATTTCAAAGATGCTCTTCAGGCGCAGCGATATCTCCTCGCCTTCGATGCGAATGTCCGAGCTTTCCAGGGAAACGGCATACTCGTACTTCTCCGTGCCATTGAAACAGTTGTCGACTTCCAGCTGTGTCGACTGCAGCGCCATCCAACCGTCTTCGTCGGTATACTTATCCGTCGGGGTATCGACTTCGAGTGGATCGTTGCAGGCCGCGATGGCCAAAACAAAGAGCGCGAGCGCTGCGGTAGCGAATTTTTTCCTCATCATACCACCTCAGAAAGAAAGAGTCATACCGTAGGATACACCCAACTTGCGGGAGTTGAACCATGTGCCCTGGAACTGATAATAGAGCAGGCTGCCTTCCAAGCCCAGGTTAAGGCTGACGCGGGCATCGGGCCGCCACTGCAGGCCGAGGAGCGCTTTGCCAAGGGGACCGGTTTCGGTGCCCGCCGCAATCAGACGCACAAAGGGTTGAATGCCCGCCAGAGATTCCAGGGGCGCCGCCGTCATCTGATAGGCTCCGCCCAGCCAGAATAGTAAGGGACGCTGCTCGAAGCGGGTCGGCACGCCGTTTTCCACTCCGCGGAAGCGCTGACCGAAAACTTCCTGGCCCAGCTCCAGACCGAAGGCGTGTTGTTCATCCAGATCGTAAAACAGGCCGAGGCCAATGTTCTGAAACCAGGGGTCGGAATTGGTGCGTGTCGGCACGTCGGGGAAGGAGCGGTTGGCTGTGCCGCGCATACTCAGCCACAGTCCCAGAGCTTCGGGGCTATCCGTCATCAGGGCTGCCGCGACAGCAGGCACTTTGTCCGGCAATTGCGCACCATACTGACTGGCGTATGTACCGGATTCAGATGCGGCGGGCGCTGCAAGCAGCCTTGTCAACGTGAGAGCGTTGCGCTGTGTCGTTGATGCGGATGCGAACGATTCCTTCTCCTGTGATGCCGTCCCTTCGCTACTCGGCATTCGCTGCCTGGTAGCGGCGGGCACTTCGCTTGTTTGCGACTCTTCAAATGTCTCCGACGATACAATCGGACCTGACTCTGATGTCGTCTGCCCCTCGTCCGCGCCGGCGCTCGAGTGAACGATTGGATACTCCGGTCCGGATGACCTTAGGTCGTTGGCCGGGGCCTCGTTGCTCCGGGACGTCAATTGCGGGGGCGCACTCTCCGGTGAATTCAGCAGCCAGACTGCGCCCAAAGTCAGGAGCGCTCCTGCCAGAGCCGAGGTCAGCACCGTGCCGGGGCGCGTACTGAGCCAGGCCAGCGGCCACAGCCTTTTCCGTCGCCGGGCTTCCGGCTGCGCGCTAAAACCGACGCCCTCGAGGACGCCCTGCTTCAGATGCGCCGGCGGCAGCAGACTCTCGGAATCGCGCTGTACATAGGTCTGAACAGCCATGGCGTCACGCAGCTCCGTCCGCAAATCCTGGTTATCAGCCAGCATCCGAAAGAAGACCGACTCGCTGACGTTGTCGAGCTCGCCGTCCAGGTAGGCGTTGAGCAGTTCTGCGGGGGTATAGGAGTTTTGATCTTGCATACGAAATCTCTCGGTTTGAGCGGCTTGAAGACCTTTGCGCTTCAGCTACCGGGCAGTGCGCCGTATCTTCTCGATTTTTGCCCGCTCGAAAGCGATAAACAGCACTTTTTCCACAGAGTTACACATAATAGTAGGAGAAGATATTCGAAAACTGGCGGACAGTCCCGCTCAAAGCGATCTGTACACCGGGATTGCCCGTTTCCGATCGAAGACCTCAGCCCCTGGCCCCCGTTGCTCTGTTCTGTATTCGGCCATCAAAAGGCGATTGACGAACGCGCTCTAGCGGCGGATTCTAACAATCAATTCCGATCTACGTGTCGGTGGCATGGTCTGCATCCTTCCCTTACGCGGGGTTTTGGCCGAGATACGGATTGCCGTCTCTTCATAGTATTGTGCTGCTGTCGATAGTGCATACCTCCTTGTTGTACCGACGGCATATCCCCTTTTTACCCCCTGCCCGGACTGGACTTTTGCTCATACAATTGCTTATGTTATGGCCAGACATTACGGCGTCGTATCTGTTAAGTAAAAAGATCACGTAACTCATTGCGTTTAAGACTACCGAACGCCTTGATTGAGATCTTAATCTGCCTTTGCCCCATTTGCAGTACGCAAATTTTACAGTACCAGCTTACCCCAGCTGTTAATGGTCGTTCATGCGTGCACCATGAACAACCGCGTACATACTATTATCTAATGAGACTCATCGCTGCAAGATGTAAGTCTGAACAGGCATCATCCTGTCCGAAGATCTTTAACACTAATAAGGAATATCGATATGTCAAGCAAGCAACCGATGACAAAGATACATCTGCTCGTATGTGCCGTACTTGTTTTATTGATTGCGCAGCCCGAAGCATTGCGATCCAGCATTACGCCGACGCCATTTCATTATACCTATGGCAGTCACTGCATGGAGAGCGGCCGTCATGGCATGCTGTCGATTCAGCAATGCGCCAACGAGGGTTATATCTATGTCGGCACCACCGACTATCTGGCGCCGCAGGGCTGCGGCGCCAGCGACGTTTACGTGGTTCGCCTTAACAATAACGGCAGCAGCATGTGGGAGCGCACTTACGATATTGCCGATGCGGGCGGCGGCGACGTTGCGCATAGCATGATCGAATGCCAGGACGGCTCGGGCTTTCTGATTGTCGGCGCTACGGATCTGGCTGGCAGCTATAGGGACATCTTTATCCTGAAAATCGACTGCAACGGCAACGAGCTCTGGACCAATACCTACGGCGGCGTCTTTGACGACGTCGGCTTCGGGATCGTTGAAACACGAAACTCGATGGACATCCTGAATCCGAATTCTCATGATATTGTTGTTGTCGGCTATACGGCTTCGCAAACAAATCAGACAGCCGATCCTTATATCTTCCGCACCAAAAGCAATGGCGCTTTGCTGTGGGACGCGGCCTATCGCGATAACGGTGTCATTAACACGGATTTCGAAACGATGATCGCCGTAACCGAAGCGACGCCGGCGCCAATTCCGAACAGTAACCCACCGCAGCTGCAGCAATTCGGCGATATCGTTGCTGTCGGCCATCGCGTGCTGCCGGGCGTGCAAGCTGAAGCCTACGTATTGCGGGTGGACGGCACTAATGGCCAGATCAACCGCCTTGCTCAGCCCTTGCAGGGCGCCGCGACTTTCGGAATGTGCGTATACGATTGCAACAACGAACTGATCTGCGGCGACGAAGCCTTTACCTCGGTCATCGAGCTCCAGAATCCGGCCGAAGTCGGCGGCCAGTGGACAACACCGAATGTAGTGATTGCGGGATATACGCGCTCCATGAATACCAGCGAGGTCGTCATGGTCAAGCTGATCGGCGGCGATCCCTGCACTTCACAACGATCGGTATTCGGCGACGGACCCATAACATGTACAACAACAGCCGAAGAAGCCAATCAGGTACGGGAGGTTACCTTTGTAATGCCCGGATCCGTCAACCAGTGGGATCTGGCCGTTACCGGCGTTACGAATCGACCTGCATATCCGAATGTTTTCGATTCGGATGCATTTATTTGTACCGTCGATCCGACAACATTACTGCCGACGGTACCGGGGCGCGGTTTTACAAAAGCTTATGGCAAGGTTAACAACTACGAAGAAGGCTTTTCGATCGATGTCGTGACGGCGGCCGCAACTCGCTGCCCCGGTTTCGTCATTGGCGGCAATTATCAGCTTACTTCACCGAGCGGCACTCATACGGATCTATATGTTGTCGATACCAGACCCAACGGCAATTCAGCCGATCCGAATCCCAATCCCTTCTGCGAACGCGACTTCCTGTTCCAGGCTTCGGCTGTCCTTCCGACGTCGGTATGTTCCTTTGCAACGGTTTGGCGAATTCAGAGCTGGAATATCCACGATACGCAGTTGTTTACTGAAAGAGACTGGGGACTGGAGCGCTGCGACGGTGTGAATAAACAAAGCAGCGAAACGTCCACAGCGGAATCGATGCAGAGCCACTCACTTAGATTGTTTCCCAGTCCTCTTGCCGGCGGTGACATTTTGACAATCGCATTCCCGGCTCAGGAAGGCAGCCATGCAACAATTCGGATTGTTAATACACTTGGCGTGGAAGTATTCTCTAAGGATATTCAGATGACCGGCAGTGGACAGTTGGATGTTAACACAAGCGGCTGGGCCCGAGGAAGTTACGCTGTTGAATTTCACAATGGCGGCACGACACAAAGAGCGAGTTTTATTCTCAGCGATTGATATTGATTTATTGAATGTGGTCTGACACAGGCATTGAAAGAGGGGGGCTTTGCATTGCAGGGCCCCCTTGGTATTTACATAGCGAAACGGTCTGTAATTCCAACGGCAACAACCAGTCTAGCGCAGATCGCTTTGCGGCAAGAGGAACTATCATCTGCGTAAAACCCGGTCCTTATGTACATTATGCTTGTCGAATGGAGCGTTTCTCTGCGGAATCGCATCTGTCGCATATTTTTGTCGGCTTGTAGCTTTAGGTCCATCCCGACCAGATATGGAAGAACAGCTTCGTATTTCGATCGGGCAATGGATGAAAGAAAGAACGAAAACAGCGATAAGCTCTCACGATGACGAAACTAGATGTAGATCAGCGGCGCAGCGAGATAGTCAGAAGCTATTTTACGAATCCCTCTCAGGCGCTCGAACTGGCGCAGCAGTTGTTACAGGAGACTATCAAAACCGGCAAGCCGGAGTTGCAAATTCAGGCCTACTTTTCATGCGCCGAAGCCTATGACTTTCTGGGTCGGCATGATGAAATGACCGATTGCATGAACAAAGCGCAGCAACACTTCGACGACCTGGAAAGCGAAGAAGAGCGGGCCTACTTTTTGAGCATGCTGGGTACCTACTATGCAGCCAAGGGCGACTTCGCCAAGGGTTATGCGCCATTGTATCAGGCCCTGGCAATTCAAGAGTGTCTTGAACCGGAAGGAACGAGGTTGGCGCAGACTATCGCGAGCCTGGGATTTCTGCATGAGTCAGCCAGCGAGTACGAAGAGGCGCTGGAATACTATCTCCGGTCGCTGCGGCTTTATGAAAGCTACGGCTCGGAGGCCAGCCTCAGCCAGGCCTATACCGGCGTCGGCAATGTCTATATAGAGCTTCGCATGCCGGAAAAAGCCAGTGCGTACTACAACAAGGGCCTGACTTCATGCAATGCCATTGGCAATAAGCTTAGCGCCGCATTTATCCTGGATAAAATGGGATTTGTCTGTCTCGAGCAAAAAAAAGCGCCGAAAGCTCTGGAATACTTCGAAGCTGCCCTGGAAGGCTGGCGGGAATTGAGCAGCGAGCTTAACTTTGCGGCAACGCTGGCGAATTCCGCGCATGCCCACATACAATTAGGCAACTCCATCGAGGCCATGAAGCGCAGCCACGAAGCGCTCAAAATCGCCGAAGGGCAGCAGGATGAAATTCTGTGCATGATGACGTCTCTGGATTTGGGAATGCAGTATCATCAAAGGGAAGATTTCGAGCAGGCTGTCCGCTACACGCGGCAATCGTTGCGGCTTGCGCAAAAAAGGAATATGCGGAGTACTATCGCAGACGCGCACAAGCAGCTTGCCGAGGTGTATGAAAACAGCGCTGATTTAAACAATGCGCTGGAGCATTTCAAGCAGTATACTGCCCTTCGAGAGGAAATTCTGAGCACCAAAAAACAAGAGTCGATCGCCAATCTCGAACTGCGCCACAAACTTGCGCAGGCCGAGCGGGATCGACAGATACTTGCCCTGGAAAGTGAGAAAGCGGCGCGGGAAGTGGCGGGCAAAACCAAAGAGCTGAGCGCTATGGCAATCAGTATAACCCAGCGCAACGCCGCGCTAATGACTCTTCGCAATCTGGCGCGGCCCTTCGCTGAAAGCGCCCGCGGCAAAACAAAACAGCTTGCCGGTGCGATACTCGACAATATTGATAATACTGTTAACAACTATGCCGCAAAGCAGATATTTGAGGAACAATTTGAAGGGGTGTTTCAGGATTTTGTTCAAAAGTTGAAGACGCGCGCTCCCAAACTCACGCCCGCTGAAATTAAAATCTGTGTTATGATCCGCCTGGATCTGTCTACCAAACAGATTGCCGAAGCGCTATTTATCGCGCTGGAAACAGCCAAATTGCACCGCAAACATATCCGTAAAAAACTGGGTCTTAGCCCTGATCAAAATCTGAGCAGTTTTCTACTTGGATTGTAAATCGACGTCGGCGCAGTCGCTGCCTGATCTGGTCGCCACAGCTCCAGCCCCGGAATGTGATTCTTCCACCACAGCCGGCCGTCTCGCGATTTCGCATGATTGTTGTAATTTTCCGATTTGTGCGCTCTACTTGCATTACAGTGTCTCCGGCTTCTTTATGTGACCCTGTACTCTTTTTCCGCGAACTATCCCAAAATCGGACATGTTCATCCCGATCGGCGACGACAATTCGCAGCGGCGCCTGCGGCCATACCTGACCTGGCTCATCGTGCTGATCAACGGCGGCGTCTGGTACCTGCAACTGACGCTGGGCGATACATTTACCTACGGCTACAGCGTGGTGCCTTTCGAAATCACCAAGGGGCTTGACCTGGTACAGCCGCAAGCTATGACCATCGACGGTCAACAGGTGATGATTCCCCAGATGCCTGGCCCGGCGCCGATCTACCTGACCCTGCTCAGCGCCATGTTTATGCACGGCTCCTGGATGCACATCCTCGGCAACATGCTCTATCTGCTGATCTTCGGCGATCAGATCGAGGATTTGCTCGGCCGCGCCCGGTTTCTGATCTTCTATCTGCTCTGTGGCCTTGCCGCCGGCGCCGCGCATATCATGGTCGGACCGGACAGCCTTATTCCCAGTCTTGGCGCATCGGGCGCTATCGCGGGTGTTCTTGCTGCGTATCTCGTGAAGTATCCGCGCAATGCCGTTCGTGTCTGGCTTCTGCGATATATCATTTCGCTGCCGGCTTTCATCGTGTTGGGCGGCTGGATCGCGCTCCAGCTTGTTGCACAGGTTTCGGTGGGGCTCGGCGGTCACAGCGGCGTGGCCTACATGGCGCACATCGGTGGATTTGCGGCGGGTTTGATCCTGGTCTGGCCGCTCAGCCGGCCGCGCGGGAAGCGGCGAGCCAGGAAACAGAAACGGCGCAGCGATCGATCGCGCTTTTGAAAGCGCTGCAGCCGTCGAATCGCACAGCGTTTGCATCGCCGAACGGGCTGTGAATTCTGGCGCACGACAGGCTAAACCGCCGAAGGATCAATGTTGCCGGGATATAATAATCCACAACGCTATCCACAAAATGTGGAAAGCACTCAGGTAATCTCTTAGGTTCCACTCAGAAAAACGCTTAGGTCGCGTTCAGCGAATTTCTGATATCGCAATCAGAATTTGTCTGACAGACATAGGGCCGATTTACATTGCCGCGCCGTTCAGATTTATACCTTTTTGCGATTTGCCCGAACGAGAAGGTGGCGTGCCGGTGACTCGCGCCGCTGGCGGCAGCGGCGACGTAAATCGCTCTGCCGATGAAGAGCTGAGCCTGGAGTTCCGCTGGGCGATTCGTGATGTTGTCAACGTCTATTTCTTTTCGGAGCGCAGCAAGCTGTGTGGTACATCGATGTACGGCAGCCGGAGGGCCGCGTGCAGACCACCGTGACGCTTGCGAACGGATGGCGACATCCTCCTGCAATGGCTGCCCGACCTTCCGCGATCGAGGAATTGTTACGCGGATACACCACCATGCCGGCGGACTCTCAGACTCGATACCGGGCGATATCTTCCATACGGCAATTGATGGGAAACCGACGCTGTCGCGGCTACTTTGTCATTGCCCCTACTAGGACAAAGACCGATAGGCCCCCGGGAAGAGACTGTGTACCCATGAAAACAACAGCAAAATTGTTTCGAGCAAATGTGCAATAGCGAGCCGGAACACCGAAAACGCCAAGAGGCTATCGCTTGATTACACGCTATTAACAATGAGGATGAGTCTCAGGCTATCCCTGGTGGAAGCAAAAATTCAGATTTTGTCTTATAGCTTTGCCGCCGAAACTTTGTCAACTTGGCCAATAAACAAAAATCAATGCTGAGCCGATGGAGCCTCCCCTGTGAGAGCTCCTTCAGCAGCATTTTCCTTAATTCTTAAAGCTACGAGGAATCACATGACAAAGCTCAATCTCGGTGCAGATAAGCCACATAGCTTCGCCTTTTCAACAAGCCGCCGGTTTGTAGCGGCAATACTGTTAAGTTTCCTTGGTACTGCCGCAATCGCAGCGGCTCTATCGGTACCTCTCGCAGGAACCATTACGCCCATTGAAGTATACGTCACTCAGAACTCAACGCCGGTTGCCGGCGTGGAAGTAGTGGTACGCGAGCATCCCTCCTTGGACGAGACAGTACTCACGACCGATGCCAATGGAATCTGTTCAATGAACTACGTTAATGACTCCGGCGAAGTCACATGGGTAGAAGTCGAGGCCGTCGGTATTTCAACAACTCCCGCGAATTACGAGCTATGCCGCCATGTGAGCTGCTCAGCCGCGGAGGTGTTTGACGATCTGGTATTCGAATTAGACTGATTCTTATCGGTAGCGGCGAATACCAGATGCTCAATGCAAATACCAGGCTGGCACTGTTCTGCGGATAACGGCAGCGCAGTCGGTCCGGGGCCTGTACGAGTGAATGGAATTTCGGTTTAGTTGTGTCTGTACGGAGGGGATTAAACTCTGTGCAGACACCGTTCATTTTGAGAAGCTAAATTCGCAGACCGCCCTTGCGGCAATTGCAGGTAGAGACGGAAAGTCAGGCCTGATTTGCTGCGAGTCCGGCATCGACTAGGTGTTTGTACTTCTGATGTTTACAACAATACCGTGCATTACATCGCTCGAAGACGTCCGAAGCAGCCGGCAAGAACGCTTCCGGCAATTCACCTTGGGACGCCGCAAAGATATTACGACCTTGTCTTAAACCTTTGACTGGTGCAAGTTGTTCAGTGTCTGAAATGCCGGCATCCGGTAAGTGAATTCCTTAATTTGCTATCAGAAAAACCCTTAGACCTTTATCAGGGAAAATCTGATGCCAAAATCAGAAAAAGTCTGATTGCCTGACAGTGACGATCCGCCGTATCTTGCGCAAGCGAGCAACCTGAGGCAGATCATTCGACGTGTAACCACTGCATGAGTTATAGGTGACCTTGTAGGTAAATTTCACTGCAACTTTGCCTCGCTATGAGAGACTTCCAATTCTCAATGCTGGGACCATACAGTTGTAAGATTTCACAATGCCAGCTGATTACAGGCGAGCGGAGTTGAGGAAAATCAATGGTCGTAATTCTTTCGTTTTTTCTCTTTGGCAAAAATGTAGTCTCTTAATACGGCCCTTCTGAAAGTTACCTGTAGGCGGACTTCATAGTGATTCAATGTTTTATTGAAAAGCTGATTGTTTCAGCTTCAAAATTTCGTGTGTCGAAAAGTTATCGATCTTCTAATTGATTGAGCGCAAAATGGAACCTGTGGACATATATAACACAATTCGCAACAACGATTCAGGGAAAGAGATTCCTGCAAACAAACCCTGGACCGAGGTCGAAAACAAACTCTACAAGTATTTTCAATCAGTAATTACACGTTGGCTTGAAAGCCGAATTATTACCGCTCTCATTGAAACGACTACGCCGCGCAGCGATGTTATTACGAACTTAAATTTAACCCGGCTGCCGCTTCCCAGTCGCACTAAGATCATTGAGAAACTCAATGATCATGGCCAGCCTACCGACATCCCAACATTTTCAATCAGTAACTTTAATCACTATATCAAGACTATTAGGGAAATAGGTAAAAAACCAGAAACAAACTCACACGCCTATCTTTTGAGAAACCCAAATTCCAACACTACTGTGTTGTTGGATCCCAAAAATATTTATGCATATCCACTTACTGTCAACGGCGCAGCAGCCGATCTTTCCAACTATCAGGTGCAATATGGTGGCTTGCTTTCGCAAGCTGCTAAATCAGCGAAACATTCCGACGTGTCAAATTTCCTGAATCTTGGACTTATTCCCCCCATTGCAGACCGGAGTAAAAAATCTATACTTGTTGCAGGGTTGGTAGCAAACTATATATCGGAAGTTGTGCGAAACTGGTTGCAGTTGTACATTTTACTTGTCGAACTTGGGGGATATCAACGAACCAGCTTTCAACTAGCCAACAGTAGTCCCAACGTTCGCTTTCCAATGGCGTCGGGTGGAGCGTGGAAAAATCAATTTTCATGGGGCGGCATGGAAATAAACCCCAATGCAAGTGTGGCATTAACTCCCGGCGTCATCAGTCAGCTTCGACGCAGCAACGCTATAATCAAAAGGTGGCTCCTGCAGGTGTTCGTTTTTGATACCCTCTTTGACGTTGCAGGCCAACCTACCCTTCACATTCAAGTGCCTCAAGACCCAAGGCTCGAGGCGGCTCACTGGATTAGTTTCATTGCCCGATTGCAAAGCATGCCGAATGACTTATTTCCGGTAGGGGTAACGATTCGGGGTTTCTTTTCAAACGATGCTTTTGACAGGCACATCCCGACTCTGCTCAATAGCGCGATTCAAAGAATTGCGCAGGTGTAGTTGTTACATCGCTGTTGTAGTACTCTATCAGCAATGTTCTCAAGTTTGAGTGTGCACTCTCAACCAGCATGAACTTCCTGATACGTACTTTGCGATTCCCATTCCTGTCACCTTATCGCGGTTGTATCCGTCTCAACCGGCGATTCTTAATCGTCAAACGGATTGACTCTTCGATCCTATGCGGATTTCTCACTCGAATGGTCAATCGTTGTTAAGATTTGCGTCTTCTATTGTAAGTCAACCGTCTGTTTTCACTCTATTCATTGACCGCCAATGCACTCACAAGTTGTTGAATGACTTGGCTCTTCACTAGGTGAATTTCTTAGTTCTCTATCAGAAAAACCCTTAGGCCATTATCAGAAAAAATCTGATGTTAAAATCAGAAAAAGTCTGATTGCCTTGGAACAGCCCTGCGCCGTATATTGCGCCAGCGAACAACCTGAGGCAGATCATTCAACGTTTAACCACTGCATAGCGTCGAGTGACTTTGTGATTTGATATTCTCATTCTGTAAACATTGTTAATCAGTAATGTGTTGACTGCAATTTCAACCAGAAATAGTTGGTTGATTTCAATGCTAATCCTGAGTATTGCCGGAGTCGATCAAGTGATTGGCCTGGAAATAGTCCTGGATTGAGGTTCCCTTCGTCGCAGGGCGGTACATCTAGACCGTCGTAATTCGTGAGGCCAACCGACACTCTTCATTGTGACGGAGAAATGTCTGATGTGTGTTGCTTTTATTTGCTAGTGCGAAGCTCTGCTTGTAATGAGGCAGTTATGAGGTCGCTCAATATGTTAACTCTTGGTGAATATTTGCTGAATCGAGAAACCCTCAGGAATTAACAGGAATGCCGAAGACATGGCTGCGCAAGAAATTTACGATGCAATAGTCAATTACGTTCCAAACACAGAATTTACCGATGCTGATCCCTGGCACCCGGTTGAAGAAATGATTTATAGATGTTTGCAGACAAGCTTTGAGAATTGGCTGGGAAAGTATGCAGGTTCCGCAATTGAGGATGTCACATATCCGAATGAAGTGCCCACTCTGAGAAAGGGTCCGGGATATCCGGCTCTCACCGGCAAACGCAAAGATTTGAGGGCCCAAATAGATGCCGTGAAACTTAACGACAAGAAATTGCCAACATACTATATTAACACACTGCAAAGCTATTTTGGCGCGATATGCAAAATAGGCAAAAAAGACTTTACTAATAGAGTCGGCTATCTCATTAAGCTGCCACCCAACGAGCAGCTTACTTTTGTTCTGTTAAGTCCGTATAACATCTACGCGTACCCACTGCAAATTAAAGGGGACCCGGCTGTTTTGGAAAATTTAGCTGAAAGCTATCTTTCCCTGCTGTCGGTGCTAAAGAAACGACCGGTAGAGATTGTGAATTTTGTTTCACATGGAGACATAGAGTTCAAACCAGCCGACGACGATCAGACGATAAGAAGTATGGAAAACAAGTTAACAGCATTTGTTGCGACCTACATGTGCGAATGCATACGTAATTGGATGCAGCTATTCTTGTCGATTTTGGAACTTGGCATTGGTCGCCTGACCACTTTTGAATGTTATAGTGCTGTTGCCGGAAGCGATCGCTTCCCAATGGCCGGTGGTGGATGGACATCAAGATATTCCTGGGGTGGAAGATCTGACAATGTTCGTGACGCAGGAGGAGGTCCCACTCCCATACATGAGCTTCCGTCGGGTACTCAGAAAAGCATTAAACAGAACCATCGCTGGTTCCTGAAAATGATAATACAGGATTCTTTGGATATTGCTGCAGTACCGAGGTTTAAAGATAAATGGTGGTTGCTTCTGATCAATCATGCGCTTACACGGTATACAGAAGTTGGAGAAACTGAAGCACGTGCTCGCGTCGTACGCAGCGATCTGATAGATAAGAATCTTGCTGCCCTGCTGGATTACGCTGTCAGCAATTTTCCCAAGATCGCAGATCATACTTACTATCCAGACCCTAATACTCTCATAAGATGTTAAACGCGGTAGACGAATAAGCATGCCCCTAACCCTCGATCAACTCGAACTGCAACTCAACAACGCGGTCATCAGCAACAATCTCAAGCTGACCTCACTGCTCGTCGACTCGCCCAATGTCGTCACATTCCTCGATTCCTTGGCGGGGGCGGAGCTTGACATCCTGAATGTCAGCATAGTCCGCAATGTTGACAATGTGACGGTCGATGGCGATGTGAATGTTGTCTGGACCATTGCCGGTTACACCAACAAGAGCGTCACGCCGAATCATGTCACCTTTACTTTCACCGAAGATACGCCCGGCGCCTTTTTAACGGCAACACTCGACATTGTGGCAACAGCAGCCTATACCACTCATGCCCCGGGACTTAGCGGACATCTGGCGGAAGACAATTTCCTCGAGTTTACGCTCGACGACCTCAGTCACATGGACAACAGCATTGCCGACATGTCGACCTTTCTGACGGAATCGGGGCTCGATGACTATTTGCCCGCCGCCGTCGCGGTCGGACAGCTCTTCGACATTCTGAAGCTTGAATCCTTCGATATCAAGTTCAGCTTCGACGCCGATGCGGATTCAACGATCAGCATGAGCTGCTCAATCAGCGCCGGCACGCCATGGGAGGTAATTACAGGGCTGATTTCACTGACCGATCTGAGTGTGACAATTGCTTCGGAGGCGATGACGGAGGCCGGCGAAAGCTCGCTCTTTTATTATGGTCTCATCTCCGCCACCTTTAACCTCGGCCAGGATTTTGTTGTGCAGATTCCCATTGCCGGCGGCACCTACTGGGATGTATACGTCATTCCGGCTGACGGCGATGTCCTGCCGCTGATCGAAGAGATCGGCAACTTTTTCGGCGGCCTGATCAGCGTGCCGACGCTGGGAGATACCATAAAGAACGATCTGACCGCCATCGGTATCGACCATCTTAACGTCACCGAGCTGGGCTTTGCCTTTAACATCGAAAGCGGCGAGATCCTGTATCTGAAAGCTGTCGGGCTGATCGATATGACAATCAACGGCAGCCCGGTCGATATCGAAATCGACGTCGTTACGCAGCTCGGCGAGACCGGCGGCTGGACATTTAGTGGCTTTGCGCAAAATCTGCCGCCAATTAACATCAGTGCACTCGTCGGCAGCCTGGGCGATAACTTTGGCGGTATCGACAGCAGCACTAAAAGCGTGGTCGATGAACTGCAAATTACCGACCTGGCCGTCGTCGTCGACACAGCGTCGCATAGCTTTACCCTGGGCTGTCGCGCCATGCTCGACGTTAACAGCCAGGAAGTGCCGATCAGCGTCGACATTGCTGTAACGGAGTCGGGCGGCAGCTATCAGAAGAGTTTCGCGGGCAGCATTTCGCTGGAAGAGCAGGAGTTTCTCCTGGCTTTCAGCGACCAGGATCAACACGATTATTTCATTGCCGTGGCCGATGACTCGCGTGGCGTGGTCGTGCCGATCCAGCAGTTGGTCGACTTCGATTTCGGTGTAGCCATCGTCTTAAACAGCGCCGCCTTTGCTTTTCTCAAGGGAGCGCCGGCCAATAAGCATCTTGTTAGTCTCGATATCGGCCTTAGCTTTAATCTCAGCAACCTGCCCCTGATCGGCTCCGATCTTGCCGGCGACAAATCGATCGATATCAAAGACCTGCAGATTTTGATCGCTACGACTGATTTTGCGCAGGCTGATATCGGCTCCTTTAACAGTCTGCTGCCGGCGACGAACTTTGCGCTGCCTGATCGCGATATCAAAAAAGGTCTCAGCCTCAATGCATCCATCGACTTCGGCGACAGTCCCGAGACGCTCAGTCTGCCGGTGGCCGGCGGCGATCCTCCGGCCGGCGGCGGCGACCCTCCCGAGGGCGGCACGCTCGCTACACAGGATACGGCAAAGTGGTTTAAAGTGCAGAAGAAATTCGGTCCGGTGCATTTCGAGCGCGTCGGCGTACAGTACACCGATCACGAACTATGGTTTTTGCTGGATGCCGCTATTCAGGCCGCGGGTCTGACCCTGACGCTGGACGGCCTGGCGCTGGGATCGCCGATCGATCGCTTCGAGCCCAAGTTTAATTTGAAAGGCATCGGCATCGACTACAGCGCCGGCGACACGGAAATCGGCGGCTACTTTCTGCGCGAACATGTTGTGGCGGCGGATGGCGAAGAGTACGATGAATACGACGGCGCCGCCGTCTTGAAAACCGCCACCTTCGCGTTGTCGGGCATCGGCTCCTACGCGCGCATCGAGGGCGAGATGTCGCTCTTTGTCTATGCCGTACTGGACTTCCCCCTGGGCGGGCCGGACTGGTTTTTCGTAACGGGTCTGGCGGCCGGCTTCGGCTACAACCGCGCTCTGAGCATGCCGACGATCGACAAAGTCGCGACCTTTCCGCTGGTGGAGCAGGCGATTAACAACAGCGGCGACCCGAGTAATCTGCAGCAGGCGATCGACTCGATTAAGGATTACATCAAGCCGAGCCTCGGCGAAGACTTTCTGGCGGTGGGTCTGAAGTGGACATCCTACAAGCTGATCGACTCCTTTGCGGTCCTGACAATATCATTCGGCCATCACCTGGAGATCGACCTGCTGGGCCTTTCGACCATGGTTGTGCCGCCGCAGGTGAGCGCCGCGGAGACGCCGCTGGCGGAAGTGCAGATGGCCTTCAAGATTACGATCGATCCCGACAGCGGCTTCGTCGGGCTCAACGCACAACTGATTTCAGCTTCTTACCTGCTCTCACGCGCCTGCCACCTGACCGGCGGCTTTGCATTCTGGACCTGGTTCAAGGGCGAGCACAAAGGCGACTTTGTACAGACGCTGGGCGGCTATCACCCGGACTTCGACATACCGGAGCACTATCCTCGCGTGCCGCGCCTGGGCTTTAACTGGCAGGTGGACAGTCACATCAGCATCAAGGGCAATGCCTACTACGCGCTTACGGCCCGCGCGCTGATGGCCGGCGGGCATCTGGACGCCACCTGGAAGAGCGGTGCGCTGGAAGCCTGGTTCAAAGCCGGCGCTGACTTTCTGATCTCCTGGAAACCCTATCACTATGACGCTCATATCTCGGTGGATATGGGCGTTCGCTACACCTTTCACTTTTTCGGCACGCACCACATTTCGGTGCATATCGGCGCCGACGTGCATGTCTGGGGACCGGAGTTTGCCGGCACCGCGCATATCCACTACTGGGTCGTGTCGCTCACGGTTTCCTTCGGCGCCAAGGGGAAAAAGATCCCGCCGCCTATCCCCTGGTCCGAATTCAGGCAGTCATTTCTGCCGGCGGACGACAATGATGTCTGCGGGCTGAAGGTGGTGAGCGGCCTGCTCGATACGGTGCAGGATTCGGGTAATGACTACTGGGTTGTCAATGCCAAAGACCTCCGCTTAAGCAGCACGTCGCTGATACCGTTGAGCGAGGCCTACAGCGACCTGGCGGGCGCGAGTCCGATAAGCCTGGCGGGGGCGGCGACGAGTCTCGGCATTGCGCCGATGCAGGTTGGCTTGGGGGACGTGACGAGCAGCCAGCATATCAGCATTGAGAAAATCGAAGGCGGCAATCCCGTTGACGCCGGCAGTGATTTCGCTTTTACGCCCGAGCTGAAAAAAGCGCCGACCGCGCTCTGGAGCGGATCGATGAGTCCGAAGGTCAACGACGAACGTTTTATCGACGACACGGTCGGCGGCATCAACATCAGTCCCGCGCAGCCGCCGCAAGCCGGGGCTACCCATTCGATCTGGCGCAAGGCGCTGCGATTCGAGCCGCTGCTGCAGCACCACGCCTTTGTCTGGCCGGCTGCGCCGCCCTTTGACGCGGATGCTTCTTTGCTCGGCCCGACCACCTGGCAGGATTGCATTGACACAAGCATTAACGATAGCGCCGTGGCGGCCGAACGCAACTCGCTGGTGCAGGCTCTGGGTCTGTCGCCGGTCATTGACCTTACGGGCTATACGGTGAAGGACCTGCTGGATGTACCGCAGATCGACAAGAAATATGAAACGACCTGTCAAGCCTGATGCCGAGGAGGTTATGAATTATGGCAGTTAATGGAGAAGCGCTTGGGAAGGTGGAGTTCCTGGCTTTTCACAAGCCGGGCCTGACGAGCGGCGAATACAGGATCGGGCTGAATCAAAAGCTGTCGACCGCCGGCAGCGGCTCCGACCTCTTGACCGCCGCGCCGTCGCCGCAGTACTTTGTGGTGCGCGGCGAACGTATCACGATCAAACCGGCCGAGATTCAGGCCGTCTTTCCGCCCGCCGGCGGACTGGGCGATTACAGCAACGCCCTGCCGCACCTTGTCCTTACTCGCAGCACCCTGCCCTGGGAACGCAGCGCCGACAGCACGGCCGAGGGTCTGCCCTGGCTGGCGCTGCTGCTCTTCACGGAAGACGACAAACCGGCGAGCTCGGTGATCAGCCTGGCCGAATGGGATCCGGGCGACGGCTCGGTATTCGCGCCGGCCTGGAACTCCGAAATCGGCGAGCAGCAAACGGATAAGTTGACGGTAATCGACGTCAGGGAGTCGGTGCTACGCGCTATCCTGCCCGCCGCCGACGAGCTGCATCTGCTGGCGCATGCGCGACAAGGGCAGGACGCCGCCGCCAATCCCGACGGGCCGGATATGGCCGTGATCATGGGCAACCGACTGCCGCTGCAGGGCGGCATCAATACAGTGCATCTGGTCTCGCTGGAACACCGCTACACCGGCGCCGCTTTCTCCTGGCCGCCCCTTCCCGATGATGACAACCTGATTCGTCTCATCAGCCTCAAAAGCTGGTCCTTTAGTTGTCTGGCTTCCGAACAAAGCTTCAGCGGTCTGCTCGAACGGGTAGACCGCCAGCCTTCCACGCCGCGTTTGCCGGGTCTACCCGATCCAAGCCTGCGTATGGCGCTCAGTGCCTTTGCGGATGACGGCGGCGGCGGCAACATTGTGCTGGATACTTCGGCTGCCGCCGGGCATGGCGGTGTTCAGGGGGCGGCCGTCATCGCCGGTGATACGGAGAAGGGCAACTGTCTGGAGCTGGACGGCGGTACGGCCTACATTTTGCTGAGCGATGCGGTCGCCTTGGGCCTGAACAGCTCCTCTTTTACTGTCACAGCCTGGTTCCTTCTCGATGCTGCGGCCCTGGGCGACAACAGTATTGCCGGTACGGATGAGACCCTGCCCAACGAGGGTCTACAACTGCTGGCAGCAGCAGGCGGCTTGCGTTTCAGTTTTACCGGCCCGACGACACAGGGCGCGACCGCACTGAGTACGGGCGTCTGGTATCACGCAGCTTTTCGTTATGACAGCGTTAGCGCCGAGCAGACGATTTTTCTCAATGGCGTCTCCGATGGTCAGACGGGCGCGATTCCCGCTTTTGCCGGCAGCGGCGCTCTGATGCTGGGCCGCTCGGCCGGCGGCAACTATTTCAAGGGACGTCTGGCGGATGTTCAGATCTTTGCGCGGGCGCTGGACAACAGCGAAATATTCGGCCTGGCAAAGGCTGAGCCGCTCCTTGCCGAAGGTGCCGTGTTGTTGCCTCATTACATGCGGCAGGGTCAGCGCAGCGTGGCCTGGTACCGTGGTCCTTTGACCGGCGGCAGCGGCGGCGCGCTGGATCTGCCGGTGGAGACCGCTGACTCCCTGCTGCGCTACGATCCCGCCAGCGGCGTCTTCGACCTGCGCTATGCAGCCGCCTGGGAGTTGGGTCGCCATCTGGCTCTGCAAAGCAAGTCCTTTGCCCGCAGCCTCTATACCTGGAAACGCCGGTATGCGCAGAACCTCCGGCGTAGCGATCAAAACACTCCCTTTGCTCATCTGCCGACGGTCGCGACCTCCTCCCCCTCCGCTTCGCCGGCTGCTCCGGACGAGGTTGTGGCCTGGTTCAATGACCGCAGTTTGCTGCGCGGCCTGCCCTTCAGCTATCTGCTGCCCGACGAGCGGATGCTGCCCAAAGAGTCGATACGCTTTTTCCGGCTGGACACGGCCTGGGTCAAAGCCTTGCTGGATGGCGCCTTCAGCATTGGCCGTGTGACGACAGCCGACGGAACGGCCGACGGCCTCTATCCGAATAGCCCGGCGGCCAATCCCTACTCCAGTGTGAGCGGCCTGCTGCTGCGATCCGACGTGGTGGCGGGCTTCCCCGATCTTCTGGTGGACGCCTACAGCGCCGCGATCGACTCGACCGATACGGTGCTGGACGAACAGTTCAAACTGCCGCTGCTGCGCATGGATCGCCTCTCGCCCAACATCCTGATCTGCCTCTTTGACGGCGATCTGAAAACGGTCGACATCCACCGCAAACCCGAGATGCTGCATTTCGGCTTCGACAAACCCCTCGCCGCCCCGGATCCCTGGATCCGCAGGCTGCGCGATCCCGCCACCGGTGATCTCTACGAATCGCTTAACGTGCCGCTGCCCTGGCGCGATGAAAACGAGCGTACGGTTCAGATAAATCAGTTGGCTACGGATATCGAGACGGCGCTCGGCGCCGGCGGCGCTTTCACGGCGGCGCAGTTCGCCTTACAAATGATTGAAGGCGCGGAAATGCTTCGTTTCGTCATAACTGGATCTTAAGGAGGAAGTACCGGATGAGTTCGCTCTTAGTCGTGCCCCTGCGCTTGGATGCCTTGCTGGCGACCAGCGAAACCACGCTTGTAGACGCGATGGCTGACTTCAGCGCCCTGCCTTATTCCGACGGCAGCCGCGATTTCAACGCCGGCGATCCCTATCTCTCGACAAGCGTGTTGTCAAAACCATTTCAGAACGACAATCTGCATCTCAGGCCGGGTCTGCACCTGCATTGGGCGTTGCCGGACACTCTCGCTAAGGGCGTGCATACGCCGGACGAAACGAATCCCGGCCAGGCTGCTGCCGTCTTTCCGCGTGTTCCTAACCGCTGGCTGATTACACGTCGCGCCAGCCTTGACGACAGCATCGAGGCACAGTGGGTAGTGGAAAGCGACTATCTCTATCCCGACGCGGCCGGCGCGCTGACGCCTGCGGTCACGATCCTGTATCCCTCTGATCCGGCTGCCGGCGATCATCGTCCATTCCGTTATCTGGGGCGCAGCCTGCGCATCGACCAATGGAATCCCGCCGATCCGAATGCCGAGTATCTGGAACGCCTGACGGCCATCGGCTATGGCACGCCTCTCTTTGCCGCCCTCTATGCCAACTGCCATTCCGTGTTCGGTTTTCACGATCCGGATCTGAATCAGGCCCAACTGAGCGATGTGTATTACGAGCTGATCGGATGGTACAGCGATGCCGCGCAGGATTTTCTTGCCACCTTTATCGCGGACTTCCAGACGCGATACAGCGCCGCCAATGCCGGGCAGGCTCCCAATGATGATGAAATTATGGCGGAGATCGCCGCCGAGTTGAGCTGGCAGGTGGCGAAAGGCGCAGGCGATGCCTTGCCCTCGAATATGCTGTGTTATGGACGCCTTGACTTTGCACCCGATCCCGGCGGCATCGACAACGCGCTGCTTGACAGCTCGCCGACACTCGCCTTCGGCAATACCAGCTCGGAGGCCATCTCGGCCTGGCTTGGTAATGCCGTCGACCCGGCGAACGCGGCTCTGATCGAGGATCAGATGGAGGCGTTGCAGCTCGGCTCTCAGCTTGAAGGGCGTCAACTTGACCTGGGCTCATCCTTTACCGAAGCGCGTCACGCCAAAGGCTTTAACGCCGTTACCGGCGGTACCCTGTGGACGCTGCGTCCGCGCAGCAGCACAACGCAGGCCAGCGCTGTCGATGGCGCGGCACAGATGAACATCGAGCTGCCGCCGGGCCTCGCCGACCGGCTGAATACCCTCAACCTTACGCAACAGCGTTATGACCGGGCACTGGCGGAAATCGAAGCGCGTCGTCGTCAGCTTTACGCCGACTGGTGCAGGTTCATGACCTGTTCCTATCCACCCGAGACTTTGCCTGACAGCTATCCCGATCCCGATGAAGTACAGCTCTTTATCGAAGAGCGCGGGTTGGAAAACTTGCGGCGGCAGGAAGAAGCGACCGGGACTCTGCTGCTGCAATATGATGCTGGTGGCGTTGTTACAAGCGCGTCAGCTGGCGCTTCGGCCTCCGCCTCGCTGGCGGCCGTTTTGGCGCAGGCTGTTAACGATGCTCTGAGTGATCTGGCCAGTCATAATAGCAGCGCCGAGGTGCAGGCCGCCAATGTCAGCCTGGAACTGCAGCCTGGCCCGGGACCGCGTTACTGGCAGCCCGCCGAACCGGGAATTGCACTGGCGGGACCCGCCGTCGCGCCCAGCCGTCGCCATGGCAACACTGCCGGCGATGATTCGCTCTGCTGTCCGGTCATCGACGATCCGGCCCTGAGCTATCCGCCCGTCCCGGCGCAACTGAACGACCTCCTGGCCGCCGTCGCCGCACTGGACGACAGCAATTGCAGCGCCGGGTCCATCGCGTTCAGTGCAGCGGGGCACCGAACATGGAGCGTTCAGCCCTGGCATCCCCTGCTCCTGGAATGGGAAGTCGAAGTTTTTCCCCTGGCGAACAAAAGCAATGTGGCGGACAGCAATCGCAACTACGGTTCAGACTTTGTAAGTGATAACTATGTGTCGGTAGAAAACGAGCCTGACCTGACACTGCAGGCAGGCAAAGGACAGGTTGTCAAAGCCGCCAACCTGTACAGCGGACAGAGTATGTTAACACCGCTGCCGGCGCGTTACCTGCAGGACACACTGCTAAGCTGGCTTAACAAACAGTTGCTGCCGCAGTATTACGACGCCAATCCAGGCGTCACGCCGGACGATGACTATCTGCAGGCACCAGCCAATCTTGCGGCCGTCACGGCCTGGTACAGCTCACTGCCCACCTTTCCGGTCGCGCCGGCGGATCAGGCGGCCGATCCATTGTACAGCGCTCTGCGCGCCCTTGTGCCACTGCTGTCCGATGAGATGCAGGCGCAGGCGCTGAGCGGCTTCAACGATGCATTGCTCATGCAGCAGCAGGTTCTGCAGCTCGATATCGCCGATCCGCTCCGCTTCGATCAGGAGCTTTCCGCTTCGGACTTCATGGATGCGGTGAAGGCCGCCGTTAAAAATTTCAATCGCGTCTCGCCGCAGCCCTTAAACGATTTTAACCCGATTCGCAGTGGCTGGCTGCGCCTCAGCCGTGCCCGACTGTTGGACAGCTTCGGCCAGACCCTTGAGCTCGATGTCGACAGCGTGGTTCGCGCGGCCCCCCTGCTGCTGCCCGGGCATCCCTCGATGCTGCGTCTGAACCCGCGCTTTGTGCCGCCGCTGCGCCTCAATATGCGCTGGCTTGCGGCTGCGGACGATGTGGTGGAAATGAACGCGCATCCGGCAAGCTCGCCCGTCTGCGGCTGGTTGCTGAGCAACCGGCTGGATCGGAGTCTGATGGTCTACGATCAACAGGGTGGCGCGCTGGGCAGTATCGAAGGCAATGCCCGATGGGCGCCGGCGCCTGGCAGCGCCGCCGCCGCGACGATCGATGAAGTCGGCAATAATCACCTGCGACGCTTACTGCGCTATCTGGCCTACGATCCGGCGAGCGCCGACCCCGTCGAAGAGGCTGAAAAACAGAGTTTTCTCGAGGCATTCATTTCTAGCATCGACAGCGCGCTCGCGCGCATCGACCCCGAGAACTTCGCGGAGCAACCTGATCTGGCGCTGCTGATCGGACGGCCGATCGCCCTGACGCGCCTGACCCTGAGCATGGAGATGCTGGGGCTGCCGCCGCTTCATCAAGGCTGGGATCAATTCCGGCATGATCTGGCGCGCACCATTCGCGAAACAAATTCTTGCGCGGCTGTATCGCTGCCGCTGCGCCTGGGCGAGTACGGTAAGTATAACGACGGTGTAGTAGGCTACTGGATCGAGCAAGCCGACGGATTTGCCGACAACACGTATTACACGCCGCAAAGCGACGTTCAGCATGTCAATATCCGTTCGCATGTCGACGACCCTTTTCACTTAAACAGTGGAATAGAGGCGCCGCCTTTGTATCTGACTATGCTGCTCGACCCGCGCGGCCTTGCGCATGCCAGCGCAGGTGTTGTACCGGTCAAAAGCATCGCCATTCCACCCGATCAGTACTATGCCGCGCTGCAGGCCCTGCAGGTCACTTTTCAAACGCGGCCGATCCTGACGCCGGCCGATAATATTGCGCTGCCGCTGCCCGCCGAGGCAGGCTACAGTTGGTCCTGGCTGGATCGCCAGAATGGCGCGTGGATCGCAACGCCCGAGCAGCCCGCCGCCGCCGATACCGCCGCCGCCTTCAGCGCGTCGCTGCTGCTGCGCGAAGGCTGGCTGCAGTTAACACCGGATGAAGAGAGTCCTTAACGCCGAGAGCTGCCGGATCGCGTCCGGGAAAAATTAAACTATATCTGCAATGACAATTTTTGTTGAAGGGAGAACGAGACAATGAGCAGCGCCAATCTCAACCTGGAAGGACACTGGACGCTGGCGGAGATCGACAATGGTCTGGCGCCCGATAGCAGCGGCAGGGAAAGGCATGGCACGATAGTCGGCACTGCCGACATCGTGGCCGATGATCAGTTCGGGGCCTGCCTCTTCTTTGATGGCAGCAGCACGATGATTGAAGTGGGAACCGCTACCGACCTGGGCATCAGCGGCGCCAGCTTCACCATTGAAGCCTGGATTAACGGTCAGAGCTTTACTGCGGACAATACAATCCTTGGAACCGCTTTCAGCGGTGGCGTTGCGCTCGATCGTGTCCTGCAAGCCATTGTGCGCGCGGGCAATCCCTACTTCGGTTTTTTTAACGATGACATCGGCAGCGCAACCGTATTAAATGTCGACCAATGGTATCACCTGGCCTGGCGCTTTGACCATAGCAGCCGCCAGCAGGCCATCTTTGTCGATGGCGTGCTGGATACCACGAATACCAGCACGGGCATTTTTGAAAGCAGCGATCCACTGCGCATCGGCCGCTGGAATGCCGATACCCATTTTCACGGCAAAATGAGTAATGTCCGGGTCTACAGCCGCGCGTTGGACGAAGCGGAAATTCAGGCCGACATGCTAACGGACTTGTCGGCGCGCGCAGCCTTCCGCAGCACACATCCCCTGGATTGCTGCCTGCTTGACGACGACGACCAGCAGACGCTCTATATCGTCGATGACGACGACAGCCGCAGCGTCAATCTCGAGCTGCGCAACAGCGGCAGCCGCACGATCGAATTGATGGGCAGCGGCGCGGCACAGGCCTCGAGCGATGACTTCCATTTTGCACTGTACTTTCGTCCCGGCGTGTTGACTGCCGCGGCGCAGGCGGCCATTGCTCTCGATCCTTCCATCACGGGCTGGAGCCTGTACCGCCAGCCGCACGGCAGCGGCGCGTTCAGCCTTTACCTGCTTAACACATCCTCGATTCAACTGGATGCCGGTAAAATTGTAAAGCTCATTCTCACGGGCATCAATGTTGATCCGACCGGTGGCAGCCGTGGCACGCGCCTGCTGTATCGTTACAATAACATCGGCTTCGTAGGCGAAAATGAAGTGCTGAACGGCAATCTTACGCAACATCTGAGCTTAGTTAACCAGCGCGGCAAACGCAGCGTGCCCCTGCATTTCGGCTTTGTCGGCTCCAATACTATTGTTAACGACGGTCAGAGTCTGAACAGCCTCACGCTGCGGATCAGTAATACGATACCCGGTGACACGCTGGCTCTTGGCCCCATCGGCAGCGCCGCCCCGACGACATTCACTCTATTCTTCGATGTCGGTGTCAACACGGTCGAGTGGGCTCTTGCCGATTCCGTCGCGATACAGAGTCTGGACCCCAATGTTATTAACTCCTCCGGCGCTCCAGACCTTAACTGGACGAGAGCTACGGCGAATGCCGCGGAGCTGGGCGGACGGCCCGGTTGGAGTTTCACGACACAGTCGACGGAAATCATGACAGGCGGATTCATCCTGATACGCCTCGCGGACATTGTCAGCGATCATCCCAGCGGCCGGACGAATGCATATCTAAAGTATGAAAACCTTCCGGGCTACTGGGACGGACAGCTCATAGCGCCGATCGAGAAAACGCCCCTGGTAACGCGCGCAGCAAAGGTCGGTATCGGGACTACGGCGCCAAGCGGAATTCTGGAGATTAAACAGCCGAACGGCGATGCCGTCAAGTTTGGCGACGAGCAGGGTGAGAATGCGCATTTTCTCAGTTCTAACCGCGAACTCGTGTTGAACGCGCATAATGGGGTCTTTTCCTTTCGCGCGGCGACTTATAATGACATCAGCCAATCAACGGAAAAAGTGAAGATTGATAACGGTAATCTGAGCGTACTCGACGGCGACATCATCGCATCTGGTCAATTGAAAGGCGGCGGTTTGCAAATCGGCGGCGGAACGCTCATTAAGAACATCCAGATGGGTGAAGTCCTTGTCGGGCCTAACGTCGGAGCTATTGTTAAACAGCAGATGATTACATTTCCCACCGCCTTTGCCGTCGCCGCGCCACAGGTCTTCGTTACGGCTTTGGGGGAAGCCGCCTATTCCGATGTGTTCGCTTTGACCGTCAAAGGGGTAACGAATATGCACTTTTTCGTTGACATTGGTCGCGTCGATCTCCTCCTTGACAATCCGAATCAGTTTGTTGTTCATGACTGGAATCAGCAGTTAAAACTGTTCTGGCTGGCGATCGAAATGTAGTCCAGTAGCCGGGCCGGCAATAACGTGTAGAGCAAGTCTCGAAATACAATGTTAAAGGGAGAGCAAAAAACATGAGCGGCTCCAATCTCAATCTGGAAGCGCACTGGGCACTGGCGGAGATTAACAGCGGCAGAGTGCTGGACAGTAGCGGCAAAGACAGGCACGGCTCGCTCAGCGGCGATCCCGCGATCGTGGCTGACGATCAATTCGGCGCATGTCTGTTGTTTGACGGCAGCAACGATGCGATTGAGTTTACGACGGTCTCAGACCTCGATCTCGCCGGCGCTGACTTCACCATTGAAGCATGGCTTAACTGCAGCAGCTTCAGTCCCGGTGACAATACGATCCTCGGCATGGCGGCGACGAGCGAAGACAACATGGCGCTCTTTGCAAGCGTACGGAACGGACAGCCTTACTTTGGCTTTTGCACACCCGACCCGGTCACTACGACCGCTTTGTCTGTCGAAACATGGTACCACCTGGCCTGGCGCTACGATCACAGTCTTAACGAATTGAAGACTTACATTAACGGCGTGGCGGATGTCACGAATACCTGTGCGGGTCTATCGCCTGCCGGCGGCTATCTGCGGCTCGGCCTCGGGAATGCGAATTCGTATTTTCATGGCAGGATGAGTCATGTCCGCATTTACAGCCGGGCCTTAAGCGACACGGAAATCAAAGCCGATATGGCCCTGGACCGCGCGGCGCTCGCAACCTACCGCATGACCCATCCGCTGGAGTTTTCCCTGGCAGACGACGACGACCAGCAAACGCTTTACATTACGGATGCGGGAGACAGCCGCAGTATCAATCTCGAATTGCGAAACATTGTTGCGGGCCAGGTAGAATTGCTGGATCTCGGCGCCATACCGGCATCCAGTGAGTATTACCACGTCGCGCTGCATTTTCGTCCCGGCCTGCTGTCTGGCGCTTCACAAGCCGCCATTGCGCTCGACAGCTCGGTCAGCGGCTGGAATTGTTTTCATCAGCTGCACGCGAGCGGGGCCTTCAGTCTTTATTTGCTTCACACTTCGCAAGCTGTGCTCGATACCGGCGATCTCGTAAAGCTCATACTGACCGGCATCAATGTAGAGCCGAGCGGTGGAGCGCGCAGCACGCGGGTACTATTTCGTTACAAGAATATTGTCGGGCCCGCGGCAGGCGATCCCCTGAGCGGCCGCCAGAGCCAGCATCTCAACATCGCCGGGCAGCGCGGCAAACGCCTGGCGCCGCTGCACATCGGCTTTGTAGGCTCCAATACGATTCTCAACGATGGCCAGAGCACTAACAGCCTTAACCTGCGTCTCAGCAACACCGATCTTGTTAGTGCGCTGGCACTTAATCCCATCGGCAGCGCGGCGCCGACCACGCTTACGCTGTTCTTTGACGTTGGCGACATCAGCAAAGAATGGGCGCTGGCAAGCGCCGATGATGTTACACATGTGGCAGCCCAGGTCATCAAGCCCGACGGCACGCCTGATGCTGACTGGACGACAAATGTTATTGCCGCGTCGGAGCTGGGCGAGCGCCCGGGATGGAGCTTTACAACGGCGGCGACGGAGATTGCCGCAAGCGGATTTATACAGATTCGGATAGACGAAATTGTCACCGGGCATCCCAGCGGCCCGACCAATTTGTATTTGCACTACGAGAATCTGCCCGGCTATTGGGACGGGCAGCTCGCGGCGCCGATCGAGAAATCGCCGTTGCTCGTGCACGACGATGCGGCAGCGAGGATGGTCGGCATCGGCGCGGCACCGCCGACAGGAAAGCTGGAGATCAATAATACGCTTGGAGACGCCCTTAAATTCGGCGATCAAGCTGGTGGGAAGGTTCATCATCTCAGCTCCAATCGCGAACTGGTGCTGGGTGCGCTGAACAGTGATATCGCATTTCGCGAGGCCGGATACGACTCGCTGAATTCATTTGATTCGCGTCTGCATCTCTTTGCCGACCGCCTGGTTGTGAGTAGCGGCGATGTTATGAGCTCCGGCGCACTACGCGGCGGCGAGCTGCTCTTATACACGGGAACGAACAGCAAAAACATTCAGACAGGGCTGGTGGATGTCGGCGCCAACTTGGGGGCCGTATCCAAATCGATCCAGGTCTTCTTTCCGAATCCCTTTTCTATCAGACCCCATGTGTTCGCTACGGCGCTTTCGGAATCGGACAACGACAACACCTATGTTGTGACTGCCAGAGATGTTAACGAGACCTACTTCGGACTCGAAATTTGCCGCTTAGACCTTCTCCTTGATGACAGTAATGTTCTTCCCCCCTACGAATGGACCGAGGGATTAAAAGTTTACTGGCTGGCAGTCGAGAAGTAGCTCGTTCCATCAGCGCTAGCATACTCAATCCAATCCTGCGAATAACAATGAGCCAAGCGCGGCAGTCGTGAATTCTGGTAATCGGGGATTAGTTGCGAGCGGGCTTATGCGCCGTTGAGTAAATCATTAAAGACAGCTGCAATCGGCTGCTCTTCTGCCTTGCTGCGCAGCCAGCAATAGACCTCCACCAGGCCGAAGCTCTGCTGCTTGGGGTCTTTGATAAGGGCTTCCAGCTTGTCGGCACAGGCGCCCGCATGTTGTAGCAGCGCCTTCTGATCCGTTAAACTCATGGCCTTGCGCATAAACGAAAGAAAGTGTCGCTCGAACTGCCGCAGTCGCCTTTCCGAACGCAGACGTCGGTAGAGCGCATCCAACTGCGCTTCGATGAGTCCATAGCGCTGCAGCTCGAAATTGAGGAGCGGCGCCAGCATCAGAGCAAAGCGTTGAATATCCTTGCGGACATGAGAACGCTCGATTTCCTTCGAGCGAGTCAGCCAGTGCTGAGCGCGCTCATAGGAGCCGGCAAGAAAATAGAGGATCGTCAGGTTGTGCAAAAGGGTCAGGCGTCTTGCATGATTGATCTTCGTGTCGAATTCCTCCAGGCCTTCTTCAATCTCCGCGACCAGCGCCGGCGCCTCATCGGTCCGTCCCATGTTAATCGCCTGCTCCAGCTTTAGCAGTGCGAGGTTCTGAAAACGTTCACCGCGTTCGTCGAAAGTCGCGGCCGGCAAGGCTTCCAGCTTGCCGATTACCTCCTGCACAATCCGAATCTCTCGCAGACGCATCGCGATATTGCCGAGGTTACCCAATGCATTGATATGCAGGCAGAGCTCGTCGCGAAACACCTTAACATTTTCTTCGCGCAGGCGCACTACTTCCTGTCGCTGCGCAAGGGCCCGATCGAACTGACGGTAGCGCTGGTAGACAAGAGCCTTGGCCGTGTGCAGATAGACGCGGGCGCGCACAGACTGCAATTGCAACTCGTCCACTTTGTGCAGCCGGTCGCTCAGGTCATGCAAAGAATCCTGTTCCTCGGAGTCCGGCGGATTAGGCTCTATGCGGATACGCAAAAAAATCTGGTCATACAAATCACGTACCTGCAGCTCTTCTTCGTAGGCCGCTGCAGTGGTTTTTGTCTCATCGATGACCTGCCGCAAGGCGACTTCAGTTTTGCGGATATGGCAAGTATGCACCAGAAAACGTTCCCGGTAGAGCAGGTGCAGGCGTAGCCACTGGCGTTCGGCGCTCTCGGCTTTCTCCTTTGCTTTCTTCATCTGATCGCGGGCATGGGGGTACAAACCGCGCCGTTCGAGGATGTCAATATTGTGCAGGTGATCCATCAATTCCTGGTCGATCGATTTGCCCGCGTTAAAGGAGCGCAGGCTGCGCATGATCAGGTTGTACAGATAGACCTTTTCTGTCGAGAGGCGCTGGCCGAAGGCTTCGCCCTGAAAGGCGGCCCGAGCGCGCTCTTCATCGTAATCGTCCATTTTGTTGATGACATCGAACAGGCGCTTATAGTAGTTAACCGCCCCGATCACGTGACGTTCGGCATAGATGCTGAAGTAGCGTTTTTCAGCGCGTGACAGCGACTTGATCAGTTCGAAGAGCTTTTGGGTACGTTGCATCGCAATGGCGCCCTGGCCTGAGAATGGGTTTGATGACTTTGCCAGCCCCGGGGATACAGCCTGCTGTGTCGCCGGCCGGAATACTTGCGGCGCAAGTGGCGCGAGTATTTCGTAACAATCCTGCAGCTGCGCGTCAAAATAGTGAAAATGCGTTGATACTATGTACTATTTACTGCTGAAATCGCGGCTCAAATCCTAAAGACCAGTGCCCGCGGTACACTGTGCACTAAACGCCGTGTATAAATAACGTACCGGAGAAAATCTGAAATCTATCGGCTGTAGTATTAAAGCGCTGCAAAACAGGGACCTCAGTCAAAAATACCCGTCGCTCAGACTTCAAGTATTGACGGAAAAGTCGTATTGCGTCTCCTGCATTTGCGGTCTAAGTTGACCATCGAACTGACAAGCAAAGGATGCGAAAGGACGGAAATTAGCCGATTGTGCGGCACTGGCCTCAACAAAGACAGACGGTTCGATCACAGCGAGCCGATATCGATACCAGAGACAGGATGAGCGTTTGGTCAGGATATAGTATTCGTGGCGATTGCGGAATGAAACAGTGGATATCAAAAAGACCTTTGACCTGGCGGATACCGAACTGACGTTTAATTTGCCGAAGCTGATAGTCTCGCATCGGAACGACGGTATCGCCTATCTGCACCGCTTAAATGAAAATGCACTGGGAATGACTCTATTCGACTCCTGCCTGTGTCTTGGCGACCTCGACAGGTCACCCTGCCAGGCGGTCGCCGTTATGCAACTCGATCTCTGCCGTTGTCGGATTCAAACGCAACGCGGCGGCGACCAGACTTTGCAGCTCATTGTGATCGATCTGAATTCACAAAAGAATGATCGCCGGCAATTCGTGCGACTGCATCACTGCGAAGCTCGCCTGCAGATCGTCGAGAACATATTGTTGATTGAAGTCTACAGCCGAATCATGAGGGGCGATGATCGAGACGAAATGATCAATTAATGCAACACTCCCGATATGCCGAAATAAATCCAAGCTGTTAAAGAGTTTAGTCTGTCGCGGCGCTTCCTGGCGCCCTAATTCTAAATACAATTTGTTCATTAAACAGGTTTGACTGATGACCAGTGATCCTATTTGTCTGGATGAGAATATCGAATTCGAGGTGCTGGATAAAGAGATCCTGATCGTGAAGGATAGATCGATTGCGAATCCCTGCGATCAGGTCAGGTTCACACATTGTTTTAAAGACGGCGAGATTGTTATGGAGCAAACGGACGGCAAGCTTGTCTTTAGTGACGGCAGTATCCAAACCGTAATCAGCGAAGTGCTCCCCTACTTCGAATGCTGGCGCCGCATCGACCTGGAGCTGGATGTTAACAATAATGTAATCTTCGTCGGCGCCGACGACATGCGACTCGAATATCGTGCCGATCTGAATATCGGCAAACTTAAAATTCGGATCGGCAGCGACAACAAGCTGCACCTGTCTTCGGATCATCCCGGCGGTATTGTCCGGGTGTAATCTTCTTCACCGGTCTTGCAGTCGCAGCTTTGCGGCAGATTATCATTAAACAAAACTCATGCACAGGAGCCTACATGAAAAATGTTCGTATTTGTCTGGCTGATTCACTGCTGCCGGAGGAAGGTGATGCCTCAGCGACTCACAGCGAATCCATCATCGCATTGTTGGAAGGCGGCCGCCGCTCGCTTGATCTTGAGGCGGAAGCGCCCCCCAATGCCAAGATCTGCAAACTGACCGTTAGGGGAAGGATCAGGCTGCAGACAGCGGATGACGGCGCTGATGTCGCTAGCGGTGAAACACTAAGCATCGAATCTCTGCGCCCGGAGTTGATTCTGATTGCCGATAGTGACAACATTGAGTCCGCCGCAATAGTAGCCGACTTTTCGGATGAACAAGGATCGAGGTTAAAGAGCTTGAAAGTTCACGTTGATATCTATCGGATTCAGTTAAGCGCATATCCGCATGAAGGAGCAAACCCGGGAATAAATTTTGCGCAGACAGACCAGCCGGAAAACGAAGCGCTGTATTCGGACTATCTGCTGGTAAACAATGATCGTGATACGCTCGCATCGCAGAGTCCGGACTATGAAGACGCGAAAATTGGCGGCATCAACGATCTGAAGGACATGACATGCTTCCAAATCGACATCAGTCCTCAGCCCGCATTGGACCTTAAGCTTAAACTTAGCGTGTCCGAAGAAGACAGCCACCGGCTGCGAGTCTTTTCGTATTCCCTTGCCAGCTCCGACGGCGCTAATGATGTTAAGTCGAAAGTGCTGCTCTGCCCCCGAACAAGCAGTGTCAGTGTCGATCTCTTCAGCCAATCGGTGGCCGGGAGCAGTGCTGTTGACCTTGCCGTCGAAGGTCTATGCTTTCACGCCCTGGAATCCGATGGCAATATCAAGTTGACGGTGGAGCTCAGCCAGGATAAAGCTATCATTGCCGCCGGCCGGGTGGAACTGCGCGTTGCGCCCTGGATTATGATGTCCGTCGCCGACCGGCCGCGCAAAATCTGCACCTATGCCAGGGGCGAATACGGCAATGGTCCGGTCAGCGGTTTGCAGCAGGTTCTTGACCGACATAAAGGCATAAGGCATGAACTGCTGGAACGGCCAATCGGCGGCAATGAATACTGGATCCAGGATCATATCGAGTTCGGCTTCACGGCGACACCTCGGCAGAAACACGACGTGGTGCTGCACGATAAACATGCCCGCCAGACGGTGGATCGCTATTTCTCCGGCCCGAACATGGGCACGGAGCGTCGCCGGGCCTACCTGGACGGTTCACATTCGATCCGCGCCTTCGGCAATATCATGGCTTCGCCGCCGATAAATGTTAATGGTATTGAATATCCCTTCGGACGCATCGTCATCGGCGGTTCGATAGCGCCCAAGGCCCCCGGCGGGCGTGTGTCGTCTCGACTGAAAGATTTCCTGCGAGCCCAAAAGGTTCAGGCGCCCTTCGAAATGGAAACGGCCTGGCTTGCTACCGGGCACCTGGACGAGATACTGGCCTTCGTGATGGTTAAAGGCGAAGATCGCAAATTTAAGGCTCTGCTGGCTTCACCGCGCGCCTTTTACGAAATCTGCGTCGATCTGAACAGAAAGAAACAAGGAGCGCAACGATTGTTTCAAAACAAAACGCTGGCGCATGAGGTCGACATCCATTCCAACTTTCCTTCCGATCCCTTTACCTCGCGCGAAAGCAATCGTCTCGCGGAATGTAGTATTCACGAACTGCTTACTAACAATGTCCTGTATAGTCGCAATATGATTTACCAGCGCTACCTGGACATCAACGAACATGAGCTGCAAAAGAATCTGAACCTGCACGCGGATGACATCATTCACATTCCGGCATTATTCGCTTCCAACAAGTATCAGAAAGCCGTTGCCTACTTTCCCAATATGGTTAACTGCGCCGTCTGGAACGACCTGCTTTTCATTCCAAAGCCCGGCGTCACTTCCGACGGCGAGCCTTGTATTCTGGAGCACTACGTCGGGGACAAACTGAAGAAGCTGGACTATACGCCGAAATTCATCGACGTCTGGGATGAATATCATCACAAGGGCGGCAACATACATTGCGCGACGAAGATACTGCGTGAAGCGCGGCGCGAAAACTGGTGGGACCTGGCGAAGCATTTGATGTAAGAGCAATGGACTCGTGGATGCGCGAGGTCAATGTTACGGCAAAGAGCATCGAATAAACACATTACAGATTGCGGGACCGATCACAATGATTGAAGAAGTGACGATTTTTTCCGGCTGGCAGTTCTACGCGATCCTCCTGGTTCTGCTCATTGTCTTTTTTCTGCTCTATCGGCTGACGATTCATGTGAACGACAGCTATCGTCGCGGACAGCTGGCATTTGACAACAGACAGCACGAATTAAAACTGGAGCGGCATCGAGACCGACAACGCGTCATGCAGAACACACTCGATGAACTGCTGCGGACTCTGGATCACCTGCGCTCAGAATCTCGCACAAACAATCTGAGCTGCGAGAAGCAGCGCTCAATTGAAAGCGAAATTAAGCAGACGATCGACGACCTGCGCGCAAATCTCGATCAACAGGACTTCGACGAACAATGCAGCGCTGATGGAAAATGTATCGCGGCACAGCTTAATTCTGAGTTGGATTTAGTTAAATCTGACATCGATGCCCTTAAAACGGCTAGTATAGCAAGACGCAATGACCATGATTCAATCCTAGCCATTTTGCGCAGACGGCAAAGAGTCAATGCGCGGAAGTCTGTGAAGAAGAGAGCGAAAATGTAATTGAATGTCCCGCAAAGCTTGTATCAGGAGCAATCTCAACTATGTCGAATGGTAGCGACGAAAAGTTCCCCTATGGCAAAGCCGGCAGGTTTGTCGGAATAGTCATTGTTTCCTTCCTCCTTGTGTTTATTGCATTCGTGCTGACTTTGCAATGGCAATCTTTCACGACCGATATCACAGTTGATGTATCCGGTCAGAGGCGAACGACAAGCATAGAAGGAAATAAGGGCGATATCCAGCAGCTTACAATTCGCGAGCGGCGCGACCTTCGGGTGGAAACCGGTGCTGACAATTGTCTGTCCACCGATTGTAAATGCGGTCCGCCGCGCCGCAGTTTAGTTCGTGAAGTGGAAGACTGCGCCTGTGAAGTCAGAGAACTTGATGCCGGCGCCGCCGACTATCAAAGGCTGCTGAAACACAGTCGCCACCGGGCGCATCAATTGATCATGACCTACAACGCGATGAATCCCAAGGTGCGTGAAAGTATGCACAACCTCGATTCGTGCTACGCGCGGAGCTGCCTGCTGCAATATCTCCGCTATTTCAAACTGCGGATCTGCATTGCGCCTCTGAATCCGAGATCGGATCAGGAAAGCCGGAGTAGCAATCCTTCCGGTACATTAGCTCCAAAGCCGTCCGGGAAAAATCGGCCGGACGAATGCAATGAGTGTGACACCTGCCTTGGTAGTATCCTGAACTATTCGGCGGAGATACCGGCGCCGGCCGGAAGCGGAGAGACATCATTATGAACAGCCGTACTCTGCTCTGTTATGCCGTTTTCAGTTTTCGCGCGGAAGATGAGGACGACTTAAACAAGGCCTGGCCCAAGCTGCATGTGCGCGGAGAATTCAGCTTTACGGAAGCGCACTACTCAAAGACGCCGGGTGACGACATACAGAATAGCCCGACAAGACGCAGCAGAGTATTTGCTATCCGCTCCACTCTTGAGCCGGAACGCCACGTCGATACATTGGATTGGGTCGTGGATATTCTCGATGATGCGCATGCCATACTCCATCATTCCGCCCGCGCGGCTTGCGATAACGGCCTGTCAGCCCTGATAGCTTACCCCGGTTACCTCGGCGTCTCGGCGCTCTGTTTGCGGATGCTCCGGTACTCCTCCCGCGACGGTGAAATGGTACTGGATCACTTCGAATCGCACGAGGCATTTCACAACTAAAATATGCTGTCAAGACGAAGCAAAAAGGCATTGCGGCGCAGCCTGCGAGAGTTAAAGGGGCACGATGCAGCGGTCGGAACGCTTGCGATCCTTGTAACGATCATCATTTTCTTTGTACAGGATTGCTCAAACAAATGGGAGCGCAATGAGAATCTGGCCGCGCTGTACGAGACAACCGGCCAGCTGAGTGAAATCCTGGAGGGCGTTACTGTCGGTCAGCGCGTCTTGTTGTGGGAAACCGGTCGTCTCATCGACACAACCCGAAAATTGGTCGATGAGATGCGCAACAATGTAAGGCAGACAAGTGGAATTGACTGTGTTAACAAACGATTGTGCGACCTTGTTAAGTTGAACTGCCGCATGATTCGACAGAACTCGGAGATGATAACGAATCTGGGTATTCAGATCCACATGCTCGATGGGCTGCTCCAGTTGGAAGGGTTGCAAAATAGTCTTTTGTTTGATGTGTTGGAGACTCTCAAACAGGCCGAGAGCCGGAATCGAGAACTGAGCGACAGCGCCGATGTGATTTTGGGTCTGCTCCGAAGTATAGAGTCTGACAGCATTATCGTAGCCGGATCAGGTACATCAGGCAGTCCACCTTGCAATTACATGCTGTTGTTTCTCGAAAATCAATATGATGATGTTTTACGGCCATTGTTTCTTCAGCCCTTTGACGGTTTTGGCCTTAACCGGCGCACGATTATGCCCTCGTTCGATGGCCCGGGACCGTTGAATATCGCAGAAGGGAGACAAGAGTTTAGGGTCCGTCCGGCGTTGTGCGGTGAGTCAGGACTCGGCTGGACCTTGAGAATAACCGTGCCCGAGGACCTTGCCGGATCAGCGACGATGGCTACTGAGTTTGCTCGTCATGGAACTGATGATTCGATTGGAAAGCGCCTCGATCTTAATGGCAATGACGAATACTACCTTACAGACTTAGTCGATCGCGAAATTGTTATCAGCATCGATACCGATATGGCATTCGATTCTGAGCGGAACCAATCATTCTGCCGCTATGATACGCTGGCTCCTGCAAATGCGTCAGCCGGAAAATTAATTATTGCGAGCTTTGCCCTGCACTATCGCTTAAGTAGAGATGGTGGTGATCCTTCGATCGAAGGACGATTGTTGTTCCCGAGATTCATAAATCAGGAAATGCCGGGTGAAGACGCGAGTAGCCTTGAATTGACGGAATTCGGTAGTATGCTAAACAGCGCTTTCCGAACATATCTCCCCTAAACGCTAGGCAACAAGACAGACTCACACTCGCGACTGCCAGGAGGAAACGTATATGCACACGACATCTTTGATAGCAAAAGAGATTTGCAAAAGGGAGGACTGCCGTATACCATTGCCAACACACCGTCTACTTACCGGCCTCGTTTGTTTAATTCTTCTGGAAATATCGCCAGCCCAAGCCCTGGACTACAGCAATCCTTTTGCCGCTTCGATCTTTCTGAACCCCTTCATCCCGCATTACGCCGCTGAATTCGAAAACGAACAATGGGGACGATTCGGCGCGGCGGCGGGCTTGCGCGTCTATGGCGTTTCGTATCAGAATATCTTCTTTCTGACGCCATTCAGGAGATATGTCGCCAATTACACGAGTATCGATCTGGCCTATGCGCGCGCCCTCATCGGCTACCGCGCCGACCGTGAGTCATTCCGGCGCAGAGCAAACGAACTTGGCCTTGCTTTTAACAACCGGATCGACCTCAATCGTCTCGGTTTGCGGATCAACCTTGCGCTCCCGATGTTCGGCGCCAACCCTCTGCCCTATTTCACGGATGATCAGCCGTTGCGGCTAGTCGTTGCTATCGGCCCGACGCTGAATTGGTCTACGGCCCGTTCAGCCGAAGGACAAAACTACAGTTCGGCATTTGCCGGCGGCATTGACCTTGGTCTGCAAGCCGACCTCAAGCCGAACAGCCGTTATTCGATCGGCCTGTTGGTAGACTTTAACATCATCTTTACCGACGACTTCGACGCCGTTCCCGATCCCGCCCTCGGAGCAGGCGCCGGCAGCGACGCCTACTGGACCGCCGGCATCAGCCTGGCCTACCATCTGCGTGAATTGTAAGAATGAACGGCACTCTTTTGACAGTCGCGAAAGCAGCGAAGGAATCGGAGAGTCGCCCGACAATTGTATTGAGTCGGCATCAACGACTGCTACAGGTAGAGACAGCCTGCAGCAGGTTTTGCACAGCCGCCATCAAGGAGCAGCCCCGTCCCAACGCAAGTTTGCCGCGGATTTTACTGCGGTGATCTTCGATGGTACGGGGTGAAATTCCAAGCAGGGCCGCAATAGCGCGGCTCTGCTGTCCGCGATAAACCAGTAAACTGACTTTGGCTTCCATAGGGGTGAGGTCGGGGGCCAGCGTGTAGAGACGTTGGCGCAGCAGCGCTTCCTCGGTCAGCTGTTCCGTCGGACTGTTATTCAGACGCGCCGCCAGCGACTCATCCGGCCCAAGGCCCAGCTTGCGTCGCAAACTCAGGCGATGCCCTTCAACCGTACGCCGCGAGATGTTAAGTGTCTGCGCAATCTCCTTGGATTGCAGGTTGGCCATGAGCAGATCCGCTACTCTGGCTTCCCTTTGTGTCACTCCTAGTTCGGAACGTTGCAAATACTGCATGAACTTCTCAGCTGAAAGTGTTTGGCTGCAGTTTGATTGCCGTTGTCTGTTAGAAGGCAGAGTCATCCGACAAACTGCGGTCAAGGCGTGTCGCAGGCCGTCGTGACAATGCCGATCGTACCGATTGCATCCGTAGCGGGCGAGCCGCTGATTGTATTCAGGTCGTTCAAAATCGTCGCCGGATCATTGGATGACGATGTACTCTTAAACAACTGAACCGTTGTGTTAAATCTTTGAAACACTTCGACGACGGCTTCGAAGGGATTGACGACCGTCACCTCGTTGCCTTCGATCGTGGCACAGATATTGTGCAGCTCGAAAGCATTGCTGGTGGCGCCGGCTTCCACCGCGATGCCCGCAATGGGAAAGGCGCCGTGGGGATCCTTGATGACGTTATCGACGATCGTCACATCGACGTCGCTATCGCCGGAGCCGGCGGCATTGGCGTTATCGCGGGCCAGCACATAAATTCCCAGGCCGGGCCAGCCGCGCACCGTGTTACTGTCGATGAGCAGTATCATCGTTCCCGATTGATTCTCAACCACCCGGATGCCCGAGCCGCCGCTGGTGCCAGACGTGTTGGCGCCGGAGCCGATATAGTTGCCGCGAATCAGTCCCCTGATTTCGGCATCCGTGTAGGGCGGTGACCCATTGCGGCCCTGGTTGATGTTAATGACCGAACTGCCATGAAAGACAATCGGATTGACCGCCGTACCGTTGTCGACTACCTCAAAGCTGGCGGGCGACTGCCCAAGAAAATTGAGATCGATCGCCGCCGCACCATTGTGGTGGATGTTGTTGCGTCGTACATAAAAATTAAACGCGCCGCCCGAGGCCGTCACATCGTCGGAGCCCTGCATGTTAATGCCGGTTGAAAAGTTATTGCCGACCTCCGAGTCTTCCACCGTAATATCCATGCGGGAGTTACCGCGCCCGGCGGTCTGGATGCCGAAGCCCTGGGAGGAATTGGTAAAACTGCAATTGGCGAAGGTAACGACAAGCTGCGTGCTGTTGTCATTGTGCAGCCGTACGTGGTCGCCCGCGCAAGTATCCACCGAACTGCTGTCGATGCGGCAGGTGCCAAAGAGGTTAAACAGCTTCATGCCGCTCTCGAAACTTTCATTGGCGGCGTCGACGATATTTACCTGCTTGATACTCAGGTTGGTAACGGTCCAGCAGTTGATGCCATTTTGCGCGCTGCCGTCGATGTCAAGATTATTAAGCGATACATTAGAGCAATTGTCGAAATGCAGCGGCGCATTACAACCGGCATTGGAACCGGCGGATATACTGTTGGTGCAGGGAGAGGAGCCGTTAGCCGTGCAGGCGTCGACAAAATCGATGTAGTTAAGGCTGATGTTTTCAGCGGCGATACAACTGATACCGCGATTCGTGATATTTGCGATGCGTCCGCCGGAACCCGCCTGAGCATTGCGACCCGTGATACTGAAGCTGCCGCTCATATTGGAGATGTCGATGCCCGTAGCGGCGCCGTTGCAGGTGACGCTTGCCAGGGTCATTCCCAGCGTCATTCCATCGAGGTCCAGAGCCGTGGCGCTGCCGCTGTGAATGGTACCGCCGGTAGTGCTTAAGCTGCCGCCGCCGCTGGCCGTGATGCCTGTCTGATTGCTGCCGCTGTTGTCAACCTCGATGTCTGTGAAGCCGAAGGTCGCGCCGCTATTGGCGCTGAGTTGCAGCGCCGTACTCGCCGAATTGACGACTCGCAGTCCCCCTTTGCAAAGGATCTCGGCGCCGCCGCTATTGTTTTGCAGTAAGACGCCGGTATTGGCGTTACCGTCGGGATCGTCGTCAGTGATGAGTCCATTAAATGTGATCCGCCCGCCGCTGCGATTGCTTATGGAGAGCGCCCTGCCGGCGTCATTATCGATCGTACCATCGTAACGAATGTCGGCGCTTCCCTGGTCCACGTTAAAAGCTGTCCCCGCCGCTCCGCTGATCGAGCCGCCGGTAGCGCTGAAAGTGCCGTTGACGTTTGATAGATGTATCCCGGCGGTCGCGCTGTTGAGCGAGCTGACGCTGCCGCAGGTAGCATTCAGACTGCCGTTCTGCAGGTGCAAGGCCGGGTGACCGGTGGCGCTGATGTCGATCGATCCCAGGGTGCATGTACCGAAGTTCGTGCCGCTGATGCCGGCGCCGCCCGCCGAACTGATGTCGAGGCCGCGGATGCTGTTGTTGGCCCCGAGCATGACGCTCGCGCCGGTCGCGTTGCTCAGCACAGGTCGGGCCGTTGCTGATGTAATCGTCAGCCCGTTTACGAGCAGATCGATGCCCTGTCCGATAAGCTGCTGTCCATCACGCAAAACGATCCCGCCGGTGTAAGCGCCGGCCCCCTCAAACAGAAAGATTTTCTGGCCATCGGCGGGATGCTTGCCGATGCCGTCGTTAATCGCGTTAAATGCGCCGAGGGAGTTGAAGGGAGTGGACATACGGCCATCGCCGCCGCCGGCCGCCGTATTGTCGATAAACCATACCAGCTCACTGACACGCAGGCGGACCGTCGCGCGATCGCGATTGCCTTCGCTGTCGATGATCGCATATTCAAAACTATCCTCGCCCTCAAAACCCGTCGGCGGACTGTAGACAAAAGAACCGTCGGCGCCGATAGTGACCTGACCGCCGCGAAAGCTGAGGGCATTCGTTCTTGCCTCCACGCTCAGACCGGGCCTGCCGTCCGGATCGTTGTCATTGGCGAAAAGGCCGGGTGCACTGACCTGCAATGTCGCGTTGCCGATGGCCTTGTAATGATCGTCACGCGCGATCGGGGTAGTGCGAATGCTGCCGGGCGCGAAGCTGAGGCTCGATGCCAGGGGAATCGTGAGCGTAATAGCGCCGCCCGTTGAACCAGCGCTCTCAATAATCTGACTGTTGAGCGTGTAGCCGTCGCCGGGATCGACGTTGCCGTTGGCATCGAGGTCATTCGTCAGCGCGTCCTGCAGGGTGGAAGAGATATGAACGGCGGCCGGCGAGCAGCGCATAAAAAGATGCCGCGACTGAAGCGAGGGATCATCGCTCCAGAAGACATATACTTCCACAATGTCGCCAGCATTCAGGGACAGGGGAGCGCCTGCGTCGACAGCGAGGGGAATCAGACCGCCGAGGTCAGCGCCCGTATTGTTGAAATTCAGATCGACCGGCGGACTATTCTGACTGTGGTTACGTCGCCGCAGTGTCCAGTCAAGCGGGTCGGCAGGATTGCCGCTGGCACCGACAAAGCGCAGATCGGCGCTGAGAATCGAGCCACCGCCACAAAACGAGGTATTAGTCGTGACATTATGCAGCTCGATGCGCTGCAGCACTACCTGTGCCTTAGTTGAACTAAGGCCGGGCGTGAATAAAATCAGGCAGATAGCCGTAAAGACAATTGGCTGCCGTGCGACAGCAATTCGCCGCCGGTTGCGCCACAATCCGTTAAGCATATTGTTACGATCAAAATAGCTGAAATCTTGAAGGAGGATAGTAGCAAGTTAGGCCTCTTAAGCTGCATTTCTCAAAGCAATTCTGGCTGCGGTCCCGACTTTTGGCGGCGATATTTACCATTCAATAACTGCAAGCGGACAGCAATACGCGCGAGGCAAGAACTAGCATTGGCTGCAAAAAACGCATCTTCGGCAGTCGAGCCCCTGCTCTATTGAGAGGCTCAGCTTACTATTCAAAGCGGTGGCAAGCGATGTCTCCTGATTGATATTTTTGCGCAAGCGGAATGCGAAGACAATTCAGCCCTCAATGTTCCTTGCGTCCCAAAACAGGGTCCCGGGCTTGTAGAACTAAGATTCTATTTGAAAAATGCTAGCTTGCAAGTTGTTAAACCCTTGAAGACATTTCCTGCGTCTATTGAATGCAAGACAAACTATTACAACTGATTCACTCGCTAAGCAAATCTGAAAAAGCCTACTTCCGCAAGCAGGCGGTCGGCTACGGTCAGGACCGCAGTTATCTACGGCTCTTCAGCTGCCTGGATGATATGGCGGACTACGATGAGACGGTGCTGCGTCGCAAGCTTGGGGTCGAATTACAGAACGTTAACCTGCCGCGTCTTAAAAACTATCTATACAACGCCATTCTTCACAGCCTTGCCGCCGCGAGGCGCAGTCGTTCGCATGGACTACAACTCGCGGAGTTGACGGAAATCGTCGAGGTGCTAAAGGCGAAAGGTCTGCACGAACAGAGTCGCGAGCAGTTAGCCAAAGCGCTCAAGAAAGCTGAAGAGCATGAACAATATGCAATGCTGACTGAGTTGTATCGCCGGGAGCTGCAGCAGAATTTATTTACGATTTCATTAAACAGCCGGATGAAGCAGCAGCTCGATGACATTATAGCGCATAAAAATGCAGCCCTCGAATCGCTGTGCGCCATTCATGGTATCCTCGACCTTAGCGCGAGTTTTCATGCAATTCTCCGATCCGCGCCTCCCCTTGCGGCCGACAAAGTGCGTTCCCGGCTAGAGCAACTGCGCCGTGAAGCGCTGTTACAGGATGATATTACCGAACAAGGACTGACGATCAAACTGGAACGCAACAAACTTCTTGAACGCATTGCTGAAGCACTGGATGACTACCGGCATGTGTATGATTTGCAGACCGAGCGATTGCAGCTACTTGAAGGATATGTTAAATCAGGCAACGCTGACAGGTACAAAGAGTACGCAAACATTTATTTCAATACCTGGCTGCTCATTGTGGTCTCAGCATCTCAGCTCGATGACGAAGAGTTGCAGCGTAAAACGCTGGCGGAATATCGGCAAGTGCAGTTCCCGCCGGCCAAGCGAGACCTTGCAAGAGTACAGGCTATGTATGTCGAGATGATGTTTAAGCTGCGCCGCGCTCGCTACCGGCAGGGTATTGACATGGCGAATGAGCAAAGCCCGATGCTGAAAGAGCTACAGCATGACAATGCGCTGCACACCTTAACGATCTGGATGGTGTACTTTGCTGTGATCGGATGTCTCATAATGTCGGAAGCCTATAGCGAAGCGCTGTCCTGGCGTGAAGAACTCTTCGCCTCCGAAAGCCCGGAGCTGGAGTCGACCGACATTTTTATGATCATTTCGATCCTGACGGTTATCATTCACCATGCGTTAGGGAATTTCACCCTGGCGCGGTCGCTCGACGCCTCCCTGCAGCGTCGGATTCAAAACCATGAAATGTCGTTCGCCGAAATAGACGCCTTGCTCGCATGTCTGCGCCAACTGCGACGCTATCGTGATACCGCGAAATGTGCGGGCGTGCTCAGAGAATGCCGGACTAAGCTGGAGACAATCCGGAGCGAAGAATTGCGTCACAGCAGCGATTTTTTGCTGCTTGATTTTGTGTTGCTGCCCTGGCTGGATTTGCAGGTGCGAAAGTTGGTTGACACGCGCCAATAAAGCTTGAAGCGTAAACTGCGAGGTGCGAAATGTCAATATTTTAACAACTCAGCTTCGGCTGGACTAGTGTTTAAGTGATGCCAAACTATAGTGTGAATCTGTCTTGGACAATCCGAGGCAGGGGTGGACTGGTAGATGGCGAGATGCAAGATTGGATGTGTTAAAATAAAGTGTTTGAACGCTGCTGAAACATAGTGTGAATCTGTCTCGGACGATTCGAGAAAGAAATGGACCGGTGGATTACGAGATGCGAGATTGAAAATGTTGCGAGATTAGAAATGTTAAGATAAAGTGTTTAAGCGATGCTAAAACATAGGGTGAGGCTGGCTCGGATGGTTCGAGATAGAGATGGGCTGGCGTCGGCGAGATGCCGGATTCGATGGGTAAGGTGAAGCGCTAGATAGTTGTTTTGACAACGAAACTCGGCAAAAAAATGCCCGATGGCCCCACCCCCGCTCTCCACCGCCACATCGGGCTTCAAGCTTAACAACACGCAACCGCCGCCAAAATTCTCCAATTCAGCGTCGTTAATTCCCGCTACTACCTAGTCGATCCTGAAAAATGGATTAAGAGCGCCTACAAACAAGTTTTCTTCTCAATGCTGCCATGGTTAGATTGCAGGAAGTTCGTCAAAATAGCTCAA
>JANQRB010000173.1 GCA_028284775.1 Candidatus Kapaibacterium sp. | reverse complement strand
CGACGACATTCCCTACTCGCTGGCTATCTATGATCCGCTGTCCCAGGATGCGGGCGATATACTGGTTGCCGGCTCCACTAACTCCGGCGATTTCCCGGTGGACGCCGAAGTAAACAATACGGACGGCTTTGTCATTCAAATCGAAAATGGCCTGACGAGTGTGCTCGGCGGCGTCTTCCTCGGCGACAGCGACAACGAGGCGGCGCACGATGTCGCCTTCAGCAACAGCGGCAGCATACTTGTCGGCGGCATCACTGACGGGATTTTTCCGATCACGGCACCGGTCGGCTTCACCTTCAAGACACAGTTGCCGACGGGCCCCTGCGAGCCGCACGACTACTTTTGCGCGGAGCTGAACGGCAACCTCGGAATCGATCATGCCCTGCCTTTCGACGGCTGCCTGATTGATGAGCCGATCCGGGTAGCTGACTGCGACGGCGTTTATACGGTCGGTATTCGCGTAAGCAATAAACGCGGAACCAGCGATGAATACAAGATGTCGCAGTTAAGCGCCAGTTACACCGACGGAAAGATTGAACAGTCAGGACAGGCATGGGGCTACTTTGCTCTGCGTTGGAAAAAGCACAACAACCCGAGCATAAGCTATACGCCCCCTGCGCTCTCCGACATCCCGGCAGCTGAAGTGGAAGCGAGTCATGCGCAGGATCTCATCGATCTGGAAGCCGACAATACTGTCTTCGCCAGCGACCCGCCGGGCGACTGGGCATCACAAAACTCAAAGACCGCCGGCGAAGTTGCGATCGGTGTCTCGATAGCCATGGAGCGTTGGGACACCCCTGGCTTCGTTCGCATGGATGATTACCCGTCGATTTTCCCGATCGCCATCAAACGCATCTTGTGGGATATTACCAACTCGACATACCAGAGCATCGCGGATGCTTGCGGCTGGTCGGACTTCACCGATCCCTCCGTCGATATCGACGACATAGATCAGTCTTGCGCCAAGGGTCATTACGATACTGACTTTACACTGGATGAAGTACAGATTGCAAGCTGGGAAGGCAATACGTATGACGAAGACGATACCTGGTCAGGTAAAGATTTGGAAGCATATTATTTCTCCGGCAGAGATTACGTCACCGATCCGCCTCTTGGCGACGCCTTCCTGCTGGACTACATCGAAGAATTCGCTATCCGCTGCGAAAAAAATCTCTGGGCGGTGCGCGAAATCGAGTGCATAACATACGTCGACGGTCTGCCGTCGGCCACGATTAACACATCGAAGCAGATACGCCTGGTGGACTTTCCCGTCAGACCGCAGCCGGGGCCGATTCGTACCCAGGTTGATGAAGAAAGCAGCGAGCCCGTCTTGCCCTTTGTTCTGCGTCAGCCTAGGCCCAATCCGGCCGACGCATCGTTCAGCGTAAGCTTCCAGCTCGACGAAGCCATGACAGTGAAGCTCGAACTGGTTAATCCGATGGGACAGACGCTGGCCGTTCTGGCGGATGGATTTTATGCGGCGGCAAAGTACCAGCTTAGCCACAACGTGGCTGAACTTCCTTCAGGCGCATATTTTCTGCGCCTGACAGCTCAAGGCAAATCTCATGTGCAGCCAATGAATATCGTGCGCTAAGCGGGGCGCGGCAATCTCTGCTTTACGTTTCGGGATCCTGTCGACAATGTCTTTTGTCGGCGGGATCTCTGCTTTATTACAAGTTTAAACTAGAGAAGCAGGTCGGGATAATTTGTATCCGTATGAATCGAAAACTCTGCGGACAATCCACCGAAGCCAAAGTTAATTCCTATCGAACAAAGCACCACAGAGCCGAGAATCGATGACATGTTAAACTCGAGACGCAGCCTGCCGAGACCGTCCAGGTGTTCTGTATACAGAACACAGAAGGCAATAAACATTGTCGATATTGGCGACACAGCGGACTTCCTACTCAACGGATCTTCCCTAGCCGTGGAGACGCCGATTTAAGCCAGGGTTTGGCCGGATAGCCAGCGGCCGACCATGACTATCCAGCAATGTTCAACTTGATGATTTCGGCAATGGGCAGCACTGCCAAATGTGCATTGTCCACGCGACATTGATGCCGCATGCCGGTGAAACAAACGATAACAAGACGATTAACATTTTCTTAACAACAACAGCGATAAAACAGATTCAGACAATTTGTTTAAAAACACTTGCATCAACCTCCCATCCGCTATATATTTGATGGCAAGGTCACTATCAGCGAAGCTACAACTCAAATCATTTTGAAATCGACGCAATCAGTCAAACAGAGACAGTCGGATCTTGCTCTGTCAGCCTGGCTTGTTAATTGCAAACACTCTACTCCACACGTAAAGAGTAAGCAAACAGGACGACTTTTCGTGTTCGTTTTGCAGCATTTTCTGCACTGTGCTTTCCCGGTGAAGTTTGAGTCGACAATTTTCAGGCAGATCGCCCTTGGGAGATCATAGGCATAGTCTCGATTGCTTTTGTCATGTCAGCCAACGCTTTTCTATTCGGCAGGCGCGGCTGAAACGATAGAAGATTAACGCTGCCAGGCCGAACAGTCATTTAACTAAATCACGCCGGTGCCACGGCGGCAGGCACTGTGTCTGTGCTATGCAGCCGCGCCGGATGTTAATTAATTCCGTTTCCACTCAGGTACGCAGCTACCGACCTCACAGGTCGGACGCCCTTGCTATGCCTCGCCGCTCCTTACTGCTATCACTCAGAATCAGCAGCAACCGGCGATGCCTGGCCGGCGTGAAGCTTCAAGGCCCTAAAGCCGGCTTTACGGCGTACCATAACAATGAGGAGATTGACCATTATGCCAACAGCAAAATCCTTGCGATGGGATTCGATCGGCAAATCTATCCTACTTTTTATCGCAGTTTCGATCGGAGCGACACAGTCAGCTCTTGCCACTTTTCCGCCGCGTATCGCCGTAAACCTCGGCTCGGGCATTTGCTTCCCCGTTATCGAGAACGACGGTCAATACAGTCCCGCGGTCGAATTGCTGAGCGCCCTTCCGACCGGCAACAGCATCTACTTCAACACGGACGGCACAATCGGTTTTACACTGAAAGCCGTCGATGGCGGCATTCAGTCCAACGCACTCATCAGTTATGTTAACGCCAACCCTTACCTGTTCTTCGGTGTTACGCCGCAGGCAAGCACAAGCACATATTTCGCAACGGACACCGAGCCCGCCTACTTCAATGTAGCGAACTACAAATCGGCAGGCTTCACCGATTTGTATCCCGGTGTTTCCGGCACGCATACTCCGACCGGCCGCCAGCTCAAAACCAGCTATGATGTAGCGGGCAGCAGCCAG
>JANQRB010000039.1 GCA_028284775.1 Candidatus Kapaibacterium sp. | reverse complement strand
TTGAGCTATTTTGACGAACTTCCTGCAATCTAACCATGGCAGCATTGAGAAGAAAACTTGTTTGTAGGCGCTCTTAATCCATTTTTCAGGATCGACTATATAGCCGCGCGTGAAGACAACAGCTCCGACCGAAGGGCTGTTTGTTAAGTTAATCACTGCGCTGTCCCTTGTCATGCCGGCCCGGTGCCGAGGCAAAAGCGCTGCGAGACTTATGTCCGGAGGCGGTGATCTGCTGCTGTCGGCCGCAATTCCTGCGGGCGAACTCCGCCGAGCGATATTGCCGGACCAGCTGGTATTGCGCTCTCATTTTTTTCCGGAGCGAATCGGTTTCTTCGGTACTGATTGACGCATATTCAGCGCGAGCGCTTAAATCTATCTCCGCCCCTCAGGACAGGCGAGTGTTACGAATGCGTAATAATTTTATCTTTGCAGGATTGTTTATCAGGAGAGGAACTATGCAACAAAACAATGAGCTTGGTCTGCCGGCCGGTATCGTCGTACTCCACCCGTATACGGACGACTGGCCCGATCTTTTCTCTGCCGAGGAGGCACGGCTGCGGGCGGCTATCGGCCCATTCGTTTTGGATATCCAACACGTCGGGAGCACCTCGATCCCGGGTATGCCTGCCAAGCCGATTATCGACATCGCGATCGCGGTGCGGAATTTCGAGGAGGCCGCCGTAAACATTCCAGCCCTTGCCGATCTGGGCTACCGTTACCGCGGCGAAAACGGCATTCCGCGCCGTCATTTCTTCATCCGGGGCGAACCTCGTACTCACCATATCCACATGGTCGAGCCAGACTCAGCCGACTGGCGTCAGCTGCTGCTCTTCCGCGACCGCCTGCGAGCCGACACGACCCTTGCGCAAGACTATGCCGCATTGAAGCAAAAACTGGCGGGCGAATTTTCGGAGGACAGAATCAAATATTTGCAGGGAAAGGCGGCGTGGATCGGCAAGGTGTTGAGGGCTGAGGACTGAGAGTGCCTTTGAACCGGGGCGTCTGATCCACCTCGCCGCAGTTCAACCCATGCTGTACTCTGCCTGCTCTGACAGAAAAATACGTACTGTATTCGTAGTGCATCGGACTGAGAAAGTTGCTATCTTATCAGTTACGCCAACAGGATGCTAGAAATCGTTTGCGCGGCAAAGCGGCGATAGTTTAGTCGGGGACCATTTTTCATACACACACGCTGCTTCAATCCAAAGCAAGTTGACTATCGCTTCGTGAATCGTCACAACAGCTAATGCATCGGCGGTCCGGCGTCGCGCCGATTCACACTGCTCGCATGTTTAAGCGATAAACATTCATGAAAAAGAAAAACAGAAAGAGCAAAAACGGCAGGCATATCAACAGAAACACCGGCCAGCGGCCTTCCAACGGCCGGCCCGCAATAGTCGGTGAAGTTACCCCCGATGCCGAAGCCCGGAGAAAGACCGAAAGCGCGAGCTTACAGGGGCAGGCACCGCCTGTCAAGCGGGATACTGATGTCGTATCTGCTACCCGCAGCGACATAAGCTTTGTAAGGTACCGGCAGGACGGGGACGGCTCTGAGCAACAAGGTCCACTCATTTCGCAGGAATTGCTGGAGGACACAACGAGCCATGCACGCAATTCGCAGAACATCCTCATTGTATTCTCGATTTACATCATTATTACCCTGATGAACGCCGGCGATCTGGAATTGCTCTTACCCGAGTCGCGCATCGAGCTGCCGGTGCTGGGCATCGCCATTCCCCTGCCGGTATTTGCTTACATTACTCCTTTGCTTTTCCTGTGTTTTCACTTTTCCGTCCTCGTGATGTTTGCCGTCCACTCCACGCGGGTGCATCAATTCATCGAACAATGCCGAATTAACGCCAGCACCAGCGCCGAGTGGATAATGTATCCATTGTTTCTCAATTACAATCTCGCGAACCGGAAGCAGGCTGTTGATCAGGGTGAAGTCAATAATAGAGTATTCAGCAGGGAGATTTTCAAAAAGCAAAACAGGCGCAGCAAACCGCTGCGAATTCACGGACGGGTATTCAGAATCGTTTCGCTTGGTCTGAATTGTCTTCTACCCATCACCGTAATAATACTGACAATTGTCAAGTTTTTACCCTACCAGGATACAACCATTACCAGTTATCAAAAGATACTCTTAATTATTGATGTCTGGCTGATTGTCTATTACTGGCATATCATCACAAATCCGCAGGAATATTCGAATGAATCGCGCGAAATTCCAAGTGGCGAGATCGGCATCGCGTTTGTGTTCCTGATGTTCCTGATTGCCTTAAACAACCAGGATAATGAAATGGTCGTGGTGATGACCATGTTTGTCTTGATCGGTGTGGCATGGAAGGCTGCGTCCGTGTTGTGGAAACATCGTAAACGAACACGCTCGGAACGGCGTGCCAACACGGTCGTATTGAATCGAATGCTCATCGTCGGCAGTTGTTGCGCACTGCTGCTGGCTTTCGATCCCCTGCTGTCACGGCCGGAGCCGATGTGGGAATTTTCGAAGTCGGAGACAGTGGCGCTTACAACAGCGGGCTCCATGCTGGGAATAGTGACGGATGGCGCCGAAAAGAGCGATTCGATGGGATGCAATCATCAGCATTTTATCGAGAAAAATGAAGATGGTCAGGGTGTCGAGTCGATTCACAAAATATTGTTTAATGAGCTTGTCGGACTCTTTCAGAAGCTGGCTGTATTGCACTCACGGGACGATACTCCATTTAACATCGAAATTCTCGATACGGAAATAAGCGGGTATCAATTTGATGAAGAGGATGAAAGCGTCGCCCCCGCTGAGTTTCAGAGCGATGAAATCTCACGTCGTAATAAAACCAGGCTGGACTTGCGCGGCCGGTGGCTGATATATGTTAATCTCGCTCACAGCTCCCTGGCGCATTGCGATTTCAGCGAGGCGGAAATGTTTAAGGCCAACCTGCGCCAGGCGGATCTACGCAATGCCGTCTTTCGTAACACCGATCTCAGCCATGCCAACCTTACCGGCGCGGACCTGCGCGGCGCAGACCTTTCGGGCGCTGACCTGCACTGGGCCAATCTGAGCGGCGCTAAACTGGATGGCGCTCTCTTAGGGCGAAGTGAAAAAAATCGGACGAGACTCCCCGGCGCTAATCTTACCGGCGCTTCGCTGAAAGCGGCAACCCTGGATAGCGTCCGCCTGGATAGCGCCATCCTGCACAACATCGATCTGCGCGGTGCCTTCATATTCGAATGTGATTTTGCGGGCGCAGACGCCCTCGGAGCTCGGCTTGAGGCCGCAACGATGTTTTACTGTGATTTGCGTCAAGCGAATTTCACCCTGTCGAACTGGCGTATGGCGCACGTCAGAAAAGTTAACATGAACCGTACGAACCTGGCGCAGGCCGATGTCTCCCTGATCGCAGCCGACACGGTGGCCTTGGCTGAACTATTGTACAGTGGGGCTGAATCCGGGGATACCGCGAAACCCTGTGTCGATATGGCTGCGCTTGTGGTTGAAGATATCGAAATCGATATGCTGCAGGATCTGGCGGGCGAATACATAACGATTCCCGACCGGGTGGGCTATAGCGCAGATAGTCCCAGAGAGAAGTTTCTCGATGCTGTTAAGAATCGAATTGAAGTTTGGGAGTATCACAACTACAAAGATCTGGGCATGAATGGAAAGATCAGGCGATTCTTCGAACTGAATTGCTGCACATCAGCCGAGAACGGCGATTCTGCGCCGCCTGAATCCATCGTTGACAAACCGAAATTCCTGAATCACTAAGGCTGGAGGTGTCGGCTGTCATGACGCTACAGTTTTTGCCAGCATTGATCAGGCTTCGTAAAGCGATCTGCGAGAACAGTGAAGGTCAGGTATTCCGGCGCAGTCTGTGTCGCTGGCTTGCCTTGCTGCTTTTTTTGATCGGCAGCGGCGCCTTGAGCCTGCACGCGCAGAGCATCCGAAACCGCGTCGCCTTGGGCCTGAATGCCGGTATCAGTAAGTATTGGGGCGAGTTTACCGACAACCAGTTCGGCTTCAGCACGATGCTCGACCTGCGCTATAACGCTATTCCTGTCCTGCAGGACTGGATCGGCGATTCAAGCGGCACGCTCGCTGGTGGCTCTATCGTACCCTTTATCGGGGCCTACCTGGAAATGGCGCGCTTCCAGTTTAAAATTACCGATCGTAAAATGCGCGATTACAGTGACTACTTTCCGGACCCTGCCCTCAGGCTGCGAACCTACCCCGACGGCAAAACGGGTCTGGAGCCGGAAAATGCCACGCGGCTGTTTGCCAAAGGCTTTCTTTTGGGGATGACGTTTTTTGCCTCGGAGACCAACAACATATTTGTTTACACCGGTATCGAGCACCTTGAGTGGAATGCCGCCACAGCTTCGGGCAATGAAACGCTGCCGAACAAGGCCGCCGACCGTTATAAAGCCAACGACTTTTCCCTTAGCTTTGGCGCTGGGATTGAACTCTACCTGACGCCGAATATGTCTGTGCGGGTCGGAGCGCACGCCCGGCCCTGGGCCGACGATTTCATCGACGACTATCGGGCGCGGGGCGATAATCAATCGAGCAATGATGCCTATGCAACACTTAACGTCGGGTTATCCTGGTACTTCGGTCAGTCGGACTATGACGGTGACGGGCTTAGCAACGAAACCGAAGCGCAAATCGGCACCAACCCGAAGGAGCGGGATACCGACGGCGATCATCTCGAAGACAAAGTCGAGTATGACAATAATTTTAACCCCCTGACACCCGATACGGATGGCGACGGACTGAATGACTCGTTTGAATTCCGATCGGGAGGGTGGACGAATATTCTCGCCGGCAGGAAGAGGGAAAGGGCGGATGCGCGTCAGCCAATCCTGATTTCGACCGATACCATCAATGATGCACGGTGTCTTAACGCGCTTATTGACGATACCGATGGCGATGGTCTCAGCGACTATGATGAAGTTTACATTCACCTGACGAATCCGCTGAGCAAAGACAGCGACGGCGATAAACTCAGTGATGCGGAAGAAATTAATCCGACGGCCCTGCTGCAGGGACGCCTGATCGGTCGGCCCGGAAATCTGAGCGCATTGAATTATGACAGCGACAATGACAAGTTGAGCGATTTTGATGAGCTGTATGTGTATTACACCGATCCGACGAGCAGCGACACGGATCTGGATTCGCTTTCCGATCTCTTTGAACTGCAGCAATCGGGGCGTTGGGACGCGCGTAAGGCGAACGTTTCGGAGTTGCGCCGGGTGATACGGGATGCTGATTCATTGCCGGTCGTCTTGCGAGCGCCAAGACTTCTTTCGCCGCTGAAGGCGGATAGCGATGGCGACGGCTTAAGCGACTACGAAGAGTTCCTAACACTCGGAACCGATCCGACGCATATCGATCGCGACGGCGATCAGTTAACGGATTTTGAGGAATGCCGGCCGCAGGAGTCGGCGCGAATGCTGGTAGCCATGGAAGCGGGTCTTCTGCAAAGAAACGATACGCTGGATCCGCGTAACAACGACAGCGATAGCGACGGCCTGCCCGATGGTATGGAGCTGTTCGAAACGGGGTCGAAGCCCACTAATGCCGACAGTGATGCAGACGGTCTGCAGGATAGTGTTGAATGGCATCTGCAAAACCTGACTGCGGCGAGTAAACGCATGTGGTGGTCGGGGGCGAACAGAGTATGGGCTCATCGATTCTTTAACAGACGTGAGCTGTGCCGCTTCGACAGGAGTGATTCCAGCCGGGTGTATCAATTTCGTTTTCTGGCCATCAACGACGATTCCAGCGTAGCCAGAGTCAAAGTGACGCGCCTCGCATGGCACTGCAACTGTAAAGACGCCATGCAGTTCTCTGCGCACTATGTAAGCTCGGTCGAGATTGAAGAGACGCCGTCGATTGCATTCACAAGGTACAAAGAAATTGCCGCCGATGGTTTGGAGCTCATTTCATTTGTCCCGTTGGCGAAACCGGCACGAAGCGGCTTGCGCGAACTCGACCCCTCAGATCAGTTTATTGTCTATGTCAGGCTGCTGCACCATGCTCTGCCGCATCGTTTATCGCTTACGGACCACGACAGCGACAGCGACGGCGTGGACGATCTCAGCGAGTTGCTTCGCGGCAGCGACCCCACCAGCGGCGACAGCGACAATGACGGATTGACGGACGGATTCGAGTATCAGCGGCGCCTGCGCCTTGTCAATTCCGACACCGACAACGATTCCCTCAGCGACTATCAGGAGTTATACCCGCGCCGGGATTCCGATCTGGGCCGATACATGAAAACGGGGAAGGCCGGCACGCAGTTCAATCCGCGCGACTGCGATTGCGACGGCGACCAATTGCTCGATGGTCAAGAAGTCTATCGCTACGGCACGAACCCGCTGGATTCAGTTAAACGCAAGAGCATAAAACCAAGCGGCGATTGCGGTGAAACCATGAATATTGCCTTTTGCGGGGGTTCGGGGAAAACGACAGCCGCCGCTTCGAGTTCACCGATGCCGTCGGCGGCAATCAGTGTCGATACAACCGTCTCGACAACGCTGCAACAGCTCGGCGATCTGCAAAAGCGACTGGCCGAATGCAGTTCGGTTACCCTGGTCCTGGAAGTTGTGGATCCGGATGAAAAGGCAGCCAGAATGAAGGCACAGCAACTCGGATCCTATCTGCGGCGCAAAGCCGGAAAAAGCGTTAATCATCGCTTGTATGTTTATGGCATAAGCAGGCCTACAACGGAAAAATCGACGCCAGTGAATGAAGTGCTGATTTGTTACATCAATTCCTGCAAATAGCCGATAGGAAAACTATGTTTAATAAATTCCTGACATTGATTTCAGTTGCTGCGATACAGCTTGCAGCGAATGTCTGCGCCCCGGCCATGGAATACACTTTTTGTTCACGCGTGGCCGGCGCTGAGTTTTGCGCCTTTTTCGAACTGGCGGATGAGCATGGACTGCAGGTGAGCGAAGACTGGCTGGTGTCGATGCAGGACATCTACCTGCTGCGGTCACCGAGCGATACCCAGCAGCTTAGCATCGTCCGGATCGATGAGTTGCTGTATGAGAGGCGGCGCAATCGAATTCTGATCTATTTTGTCGACCTCAGCGCACATTGCCGCGGCTATGGTGAGATAAGCTGCTTGGGGCGACGGGTGCGCGTCACGATTACCGAGCCCTGCATTGACGCCGAGCAGGCGGAATCGGACGATGTTCCAGGCGACGACATAGACGAAGCCGGCTTCTGGGATGAAGACCCGGCCGGCCAACCGGATGACAGGTGAAGCTGTTCGGTTCACATTTCTACCGAGGTCCCAAGCGACAGCACGAAACCCGCCAGGTCGCCGAAGCTGGTATTGATGAGGGGAGCATTGTATCCGACTGTGAGCCGAATCTTTCCGGGATAGCCCAGGCTCAGACCCAACTGCGGCCGGAAAACCAGACTGCCGTCGTCGAAGTCCGAATAGTAGAGCATGCTGGCGCCCCACAGAAACATCCAGCGCGTGTTGAACCAGCTGAGCTTGGACGCCAGCATCAGCTTGTCGCTTGTCCTGAGCTCGAAAGCGGCCGCCAGGGTGCCCCAGCCGCTGTAAGCACCGCCCCACTCACGGTCTCTTCGGGCGTTGAACAGGCCCAATCCCGCTCCGACAAAAAATTCCCCGCTCGCAAGATAAGCGTCAGCAATAAAAACGGGTTTTGTCGGCACTGCGCCATACGTTCCGGCTGTAGATGTGACGAAGACGAGTATCACAAGCAGCAGGCCTACTTTCGATCTTTTGCTTCCTGAAACGTGAGCGTTGCTGTAACTCATATTTTCGATGTAAAACTTAAAACCATACGGCCATGTCTTTACATTCGCCTCCTACGGCAATGGCTGGAGCCAGCAGGCGCAAATTTGGCTCGTTTGATATTGTTAATATCGCCGACAGCCAAAAGGTAATCATGTGCGATTAAACTCTTTGCGACCGTGGACCTTACTCCGGCCGGGCAGGGATAATGCCGCCCCGGCTGATAGGCCGATAGTGTATTGGGCACACGGTCTCCCGGCGCTAAGCGAGTACCCGCATCCGCTAAAGTAAGAAGAATCAGCTTCAGCTGTCTTCCTCGCTGACGGCAGAAGTGTCGTTGGCTCTTAGGCGAAAAGGAAAAGTCAGCCCCGTTGGCGACGAGTTTACAATCCGCGTCACCACACCAGTGATAAGCCCGTCGACCAAATAGTTCCGGACAAGTCGCTGAACACGTTGTTGCTGATGGGAAAATTGACGCCGAGCGTGATGCGAGCGCCTCCCGGATGGTAGCCGAAGTTAAAGCCAAATTGCGGTCGGAGCACCAGACTGCCCTCCCGGAAGTCCGTGTAGTAGAGCAGAGCCATGCCCCAGAGGAACATACTGCGCGTGCTGAACCAGCTTAGTTTGGGCGCAACGAGTACCCGGCCAAAGGGCTTGTATTCGATGCCGGCCGCCAGGGTACCCCAGCCGGTGAGGGCGCCGCCCCACTCGCGATCCTGTCGGGGGGCATTGTACAATCCATATCCCGCTCCGATAAACAATTGTCCATTCACAAAGAAAATGTCGCCAATAAAGACCGGGTCTGTTTTGGAAGGGTCGAAATAATCATAGATTACTGCGCTGTCGAGGGAGTCGCGCAGCCTGTCAGGCAGCGAGATATTGTGACCGAGCCCGAGCTCTAAATACTGTAGTCTGGGCAGGGCTGTCAGCCTTGCCGGAAAGTCGGATGGCGCGAGATTGGCCTTGATCGTCAGGCGCTGCAGATTGCGCAGCCCCAGAATCGCCGTGGGAATCTGCTCCAGTGTATCGCATTGAATCGACAATTCGCGCAGGGTCTGCAGCCTGGCAATGTCCGGCGCTATCCGCTTTAATCTCCGAGTCCGAATGCTTAAGCTCGTGAGTGAGTCCAGCTCGCAAAGAGCGGCTGGAAATTCTTCAAGTTTGTTAGCGTAGAGCCTTACTTTTCGTAAACGACGAAGTCCGGCAATCTCGTCCGGCAGGCGCAATGTGTTACCACTAAGCATCAAATCCCGTAATGACGCCAACTTGCCGGCTGCGATCGCCGCAGCTAATGCTTGCAGTGTACTGATCCCGCCAATCTTTAATGACTCAAGCTGAGGTACAAGGTGCAGATTGTCGATTATGCTGTCGCTGCCCTTGACCCGATTCAGCTCGAGTGAACGCAATGAAGTCAGATGCCGGAGTTCTGCTGCCGGCGGCGCATTCGTACGGCTGATTTCCAATGATTCGATGCTAGCGCAGTGGCGAAGTCCTTCCGGAAAAGCGCCCGACTCGTTGCCGCCCTTGATCGCCAGAAGAGTAAGGCGCCGCGCTTCCCGGAGAGATGCCGGCAGACGCGAAAGACCTTTGTTGGAATGGAGAATCAGGGCCTCAAGGCCGGGTAGCTCGCTGATCACATCGGGCAACGTTTTCAGCAGGGTGTTTTTAAGTCCCAGCAAACGCAACCGGTCTAGCTTCGCCATTGACCGGGGTAAGCGGGCGAAGGGACCGTTCAACGCCAGGCGCTCCAACGAGACGAAACGAGCCAGGGAATCCAGAGACAGATTGCCCTGGTCATCAGCTTCGACGATGAGGGACTTCAGCCGCGGGAGTGAAAAGAGCATTGGGTACAGCGCATTCGTTTTCACACTGTACAGATGTTGCAAATGCCCAAGATCCACCACCTTCGTAGGACAACGCGTCGCGCGAATTTCCAGTTGGCGTAAGGAATTATGTTGCTGCAGTCGCTTCAAATAGGGAGCGCAAGTTGTGGCGATCGATAGAATGTACGCCTCCTTTTTGCCGCCACTCGCATGGATCGAATCGCGAGTCGTCTCGTCGGCAAACCAACGGAAGGGGTCTGTGGCCGCAAAACAGGGAATGTCGGTGCTTGCAGCGGCAATTGACAACAGAGCGATTAACATGTATGATCGCAGCGCCAAGCTTCCGCAACAATGTGAATGAAAGAATCGCATTGTTTCGATTGTAGCGCAAGTGCATGTACACAAGAGGTTAATATTTTTGTTGAGCTGCATTGTCAAAGTAAGTTGATTGTCAAATGGACGCTGTCGGCCACCTGTTAATTAACACCTGGCGATTCTTCCCGGCGGCTGGACAACAGGATCCCTGGTGACCCTGCCCGCCTAGAGAGGCACAAAGAGGGATAGCGAATACACCGCTCCCCCGATATTGTCAAAATCGCCCTGATCCAAAGGAATGTTTGCTCCGATGCTAAGCACAAAGCCGAGATACAGGCCTAGTTCCGGCCTGAGCATAAAGCTGCCCCGGTTGAAATCGGTATAGTAAAGGGCGCTGAGTCCCCACCAGAAAATCCAGCGTGTGTTATACCATGCCAGTTTGGGCGCAATCGTAAAATTGCTGTAGGGTTTGATTTCCATTGAGGCCGCAAGAATGCCCTGACCGGCATGGTAACCACCCCACTCTCGGTCATGTTTCAGGTCTGCCATGGCGTAACCGATTTCGGCGAAAAGGCCCGCACCATTCAGGTGCAGGCGGTTAACCAGCACACGCTGCGGCCGCGGCGGACGACGGCTCAGGCTTATCTTCACCGTGTCAATTTTGTCGCGTAGGAGTGACGGCACTTCAGCTGTGTATTTACTGTGCCATTTCAGCCTTGCGAGCGCAGGCATATCTGCAAGATCTTCCGGCAGGCGGCTTTCGGGAAGGGAACCTTCGATCGTTAAACTACGAAGATTGCGGAGCTGCAGTATAGCGGCTGGAAATTCGTACAATGAGTCCATGCCGATGTAAAGCGTCCGCAGTTTCCCTAATTTCGATAAACAATGCGGCAGCCGTCTCATAGAGTAAGACCAAAGCGATAAATTTTCCAGTGAATCACAGCCGCAGATCGTTTCGACCAATTCGTCAACATCTCTGCCTCGAATGTTGAGAGTACGCAGTTGTTTAAATGCGGCGATGTTTGGTGTCGGGCGAAGATTACGACCGATTAGCCTGAGTTCACGCAGAGCCGGAAATTTGCCCGCAGCGGCGGCGTTCTTCAATGAAGGCAGTGAATCTTTACTGCTAATGCGAAGGCGCTCGAGCAAAGGTAAATCAGGGAGCTCGCGGATGACGACATCGCTGGAACTTACGCCGTCCAGAGTCAGCGATCGCAAGCGGCGCAAAGGCTTCAAGTCGGCGGGGTGCGGTGCGGCGACACTACAGATTCGCAATAAATCAATCTGCGGGCAATGGCGCATGCCGGCGGGAAATGCAGCGCTTGAATCGCCTCCTTCCACAATGAGATGTTTCAAAGCCTGAGCATGTCTCAATGAAGACGGAAGCTCGCTTATATACCGATTATTATGCAATACCAGCGTCTCAAGCGCGGGGAAACCGCTCACGAATTCGGGAAGCGATGTTAACTTCGTATTCTTGAGTCCCAGCGTAGCTAAGCGGCGCAGCGCTCTGAGGGAATCGGGCAAGGATTGGCAGGGACCGTTAATCGCAAGCTTCTGCAATTGCCGTAGGTAGTGAATGTCGTCCAGGCTGAAATTACCATCGGGATCCGCTTCAACGATCAATCGTTTAAGCGCCGGCAGCGTCCTGAGAAAGGGATAAACCCTTGCTGTTTTGACGAAGTACAGACTATCAAGGCCGGACAGGTCCTGCATCGCATCCGGACAGTCCTGCCCCGCTAACTCCATTTGCCGCAAGGATGTGAGCTGAGGCAGCAGTGGTAGCGCCGAAGGGCATAAACGCGCGATGGACAGCCTGCGTATCTCGGATGCCGCTTCGCCCATTCCCGCTAGAAGGTCGCCGCGTTGATAGGTATGAAAGCCATCGGGATTTCTCCAAATGAAGAGATTATCACCGTAGGCAAGTGCAATCGAAGTACCGCATACAAGAAAGGCTACACTGCAAAAGCACAGTCGCCATAAACAAGCCTGCCTCTTAGTAGCGGATGCAGGAGTTGATGCGATTAAATTAAGAATCTGCGATTGCAGGAATGTAAGAATCGGCACAAGCCTACTGTTTGGAATCGACAATGTGGGTGGGTCTGACACACACTGCGCGCCAAAGATACACGATGCCCTCAAGCGGCACAATGGAAATCTGCTTGCGGCGGAGATTGCCTGCGCTCAACAGCCCGCTTGAGTAATGCGGCCCAGATCCTGCAGGAAACACAGCTCCGATCCGCTTCGCGATCAGGTGCTGCTCACCGACAAAACGAGCGTTCGGGGCGGCAAAACGTCACTATGAATGGCTCCCTACCCGGTGTATTGCCTGGGCGGAAACAGCCGCTGGTCTGATGATACGGTGATCCCCTGGCGAAAAACTTTGCAGCCGGGAACAGCGATCTTGTGTCGGCGGGCACAAAAGCGTATTTTGTCCGCCTACGTTCAAAGCATCCTCAAGAGTAAAGAGCTTTCATCAACGCTGAAGCCGCGTATGGCCTCGGCGGGCCGTCTCGCGTTTACTACGTATTTGCACCCTGGCCTACAGCAGTTTGCAAGAATTATCCATAGCCGATAAGGTGTTGCTATGTTTTTCGAATCGTTTCTGCTCCGGCAGACATGGATTATTGTGCTTGGTACTTTTAGCTTGATTCCCGCCTCAGGCATCGTGGCGCAGGAGCAAGGCGCGACTTTGGTTTTTCGCTCCGGCCTGGCCGATGCAGCGACGGTGCTCGGCGACGGCGCCTATGCGCTCACTGCCGATCCCTCGATCCCGGCCGAAATTCTGCGACGACAGCCGCATCGGCTGCGGAGCGTCCTGCCGCTGGCCGGAGGGCATGTGAGCGTTAATCTGCAACGTTTTGAACTTTTTGCGCCGGACGCCCGCGTCCTTGTCGTTACGGCGGAGGGCGAGCGGCGGATTGACCAGGCGGGGCGTTTTGTCAGCTATTTCGGTACGGTCGAGGAATACCCCAACTCATTGCTAAGTATCAATGTCAGCGCCGGCGGCATAAGCGGAGTGTTGCAGCTTGGCGATGAAGTGTATGATCTGAGTACAAGCGATGCTGCCGGCGGGGCTTATGTCTTGCAGCCTCAAAACAAGCAGGGCGGAGCGACGGCTCTGAATTGTAAAACCCTTGAGAGCGATCTTGACGAGCGCGTCCTGCAAGCCTTAGGCGACAGTGAGCATACAAAAGCGGCTGACCGGATTCTTGATGAAGATGAGGAGATGACACTGCGGGTCGCCGTTGAGTCCGACTACCTGACTTTCAGCGGTTTCGGCAGCGAGAGCGCTGCGCTGGATCACCTGACGGCGGTGATGGCCGGGGTAGCGCAACTGTATTCGCAGCAAGCCGATATCAAGATCGAAGTGAGCTATATGCGTGTCTGGACGATCCCCCAGGATCCTTACCAGGGCCTGGTCAGCGTGCAGGAGCTGCTGCCCCGATTTCAGCAGTACTGGCGCGCGAATATGCAGTCGGTGGAGCGAGATGTCGCAATGTATCTGGCTGTCCGTCGCGATGCCGGCGCCGGGCGGGCCCTGCGGATCGGCGGCGTCTGTTCCGAGGAGTGGGGGTATCTCTTTGTGCCGATCCTCCGGCATTTGTTTCCCTTGCCCACCTACTCCTGGGATATCTTCGGCAGCGCCCACGAGCTGGGACACATCCTCGGCGCGCCTCATACTCATTCCTGTTTGTGGCCGGAAGCGCCGCTCGATTCCTGTTTTGCCGCGGAAGACGGTCGTTGTTTCAGTGAGACCGTCCCGCGTCCCGGCAGTATTATGAGTTATTGTGATCTCGTGGAAGGCGGCGGCGGCCGCATGGAATTCCACGAGCGGGTGCGGGCGGTGATGCGAAGCTTTCTGGCGCGTTCTTCCTGCCGGAATCATAGCGGAACGCCCTCCTATGATTACAGTGTATCAGGCCGAGTGCTTGCTGATGGTCAGCCGCAGGAAGGGGTGAAAGTCAGGATCGTCAATCGCAGCGAGCGGCCCGTCGGTACGCCCGCACCCGGGGGTGCAATTGAAGTCATAAGCGATGACGACGGCATTTACGAGTTTAAGCAATTGGCTACGGGCTACTACGATCTTGAAATTAATAGTGAGCGTCACCGCCTTCCTGCCGACGCGCCTCTCGCCGCAAGCCTGGTATTTATCGACGAGCAAAACGTCATTCACGACCTCAGGGTCGAACGAGCGCAGCTTGTCTCCGGCGGCATACAGGGACTGCCCGGCGGCGCTGCAGCGCAGGTGTTTGTAATCCCGGAGCGGGGGCAGATCCTGTGGTCACTCGATGTGGCTGATGACGGCAGTTTCAGCGGCTGGTTTTATGCCGGTAGTTATGTCGCGCTGCCCTGGCTTGCCGGCCATCGAATGACGCCGCAGTCGGCTGCGATTGAGATCGACGCGTCGGGCGTCAGCGGCCTGTCGTTCACAGCGGCTGGCCTGGATGCTTCCTGGCAAGTGCCCGGCATTGTGTTTATGCGCGACGAAGATCTGGGGCTTGCGCCCGCCGCCGCCCAGACCGTGGAATTCCTTGACCTTGCGCGGCAGGAGCTAGCAACGACGGCGCTCAGCGATGACAATGGCGTCTTTGTTGCCGACCACCTGTCCAATGGCTTTTATACCGCGCAGCCGCGAGTTAACAGTGAAGTTCAGGTTGTAGACGCGATTCAAAGGATCGAGATCAAGGACGCCGACATCGGAGTCCCGATTGCCGTAAACCTCCGTAATCGCATTCTGCCGGCCTTCACCAGACAATATCGTTTTAGCGTTTCGCAGGGGAGTTATTCCGAGATCACGGGCGGCGTGGCGACGACAGCCCAGGTTGACGATGAGTGGTTTTTCTACGAGCAGGGCTGGCCGCTGCGCTTCGGCAATCAGGAATACGATCGCATTAACATTCAGGCCAACGGCTATATGTTTATCGGCCGCTCGGTGGACTTGCGCCAGTTGACACCCTTGTCCGCTCTGGATGCCGCCGATGGAATCATCGCGCCCTTGGGAATGGACTTGATGAGCCATCCGGATGGCTCGGAAATACGGATCGAAACACTGGGCGAAGCGCCCGAGCGCGAGTTGGTGGTGCAGTGGAAAAACTTCAGCGAGTATGCCGAGACGCCGCTCAGAGCGACCCGATTAAATTTCCAATTGCGCATGGCGGAAAAGGACGGCAGCATCGAATTTGTGTATGGTCCGATGGAAGTGGCCGCGGGCAGCACTCTTCTGCCACAGGTGGGGCTGCGCGGCAGCGATAACCTGGACTTTAACAATCGTTCGTCGGGCGAGTCGGATGTTTGGCAACAAACAAAAGCCGGTGCGCAAAACACGGCGGCCTGCTTTATGAGCGCTGCCAATCTACCTCCGCCGGGCATACGTTTCCGCTGGACGACGCAGATCTCCGGCCTGCCGCAAGCTGAAGCGGATAGCCCGATTGCCAGGCTGCGCTTGCAACCCAACCCGGCAAGTAGAAAGAGCCGCTTAAACTTTAGCGTTAACGAAGCCGCTCCAATCGAAGTTTTAGTGTTAAACATTTTAGGGGAAGTCGTCTGGCGGAAGCAGCACCCCATGCTTCCCGCGGGTCCACACCAGGAGTTGCTCGAGCTGGAAGGTCTGCCGAGCGGCAGCTACATCTGTCGTATCCAATGTGCGAGCTACAGCATCTCGCATGTCTTGCTTGTCAGTCGCTGACCCTGAATTGTCCTGTCCGCGAAGCAGGATCAGTGCTGTCGTTCGGTAGATGTGAATTAACTTTGGCTAGGGCAGACTGTGTCTCCGATACGCACTTTCCCTTTGCCGCCGTAGATGGTGAACAATCAGAATGTCAGCACCGTAAACAAGTCCGGCCTGTAGAGAGAATTCGATGGCTGCAGTATCGGGCTTTGCCAGGCATCGCAACACGATATCTTTGCAAGGCGCAAGTGGGCAGTTCCCGCAAAACAGGTGAGTTATGCGGGAGTCCGCTGTTCTGCTTTGGTGGCTGTCGAGTGGCAAGGTCAAAGAACCACATCCTTTACAACACGGGCTTGCAGAGAGAAAATGATGGCCGGTTTGTCTGCCCTTGCGCGTTTTGTCGTGCAGCGTGTTTGCGTAGTGATCGCGAGCAGTCCCGGCCGCAAATTGCGAAAGACTGTAGAATCCGCCGTCCGACCTTCGCTATTGTTGGGTGAAGCGGCAGAGAGTCAGATTCGTTAACAAGACCGGCTGTAGAGGTGAACTCTGCTGAAAAGCTTGTCTGCGTATTTCGTGCGAGGCGGCGCGGTATCCTCGTAAAGTGTTGGTGAGCGGTTCTCGTCGCGCCGCTTGTGCAGGTTGCATCAGGCAGAATCGAAGATCATGAGGCCACTCCACTTTTTCCGATCTGCAGACCGTTGCAGGCTTATTGCAGACCGTTCGACACTAAGTTGTGTCAATCCGGCATCTCGTGGTTGTATGCGAGGTGAAATGCATGTATTCTTGCAGCTCATTCTGTACAGAGTGGGCGCGAAGAGAAGTCTGGTTAGTGAGTGATGAAGCGCTTAAGCTATTGCTGATAGGCGGTGGAGGCGTTTGGATTCTCGGTGATGAATGGCGGCGGAAAGGAGGGGGAGGGCCCACCGGGAATTTTTGCGCGGCGTTAAAAGTTGCTTAGACAACTAAGTCCCCAACTCACTCGCCCAATACCAACGTCCAGCTCCTTAACAACTATTAACCAATATACCGTGGACTGCAACCCATGACTCGCAAACATCAAACATTATTGGGCATCGCCTTTTTGCTGGTCGTCCTGACTGCCTTCTCGTACTGGAACTCTTCAAGCAAACAAATTCAGCCTTCGGAGGCTGACGATGTGGCTGACTTCAACAAAGATTCTACAGACGGCCTCCTGTCTGGTCCGGACGCACTCGTGGCGATGATTGAACGCACCAGCAAGGCTGCCGTCCCCGCGCGCGCAGCGAAGGATATACTGCATGAGCTTGACGAAGCAAGAGTTATCGAGGCGGCGAATGATCCCGCACAACGCGAACTGCTCGATAGCCTCATGCAACTGATCTATGAAAAAGGTGGCATGCGCAATGCACTTAACACCAGTGTGAATGTCAGCGATACAATCGATACCGTCGGTCTCGGAACGCGAATCACTGCCTTGGAGCACTTGCGTTCCGAGGCAAAGTTTACGGATGGTTCGATTAGCATCGACCTGCGTTCGCCGGAGAAGCTGTTCGCCATGAGACAGACGATGAATGAATCGATCGACAACATCATCGGCCAGCTTCGGACGGAACCCAGCGTCAGGCTGGTCCTGTCTCACTATCGAACAGCCCTGGCGGAGTTCGATCGAATCGGCGTTTTCGATACCGTGGAGAAAGAAGCCGTTTGCGACTAATCGACCGTATACGCCGCATCATCGGATTTGAGTGTTCGGAGGGAATCCTGAATGATTGGCTTTACGGATTTAAGATTCCGCGCGATACCTCTCTGCCGGACCTGCCGCATGGGGAGGGCTAAGCACCCTGCCTGGACAGTTTTAGCTGCCGATGAGAACAAGCCGGGTAACGCGAGAAAATGCTCTCGCCGCCGAATATTCGTGACTAGTATTTTAAAACATAAACCCCAGGCCGGCGTAGAGACCGCTTCCTTCATTGCTTTGCGCGAAAGCGAGCGAGATGGTATTCGCGCGGTCCAGCCAGGCAAACCAGAAGCCGCCACCGATAGACCTATGCCATTTACCCGAGTTTTCGGCTTCGAGGAATACCCGACCGCTGTCGCTCAGACCGAATACGCCATACTCGCCTGGCAGCAGCACGAAGAAATTCCCTAGGCTGAGGCGCAGCTCGGCATTGGCGAAGAACGCCGATTCGCCTGCAAAGCGATTTTCGTCAAGGCCGCGCAGGTTGTCCGGTCCGCCGATGAATGCCGCCCTGAAGAGCGGTGTCCGGCCCCAGGTGTGGACGCCGCCGAGACGCAGCGCTATGGTGGGTTCGCCGGGCAGTTCAGCAAAATGTTGATAGACGGACAGGTGTGCCTTAACGATGCCGAATTCACTTCTACTCTGAAATTCCCTCGACGACAGACCGGCCTGAAGCCTTCCGTGGATGCCGGAGTCGGCGGCAATAGTCCGGTTGCGCGTGTCGATGTCTACGATTGCGGACACGCTGAATTCTCTAAAATTTTCACCGCCGTAGTAAAGGCTGTCACGCAGAATGCTGTTGTCTTTGCGATTGTGACTATTCCATGCCTGCAGCAACTCCAGACCCAGCGATGCGACATTTGACATTCTATAGCCAAAAGTAGACTCAACGGCGAATGATGTCTGGCGCACTTTGTAATAGTCGTCCGGTCTGGACTTAGCTGTCTCGTTGCCAAAACCATAAAAGCGAATAAATTCCATCGTCGAATAAGAAACGGAGCCGCTCATGTCCAGCTTCGAGTTTTCGAAATGACGTCGACCTGAAAATTGAAATTTGTACGCGCCGGCCTCGGATGCGACCGCGGCCTCGTAGCGTCCCCATTGCAGAAAGGGCTTGTGACGGAACTGGTAACGCCAGACTTCGATGCCGCCTCCCATGATCAGGCCGAAATCCGGATTAACACTGCTGGCGAAAACGGGGCGCCAGAAGCTGCCCCAGTCTCGCATTTCGGTGGCGTTGCCGCCATCCGTGCCGTAAAGCTCGCGCAGATGCGGCGGTGCTTCATAAGGATCGCGCTCCACCCGCGTGCATGCGCCCTCGCTGAATGCATTGTCGCCCGACGCATCGTAAAAGACTGCCGCACCGGCGCCGGAGCGGGTGGAATCCTCTAGTGAATCATTGCCCTCTCCCCCGATGATCCGAATGGTGATGCCCTCATCGACATCGCCGCGAATGACTGCCCTGTCATCGCCGCCGTGGAGGTAAATGCGCAGCTCTTCGGTATCCTCATGGACAAAACGGCGAAAAAAATACGGCTCGTCATCGTCGTCGCTGTACAGGCGGACTTCGCTGTGTTCATCGTCAAGACGCGTCACAAAGGCCCTGTCATTCTCATTGGTGGCGTGAATATCCACCCGTTCCGCCAGTTGATAATAAAAGTCGAAAGCCATACGCCCGAGGTCGTTGCGTCGTAGTTTCAAGGCCTGCGCCAGCTCATCGGCATTAATCTCGGCCATTGCCGCCGGCATAAGTCTCGTTGCCCGTTCGATCAGAGTATCGCTGAGATGGTGCTGCAGGGCGGTCGCCACCGAATCCCAGCTTGGCCAATCCAGCTCCGAGAGCAGCCAGCGGTCCAGGTGACGACCGCTCCAGGTCAGGTTGAATGCCGGGGGGTAGTCGGCGTCGAAGCCGACGAGCTGCGGCGCGAACCAGCGCGCAAACCAGGGCAGCAGGCCCTCGCTACGAACGAAAGCGTGGTCGCGATCTTCGGGAATTGGATACCAGAGGCGTTGCGAACCCTGCTCGAAGCTCGCCCAGCGCCATTGTTTGAAGTGCCGGTCACGGTCGCCGATAAAGATGTCGAAAAGGCGCGCCGCCAGGTAATTACGCGCGGCGACACGATTGCGGGCCGATTTCATCATGCGCTCGTGCAGCTTGTCGGTGCCCACGATCTTACGTGAGCCGGCAAAGCCTGGCGTATCATCAGGCCCCTCGTCGGGATGTAGTTCCAGCGTTCCCAGCAACCCGGCGAACTCTGCGCGAAACTCGCCCAGGGCCGGGTCGTCCGGCATAACAAAAAGTTGCGCCTCAGCCGCCAGCAGACCAATCGCCGACATCAACGGCGGCAACACGAGCGCCGCGCCGGGATGGTGCACGCTGATCGCGTCCTGTACGATTTCGTCCGCCAGCGTCTCGCGCAGCAAGGGCGGCAGTGACTTCGTCGGATCTTTGTTAACCGACCGGAAGTTGTAACGCCGTCCGTCGGCGCTTTTGAAGCGAAGCGAGATTGTCTGAGCGCCGCCGCCCTTGCGCTGCGGCGTCAGTCCACCGGCAAAGTTCTGTAGATTCAGCACCGGCACGGCAATCGGCGTTGTCCACAGCTCGCGGTAGTTGCCGCCGAAGAAGAGCTCGTGCAGCCAGCCGGCCTCGTATTCAGGGCCCGGCGCTATGAGGGTGGAATCACCAGGGAGGGCCAAAGCGGGATCGGCACTGCCAATCTCCGCCAACAAAAACAGAAGGAATATTGTGACTCCGACCGGGCGGCTTTTCCCCTTAGCGAATCTCATGAATCGAATTCTTTGTATGCTCAAACAAATCCTTGCTTCAACTTAGGGCTTCGCGCGGCAATTTGCCAATCCGAATCGCGCGTATCCGGATACAAGCGTCATCCGCGAGCCGTGGCAGCATGGACTGCCGAAGTCCGTCAAACACTGTCCGGCGAGTTCCTGTTGACAAAAATTATCGGCGGGAGCCCCAATAACCGGCTTGAAGCTCCAGGACTCAATGAGCCGGGATTTGCCGGAGCAAGTCTCACATAGCTGGAAGCGGAAAGTTAAACTATCGAGATTTGCAGGCAGCGGACAATGTCGGGTGGCTGATCAGTTTGAGTCATAAAGATTGTGCCTGCTGGAAATATGTCAGAGTGGCCTGGTGGCGCGTCATGCACGAGTGCCCGGCAATCTTGCCGATATAGTTCCGGCTGTCAGAAGAGCTGTCGGTCGGTGCTCAATGTTTGGACTGATTGTCGCCACGGATGCTGTTTAACAATTCGTGGATCTCATCCGCCCGACCGCTATTAACATCGTGATGAGCGATGCGCCGGACCGGAGCGTCGTATGCTTGCAAAAGAATCTGCCACCCGGCCTTCGTTAAAGAAAATTTAGTAGCAGTCCCTGTCCTGTCGCAAGAAGCTCCTTTTGTCTCGCGGCAACCGAAGCGCGCGAATTCAGTGGATAGATACATTTGATAGATTTTGCGGTAAAACCTCAGGTTGTTTCTCCGCAGGCATTAGTAGCGTAGCGCCTGCGTGGTCATTTGATTCGTAAGCCCGGCCGGCATCTCTATTGAAATGCGGCCTATCTCAGACGCATTCCGAAATAGGCCGCATTAATACTGAACACACAGTAAACTACTTCACTTAACTTTCATGTATTTGCTTTGTTGAAATCGAGCTGAAACACCTATTGAAATCTGTGCAATACCTTTCTTGCCGCCGCTAGCGTTCAAGCGTTAACGCTATTGAGCTGCGAAGCTCCGTGCCCGATGAATCCACTGCCGTTAAGGTCGCAATTACAGTGCCGCTCGCATGCGGCGGCATGGAGAAGACCTCGTGGTGAGCTCCGGCCGACTGAACTTCTTGTTTAAGCGTCGCGATTTTTGCGCCGCTGATGTCAAAGACTTCGATTGTAACCAGAGCCTCCTCAGGCAGATAGTATTCGAGCGCTCCGCGATGCTGAAGCGGGTTGGGATATGCCTTGATAAAGCCAAAACCCGGGCGTTCGCCTTCGAAGTCAGCACCGCGCTTGTCAACTTGACTGATGTAGAGCGGAGCGTAAGACTCACCGCTCGGGTTAACAGAGGAGACTTTATAGAGGCCATAGACGACAGGCGGTTCCAGCAAAACGCTGTTCGTGCCGCGTGCGACCGTCGTCAGTAATTGCCAGTCGCCATTGTCCAGACGGTAAATGTTGTAGCCGGCTTCATAATTGCCGTATTCGCGATCAGCACCCTGGGTTAAATACGACCGCGGTTGCCAATACAAGGTCATTCCGTCTGTATTTACCGAATAGCTGCCATCATGGACCTGCGCGGATCGCATCGGTTCATTCGGATCTGTAAGCATGTTGACGTAAATGTCATTGGCCGATGCTCGCAGCTCCGTGTCCAGCCCGGCATTGAAACGGGAGCGATATGTTCCTACAGACTGAAGTCCCGTTTCGCCGCGCAGCGTCTCAAAGACACGCAGCATCTGATCGCCGACGTCGTCGTTGTCCGCGCCCGCGAAGATCGGAGCGAGAAAGTTGCCGTCATTGTAACTGTCGTAAATGTTCCAGAGGTAGCAGGCAAATTGGCTATACGACGGTTCAGTGCGTGTGTAGCGTATGCCGCTGAATCGCGGCGTTCTGAATGGCGCCAACTCCGTGTTGTCGTCTTTCTCCCGTAAGTCGTCACCATACATATTGGTGCCGTAGTTGCGTGCGGCGAAGGAGAAAAAGATTGCCCAGCCCTCCTTGACTTGCGAAGTCGCATCTCTCATTTCGCTGACTCTGAGGTCCCACATGGCCAAATTGACGAAATGCCCATATTCGTGCATAAGCGTGGTGGCGTCGGTGGATAAGAGGTCGATTTCAATCCAGTAACGGTCGTTAAAGGTCGGAAAAGTGCCCCTGCTGGTTTTAAACAAACCGGCTTTCCCATCGGGCACTTCCATGCGGATCACTTCGATGATAGGCAGCTCAAAGGGGAGATTATTGTCATAGCGTTCTCTGACGAATTCGTAGGCATGATAGCAATGGCGGAGTATTGCGCCGTCATTGCCGTTAACCCGGATGTCGATATCGTTGTGTACAATCATATTGGTCGCGGAGGGTATCGGCGGAAGCTTGACGCCCTCGGAAAGCGAGAAGGTAATTATGTCCCCCAGCGTACTCGACAACACATAGTCGCCGCCGTCGCTGTTCAGCTGAACGGCGTCGTTTGATTTTTCCACCAGCAGTATTATCTCGCGGCCGGTCATATCTTCGGCCGCGAACTCGAAATCGAAATGGAAGTAACCTTCCGCATCCGTCGTCGAAAAGGTTGCTCCTTCTTCCGGTTGCATTGGGTGCCAAAGGGAGCCCGGCCCGCTGAGAAAGCGGAGCTGCACACGGGCATTCGGAATCCCCCGGATCGCATCTTTCTGGTGAGCGTCGCGGAAGGCGACTCTTCCATCGACGATAATATGATACAGTATCGGCGAGGCCGGGAATCCCTGGCTGCCGTATTCATCCTGGAAAACGGAAGTCCGCGGTTCGAGATCGTAAGTGCGCACCGAACCGCTGCTGCTGGAAATGACATTCACGTAGCGCTGAAAATGGGGATGATTTTCAGGAACTGCATTGTTAACGCGCGTTGTGACGGAAAAATGCGATCCGCCGGCCTTAAACACTTTGACGGGAATCGTGAGCTGTCCGGGTTGACCATCGACAAGATCTACCGGGCTGACGCGGTAGGTCTCGCCCGGCAATTGATCTACCGGAGCAAGGTGTTTGGGAAAGTCTAAACATATTTCACCGGGCCCTGATGTATTCGGCGTATACTCCACCGTCAGCGTGCCCGTCGAACCGGGAAGCAGGCTGCCGGCCAGATCAAAGTTCGTTATGACGATTTCTTTATCGCGTTTGGGAATCCAGCCCTGAGTTTCAACCTGAGCGTTCAAAGGCAGTCCCATAAATGCTATGGCGACATAGATGACGAATGGCTTCAGGATTTTCATCAATGAGGTTCCTTTGCGTTTAAGGTAAAGTAGAAGCATTTGGCATAGTTCGGACGGCCTACGCCGCATTCGGATAACAGCTGCGTCGACGGAGGACGAATTGAACTCAACAGTCGGGAGTAGTTGATCCTTAGGCCTCGTTCTCCAAGAGAGCCGCAATCGCTATTGAATTCGGCGCCGGGTCAGGGAAGCATTGCATTAAACATACCGGCGGAGTAAAATCGAACTGTCAACCGGCTTGGCCTGGCCGCAAGTATCCCGGTGGGGAATCGGCTCATGCTCTCTAGTGCAACTGTTGGCATCGATCGACAAGATCCGCTTTCGTAGATGTAGATCCAGAATTGTCAAAAGTCCTCGACAGCGGAGAAAAAAAGAGCTGCCGGCCGCGCTTGCCGGGGGGCTTTCATCCATAGCGGCAGCAAGATCCTCAGTCTGCGGGTGAGTGATTTTGTGACCTCGTCTCTGCAGGCTCCATGCTCGTTCATCATGCGACTCAAAAGTTTCAAACCCTTGGCAAGCAGGTGTGTACGAATAATGCGACTTGTGTTCAGGCGATGTTTGTCTGTCTGAAAGCGCGAGCCGCCATCTCGGCCTTGCCGGCGGCGAAACTTTTCACGTCAGCCGGTAAAATGTGTCGCACCGCTTAGTCGTCGCAAAAGCCTGCCGGACACTACGAAGGCTGGAATGCGCGTATTCAGTCCGGCTGATCACAAGATTCGTTGAAAACTAAGCAATCACTATGGAATCGCTTGCCAGTCTCCGGCAGCAGCTTGCACTCACTGACGATCCTGAAACGCAGTTCGAGATCGCCTCAAACATCGCCTTTTGTCTGGCAAGGTCCTGGGATATGCAGGCCTGTCAGTATGCCGCGCGCGCGCTTGAATTACGGCAGCGACATCGCCTTGACCGGGAAGCCTGCCGCGCCTGGTATGCGGAGGCGATGTGTCTGGATCACCGGAACCGCAAAGAGGAAGCCATGCGCCTTTGGCATCGCGCCGAAGGCAGCGCCCAGCGCGCCGGGGACCGGGAATGCCGGGTGGCGGCGCTGATCGCCATGGCGGGCGAGGGCCTGCACCGCTCCGACTACCGGATGGCGCTGGAACGAGCGCAGGAGGCAGAAAATATCTGCCGTGCGCATGGCGAAGAACTTCTGAGCGCGTCGCTTATCATTGGCCGGGTCTATCATCTGCAGCGAGACTTTCTGCGAGCCCTGGATATTTTTTTACCACTGGTAGAGAAGGCGGCGGCACAGGGCGACCTGGTGCGCGAAGCCAACTGCTGCAAAAACATCGCGGACGTTTATCGGGCCATCCGGGATCACGAGCGCTGCCGGCAGTATCTGCAGCGAGCCCTGAAGCTGTACCGGCAGGCCGGCGTCACGGTGGGCATTTGTGCCGTCTACAAGGCGCTCGCCGCGCTGGCCAATACCGAAGAACAACACGATGAAGCGCTCCGCCATCTTCGTGCGGCCCAGCACCTGGAAGAACAACACGGCACGCGGCGTCTCCGCCCTGTGACGCTGAATGGCTTTGGCTCGGCCTACCTCGGCCTGGGACGTTTGCCGGAAGCCCTTGCCAGCCTGGAAGAATCGCGTGCGCTGGCGTCGGAAGCCGGTATCGTAAATCTGCAGGCGCATTGTGACTGCGATATGGCTATCGTCCTGAGACGGCTTGACCGCCTTGATGAAGCGGCAGACCGACTAGGCAGGGCTAAGGAGCTGGCGGAGAACATTGACGATCGTTTGCTCCTCTACGAGATCCATTGTCAATGGGCGCTGCTCTGTCGCGAGACAGGCAAAACGGACGACGAGGTTGAGCACCTACGCCGCTCCGGCGCGCTTTTCGAGGAGCTGCACGGCCCCGCCATCCAGCAGGGTATCGCGCATCTGTCGCAGCAATACGAGCGCCAACGCGGCGCGGCAGAGCGCGAGTTGTTGCAATTGCGCGCCAATGACCTGGAACAAAGGATCGAAGAGCAGAATGCGGCGCTCAGTAAACTCGTTCTGAGTCTGGCGGAGCGTCGCCAGGGGCTGGAACGTCTGCGACAGGAGGTCGAGCGGGCCCGTGAAAACGCCCGCGGCCGCCATCTTGCCTTTGCAAGCGATATTCTCCGCGATGTGAAAGCCCAGTTGCAACAGGAAGAAGAGTGGGAGCGCTTCGAACGGCAGTTTGACTCTGTGCACATACAGTTTCAGGAACGGCTGCGCCAACGTTGCCCCGCGCTGACGCCCGCTGAAATCAAGGTGTGCACGCTGCTCCGGCTGAATATCTCATCGAAGGATGTCGCAGCAATGCTCTGTATTGCGCTCAATACGGTTAACACGCACCGGCAGCGGATTCGCCGTAAGCTGGAAATTCCGCCCGCCGCCAATCTGGTGCCGATTCTGTTGGAACTCTAGTCGCCGGTCTGAACAATTGACGCCGTCGATTGTAGCCGAATCCATAATTGCCCTTAGGCAGCGAAAGTTAAGATGATAAGCTCGACAGGAAGTCTGATGCCGATACGGATCAAACGTGTCTATCTTGCGCCCGCCGCCGATGATGGCCTGCGCGTGCTGGTTGATCGTCTCTGGCCGCGGGGATTGAGCAAAGAGAAGGCCGCTATCGATGTCTGGATGAAGGACATAGCGCCGAGTGCCGCCTTGCGCCGCAGCTTCGGTCACGAGGCATCGCGTTGGAATGAATTCACCAGCGCCTATTTTCGCGAGCTGGACGAACAAGAGGCGGCGGTATGCCTGCTGCTTGACCACGCGCGTCGCGGACGGCTGACCCTGCTGTACGCGGCCAGGAACGAGCGCTGCAACAATGCCGTGGCGCTGCGGGATTACCTCGCAGGCAAGCGCTGTTGAAAGGCAGGGCGTGGCGGGCGACCCTTCAAGCAAGATCACCGGGTGAGCCTATGCTCTTATCGACAAGTGGTATTGAAAACCGACGCGCGGAACTGCAAACGACGCGGAATCTGCACCGTAAGTTCGACCTGCTGATCGAACTGGCCTGGCATGTGGCGCATCCCGATCCCGACGAGGCGGAACGGCTGTTTCGCCAGGCCCGCGCACTGTTTGGCGCGTCCAATTCCCAATGGCCGCGGTACCGCTTCGACGCCCTGCATGGCATTCTGCAGCACCGGCAGGAGGCCGCAGCGGAGGCCCGCCCGCTGCTCGAAAGGTCACTGAAGATCGCTGCACAAAACGATGATTTCGCCTGTCAGGCCTATATTCTGCGTGAGTTGGGCTATATCGCGATTAGTCGCAGCGATTTCACATCGGCCCTGCGTCACTGTGAAATGCTTGCCGCCCTCTTTCGCAACGACGACCGCTTCCCATTGCCCGCTCTTCTGCTCGAAGCAACGATATACAGCCTGCAGTGTAATTATGCCGCGGCCCTGCGCTGCAATCATCGCATTATCGAATGGGCGACGGCACAGGGCAAAGAGCAGATGTGTTCCGCGGCCTGGCTTAACTGCAGCAATATCTACCGTAAGCTGTTCGACTACGACTATTGCCGTCGCTGCATCAATAAGGCGCTGCCGCTGTTCAGGCGCGGTGGTAATATGATGGGACAGGTCGCCGCCCTGGAAAATCTCGCCGACATCGAGTATCAGGAAGAAAACTATCAGGCTTCACTGGCACTCCTGGAGGAGGCATTGGACATCGCCCTGCGCCATCGCCTCGTATCCCGCTGCGCCGGCCTGTACATTCAAATGGGCGCGACGCTCTGCAGGATGGAACGCTATGAGGACGCCTGGTCAGCGCTGGAAAAAGCGGAATCCTATCGGGATAACGGTCTGAGGGCACAATTTGTCATCCTGATTGAAAACAAAGCGGATATTCTGATCCAACGCGGCGCCTATGCCGATGCCGCTGAATTGCTGGAGCGGGGGATGGTGCAGGCCGTCGCCAGCGGAATATCGAAAGTGGTCGGCCAGATCCACGCGGCACTTGCCCAGGTGTATACGTATTTAGGCAATACCAAGGCCGAGTTACATCATCTCAAGTGCTCCATCGAGCTTTTTGACAAGGAAATCGGACCTGAAGTACAACAGGAAATCGGCCGTATATCGACGGCCTTCGAGCAGCGTCAACGCGATGCAGAGCGGCGCTTGCTCCAAATGAAGAATGTTCGCCTGCAAGATAAGCTGCAGCGCAAAAACGAGGAGCTGACGAATCTGGCGCTCGACCTGGCACGCAAACGTCAGGGCTTTCTGCGTCTCCGTGAGGATCTGCAGCGCCAATACGGACAGCAGCACGCTCGTGACAGCGACCTGTATGATTCGCTCTTGCAGCGCATCAACGGACAGATCAGCAACGACGATGAGTGGAGCCGTTTCGAAAAGCAGTTCAGCGCCGTCAACAGTGATTTCATTGTTCAGCTGTCGTCGCGCTGTCCCCTGCTTTCGCCGACGGAAATTAAGGTCTGCACTCTACTGCACATCCAGCTGCGCTCGAAAGAAATCGCCGACGCCCTGTACATGTCGGTCGCGACGGTCAATACGCATCGGCAGCGTATCCGCAAGAAACTGGGATTGCGGAGCGGCGAAAATCTGAACCTGTATATGGGGCGACTGTAATGACCTTCGCAGGGGCCTTCCCTGTCTCCATGTGTCATGCATCCCGCGGTCCCGCCCGAGCGAGGTCCCGACAATGAATGGAGCGAGCAGCCTGAAAGGATTTCAATGATAGAATTCAGTCCGGCAATCGAAGAGCTCAAAGCAGCGCTGGCGGGCGCGTCCGAACCTCGCCGGCAGTTCGATCTGTTGACGGCGCTGGCCTGGCACCTGGGACTGCGCCATCCGGTTGAGGCCGTGCGGCAGGTCGAGCAAGCCCTGCAGTTGGCCCGCGATCACGAGGCTGACGACTGGCCGACCCAACGCTGCCTGGCCGTTCTCGGCTTGAATCAACGCCTGCACTGTAATAACGAGCAGGCCATCTCCTTGTTCGATCGCGCCGAAGACGAGGCGTTGCGCAATGAAGACTGGCGCTGCCGCACAATGATTCTGAACGAGCGGGCACAACTTGCCCTTACGGAGAATGACTTTGAGCGGGCGCTGCAATTGCTTGATAGCTCGGCTGATCTGATACGCCGGGCGGGCGAGTATCCTTATGGCTGTCGAATGATCGAAGCGACGGTCTACTCGCGGCGGGGGATGTTTGTGCGCGCGCTGGAGATTCATCTGGAAATCGCTGAGTGGGGACGTGACATCGACAACATTGAAATCGAGGCGATTTGCTATCACAACATCGCTAATATCCACCTCGATATCCTCGATTACAACAATTGCCGCGCCTGGCAGAAACGTGCCTTGAGCCTGTTTCGTCGCAAGGCCAACCGGGTCTGCGAAGTTCTGTCGCTGGCGCAGCTTGCAGATATAGAACGCCGTCAGCGGCGCTGCGAGCAAGCGCGTATTCTCTATCTCGAGACCCTGCGTCTTCTGCGTAAATATGGTCTTGACAGCTATGAACAGGCTCACCTCATCAATCTGGCCGCGATGCATTACCAGCTTAAGGAGTATTCCGAGGCGCGCCGGCGCCTGGAACGTTCCGCTTCCCTGGGACTACAGAGCGGTGAAGAGGAAAAGCTGGCGCAGGTTTTTCTATTGCTTGGCATGGTGGATATGGCTGAAAACAAGCCATCCGACGCGCTGCGCCACTTGCAGCAGGCACGTGCCTATGGCGAAGGCGCCCAGGCCGATCATTTTCTCTGGCAGATTCATCGCGAGCTCTACAACTACCACCGGCGTTATGGCGGCGCGGATGAGGAGCTGCGGCACTTCAAGCAGTATAGCGAGCTCTGTCAACGCGTGTTGGGATTCAAGGTGCAGCAGCAGGTAGCCACCCTACTGTCCATGTATGCCCAGCGACTGCAGGCGAGTGAACACCAGTTGCTCGTCCGGCGCCAGGATGAACTGCAGCGCGAGCTACAGCGTAAAGACGAGGAGCTTGCCGCTCTTGCCCGCCATCAGATTCAACTGCGCGAATCGCTGCTGCAACTGCGTCGTGAAGTACAGGATTGTTTTCAGGATAAGCGGGAGTCGGAACGGCAACTGCTTGAATCGCTCCTGGCCGAGGTCGGCAGACAGGAAGAAATGAGCCGTGGCTGGCAGGAGTTCGAGTCGCAGTTCGAAGCTGTTCATCAGGATTTTCAGGAGCGGCTCAGTGCCGCCGCACCGACGCTTCTTCCGGCCGAACGCAAGGTCTGTGCGCTACTGCGCGTTAATCTGAGCTCCAAAGAAGTAGCCGCCATGCTACAGATATCGATTGCCACAGTCAACACCCACCGGCAGCGGATTCGCAAAAAAATGGGCCTCACGGCCGGCGAAAACCTGGTAGCGGAACTTCTGCGGCGTTAGATCCTCGAGCTCACATTGTATTGTGTTTTGCGATGGATCGGCTGTATATTTTGCGCTGCCCGGCAACAATGCCTGCCGGCAACGAAAAGCTCCAGAGAGCGACAGTCCAGACAAATCAATCAATTGAAGCATCGCAGGGAAATCGATGAAATCAATTTTTACCTTCCTTCTCCTCTCCTTACTTCTGGCCGCGAGCTGCTCGCAGCAACACTTCGACGAAGAGGGCCAACCGGTGGTAACGTCCGAGGCTGAAGCCGAAGAGCTGCAGATTATCCGGCAGCATGCCCGGGCATTCAACCGCCACGATGTACCGGCGATGATGCAGCATATAGCTCCCTCCTTTCAGTGGAGCAGTATTATGAAAGACACGACAATTATCGAGGTGACAAACCGGGATGAACTGGAGCAGGCGATGACCAGTTACTTTCAGTCCTTGCCTACCGTTCGCTCCGAAATCGAAGAAGCCGTCGTGTCGGGCGCCTTTGTCGCAATTCGGGAGCGGGCGAGCTGGCAGGGCAAGCAGGGGGAGCTTTCCCAGACTGCGCTAGGTATCTATGAAGTGCGCGGCGGCCTGATTCAACGCGTATGGTATTATCCGGCGGAGCGCTGAGCAAAGCAAGCATGGGAGCGCTCTCTGTGGTCGCTAAGCGGGCAGACTCATTATTCTGACCGCGGTCGCCGCGGTGGCCCGACGCACAATTGCGTGCAAGGCAATAGCTGATTTATCCTACCTGTCGTATGGAATCCGACAACAAGCGCCTTCCTCATCCGAAGCTCAATCCGCAACGTCGCCACATGCGAATGACGTTGCTTCTTGGCGCAGTGGGCATTGCAGGCGCTGTGCTCGCCTGGCTGCTTGACGCCGACCCGGCCGCAACTGCAGCCTTAGCTCTGACCTGGCTCATCGTCGACCTCGTGATTCTGGCTGTCTTTTACCAAACCGGGAAAAAGCAGTTGCGCCGCATTGCCGCTTTGCTGGACGGCGAAAGAATCGCGCACTGGCACTGTCCGCCGGATGTGTGGAATGCCTTCGCCGCGGCTCAGCGCCTCCGGCTGAATCGCACGCTCTTAATCGTACCGCTACTGACGGCGGGACTGCTCGCCATCATCGGCCTTGTGCTGCTGCTGTTTTCCGAAGCCGGCCTGTCGCCTGCCGTGTTTTTCCTTGTCGTCATTCTCGGCTGCTGCACCGGTTTGTTTATCGTGCTGCCGCTTCAGGTGAAAGACCGCTCCCGTTACCGATCGGTCTCCGCCGCGCCGGTCGAGATAATTGTCGGGCGGCAGGGCATCTATCAGAATGGAATGTACTGCGAACTGCGCGATACGATGGTGTCGCTGGCTTCGGTGGAGTTTAAGGAAGGCGATCCTCCGGTATTGGAATTCAGGACTGTGTTCAGCAGCAACCCCCGCTATCCATCGGCTTCACGCGGCGGCGATGTCATTTACACGCCTGTGCCGCCGGGCAGAGAAGCAGAGGCCTCCGACCTAGTGCAAGAGTTGTGGAGCGGCACATCGGGCTGAAGAGCGCCGGCCGCATATCTTCCCGGACAGCGCAGCTGAAGATATTGCTGCCGCAAAGCGTGGCGACGGCCCTCATGATGTCGAAATCCGTTCTGTCCGGGGCATTCAGCGAACGATGCTGAAAGGCCGCGCAATGACATTGTCTCCGCGCTCCATGCGCAGGAAGTAAACACCGGGAGCCAGCCGCCCGATCTCAAAGCTATCACAAACGAAAGGCGGTTCGGCCGTCATCAGGCGCTGGCCCAGGTAGTTAAACAAACTGTAGCGCGGCGTCTCGGGGCGAGTATTGCCTATAAGACAGACGTTGAGCTTATCGCGGGCCGGATTCGGATAAACATGAAGGGCCTCCGGCGGCTCGACCGGAACCGTAAGCGGGGGATGTACTAAATGCTGCGCATACACATAGCGTTTAACAACTGCGTCCTTGCCGTCGCGCATGTGGAGTTCAAAGTAACCGCCCTTCTCGCCCTCCTGCCGGCCCGTTCCCACAATGTCGATGTTTAGCGAACTCGTCCCCGCTCCGGCTCCGAAATCAATCAGCCAGGGCAACTGGCTATCCTGCGGCAACCGAAATTCAAAGTCATCCTCTTGCAGGCCGAGCCGTCTTGTTATGCTGTCCAAATACATTGTCGCTTGAGTGTCACATGTCCGCAGAATGATACTGCCGGCAGTCCCTGACACCCACTGGGTCGATTTGAGAATACCGGAAAGCCCGGCGAGAACGGGCTTTGCCACGGGGGGAGGATGATGGCGAATGCTGTCGCTGAAAATAATCGCGCTGCCAGGTATGGCTTCGTAGTGGGCGTAGATCGTGATCGGCACGGCCCGGCCTTCTGCAAGGCTCTGCCTGATACTGAACATAAGGTCGAGGCAGCGCCGAGGCTCCAGCAGGGCAGGCAGGGCGAATGCCGAATCTTTGTCGGACCCACAGTGCCGAAAATGTGTAATCCGCGCGGCGCCTTCGCTCTCCGGCAGCCGGATGGAATCCAGGACAATGGTATTGAGCGCCGTCCTTGCCGCAAAAAGACGAAGGGAAAAGTCGAACAAACTGTCGCCAGGGCAGGCAGTCTGTCTGTCGGCACGCGCCGCACCGAGAAAAAACGGCCGTTTGCTTTCGAATTCGATGCTGAAGGAATGTATCTGCCGCCGGATGTTTGCGTCGCCCTCGACGGTATATTCGATCACGAGACTGTCATTCACGATGTCGGTCTGCTCGCAGGCTGCATCGAAATACAAACGCAATGATTTTTGTTCGCCCGCCGCCAGCGATGGCAGCGACAGATATTCGTCCCTGCTGTGACCCGTCCGCAATTTAAGACAGACCTCGCTGATCGCGTGGACGTTGAGAATGTCGATTCGGCGCTGGGTGCTGTTGCCGACTGTCAGATCATAGGCGTGGGTCGCGCGATATCTGCGCTTGCCATGATAGGATTCGCCATCGAGATGTTCGGAATAGAAGCCGTAGGTGCCAAGCTTGAGCTGCGCCGGCAGACTGAGATCCTGCGCTCGCAGCGGACAGCAAAGCATAAGCACCGTAACGATCCAGAAATGCGGTATCAGATGAAATTCGAAGCCACTCTTGCCGACAGTCATGACAATTCTCCCTGGTTGACGCGCCGAAGCAAACGCGCGTGCGCGATGAGGAACGTGCCGGTGGGTCAGAGGCGGTCCGAAATTCCATCCAATATACGTCCTGAGAAGTAAAATATTACTACTGCAAAAGTACGGCATGTCATCGCCCGGCTGCCGAACCGGAGATACCGCAGATTTGCTCTTTGCATTTCAGCACCGCCCGGCAATGCTATCGACCGCTTGCGGACAAGCGTAAACCAGGCGTTACATCGGATCGAGAGCTTCCGGCTTGTGAACGGTGCCGTTCCGGGGCCCAGGTGAAGGGACGGCAGTGGGAAGGAGTCTGTATTAACATATTCGCGTCGCTGATCCCGGGCGGCACAATTCATTTGCATATTAGTATACTAATGATTACCATTGCGCTCGGAAGAAACCAGACGACCACTGCCCGTTGACACCGCTGGAATCTTTTGCGCCGCGACACCGCTCTGCCGTGGCGCCTCACTCTCAATAACACTGCCGATTCTCTTCGTTTATTTCGTCCGTCTCAAGACGAATCTTAATCTATTTGTTTAACCTATTAGTGCTGGGGTTTAGGATGCAGAAATCAATGCGTTTGTTCGGAATGTTGTCGGTGGCGATTGTCGTGTCGCTGTTGTCCTTCGTGACTGCCGATGCATTATGTGTCAAGCATACACTGACGAACAATGGACCGTGTAAAGTGACAATTCAGATTGAAAGTAATATGCCCTGCCAGAACGGCGGCAATATTGAAGTTGATCCCGGGGAGACTGTCGATGTGCCCAACACCTGCTGCATCACGTCGGTGACGGTATCGTATGGCGCTGTGACGACCATTTGTTTTATTAATATTACGCCCTTTTCAGTGGACTGCGCAGCGCCGGGTACTTGTGCCTTGCCCGCCCCATTCGCGAATGTGGTCGTTGACCAGTGTTCTGTGACGGTCAACTAAACTTGTATCCGGGTCTGGCCCTACCCGAACTCTGCAGATCGCAGCGGCGCCCGGTTTCAATGTCAATCGCGTCGATTGTCATCGTGCGGGCGCCGAAGCTTTGTGGAAAGATCCGCAATCTTATGCCCGCGAATAACATCGATTCTCAGGGCGATCCCCCGCTTGTTCAGATGTAATCGGCGGCCTCTGGCCCCCAGGCCGCAATTGCTTGTCTCGGCCGCATTCCGTAGTTTACCGATAGTCAGAGCTTCCCGGCTCTCCGCGCATCAGAATTCGGAAAACTATGGCCGAGGGCAATCGCCGGCATGAACATAGGGCGCTCGCTGTAGGGCTGCTCTTACTTTTACTCGCTTATCAGCCCTTAGCCCAGGCCGAGCAGAATATCGCAATTCACTCGTCGGAATTGCTGGAATTTTCGGTTGACAACTTTGAGGACTTCGGTGAGCGATATCTGTTGCGCTACGCCCTCTTAAACGCTTGGCCCCGCCACGAAAAAAAGTATACCGTTATCAGTATGAGCCTTGGCCTACTGACGAGCGATGTCAGCAAGCGTGTCCCCTGGCGTGCTACACTCTTTGCCTATGGCAGTGATGTGGTGGTGTTTCCGCACGTTCACAAGCAGTCAACATCGAGTGCCGCGTCCCTCAACCGGCCTTACTTCACAACTACATTCGGTTTCACGCTGATCGATATCAACCGTTCCGGTCTGGTCGCCGCGCATGACCGTTGGTTCGAACTGCGGCTTGGCAGCGAGCACAAGGCAAGTGATGCCGAACAATTCGTCGCGCTGCCGGGACTGCAGATAAGTTTTGGCCTCAGTTCGCTGCGCCTGGGTCGTGATTTTTTTGGTGATTTCGGCCCGCCGGTCGACAGTTATAGGACAGGATTGGAATCAAGCGCGAGGGCCAGCTTGGACATCCTGCTGCGGCAGCGATATATGCTGAAAGTGCAGGGCGACGCTCGGCACATTCTTGTCGATCCCGCTCTTACCACTCTCTCTGTCGCGTGCACGGCAAGCTACATGTTGATCCCGCCCGGTCAGGACGGCGCTGAAGTATCGCTCTATGCCGATCGCAAGCTCTGGCGCTTCAATGATCGCGAGCAGGCTGTGAGCCGATTGGGAGTGCGGATTAACCTGTACTGGTAGTTAACGAGGCAAAGAGCCATGGTAATGTTCCGACCAGCTCACGGTTATGACGGCGCAATGTCTTCACGGAATCCGAGGAGGGCGCGCCCAGTGAACAATTGCGTCCGCGATGCCCGGCGTGCAGAGTCCGGCAAGTGCGGCGAACACTCCGGCGGAATTCACGTCTGTTTTGCCTCTTTAATCCTTGTGCCGATTTCTTCGAGTTTTGATGTTAATTCATCAAGTTGAATCGGCTTGCTGAGGAAGCCGTTCATACCGGCCGCGAGGCACCTGTCGCGGTCGTCGGCCATCGCATTGGCCGTCATTGCGATAATCTGCGGACGCCGCTCCGGCGCCGTATTGTTAATAATGGTCCGGGTGGCTTCCAGGCCATCCATTTCCGGCATCTGCATATCCATGAATACCAGGTCATATTGTCGGCGTTCGACCGCCTCGACCGCCTCCAGTCCGTTGGCGGCCTGATCGGCCTGATAGCCCAGTTTGGCGAGCACGCGCAGCGCAATCTTCTGGTTGATAGGATTGTCTTCGGCCACGAGGATGTGCAGCGGCAGTTGTTGGCCAAGGCTTGAATCAAACGATGATGCGCTGCGTTGCGGAGTTTCCTTCCTGACGGTGTCGCCGCTCAGCGCCGCCGCGAGGATGGAACGCAGCTTAGACTGACGCAGCGGCTTGGCAAGAGCGGTTATAAACAGACCGTCGATCCTTTCATCGAGTTTTCCAGGCGGACCGCCTGATGAGAGCAGTACCAACGGGGGTGATCCGTTCGGCAGATTACGCCACTCCATTGCCAGCTCCACGCCGTTGATTCCCGGCATGAAATAATCGAGAACACCGACATCAAATGTTAATCCGTCGCGAAGAACCTTCAGCGCTTCGTCTGCATCCTGCGCCGTCTGGGTACGCATTCCCCAGCGTTGACATTGCTTGCTCAGAATCAAGCGGTTTGTTTCATTGTCGTCCACAATCAGGACGCTGGCATCGTGCAGCGTCGCGAAGTCCTGCCGCTGTTCCGTCTTGCTCTCAGCGGCTGTCGCCTTCTGCACCCGGATGGTGAAGGTGAAGCTCGTGCCCCTGCCTTCCCTGCTATCGGCCCTGATATCGCCGCCCAACAGATTGACAAGCTTTTTACAGATCGCCAGTCCAAGTCCGGTTCCGCCATAGCGCCGCGTAATCGAAGAGTCGACCTGCGAAAAGACTTCAAAGAGGCGATCCAGTTTGTCGGCCGCAATGCCGATGCCGGAATCCCGCACGACAAATTGCAGGCGCAGTCCTTCATCGCCTTCCGACAGGGTTTGCGCTGATACAAAGACTTCACCCCGCTGCGTAAACTTGATCGCATTGCTGATCAGGTTGGCAAGTATCTGTTGGAGGCGCGTCCGGTCGCTGCGAATGACCGGGGGGACGCCGTCATCGACATAACTTAACAGGTCTAACTTCTTCTCCGTGGCCTTAGCCGCAAAGAGGTCGAGGACGTCTTCCACGCAGGTGCGCAATTCGAATGGCTGCATCTCGAGGTCGATCTTGCCGGATTCGATTTTTGAAAAATCGAGAATGTCGTTAATAATGGTTAATAGATTTTCACCGCTGAGGCGAATCGTTTCGACATATTCCCACTGCTCCTGATTCAATACTGTATCGCGCAGCAGGCCGGTAGTACCGAGCACGCCGTTTAAGGGCGTTCGAATCTCGTGACTCATTGTAGCGAGAAACTCTGATTTCGCCGCGGCTGTCGCTTCGGCCAGCTCTTTAGCCTGCTCGCTTTGTTCTTTGGCGGTGCGCAGCATGGTTATTTTGTCCGCCAGACCGAGTGAAAACAGAATCAGGATCAGCGCTGCCCCGATCTGCACCGACCAGTTCGTGAAAAAATTCGACGGAAGCACCCCGATTACCATAAGCGCATACACCAGGGTGCCGACCAGGAAAGCGCTCCATGCAATCAGGAAATACACGCCGGGGCGGAAACCGCTCCACACCGCGTGGATACCGGCGCCCAGCAGAAGAAAGGACGTGCCGATCACGAGTGCAAGGCTGATCTTGATGATGATGCTATACGGCAGCAGCAGGGAGCCGGCCATGCCGCCGATCACCAGCGCCGCCAGAAGGCGCAGGATGCCGTCGAAGCGCCGACTCAGCCCGGCCGTATTGAGAAAGGCCCGGGTGAACAGGATGGTCCACAATACCGCGAAACAGAGAATGAAAGGAATGCAGATATTGGCCCAGTAGGTCGCATTGGGCCACAGGTACTGAAAAGCCATACCATTAAGCGACAAAAACACCAGGAGCGTTCCGGCAATAAAAAGCGCATAGTACAGGTAACTGATTTCGCGCGCGGCAAGAAAGATGAACAGAGCATATATCAGCATGATCAGAAAGCCGCCATAGAAGATGCCAAGTACCAGTTGCTCCGCCACGCGCTTGTCGTGAAAGGCTTCCGGCGCCCAGAGCGTCAGCGGAATGTTAAGCGTACTGCTCGATTTTACGCGCATGAAGTAGGTTTGAGCGGTCTGCGGGGCGAGCCGTAGGCGGAAGACGACGTTGCGATAATCCAGCGAGCGTTCGGCGAAGGGTAGGTGATCGCCGGCTAGTTCATACCGGATGCTGCCGTCGGCCATTCTCGTATACAATTCAATCGAGTCAATCAGCGGGTAGTCCAGCTCCAGCAGCAGGTCTTGCCGGTGATCTGCCTTATTGGCGAGGCAGAAGCGCAGCCAGAATGCCGACCGGGAGAAGCCGAAACCGGGCTTTTCACCATTGAGCGTGCTGAACAGACTGGCCAGGCTGTCGTCGCTGACCTGGCTCACTCCCCACTCGCTTTGTCGATCCTCCAATACGGAAAGCACGGTCGCAGGATCGTAGCTTCGCGCTCCGGTGCTTACAATCAAGGTATCTGGCGCTGCGAGGGCGATCCGTGCAGCCGGGCTGACGCTCAGTATCAGCCACAGCGAAAGACAGTGTATAGTGACGACCCAAGTGCTCATGGTTAGAGAGGTCCGGGTGGAAAAATGCTGACGATCCGTTGAATAGAAACCGGTCGCGAGCGGCTGTCTCGATAGACATAGGCTAAGATGAGCGATGAATGCTGCGATTGCTGTAATCGAAGAGCCGACCGGCTGATGATGTTGCTGCGCTGCCCGGTATCGGCGACCCTGCATTCGCCGGCGCCCGGGATTGCTCTCTCGTGCAGAACAATCGCAAGGCCAAGAATAAGTATCGCCTGACAATATTCCAAAACGTTATACCGAAGAGGTGAATTCATCGGCACTGTCGTGCCGCCGGCGACATGTTGCGTTTGAGCGGCCGAAGTCATTCGGAGCCGCCTGTATCCTCTTGTACAAGACCATTTTTGCCGGGCTGAATCGGGATTTGTGATCGTCGAGGATTCCCCTGACTGATGGGGCCTATCGGGCGGGCCGACCAAAAAAACAATCTATCTATCGCGGCTGAGCGGGGTGCTGCGACGGCCCATACTCAAAATATACCCATTCGGAAGAGGGCATACCCGCTGTACATTGCTGCTCAGACACATCCGCTGACGCTGCCGCGATAGCCGGTTCGTATCGGCAGAACACATAGCCGACTGTCAAAGCGGCGGGATGCAGCAATGAGGAACGTCGTCAGTTCTGGGTGACGCAGTTCGGTCTGCAGCAGGTCTTGGGCTTGCTTTGGATCAGGCCGTGCGGACGATCGACGGAATTCATTGCCCGGATGTGCTTCTTACAACGCTTGGGCGGCGCTTTATGCGGAGAAAGGCAGGTGCGACGGGTGGACGGCTGTCCATTCTTGCTGCGCGGGATTGCGGTCCACGCGCAGAAGATCGCGGAAGAGTGACCGCGGCTGTTGGCCCGTCAAACCTGCCGAATCCGCGTCGCGCCTCGAATGCTGCATCTAATCCTGCAGGGTAGCCAGGAAGGTCACCAGGTTATCATTGCGTTCCAGGCCCAGCTTCTTGCGAATGCGGCGGCGGTGGGTGTTGACCGTATTGACCGAGAGGTAGAGGAGATCGGCGATCGCCTGGGAAGACTGATTGAGCCGCAACAGCGTACACAGCTCGATTTCGGCCGGAGTCAGATCCGCTGCATGCCGGCGGAGCGTACGAATGAAAGCACCGTGCGTCTGCTCGACCTGCCGCTGTAGATCATTCCGAACATTGCTATCCCGCAGTTGTTCTTCGATTTCGGCCAGTAGCTGGCGGCCGAGTTGCAGGTGCTGTCCCTTGCCTTTGTCGAGCATCGTCTCTACTTCGGATTTCAGCTTCAATAATCCTTTCTGGCGTTGGTGGAGATTGAGCAGCATCGCATTCAAATTACGATGCAGCTCTTCGCCGCGGCTTTCCAGCTCCTGCCTGCTCCTGCGCTCGATTTCCTGCTCCGCCCTGATCTGGCGTAGCTCGAATTGCGCGGCTATTCGCGCGACCTTCTGTTGCATCTTGTGGCCGTAGAGTTGCTCCTCGGCGGCTGTCGCCATCTTTTCGTAGGCAAGCGCTTCTTTGTGGGAGTCGATTCGTTCGTATGACGAGGCCAGGAGCTTTTGTATCTGCCACTTGAAATGCGGAAAATCCAGCTCCCGGACAACCCGCAGAGCAAGTTCCAATTCCCTGATCGCGGCATCGTACTGTTCCCGATCGAAGAGAAGTTGACCTTTAAAGCCATGGAGCTCGGCAATGTTGTACGGCGCGTTGGCTTTGCGGGCGTTTTCATCGGCGCACCGCAGCGCCCACTCCGCTTTGCCGGCATTTTTACATTTGGAATACGCCATTGCCAGACTGCCGAAAATCGTTGCCTTGATGGCAGGGCTTTCCGGGAGGGCCTGCAGCAGACCGATAGCGCGATGAAAGTACCCAATCGCCTCTTGCGCTTTGTTCTCGGCAGCGGCAATAATGCCAAGCGAACGCAAACAGGAGGCCTCGCCATAGGCATGATCCAGCTGACGGTATGTTTCCGCGGCTTTGTTCAGCCAGAGCCGGGTATTGTGCGCGTCCAGAAGTTTATGATAAACCTCGCCTAACAAACTGTAAACTCTGGCTACTGTGCCTGTCGGCTCCTTATGCTTGACTTTTTCCACCAGCTCCAGGCATTCGACGAGGGCCTCATCGGTCATACCGAAGTAAGCGCAGAAGCGAACTCGCATCAGACGGGCGCTCAGCGTGTCGAATCCATTGCCGCGGGCCAGCTCGATGGCGGCATCGGCGCAGCGCAGTGCGCTCAGCGGGGTTCCATTTTGCATGTGCAGTTCCGCCTCGACGCGCAGGAGAAGCTCTCGGCAGCGATCGTCTTCCCGTTGTCTTGCGAGTTGCTGCGCCCGCTCCAACAGGGACTTCGCCTTGTCCAAATTGCCGAAAGTAATGAAGCCGCTCGCCGCAAGCGCTAGGCAGCGTTGCAGGCCGGGCGGCTCCATGCGCATGTGGCCGGCCAGCTCGACGGCTCTAGTGGAATACTGGAAGGTTTTTGTGGGTCTGGTAGCGGTCGTCTTCCAGGCAAGCTCTGCCAACAGCTCGAATTGCCGCTGCTTGTTGCGGGTCTGCTGCAGTTCCTCTTCCATGGATTCGAGAGTATCTATCATACGGCATTGTCGCGTAGCGCGCTGCTTGCAAAAATTGCGTTATCACTTGCCAAATGAGCTTGCCATTTCATTGATTTAGGGCCGCGCCGGTCCCTGCGCCGACAGGGTGGACCGATGTGACGGCTTTAGATCCCGGACCCGGCAGATATTCTTCCGGCGTCGCGGCGGCTGCCGTCCTTCTCAGTCCTGCAGGCCGGCCAGGAATGTCACCAGATTGTCACCGCGAGCCAATCCCAGCTTCTTGCGAATATGCCGCCGATGCGTGTTGACCGTATTGACCGAGAGATACATAAGCTCGGCGATTTCCTGCGACGACTGATTGAGGCGCAGCAAACTGCACAGCTCGATTTCCCTTGGTGTCAGGGCTTCCGCGCGCCGGCTGAGATTGCGAATGAAAGGGCCGTGGGCTTTTTCAAATTGCCGTTGAAACTCAGCCCGGATATCGGCATCCTGCAGTTGTTCTCCGATTTCGGCCATCAGCCGTTTCGCAAATGGCAGCTGCCGCTTGCCTTCCTCGTCCAGCATGACTTCTACTTCGGCTTTCAGTTTTAACAATCCCTGCTGACGCTGTTGCAGGCTGATCAGCAAGGAGTTCAGGTTGCCATGCAGCTCATCGTTACGGCGTAGCAGTTCCCGGCTGCGCCGATCTTCTTCCTCCCGTGCCGCCCTGAGCCGCCGCAGTTCGAACTGCGCCGCAATTCGTGCCGCCCGTTGCTGAATCTGATGCCCGCGGAGCTGCTTTTCGACGGCGCTGCCCATTTTTTCATGCATGAGTGCCTGTTGGTGACAGCCTTCATGTTCGTATGCTTCCGCCAGTACCTTGTGAATTTGCCGTTCGAAATTGCGAAGCTTAATCTCGGCGGCATAGCCTAAGGTCTGTTCAAAGAGTGGGATTGCTTTGCGGTACTGTCCCTGGTCGAAGTACAACTGAGCCTTCACAAGGTATGCCTGAGCTTTGGTGAAGCTAGATTCGGATTGTTGAGCAACATGCTCCGCCCGTTCGATAAACACGATCGCCTTTTCGAAGTCTTTCACGTCCGAATGGACCGATGCAGTGCAGGTCAAAACATCGGCCATAACCCCGGGACTATCGGGAATGCTGTTGAACAGGTCCCAGGCGCGATGAAAATATTCCAGTGCCCGACCGGAATCGCCGTCCAGATAGGCGATCATTCCAAGCGAGCGGCAACAACCGGCTTCGCCGTAGGCGTGATTGAGTTTCCTGTATTGTGCGGCGGCTTCGTTGAGCCAATGAAGCGCGTTCGTCCGGTCATTCAGCGCATTGTATACTTCGCCCAGCTCGCGGTAGACTTTGGATAAAATGCGGGCTTCCTTTTCTTGTGCGGCTTCATCCGCCAGTTCCAGGCATTCGGTCAGGGCTTCATCCGGCAGCCCGAGGTAGCAGCAGAGACGTACCCGCAGCAAACGAGCATTTCGTGCACTATAGCCACGCCGCTGCGCCAGATCGACACTGGCATTGGCGCTTCGCAAGGCGGCCAGCGCCTGACCGCTGTGCAGGAATTTCTCGCCTTCCACATAGAGCAGCATCGCGCGGCATTGCTCGTCATCGTATTTGAGCGCAAGCTGAAAGCCCCGTCCTAGGACCATCTCCGCGGAAGCCAGATTGGCATCGGCGACATAGCCGTTGGCGGCCACCGCGAGACAGCGCTGCAGGCCGGGCGGCTCATGCGGTAACTGCTCCGCCAGCGCAATGGCCTGCTTGGCGTAGTCGAAAGCTTTGATCTGGCTGATGGCGGACACTTTCCAGGCCAACTCCGCCAGGAGCTCGAAGCGCCGTTGTTTGTTGCGAGGCCGCGCCAGTTGGCGTTCAAGGGATTCGATGCTTGCAGACATAAGCGAACAACCGCCACGAAAGGGATTTTCCTGTGATCAGGCTGCTAACAGCATTTGGCCTCGAAAAAGTGCCGCAAGCATTCAAAAAACACCAATAGTTTTCAGCCCGGCCCGGATGGACCGCGTTTGACGAAAGACAGGCAAGCCTCGGCGATCCTGCACATGGGACGCTGCAGCGATGACAGTGCAAATCAGCGTCGCACCAGCATCCGCCGCACCCGTGTCTCCTCACCGGCCCGTAGCAAAAGCAGGTAACGGCCGTTGGCGAGCCCGTCGCTGTTGAACTTGAAGGAGTGGTCACCGGCCTGGAAGTAGCCGTTGCTGATTTCGCGGACCGTGGATCCCATCGGATTGATGAGTGATAGTGCAACGTGACCACTACGAGCGAGTCTGAACTGCAGCAATGACTCGGAAGCGACGGGATTGGGCCAGGGTGCATGCAACGCGATCGAAACATCTTGCGCCGGCAGATCGCCCGCGTCAACCGTCTGCTCGATCAGGTTAACATGGTGGATGCGCAATTCCTGCGGCCGAAACAGGAAGTGCTGCGCGCGTTCCTGTTCGGGCCAGGTATCTTCCTCGGGGAGCAGGATGGTGTGATTGCGCAGCAGCGGGATGTCGTCCAGCGCAGGCACAATGGAGGGAATACGGGTAATCTTGTCAAAGAGCTCGGAATCGGTGACGTTGACGGGGGCGGACCAGAATTGCGCGTCCTTGTGGCGCTGCGCCATAAACACATCGGTGGTAACGACTTCCTGCTCATCGACATAGTGGCGGACGTAGTCCACCCATTTGGCAATCAGGTATTCGCCGTCGGCCGTCATCGCCAACTGATTTTCCGTCCAGGTCTGGCTGGCCTGGATGTGCATATCATCCTCGGTCGGCTGATGGACGATGAGATCGGTGCGGATCATCGTGTTGCGCGCTATCGGGCGGATCGTCCACGAACCTGCGCGGTAGACGAATTCCGTAACGTGGTGAATCAGAATCGGCAGCTCATCTTCGAAATCCGATTCCGAACGTTTGTCGATGATGTCGGCGATAATGGATAGCTGCTCGGGGCCGGTCACGATCATGTCCACCGAAGACAGCGTGCCGCCGACAAGATTGGGATCCAGGCCAAGCTGGGCAAAGTAGGAGGTGAGCTGCGTCAAAGGGATAAAGTCCAGCTCGGACCATGTGCGTCCTCCGTCGCTGGAGCGGCTCACGGCCGGGTGCTGGCGCTCCTGGTTCGTGGATGCCGTGTAGCGACCGAGGATGCCGGTGAAGAGCGTCCCGTTCTCATCCCAGCCCAGACCCGTGATAAGATTGGTGCGCGAATGGCTGGTCTCGCCGGTCGGCGGCACGAATTTGGCTGATGCCAGGGCCGGCGGGATGAAGCTCTCGGCCTTGGCGCCCGATTCCATATCGACCCGCAGCACAGCCACGGCATTGTTCAGCGCCGGCTGATTTTCGTCCGGCAGGACGCCGCCGAGCGCGACAAAGGTCTTGCCGTCGGGCGTGGCGCTGATTCTGAAGACGTTCACCCAGGAATACGCGACGCCCTCGCTGCTGAAGCCGCCATGCTCGAAACGTTTGGTGCTCTTCGTCGCGCCGCCGCTCGTCAGGCCGCTGCCATAGGTTCCCCAGCCGCTGTTGCTGAAGGGGATGCCGTGAAAAATACGAAGGTCCGCCACTCCGCCTTGTCCGGCATTCTGCAGAAACAGGCTGGGATATCGGCCGCGCTGTTGAAGCGGTGCATCCAAATCCTGCAAGGGCCCATAGTGAGCCGACCAGCTACGGCCATTATCGCCGGACCAGCGCAGATAAATCGAATTGCTGAGGTTGGCGGGGTCGTCCTCCGAGCTGCCGCGCTTGATGGTCACGAGCGTTGTGCTTGCGGCATCGTAAGCTAGGGGGTTTTGTATTTTTGCATAATAGGAAAAGCCATGCGGCAGGGTATCGAAAACGCTGTAGTTGCTACTCAGAATGCGATCATTGCCGCGCAGGCGCTCCACGACGGGCAGAGGTGTCGGCGTGACGACTTCTTCGGCGTAGACCACGGCGGGTGTCTGACTGTATAGCGCCGGATGCGGCCCGCTGGATAGACATAACAAAAGGGCTGCGACTGCGGCTGCGAGACGTAAGTATTGCATGGCTCATTCCTGAATGACGGAGTGTATTAGGTTCAATTTCGCAATAATGGTCGTTTTGCTTCTGGCAGTAATCCGCTAAGCTACGCTAACGTCAGGTGAGGCGCAATAAAAAATCGTTCATCGTTTGCTGCGAAGTCTGCTGTCGTAATCTGCTGGCAAGGGGGGGCGCAGAGTGGATACAGGCCGGCATCTAGTCCATACCGACGGGCTACGAAAGCAGTGCATGCGGCGAATGACGCTGCCGGACAACCGTGCGGCCCGCAAGCGGATTAAGATTTGACATCACAAATGCCGCGCCATAACTTGCCGCTTTTTCTGCCGTGAAACCGCACATTCCCTCAATCTATGCGTCCTGTCCTGACCGATGCGGAGCTTGATGCACTGTTGGCCGAAGCCCGCAGCGTCGACGACAAACTGAAACTGCTTCTGGATGAAGAACGGCGGCTGGTTGCTGCCCGGCCTCAGAGCTTTCTCGAGCTGGCCGACAGCCTTGACCAGGGGGCACTGCCGAATGACGATGCTACCCGCGCCCGCTTTCGTTGTAATCGCGCCGCGGCCTTGTTTAAGCTGGCCCGCTACCAGGAGGCGGAAGAAGATGTAAGGGCAGCGCTGACAATTGCCGAGCGGATCAACCTGCCGTCCTTGATGGTCGATTGCCTGTTGCGGGCCGGCTTGCTGGCCATGGCGCGCGGTAAGCCGAAAGATGCGCTGGCGCCCCTGCATCGGGCCCGTGATCTGAACCCGGAGAGCAACCGACGCGCCATACACATTCTTGAGAACACCGCGTCCGCTCATATCATGCTCGGCGACTACCTGCTGGCAATGGAACTGCTCGATGAGGCGCTTGCCATCGCCCGGGAGGCCGAAGTCGACCTCGCCTTGTCTTCGATCTACAGCACGATCGGTATCCTGCACAGCCACCAGCAGCAGGACGCGCAAGCGCGGGACTATTTCCAGCTGGCACTGCGCGCCAGCCGCGCCGAAAACAACCGCCGAGCGGAGGGGAAAATTCTGATAAACCTTCTCGCCAATTGCACTGCGGCCAATGTACTCGATCAGACCCAGCTGCCTCTTCTGGCGGAAGCGCGCGCCATTGCGACCGAGTATTCCGACCTGGACAGCCTGGGCCGCATCGCAGTCTACTTCGCCAGCGTTTATACCAATATCGGGCAGCTCGATCAGGCGGAGCAGGAATGCGAGGAAGCGCTGCGTATTGCAGAGCGCGCCGGAATCGTCGAAATCGAATTTCATGCTTTGGGTCAGTTGTCGATCATCAAGGAAAGGCAGGGACGTTTGCACGAAGCAATCGAAACGGCCTTGCGCAGCCTCGCGCTGGCGCGCCGTCTGGGTCTGCGCAGCGACGAGTTGCGCAGCCTTGCGAACCTCTCGTATTTTAACGAAATGAAGGGCGATATTGTCGTTAGCCTGAGCTATTTGAAACAGCACACCGAATTGCAGCGTGAACTGAATCTCGAGCAGATGCAGCACACGGTGGCGCAAATGCAGGCGCGTATTAACTATGAGAGCGCACGACACAACACCCGGCTCGCCGAGGCTGAGACCGAAGTGCAGAAGCTGCGCGCGGAACAGCTGGTAGTGCAGATGGAAAAAACACGCAACGACCTTATCGCGAAGGCGCTGCAGATCAGTCAGAAAAACGACCTGCTGCGTACGATGCGGCGGAATGTTAAAGATGCGCTCGATGCCGATCCGGATGCCATGCGTCTGCGTTTGCGGGAATTGCTGCGCAATATCGATGCGAGCCTTGACGACGATCATAGCTGGGATCACTTTAACCGGCAGTTTCAGTTGCTGCATCCGAGTTTTCTCAAGACCTTAAGCGTCCGCTATCCCAGCTTGTCGACCACCGAGCAAAAGGTTTGCGCTCTGCTGAAACTTAAACTATCGAGCAAGGACATTTGCCGCATCCTGAGTATTGCTGCCCGCAGCATCGAAAATTATCGCTATCGGATACGCAAAAAGCTCGGGCTGCAGGGCAGCGAGAATCTGACCGCTTTTCTCGCCGCTCTCGATTGATGCCGCCGCACTCTACTGCTCTTATTCATACAAACGGACGACAAAAGCCGGGATGTCCACACGACTCGCGGCGGCCGCAGTCTGTGCATCGTTGTACAGGCATCCCGACCGGCAAAATGGCTTGTAGAGGTTTTTGAGTAGGTCCCGCCCCACCGACCGGACGTATATTTGAACAGCTAATCGCAAGGCACATAAAAGACACTCGCTCGCGCAAGCGAGGGTTCAGTCGCTGCAATGCCGCCGAACAGCGGACAAGTGTATCGTGCTTGCCTGAGCTGCTCCCGGCGGCATAGCGGCGATCTCTTCAGATGCCGCGGACCGGTCCCGACGATAGCATTCAATATCATAAACAGCGTAGCAGCGCAATCCTGTTGCAGGGATTGACACAGCCCGACACTGCGGGGCTGCGGCCGCTCTTTGTTTAAACGCTCAGGCAAGGCCGATCGCGGGCCGTCTGCCGGAACTTGCTTCCGGCGAGACGCTCCCTGGCTTAACATCCTTTTAGCTGTCCTGTTAACGCGGATAGCCCACGCTTAAAAGGGAGCTAAGCTTCAGCGCAAATCGGCCGCTGCTTTGAATTCGCTAATTCCTATTAACTTTTTTCGAGCGAGTGATGAACCTGAAATCAATTACTTCCAGCGGAGTTTCTTTACTACAAGAGTGCCGCAAAAGTTTACGGCATCTGGCGCGGCTCACGCGCCGGAAGCACCTGACGCTTCAGATGCGCCGCCGATTTGTTTTACTTCGCAAACGTCTCGGGCGTTTGCTGCAGCGAGCCACCCCCGTGATACGTCCCCGGCTTGCGCGGGCTTTGAGCGCCGCCGTTTTTGTCAGTCTGGCCGCTGCTCCTGCCGCGGCATACGATATTCCGAGCATTACCGATCGCAGTCCCGCCGCCAACACGACGGCGGCAATAAGCACGGCTACGATTGATATCACCTTCAGCTCGGAACCCAAAGCGACGACTGCAACGGGCAGTCATATCCGAATCTTTGGGAGCCAGACTGGATTGCTCTCTACCCGGGGAAGCTTTAGCGGCGGCCAGGAGCGCAGCTTTGATCCCGATGTAAACTTCAAGGCGGGCGAGCTGATATCGATTTCTGTCTTCGACGTGGAAAATACCTTCAATATCGCGATGGATAGCCCCGAGGTTTACAGCTTTCGCGTTGCGGCGTGCAGCGGAACAGCTCAGTTTGACGGCACGAGCCTCGGCACGGCCGGCGGCCAGGCTGTCGCAACCGGCGATCTGGACGGTGACGGCGATCTGGATGCTTTACTGGTGGGCAGCAGTGTCCATTTATTGCGGAACGACGGTAACGGCAGCTTCAGCAGCAGCACACTTGCCAACGATGGCCGGAGCGTGGCGCTCGGCGATCTGGACGGCGATGGCGACCTGGACGCCATTGTGGCCCGCGGCGACAACCCGCAGGACATTCTGCTGAACAACGGCGACGGCAGCTTCAGTATTACGACATTCGGCAGCGGATTCAGCTCCGGCGTTGCAATCGGCGATCTGGACGGCGATGGCGACCTGGACGCGATTATCGCGAATACCGGCTTCCCGGGCAAGCCGCAGGAGATCTGGCTGAATACCGGCGACAGCAGTTTTTTGAGTTCGGCACTGGGCAGCGGCCGTTCGAATGATGTGGTGCTCGGCGACCTGGATAGCGACGGCGATCTCGACGCCTTCATAGCGGGCTATCTGTCGGAATCTGAAATCTGGAAGAACAACGGCGACGGCAGCTTTGTGGTTACCAGGGTGAGCGGCGGCAGCACTCGGAGCAGGGGCGTCGATATCGGCGACCTGGACGGCGACGGTCATCTGGATCTGATCCTCGCTCATCAAAACGCTCCGCAGGAACTCTGGCGGAATAATGGCAACGGCAGTTTTGAAATTTCGACCTTTCCCTCAAGTCGGGTCACGGATGTTCGCCTGGGTGATCTGGACGGCGACGGTGACCTCGATGCCTTGTTTGCCGGCGCACTTTCAGGAGACTATATTTCCCCGGAACAACAGATTATCTGGCAGAACAATGGCGACGCGAGCTTCAGTATTCAGAGCTTTGGCAGCGGCTCCAGCCTCGGGCTTGATCTTGGCGATCTGGACGGTGACGGCGCCATCGATGCGCTGCTGGCGAACCATAACGAATCGCAGGAAGTGCTGCTCAATGGCGCTGTCGGAACGCTGGCTATCCACAGTCTGACGCCGGACTGTCATATTGCAGGCAACGCGGCGCTGCCGCTCAGTATCAGCGGCACCGGTCTCAATAGTGCAACCGCAAAAATTACTGTTCTGAGCTCCGGCGGCCAGCCAACCGGCACCAAGGACCTGGATATCGGCTCCGCCTCATCAACGAGTCTGCAAACGACAATTCCCGCGGGATTCGCGGCAACCAGCGGCACTCTGACGCTTACCCTGACCAACAGCGAGGGTGAGCAGTCGACAAGCCTGACTATCCATCCTGCGGTTGCGATAACCGGCGCGAGTTGCGCCTGCCCCGCCAGCGCACTGGTCTATTCCGCCTCGCCGGCCGTCACCGGGGCGACGCATACCTGGACGATAAACGGAGGCCGGATTCTAAGTGGGCAGGGCAGCGATGAGGTTCACGTTGAATGGGATCAGGGCGCCGGAGTCTCGATTTCGGTTCTCCGAACCTACCCAAGCGGATGTACGTCGGCTTCGGTCCTGGCCGTCGAGCCCAAAAGCCTGGAGGCGCGCTTCGACGGCAGTGCCTCGGCGGCAGGCAAAGTCGTCACGCTCGCCGTTCTGACGAACGACCTCGGCAGCGGCCTGAAGCTGCTTTCGGTCGGCGACCCGGACAACGGGAGTGCTGTGACAAGCGGCAACAAGGTCGTATACACGCCGGACAGCAGTTTCACGGGACTCGAAATTTTTCCGTATCAATTCGCGGATAGCTCCGGCTGTCAATCAACCGGGCATATCCTGATTGGCGTCGGCCGCAGTTTGCCGGTAAACCTGGAATTCATCGAACGACAGAAAAACGGATCGAACGGGGTGACGGGCCTGCGCCGCGCTCAGGGGCTTGCCGTCAGTCCCGACGGCCGCCACCTTTATATTGCCGGCAAGAACGATCACTCGCTGGCGGTCTTTGCTCGCAGCAGCACAAACGGCAGTCTCAGCTTCGTGGAACGCAAACGGCACGGCCATGGCGGCGTTCTGGGAATCCAGTACATCACGGATGTCGCGGTCAGCCCCGATAATAAACACGTCTACGCCAGCGGATTCAAGAGCAATGCCGTCGCGGTGTTTGCACGCAGCGTCACGAGTGGCAGTCTGAGCTTCGTCGAGTGGAAACGCCAGGGCGATTCGGACGGCTCGCTGACGATCGATGGAATGAAGGGGGCGCAGAGCCTGGCGCTCAGCCCGGACGGGAAGCATGTCTATGTGGCCGGAAGAAGCTGTAACAGCGTGGCGGTCTTCAGCCGCGATGCCGCTACGGGCGCACTGAGCTATGTCGAACGTCAACGCGACGGCGTCGGAGGCGTGGACGGGCTGCGCACGGTGCAGGGCCTGGCACTCAGCCCCGATGGCGCGCATCTCTATGCCGCCGGCGCGGGCGATAAGGCGGTGGCGGTGTTCCGCCGCAATGCAAGCACGGGCGCGCTGAGCTTTATCGAACGGCACAGAGACGGCAAGGGCGGCGTCGACGGTCTGAACGGCGCGGCGGCCGTCGCGGTCTCGGCAAACGGGCATCACCTTGTTGTGGCGGGCGCAAAGGACAATGCGGTCGCGGTCTTTAGTCGCAACGATTCCAGCGGCCGCCTGCGTTTTGTCCAGCGGGTGAAAGACTCCCAGAAAAATGTCGGCGGCCTGGCGGGCGCCTTCGATGTCGCGCTGAGCCCTGACGATCTGCAGGTTTATGTCGCGGGTTCGGCGGACGATGCGCTGGTGCTCTTCGGACGCGATGCATGCTCCGGCGAGCTTGATTTCATCGAACGCCAAAAGGACGGCAAGCAGGGCGTCGACGGTCTGCGCGGTAGCCAGGCTGTGGCGCTGAGTCCCAATAGCCGTTACGTATACGCTACCGGAGGACGTGAAAACGCCGTTGCAGTCTTCAGCCGCAACTATAAGCCCCTGGCGCGTCCGGACGACAATCTGACCGTGAATGAATTCAGCAGCCTGACGATCGAGGTCCTGGACAACGACTTCGACCCGGACGGCCACAGTCTCAGTGTCACCGGCAAAACCAACGGCGCTATAGGTACCGTCAGCATCACGAGTTCGGGCACTGCGCTGAGGTATACTTCCATCCTAGGCTTTGGCCCCGACAGCTTCACCTACACGATCAGCGATGGTCACGGCGGCAGCTCCACGGCAACTGTCTCCTTGCTGGTAGAGCAGGACTTTGGCCCGATCCCCTTCAAGGAGAGTGGCCTGAGCGACGAAGCCCTGCCGGGCGCCGCATCGCAGGGTCCTGTCTCCGGCCTGCGGGTAACGCCCAACCCGGTGTCGGGTCAGGCGGAGGTCATCTTTCGTGTTCACGACGCCGGCCACCTGCTCTTGCGCGTCATCGATATGCGTGGGCGCGAAGTGGCTCGCCTGGCGGATTCCTTTGTGGCAAAGGGCGAGCAGCGCATTCTCTGGAATGGCGTTGACGATCAGGGCCAGTCATTGGCGCAGGGCAGCTATTTTATGACGCTCGAATCACGGGCGGAGGGGCGGCCGAAGGTGCAGAGTATCGTCCCGCTCTCGATCCTTCGCTGATCCGGGCATTCGATCGCTTGAACGACGTTGCAATCCCGCGCGACCGCATGGTCCGCGGGATTGCTGCTTTCCACGCCCTTCGTGTCCGGCTCCCCGCCGTCGATATGTATGCAGAGTGCCGCAATCCTCGTCTGGCGGCGCTCATTAATCGTTTGAAATAAGAGCCTGTAACTCTAATTTGCCGTTCAGCCTGCATTGATCAATGAAACTCTTGTAGCTTATGCGCCGCTATTCTACCGCTGCCGAGGTCGATACTATATTGGCCGGGGCCCGGAGCCTACACGACAAACTCAGCCTGGTCCTTGATGAAGACCGCAGCCTGGTCGCCGCCAATCCGCAGCGTTTCGTGGACTTGGCCGACAGCCTTGTCGGCGAAACAGCGCTGGATGACCGGATCCTCGGCGCCCGCTTCCGCTGCAACCGCGCCGGAGCGCTGTTCAAACTGGCGCGCTATCCGGAGGCGGAGGCCGATCTCTCGCAGGCTTTTACAGTAGCGGAGCAGCATGACGACCCAATTCTCCTCGTCGACTGCTTATACACCTCGGGACTGCTGTCGCTCGCCGCCTGCAAGCCCCAGGACGCCATTGCAACTCTCACGCGGGGAATAAGCCTTAACCCCGACTGCAAGCGGCGCGGCGTGCGTCTGCGCGAAAGCATCGGCGCCGCCCATATTATGCGCGGCGAGTATTACCTGGCGCTGGCCGCCCTCGATGAAGCCCTGGCGATGATCAGAGAAGCGCCGGTCGACTGCACGCTTTCCTCGATCTACAGCACAATCGGTATCCTCTACGGATTTCAGGAACAGCATGATCTGGCGCTCGAGTATTTTGATCTGGCCCTGCGCGCCTGCCGCGCCGAACATAATCGTCGCGCGGAAGGCAAAACGCTGATCAATATCGTGGCTTCGCGCCAGGCCGCCGGTTCCATCGGCACAGCCTCACTGTCCTTGCTCGATGAAGCGCGCGCGATTGCCGCCCAATACAAGGATCAGGACAGCCTTGGCCGTGTCGCCTTACTGTATAGCACGATCTACATTGCGGAAGGAAACCTGGAGCGGGCGGAAGCGGAGTGCGCCACGGCCCTGCATATCGCCGAAAGCGCCGGTATTCCCGAGCTCGCCTTTCATTCCCGCTTTCAGAATGCCGTCATCAGGGCCGAGTCAGGCAGATGGGACGAAGCCATCGCGGCGGCGAGCGCCTGTATCGAACTTGTACAGCGACTGGGTCTGCGTCGTGATGAACTTAACACTCTTAAGAACCTTTCCCACTACCACGAACGGAAGGGCGACCACGAAGAGGCCCTGTGCTACATGAAAAAATCCTTTGCCTTGCAATTCGAGTTAAACAGCGAGCAAACGCAGCAGACGACAGCGCAAATGCAGGCGCGGATCGACCTGGAAAGCGCCCGTCACCAGGCGCGTCTCGCCGAAGCCGAAACCGAGCTGGCGCGGCTGAAGGCGGAGCGACTGGCTACGCAAGTGGAGCGCGCGCACGGCGAAATCACCGCCAAGGTATTGCACCTCAGTCAAAAAAATGACGTTCTTCGCGAGTTACAACAGGAAGTCAAGAATGCCCTGCAGCTCGAAAAGCACGACATGCGTCTGCAGTTGCGCGCGCTGATCCGCAAGATCGCCAACCACTTGGATGACGATCGCACCTGGACTCAATTCGAAGAGCAGTTTAGCTTATTGCACCCCGGCTTTATGCAGAGTCTGGCTGTCGCGTACAGCAAGCTGACGCCTACCGAACGTAAAGTCTGCGCCTTAATCCGTCTGCAGCTGGGTAGCCAGGATATCTGTCGCATTCTGGGAATCGCGGCCCGCAGCATTGAAAGTTATCGCTATCGAATCCGCAAGAAGATGGGTCTGCAGAGCGGCGAAGACCTGGATGCCGTCTTGCGCGAACCGCTGCGCGCTGAACCCGAGCCGGCCTAGTTAGCCGGCGTACCTGCGAATCTTCAATCTCCTGTCAGGATGCAATCGCCCTAGCGCCACCGCGCTTTGTCCTTTCTATCCGCCAAGCGGAAGCGCTTAATCGCGGCGGTGCCCGCAGGACAGGGGATTCCTGGCTTCGAATGCAATTTTTTTCGCCCTTGCAGTGGATTTGCAGTGGCCGCCTGCTGGGTACCCGGCTGTATATTTGTCCTGCTCGTTTTACGAGCCCTCGACATATGCTTGCTCGCGATAGCGAGGGTTACCGCACAGCAATGCCGCTGCGTTTTAAACGCTGTCGCAGCGGCATTTGCTGTGTATTATGACGCTCACCGGCGCATACCACACAAGCAGGGCAAACATTAGAATGGAATACGTGATCGAAACTACGCTAAGTTCGTGCGAATGATCTTGGCGGCTTACAGTCTATCAATTCATTTGTGTGGCTGGTCGTGGACAATTGTCGCTTCAACTGATCTTGCGCGTAAACCGGCAAAAAGTGCGGGACGCCCTATGACTCGCTACTGCACGATGAGCCGCTGAATAGCCTGTTCACCATTGCCGGACTGGATAGCCAGCAGGTAAAAGCCGAAAGGAAGCCCGTTAATTTGAATCGTTTTACTGTGATTGCCGGGCGGCAGGCTGGTGGGCTCCATCGGACTTGCCGCGGGCCGTCCGAACATGTCAAGCAGTGAAATCGAAATATCGCGCTGTTCAGCCAGGGTGAAGTGCAGTTCGACGCGTCCATCGGTCGCGGGGTTCGGCATAACGCTAAGTTCGCTGATAGCGCCGTTGTCGACGTTCCAGGTATCGAAAAATAAATCACCTTGTGCCAGTGTCTGTGCCGGAGCGGAGGGAAAGTCCCGCTTGCGCGTGTTAAGATAGCTTTGTATTCGTTCGGGCAGTCGGGCAATGAATTCCTCCGTCGGGTCATACCACAGAATGATATCTTTCTTTTCCGTGAATTCCCGGCCTTTCGAATCATAATTGACTTGTGAAGTCTGAAAATAGAGCGGAATGAGATTCGCCAGAATCGGATAATCCGTTAAGTCGACAATCGCCCTTGTTTTACTGGTGTCGATCCGCTTGCTGTGTTCAAAGTGCATGATGCCGGTTTCATCGAGAACTGTTGTCATCAGGGCCTTGAGATCAGTGTTGCCAAAGCGGAAGTGATCGATATTGTACACCGCGTTTACTTCAAATGCCAGTTCATGCAGCTGCGCGCTGTCGAGACGCGGATCGGTAATCCGATTAAATTGCCGGCAGGAAATGTTGTTGCAGGATTCGATGGTGATTAAACGCGGCAGGCTATACTTGCCGAGGATACGGCGAGCGGCGGTGATGCCCGGATAGTCAGTTTCGCGTTTGCGCGTAATACTGTGAAACTCGCGCTTGAGAACAAACTGCAGGCTGTCGTCAATCGGAATACCTGCCTTGTTTAAGGCCGTCCGGGTTTCGTCATTGCGGGTGTCGACTCTCCGGAGCGCATAATAGCCCAGGTAGCCGCCGTCCGTAAAAACACCGAGCGCGGCCGCTTCTTCCGGAGTTAACAACACCGGCTTAAGGTTGCGTATTTCGCGCAGAACGACGCCGCCAAGCCCCGTTTGATTCTTGCCGCTCAGCAGTTGATCGACGTTACCCGGGAGCGCGCTGTGCTCTACAGCAAGCCGCCCGTCCTGATTCGAATTTTGTATCGGCAGCGAGCTTTTGCGTTTGTTATCGGATACATCCGTTGAAACAGGTTGATGATGTGAACCTTCGTTCGCAGATAGCTGATCGACGGCCGCCGCCGCTGTCTTGTTCGTCTTTGACTCTTCATCTGATTCCGGCGCGACCGCTTCGGCCTCAATCTTCATCGCTCCTGATTGTGCGGCCGCGAGATCTTTGACGACTGTCTTCCCGTGCCGCCCTGCTTCCGCTTGCTCCGTTTCGGTATCCGCGGGCCGGAAGAGCAAAACCGCTGCCGCGCAGCCTGCCAGTAAACTAATGCCTGATATAATCACTTTTGACCTCCGGCGAGTAACAAAAGACACGCCTCGCGTCGGACGCGAAGACTGCTCGGCCAGCTTCCACAAGGCAGGGCCCGATGGCGCCTGCAACTCCTGGCGTACCTGGTCAAGCCGCTCATCCAACGATCGTTGATCCTTCATTGCTCGCTCTTGTTAACAGTTCGTAATAGACGGACACTGCCGCCCGCAGCGCCGTTGACATTTAATGATTTCTCCAGGGAAATTGCCGACCCTTGTGGCTTGCCAGGCGATTCGACTTTAAGCAGAGCCGCCAGTTTTTTGCGTGCCCGCGCCACTCGCGACTTCATAGCCGGAACCGTGCCGCCCTGGATGGCGCAGATGTCCTGCATGCCGAGCCCGGCGATTTCATAAAGGGCCAGGGCCTCGCGCTGCCGTGGCGGTAGCTGCTGCAGTGCTTCGAGCACAAGCTGCACGTCGGTCGAGACATCCGGTGCTGTCGCGGTCACACCCGCGTCCGGCCTGAATCGTTCCAGGAGGAGGGCCTGCAGACGGCGGCGGCGGCGTTGACTGCGCAGAACATGGCTCGCGACGCTGAACATAAAAGACAGCAAGGCCTCTTCGGCCCTGAGAGTATCGAATCGTTCATAGCTGATCAACAAGGTCTCGCTCATGAGATCTTCCGCCTCTTCCCTGCCGCGCGTCATCGATCGCAGGTAGGCCCAGAGCTTAGCGCGTACCGGCTCGAAGGCCCGCAGGAAGCGTTCCTGCTGGAGGGCGTCTTCAGGTTGTATGTCGGCTTGGCTCTTGATCATTGAGTCGATAATTCCTTTGTTTGATGGTATAAGTGTGTTGACTTCGTTCGCGGTTGCAAGCCGATCGAATTTAGCCCGATGAAGGCGCAGTATCGTAGCGGGTGTATCGAGCCTGTGAAGGAGGCCGCACATGGTATAGCGGGCTAATCGACCGCATTATCTCGGGTTGACGGCCTGGCAATTTGTCCAGGACCGGCATCAGGGGATTCCGGGCGGCAGTGCAGAAGTGCTGCACCTGCAATCGGCGCGGGCTTGAAAAGGACCTGCTGCGCAGCGTGCCACCCCCTGCCACATGCTTCATCTTCCACCAATGGCGTCCAGCCCTGCGAGGCATAAGGGCCGCCGCCAATAAGGGGATAAGCGGTTTTTCGGCTCTCCGGATTCTTGTAGTATTATACTTCGATTCCACTTTTTTACCACCTCGGAGAATTCGTTCCGTTTGTACCTTTGATGTGCGGGGACACGCCGCCAGGGAGTGTGAAATAATACAGAGGCAACGTGAAAGGAGCCCTATTTCCCCGCATGCGAAATGATACCTGACAGTCGATATCGGGCAAAACGCGTCCAGCGGCGGCAAGCCAGCAGTCAAGGAATAAGGTGTCGCGCCGATTGTCGTCCATCGGTGGTTGCAGCCCGCTTCGATCGGGATGTATCGCCGGACGATCCGGCGCAACACCGGGCGCCGGCTACGCAAAAATCCAGGTCCTTCTCCGATTTACAGTGAAATTCGAGGACCGGAAGTCCGCGCCGCTAAAGATTACGGATCTGAATAATACGGCTAAGAAACCTGATGACGCTCGATAAGAAGCTGCCGCCGGTCGCGATTCCTGCGGCGGCGTGGAATTTCTCGTCCAATCTTTTGGAATAACAGCTATGCGAAACGTATTCGGCAAATGTTGTACTATCGTTGCGGCGCTGCTGTGCAGCATACTGCTGCTCTATCCCGGCGAGCTGGCCGGCCAGCCCTCGATCATATCGATTGCCCCCGCCACTAATGCAGGCGCGGCGGCGCGCAACGCTGATATCGATATTCAATTCAGCGAAACAATGTCGGCGGCATCGATCGACGAGCAGTCGGTCTTGATTTTCGGCGAACAATCGGGCTTTCTCAGTACCAGCGGAAATTTTTCCGTCAACGCCGCGACAGCGAGCTTCGACCCGAGCAACAAATTTTACGCCGGCGAACGCATTTTCGTGACCGTTACCAATGCGCAAAACAGTGGCGGCACGGCAATGGACCGCCCCTGGTCGTGGCTCTTCAGCGCCGCCGCCGAACCGGCTCAGGGGGCAGGATTTGGCCGCTCGGACTACGACGCCGTCTCGCAGAATTCGCAGTGGGCCGCCGTCGGTGATCTCGATAATGACGGCCGGCTCGATATCTGTCTCAATCACCAGGACGTCAATCAATTCGCCGTGATGCTCGGTGACGGCGCCGGCGGCTTCGCTCTCGATGCCGCCTACGGCGTCGGACAATTGCCCGGTGCGCTAGTACTGGGCGATTTCGATGCCGATGGCGATCTGGATGTGGCGGCCAGTAATGTCATCGACAATGACATCAGCGTTTTGTTTAATGACGGCAGCGCCGGCTTCAGCGGTCGTACCGATTATGCCGTCGGCAGCGTGCCCCAGAAAATCGAAGCTGCCGATCTGAACGGCGACGGCGCAATCGATCTGATAACGGCCAATCTTCATTCCGACAACGTTTCAGTATTACTGAATAACGGCAACGGTACCTTTGCCGCCGCCACCGCCTTTGCCGCCGGCGATGGCTGCCTGGCGCTGCGAGCCGCCGATGTCAACAACGACGGCTTCATGGACCTGCTGACCGCCAATAGCAACGACCAGAGTCTCGGCGTACTGCTGAACAACGGCGCCGGCAGTTTTGCCGCGGCGGTTACCTCGGCCACCGGTGGCGTGCCGCAGGAGCTGTACAGCGGTGACCTTGACGGCGACGGCGATGCCGATGTCGCGCTCACCTTACTCGATGACAATGAATTGGCGGTGCGCTTCAATGACGGCAGCGGTAGTTTCGGCCCAGTCGTAAGCTATGGCGTCGGCGTCAGACCGAAATCCGTGGTATTCACGGACCTCGACGGCGACGGCGATCTCGATGCCGCGGTGTCGAACCGCAATATCCCCTTCACGATTTCGGTACTGCGCAATAACGGCGCGGGCGTATTTGCGCCGGATATTACCTTCCCGGCTCTTGGCCCTGAATGTGTTGTCAGCGGCGACTTCGACGGTGACGGCGACGTCGATCTTGCAACCGCAAATGAAACCGTTCTCGGCAATCAGCTGTCCGTCTTTCTCAATCCCGACGTTCCGGCCAGATTGGCGTTTGGCGCGATAACGCCTGACGCCCCCAACAGCGGGCAGTCTTTTGCCGTCAACATACAGGCGCAGCGCAACAACGGCAGCATTTCCAATGTCACGACCGCTACCGCTATTCTCGCATCCTTCAGTCATCCCTCGCTGAGTCTCGGCGGCGGCTCCTTGAGCGGCACTATTACGAATTCCGCCGCGGCGCTGAACTTTGCGATCGATAATTCCTCCCTGTCGGCTGTTACGACGACCATTAGCGTATCCGTTCAATCGGGCATGATCTTAACTTCCACATCGACAAGTGTGACAATTGGCGCAAATCAGGCGCCGACCATCAGCACGAGTCAGACGGCGGTATCGACCACGGAAGACACGGCGCGTCTGATTGCCGTGGCTCTCGGCGATGCCGAAACGGCGGTCGGCGCTTTAACGCTCAGCGCTACTTCCAGCAATCAAAGTCTGCTGCCCGACGGCAACATCAGCCAGCAGGGCGCTACCGCCGCGACGACCGTGTTTAACCTGCTTCCGAACGCGAATGCGAGCGGAGTCGCCCTCGTAACCATTAGCGCCGCCGATGGTTTGCAGACTTCGTCTGTCGTCTTTACGCTCAGCGTGTCGGCCGTTAACGATGCGCCGACGATCGCCACGAATGCAACAATGCAGTCCTTCGATGAAGACGGCTCCACGACGATCACGGTCGTGATCGCGGATATCGATAATGCGACGGCGGCCCTGGTGGTCAGCGCCACCTCGGGCAATCCGGCTTTGATACCGGACGGCAATATTACACAGATCGGCGCGACAGCGGCGACAGTTAAACTCCAGATCGCGTCGGCCACGAATGCCAATGGCGTCGCGCCGATCACCGTCTCGGTCAATGACGGCGGCATCAGCCGCTCGACCGTGTTCACGATAACGGTTAATGCCGTTAATGATGCGCCGGTCGTTTCGCTGACGATTGCATCGATTGCGACCGATGAGGACAATACGACGACCGCTATTATCAACCTCGTCGATGTCGATACTCCTTTTAACCAACTACTGCTGAGCGCGACTTCTGCTAACCCGGCCCTGATACCCGATGCGAATATTCTACAATTGAGTCCAACGGCTTCTACGATCACAGTACGGTTCGAGCCAGTGAGCAATGCCAATGGCGTCGCGCCGATTACGATTTCGGCAAGTGACGGCGAGTTTATCCGCTCGACCATCATTACGGTCACGGTTAACCCAGTTAATGATGCGCCGACGATAAACACGATTGCCGATCGGATGCTGGCGTTTAACGGCGCCACGACACTCAATTTTCTCATCGACGATATCGACAATGTCGTCACGGGTTTAACAGTCACAGCCACGTCGAATAATCAAAGCCTCATTGCCGACGCGAAGCTGGCGCTCGGCGCGACGGCAGCTTCGATGAACCTGAGTTTCGGCCCCGAATGCGATCAAAGCGGCTCGGCCCTGATCACGCTGAGTGTGTCGGACGGATCCTTAAGCAGCAGCGCAAGCTTCACTGCTCAGGTGCAGACGGCGGCGACAATTTTCAGCATTAGCGGAGCAACGCGCGCCTGCCCCGATGTTCTGCTCGAATACAGCGTGCTTCCGGAAGCGGCGGCGCTTAAGCAGGAATGGAATCCTATCGGCGGCACTGTTATCGGCGGCCAGGGCAGCACGAATGTTCAGGTGCTCTGGACCAGCGGCGCGGCTTCTGAGCTGCGCTTGACGCGGACCTTTGTCAACGGATGCACTTCGGCGACGAGTATTTCCGTTCTGGCCCAGACTGCCCTCGCGCAGATGGACTTTGCGGCTGTCAATGGCAGCACGAGCGTGACGCTGGCTGTTCTGGACAATGACAGCGCGGGCCTGACGATCATTTCGGTCGACGATCCGACACATGGGACGGCGTCGCTGCATAACGGCATCGTGACCTACACGGCCGACGCCGGCTTCAGCGGGTTGGACAGATTTGCCTACACGGTTGAAAATGCCGCCGGCTGTCGTGTAGAGGGGATTGTTGGTGTGGCGGTGGCGGAGACGAAACAGCACGCAGTTAACATCGAATTTGTCGAACGCGAGCAAGATCGTATCGATGGCGTGCGCGGTCTGCGCCAGGCCGCGGCGACTGTTCTCAGCCCGGATGGCCGCTTTCTCTATGTTGCCGGCCGCGGCGACAATTCAATTGCCATCTTCAGTCGCAGCAGCAGCGGCAGTTTAACTTATCTGGGGCGCGCGCGGAATGGCTCGGGCGGCGTTTCCGGTTTGAAATATCCTTATGCCCTTGCGATTAGTCCGGATGGCGGGGACTTGTACGCCGCGGGCTACGGCAACAATGCTGTTGTGCATTTCGCGCTGGATAGGCATTCCGGCAGCTTGAGTTTTGTCGAAAGAATCAATCAGGGACAGAATAGCGGCGGACAGATGGTAGACGGATTGTCGCGTCCGCGCGGCCTTGCGACAAGTCCTGACGGCAAAAGTGTTTATGTCGCCGCTTATGCCTCGAACGCCCTGGCGGTGTTTCGTCGCGCTCCGAACGGGCGGCTGCTGTACCTCGAAGGGCATAAGGACGGCGTCGGCGGTGTCGACGGATTACGCAGGGCAATCGACGTCGCCATTTCGCCGGATGCCAGGCATATTTACGTTGCGGGCTACAGCGACCATGCCGTCGCGGTATTCAGCCGCAGTTTAAGCGACGGCCGCCTGAGTTTTGTGGAGCGTCACCGCGACGGTGTTAACGGTGTGGACGGCCTGAAGGGCGCGACTTCACTTGCGCTTAGCCCCGATGGCCTGCACGTCTATGCTACCGGTAGGTTGGACCATGCAGTGGCGCTTTTCAGCCGCAACCTGTCGACCGGAGCGCTCAGCTTTGTTAAACGTTACAAGGACGGCGTCGGTGTGGTGAACGGGCTGGCCGGCGCGAGTGCTGTCAGCATCAGTCCCGACGGACGTCACGTCTGGGCTGCGGGCTCGGCTGATGATGCCGTCGCGCTCTTCGAACGCGATCCGCTGACGGGCGAGCTGACCTGGCTGGAAATGGCGCAAGACGGCGCTGGCGGCGTTGACGGTCTCGATCATGTGTTGGCCCTGACGATCGGCGCGTACAGTGAACACTTATACAGCGCGGGTTTCCGCGACAATGCCGCGGCAGCGCTCTTCCGCAACCGCGCGCCGCAGGCGATCAACGACGAGCCGGGCAATGTTGCGCCTAACAATCTGCTTGTCATCAGTCCCTTGCTTAACGACAGCGACCCGGACGCGCATAATCTCAGCATCACAAGTGTGACAGGCGCGAGCCTCGGCGCAACGAGTATTACAGGCGGGGGCACGACGATAAACTATAACGCCGCTGCCGCGCCGGGCGCGGATACGTTCAGCTACACAATCGCAGACGGCCATGGCGGGGTGTCGACAGCTACAGTGAGTGTCGGCGTGACGCCTGCGAAAAGCGGGGTTTCGGCTTCGCTCAACCCACAGAGATTGCTCAACCCGCAATCTGAGCGGACGGGCTGGCTGAGCGCAGTCGAAGTCAGTCCCAATCCTGCCACCGATAAAGTGACGGTAACATTCCGGCTGCAGGAGGCAGCGCCGCTGCGCCTGCGTCTCGTCAATATGGCCGGCGTCAGTATGATCGAGCTCAGTCGCGAGCAACTACAGCCCGGCGATCACAGCATTGTTCTGGACACGCGTCATCCGGATTCGCTGCTGCCGGCCGGTGTGTATATCGTGGAGATAACGCTGCTGCGGGCCGGAGAACAGAGCGTCAGTGCCTTCGAAGCCCTGCTAATCCGGCGCTGAACCAATCCCTGCGGGACGAGACAACCCCTGCCATCGCCGTCAGGTCTGACGCCTGTCCGGAATTCTGACTTTCCGGGACAAGGGCAGACTCGACGGCGGCGTTTTTGTCCTAAGATTAGTGGACGCTAATCAGCGTGACGGAATGGCTCGCAGTCTCCGGCGCTAAAAGTCTCAAGCACCGCTGTTCGGCGACTCGGCCATTAGATCTGGCGGCAGATTTCCAATGATGTATCATGAGTCAAGATCATGGTGAGTGTTTGCTGCTAAGAAATGCTAAGCGTGTTGGCAGCCTTGCCGCAGCCGAAGGCTTCAAGTCAGTCGCTGCTTAGTCGCAGACCGGATCACAAGAACGCCGCCACCGTAATCGCGATGCGCATGCCGTCTGAGACTGACCTGTATGGACGGAATGGGCTGGACTACTCCAAATGAAGCTTTCGAGATCGAAGACCGAAAAAATCAGCAACAGCGCCTTTGCCTGGCGCGCTTGCGGCGCGGCGGGTAACAGAAGTATCACTAAAAGTCAATATCCAGCCGGATGCTCTCACTCTTCGCATGTTGAATTCAGGCATTATTCGACGATCGTATCAAGATTAGTCCGAACCGGGGAGTCGCTGCGGAATGCCCGCGAGGTGATTAAACATATTACATCAGAGCAAGAGCAAATGTATATTTCCCTGCTTTCGGAATTTTATGCTGCGATCATCACCGCAATAATTGTATCGCCGCCGCGAAAGGCCGAAAGGCTTTTGGAAATTTTGTAATTTCACGGGAGCCTTGAACACAATTTCATCGTCCGGCCGGCGTGCCGGTCACAGCAAGTCCAAACGCGAGCCGGTATTTCCCGAATGAACTCCGCTCGACCCGGCCAAAGAAATAGGAGCGAAAATCAGCTGTCGATCTGTCCTGTTGACTGTAGGGCCGATTCGGGATAGGCGGCAAGCAGCCGCACACCCTGTCCGATGGACGATTGCAACCAACACAATCACCATCTGTGGCTGGAGCTTGTGAAGCAGACCGTAACAGCGTCATGTCTGACCTGACTTCCGACTATATTCGAACTCAGCAAGTACATACAAGCAAGCATATCTCTTATTCATTCTTAAAATCCTTAACCTTATGAACCCTCGCAATCCCCGTTCATTTTTCCAGCTATTGCATCGCTATCGCAAGTTGCGACGGCGACTGGCCCGCCTGGATGCTTTCGCGGCTCCCGGCCTTCGTTTGCGTCGTTTGCGTTCAGCCCTGCGACGGCGACTGGCCGGCCTGGCTCTTCGTTTAAATCCGCTGGGCACCCGTCGTCTCACCGTTGCCCTCGTTGTTTGCGCTGCCATAGCCCACAGCTCGCCGGCGGCGCTGGCACAGGCGCCCAAGATTACCACGCTGACGCCCGGCACCAATGCCAGCGAAGTTGCGTTGGACAGCGACGTCAAGATCACCTTCAGCACCACGATGAACACTTCGACCCTGACGGCGGCCAACATCCGTATCTTCGGATCACAGAGCGGTTTTCTTTCCACAAGCGGAAGTTTCAGCGGCGATCTGAGCCGGGTGTTCAATCCGACCAGTGATTTCGGGCAGGGGGAACTGATTTCTGTGACCGTCACCGGCGCCAGTGCGACGAGCGGTACGGCGATCGCCAAACCCATCGTCTACAGTTTTCGGACGGATGTCGACGGCGGCACCGCCATTTTTGCCTCAAAGGGCTTCGGCGGCGCGGGCGATACGCGCAGTGTGGCCCTCGGCGATCTGGATGGCGACGGCGACCTGGATGCCATCGTGACGAGCTACAACAACGCTCACGCAATCCGCCTGAATAACGGCGATGCGAGTTTTGCCAGCTCGACATTCGGCGCGGCCAGTGCGGCCAGAGAGATCAAGCTGGCCGATCTGGATGGCGACGGCGACCTCGACGCGCTTATCGTCAATTACAATCAAACCGATCATATCTGGCTGAACAATGGCGACGGCACCTTTACCAGCGACACTTTCGGCGCGACCGCCGGCAACCGTCGTTCGAATGCTGTCGACATCGGCGATCTTGACGGCGACGGCGACCTGGACGCGATTGTCGTCAAGAGTAATGCTCAAGATGAGATCTGGCTCAATGACGGCGGCGCCGATTTCAGTCTCGGCCAGAGCTTCGGCGCAGGGACCACAAGCCCCGGCTTTGTTACGCTGTTTTCCAACGACGTGGCTCTGGGCGACCTCGACAACGACGGCGACCTGGACGCCATCGTTCTCCGCACCATCAACTTCGGAAACAACGTCAGTCAGGAAATCTGGCTGAACAACGGCGACGCCACACTGGCCAGCACCGGCTTTCTGCCAAGTACAAGCTACGCCAGAGTCGAAGTCGGCGATCTGGACGGCGACGGCAACCTGGATGCCCTCATCTCCGACGGGAGCAGCGGCCTCCTCTGGCTGGGCAATGGCGACGGCAGCTTCAGCACAAGCAGCGCGGGCCTCACTGCCGCACTTCGATCATCAGCCTTTGCCCTGGGCGATCTTGATGGCGACGGCGATCTGGATATAATGGCCGGCAGGAATTCGCTTTACGGCAATGCTGCCTGGCTGAACAACGGCACCGCCAGTTTTACGGAGCGCAGTCTTTTTGATTCGCCGTCATCCAATAATGCACTTGGGACGGCTCTGGGCGATCTTGATGGCGACGGTGATCTCGATGCCGTCATCGTGAACAGCAATAGCAGTAATGAAATCTGGATCAACGATCCCCTGCCCTTCATAATAGGTCTCAGCCCCGACAAAAATACGAGTTCAGCGGCCGTCGACGGCGACATTCAGATCGACTTTCTGCATACGATGGCGACCGGCACGCTGACGACGGCGACGATTCCGACCCATGCCAACCTGATTGTCTACGGTTCGCAAACTGGGCATCTGGGCACCAGTGCGGCGGTCAGTTTCATCGACGACGATGAAACGGTCCTCATCAATCCCGCGGCGGATTTCAAAGCCGGCGAACAGATCATGGTGACCGTCACCGGCGCCAACAAGTGGCCCTCGGGACAGATAACGCAGGCGACGGTCTACAGCTTTTTGGCGGCCGCGGGCGGCGGTTCGACCGTCTTTGCCAGCAGCGGCTTCGGCACCGGCGAAAGCGTGGACCTTGCTTTCGGCGACCTCGATGGCGACGGCGATCTGGACGCGATCGTCGCTACCTATTACAAACCACAGGAGATCTGGCTCAATAACGGCGACGGCAGCTTCAGCAGTTCGACCTTCGGCGATGTATTTAAGTCCGATGTCGCCCTTGGCGATCTTGACGGCGACGGCGACCTCGACGCCATCCTTAGCGGCTATTTCGGCTATGCCCAGGAAATCTGGCTCGGAAACGGCGACGGCAGCTTCAGTAGTTCGACCTTCGGCGGCGGCGGTAGTCAGGCCGTGGCCCTTGGCGACCTCGACGGTGACGGCGATCTGGATGCCGTCATCGCCAATTACAGCGGCGAAGCGCAGGAGCTCTGGCTCAACCGGGGCGACGGCAGCTTTGTCAGCTCGAGCTTCGGCGGCGGCGACAGTCGCGGCCTGGCAATCGGCGATATCGATGGCGACTGCGACCTTGACCTTGTCATCGCGAATTATGGCGGCGCGGACCACATCTGGCTGAACGACGGTCACGCTTCCTTCACGAGCAGCAGTTTCGGCGACGGCGACGGCCGCGATGTGGCGCTGAGCGATCTTGACGGCGACGGGGATCTGGACGCGATTATCGCCCGCTCGAACACCGCTGACGATATATGGAAAAACAACGGCACGGGCGGCTTCGCGCAGGCATCGCTCGGCGGCGCCAGCAGTATCGGCGTGGCGCTGGGTGATCTTGACGGCGACGGCGACATCGACGCAATAATCGGCAAAGACGGCGGCGCGCAGGAGATCTGGCGCAATAATGGCGACGCCACATTCAACAGCAAAACCTTCGGCGGCGGCGATACGCGCGGTCTGAACATCGGCGATCTGGACGGTGACGGCGATCTGGACGCAGTGATTGCCAATTACGTGACCTCGGTGCGCGAAATCTGGCTCAATGACGGCGACCCGAAAATCGTACTCGTCTCGCCCGCAACCAATGCCAACGCAGTGGCACAGGACTCTGACATCGAAATCTGCTTCAACACGGGCATGGACGTCGCCACCCTGACCACGAATGTCGTGCCGAACAACGCCAACCTTATTGTCTATGGAATGCAGCGCGGCCATACCTCTACCAACGCCGCGCTCAGTTACACCAACGGCAACGCCAAAGTTGTAATCGATCCGGCCGAGGATTTCAGGGCGGGTGAAGAAATTATGGTCACAGTCACCGGCGCCGCAATTGCCTCTGGCGTGGCGCTGGACAAACCGACGGTGTTCAGCTTCCGCGCCGCCGTAACGACCGGCTCGGCGAGTTTTAGCTCCTCCGGTTTCGGCGGCGTAGTCAATTCGCGGGAAATAGCCCTTGGCGATCTTGACGGCGACGGTGATCTGGACGCTGTCATCGCCCTTTTCGGCTCTACACAGGTGATTCTCATCAACAACGGCGGCAGCTTCGCCTCGTCGACATTCGGGGGCAGTAATGCCCGCGACGTTGACCTGGGCGATTTTGACGGCGACGGCGACCTCGACGCGATTCTCGGCAGGGACGGCAGCGATGAAATATGGCTGAATAATGGCGACGGAACATTCACCTCGTCCGCATTAGGCGGTGCAGGCAACACCCACGCCTCCGCGCTGGGCGATCTTGACGGCGACGGCGACCTTGACATCATCGTGCTCAATTACAACAGCTCTTCCGATGTAGTGTGGTTCAACAACGGCGACGGCAGCTTCGCGAGCGCCTCGCCCGGCGGCTTTTTCGGCTCGCGATACGGACTCGACGCCGTGATCGGCGATATCGACAACGACGGCGACCTGGATATGCTGGTGCCGACACAATTCACCTATGGCCTCGTAATCTGGCGCAACAACGGCGACGGCACCTTTAACAGCGGCAGCTTTAATTCCGGCAAGCAGACGGGCGTGGCTCTGGGCGACCTTGACGGCGACGGCGACGTGGATGCGATTCTGACGAAGAACAACGGCCAGACCGATCTGGTTTTGCACAACAACGGCAGCGGCGGTTTTAACGAGTTCGACCTCGGCAGTGGAGCCAACAGCAGCGGCGTGGACATCGGCGATCTTGACGGCGACGGCGACCTGGACGCGGTCGTGAGCGATGAAGACGGTACGAATACGATCTGGCTGAATAACGGCGACGGTTTTTTCGCCAGCCAGACCTTCAGCGGCAATGCCGCCGAAGGCGTGGTCCTGGGCGACATCGACGACGACGGCGACCTGGATGCGATCGTCAATTCGATCTTCTTCGGCGACGAACGCTGGCTGAATCAGCCGCCGCCGCCGCCGCCGGTCTTCCCCGAGATCACCGCACTGGCGCCCGCCACAAATGCGATCGCGGCGGCCGTTGATACCGACATCGATATCAGCTTCAGTACCACGATGAGCACGTCCTCGCTCACGGCCAGCAACATTCGTATTTTCGGCAATCTTTCCGGCTTTCTTTCTACCAAGGGCAGCTTCAGCGGCGATCTCCAGCGCAGCTTCGATCCGACGAATGACTTCAAAGCGGGCGAAATGATCTCCGTTTCAGTGACAGGCGCGCAGAGCCAGGCCGGTGTTACGGCTTCCCAGGCCACGGTCTACAGCTTTCAGGTGGCGGTCACGCAGGGCAACGCCGCCTTCGAAACCACTTCAATCGAGTTCGGGCCGTATCGCGGACTGGACGTTGGCGACCTGGATGGCGACGGCGACCTGGACGCGATGATCGCCCATGCCCAGTTCGGCGGCCAGCGGCTTTGGCTGAATAACGGCGACGCGAGCTTTGCGACCTCAAGCCTCGGCGGCGGACGCGGCGCGGGCGTCAGCTTCGGCGATCTGGATGCGGACTGCGATCTCGATGTTATCGTGGCGCGGGCCGGCTATGCTCAGGAAGTCTGGCTGAATAACGGCGATGCCAGCTTCAGCCTGACGACCTTCGGCGAAGCATTCGGCAACAGCCGTGCCATCGCTATCGGTGATCTTGACGGCGACGGCGATCTGGACGCGGTGATCGCTGGTTTCGGCGCGGAAGAAATCTGGCTGAACAACGGCGACGGCAGCTTCAGCTCTTCGACATTTGGCGGCGGCGGCTCCGAAGCGCTCGCCTTGGGCGACCTGGATGGCGACGGCGATCTCGATGTTTTGATCGCGAATAGCGGCAGCGCCAATGATCTCTGGCTGAACAACGGTGATGCGAGCTTTAGCAGCAGCAGTTTCGGGGCTGTCAACGGCAGCAGCACCGGCGTCGCAATCGGCGATCTGGATGGCGACGGCGATCTGGATGCAATCCTTTCGCATTACAATCAGGGACAGAGTATCCTGCTGAACAACGGCGACGCCAGCTTCTCATCCTCGTCGATGTCCGTACAAAAAGCGAAAGATGTCCGTCTGGGCGATCTTGACGGCGACGGCGACCTCGACGCTTTCTTCGCGGTCGGCACGTCCTTTGCGGGCCCTCTTGCGCAGGCGATCTGGCTGAATGACGGCAGCGCCGGCTTTACGCAGATCACGGCCGGCTCGCTGCAGGGGTTCGCCGCCGCCCTCGGCGATCTTGACGGCGACGGCGACCTGGACGCGATCATTACCGACGAATATTATCCCGGCGAATCGCAGGTCTGGCTGAACGGCGCGCCCCTCTTTATTTCCAACCTCAATCCGGCGGCTAATAACAAGTCCGCCGCAGACGACAGCGACATCAGCATCAGCTTCAGCCAGGTAATGGATACCGGCAGCCTGACGAGCGCGACCCTGCCGAACAACGCCAACCTGATTGCTTACGGCATGCAGACCGGGCATATCACGACCTCGGCTGCGATCAGCTATACCAACGGCAATTCGACCGTCGTGATCGATCCGGCGGCCGATTTCCGGCCCGGCGAACGCGTGATGCTGACCGTCACCGGCGCGACAAGTGTCGGCGGCGAAACGCTGACCAGGGCAACGGTTTACGAATTTCTGGCGCAGGTGACCAGCGGCTCGGGCGTACTGGTGAGTTCGAGCTTCGGCGGCGCCGCCGATGCGCACCGCGATGTGGCGATCGGTGACCTCGACGGCGACGGCGATCTGGATGCGATTCTTTCCTCGGCCGACAATGCGCGGGAAGTCTGGCTCAACAATGGCGATCTCAGCTTCAGCTCGCGCAGCGAAGTATCAGGCGACCTGCGGGGCCTGGCCTTGGGCGATCTTGACGGCGACGGCGACCTGGACGCCTTTTTTGGCGGAGCGGATTACGGCGCTCATCAGGTCTGGCTTAACAATGGCAACGCGACATTCCAGTCGGCTGATTTCGGCGCCGGCACATCGATGGATGTGGTGCTGGGCGACCTTGACGGCGACGGCGATCTGGACGCCATTGTCGCTTCCGACGATGCGTCAGCCAATCAAATCCTGCTCAACAATGGCGATGGCAGCTTCAGCGTGCAGTTGTTCGGCACGGGCGATTCGCGGGCCGCGGCGCTCGGCGATCTCGACGGCGACGGCGATCTCGACGCCATCCTCGCCAATGACAACAACGAGGCGCAGGCAATCTGGCTGAACAATGGCGACGCGAGCTTCAGCAGCAGCAGCTTCGGCAACGGCAACAGCAGGGACGTTGAATTCGGCGACCTCGATTGCGACGGCGATCTGGACGCACTGATCATCAATTACGGCGGAGCGCACGATCTCTGGCTCGGCAACGGCGACGGCACGTTTACGACCTCGCTGGTCTGCGTTTCGAGCGGCAGCGGGACCGGCGTGGCGCTGGGCGATCTTGACGGCGACGGCGACCTCGACGCTTTTATCAGCTCTTACTCCGATCCGGCAACGATCCTGCTGAATGACGGCGCCGCCGGCTTCAGCAGCAGCACGTCTGCCGTTCCCTCCGGCGGCGAGAGCGTGGCGCTGGGCGATCTTGACGGCGACGGCGATCTCGATGCCATTCAGACCAATTACGATAGCGGCCCCAACCGCATCTGGCAGAATGTGCCGACGCCGAAGATCGCGAGCCTGTCCACAAGCTGTACGGTGGCGACCTCAGCCTCGCTGGCGCTGACAGTGCAGGGCAGCAACTTCGGCAATACGACGGCGCAGCTTTCCGTGCTGAACAGCTCGGGCGCCACGATCGGAACCCTGGCGCTAGTCATCGGCTCCTCTTCGGCGACGACGATACAAACCACAATCCCCGCCGGTTTTGTGTCGACCGCCGGTACATTGACTTTGACCGTCGGCGCTCTCTTCGGCAGCGCCGCGACGACAATCACAGTGCATTCGCCGGTGTCAATCGACGGCGCGTCCTGCGCCTTCAACGATGCCATTCAGCCCTATACCGCTCTGCCGGTCGATCCGGCGGCCGACCATAACTGGGTCGCGACGGGCGGCGTCATCGTTTCAGGACGCGAAGATCCCGAAGTGTTTGTGGATTGGGACGACGGCCTTCCCGGCACTCTGAGGCTGACGCGTACCTTCGCCAGCGGATGTACTTCCTCCAGCGTTGTGGCGGTCAGTCCGGCCTCGCTGCCGACGGTGACTGATTTCGCCGTTACATCCACCGAGAGCACTGTAACAATTGCGGTACTGAGCAATGATGCCCAGGGCCTGACGCTGATTGCGGTCGACGACCCCGCCAACGGCAGCGCCAGCGTTACGAACAGCCAGGTTGTTTACACGCCCGACGCCGGCTTCAGCGGCCGGGAGACTTTCGAGTATACCATCGAGAACAACCTCGGCTGTCAGGTGACGGGCAACGTTGTCGTGGTTGTCGGTCTGGCCGACAATGCCGATCCGAATCTGGTATTCGTGGAGCAAGAGAAACGCGGCGTCGGCGGCGTCGGCGGCGTCGTTGGTCTGAAACGCGTTGAAAAAGTCGCGGTCAGCCCCGACGGCAGGCATGTGTATGCGGCCGGTCGCAGCGATCATTCACTCGTTGTCTTCGAACGAAACTCGTCGAGCGGCACGCTCAGTTACGTCGAACGTCATCGTCAGGGTCGCAGCGGCGTGCAGGGTATCAACCTTATCAGCGACGTGGAAGTCAGCCCCGACGGTCAGCAGGTCTATGCCGTGGGCTATCGCAGCAATGCGATCGCGGTCTTCAACCGCACGGCCAGCACCGGCACGCTCAGCTTTGCAGAATGGAAACGACAGGGGCAATTGGACGGCGGCACAACGATTGACGGCATGAAACGGCCGCAGAATCTTGCTGTCAGCCCCGACGGCAAAAACGTGTATGTGGCCGGGCGCAGCAGTAATGCGGTTGCGGTTTTCAGCCGCTCGTCCACAAACGGCACGCTGACCTACCTGGAGCGCGTCAAAGACGGCAGCGGCGGCGTGGACGGCCTGGCGCAGGCCTTCGACATTGCTGTCAGTCCCAATGGCGCGAATCTCTATGCGGCAGGCTTCAAAGACAATGCGGTTGCGGTCTTCAGTCGTTCATCCACCAACGGCAGCCTGAGCTTCCTGGAACGCATCAAAGACGGCAACGGCGGCGTGGACGGTCTGCGCGGCGCTATCGCGGTGACGGTCAGCTCCGACAACGACAATGTCATCGTCGCCGGCCTGGGCGACAATGCCATTGCGGTCTTCAATCGCTCGGCGACGAATGGCAGCCTCAGTTTCGCGGAGCGACACAGAGACGGCAGCGGCGGCGTCGATGGTCTGCTGGGCGTCCGCGATGTGAAGATTGCTCCGGGTGGAAAACAGGTGTATGCCGCCGGTGAAAGCGATCGCGCGATCGCAGTCTTTTTGCGCAAGACGAATTCCGGCAGTCTGCGCTATGCCGGCCTGGTCAAGGACGGCGTGGACGGCGTGGACGGCATCAACCGCCCGCGCGGCCTGGCTGTCAGCCCCGACGATGCGCACATCTATGCCGCCGGCACCTATGACAACGCCGTGGCGGTCTTCCGCAGCAACCTGCAGCCGGTGGCCGTCAATGACGCCGGCTTCGGGGTTCCGGCCAACAATTCGATCGTCATTTCGGCCTTGATCAACGATTTCGATCCCGACGGCGACGCTGTTACAATCACGAGTAAGACCGATGGCGCACTGGGTACGGTAAGCATTACCGATGCCGGCACGACGCTGACCTACGATGCGGCGGCGGCAGGCGGCAGCGACAGCTTCACGTATACCATCAGCGACGGCAATGGCGGCAGCTCGACCGCCACCGTCAGCCTTTCCGTCTCCTCCGGCGGACGTAAAGCCGGCTGGGATGCCGTCCCGGGTGAGGCGCAGCAGCCCGCTGTTCTCAGCGACCTGCAGATTCGTCCCAACCCGACGGCGGGCCGTACAGCTATCGTCTTCCGTCTTGAGAGTAAACAAAATCTGCGCATGCGCATCGTGGCGATGACGGGGCAGCAGCTCTTCAGCCGTTCCCTCGGCAGCCTCGCTGCCGGTGAGCACGAGCTGGCATGGAACGGAAACGACAATGCCGGGCGGCCGATCGCCGACGGCGTGTATTACGTCGAGCTGATTGCCAGAGATGACAGCGGTACGACGCAGCGAATAGCGCGGGAGCTGGTGTTGTTGCGTTAAGAAGCGGTATCGCTTTAAACATTCGCAAAAAAGAGACCTCACGGGCCGGAAGGCTTGTGGGGTCATTGTCATTTACGACTTTTCGTGTGCAGACGGCCCGAAACTGCCAGGGCACGAATCTTATTGAGCCAGAACCTGCTTATCTTTTTCCTTTTCAATGATCCGTCAAAATTGAATCTTTGTACTCCATGGCCGAAAGAGCGAACATAACACCCAAGGTGCTGAAGTGGGCGAGAGAATCAGCCAGGATATCCGAGGAAGACGCCGCAAAAAAAGTTTCGGTATCGGCTGAAAAGATAAAGTCCTGGGAAGAAGGGATGGCTCAACCTACCATCCGTCAGGCGAAAGATCTTGCCCGGGCATACAGACGACCTTTCGCTTTGTTGTTTCTGCCTGATATTCCCGATGACTTCCAGCCTTTGCAGGATTATAGAAGCCAGGGCTCAAAAGCTCTGGGAACTGCGTCCATCTTCATTATTCGTGAACTGCAGCAGAAACAGTCATGGATGAGCGAAGTTAAAAAAGAAAATGGCGAGTACGAATTGCCCTTTGTTGGTCGATACTCGATTGAAGATAAGCCGGAAATTGTAGCCAATGACATACTAAGAACACTTGATATCTATCCAACTCGGTATCGAACAGACAACCCAATGAGAGAATGGATAGACAAAGCGGAAATGAAGGGTATTTTCATTTCGCGAACAAGTTTCATACACTCGAAGTTGACAATAGATCCCAAAGAAATTCAGGGCTTCGCCATTGCCGACTCATACGCCCCATTTGTTTTTATCAATTCAAAAGACTGGCCGGCCGCGCAACTGTTTACTCTAGTCCATGAACTAGCACATATCTGGATCGCTGAAACAGGTATCTCGAATGAAATCGAAGTCGGCAGTGACAGTAGGGGCAGACTGCATCCGGTCGAATTGTTCTGCAATGAAGTTGCAGCTACCGCACTTATGCCAGCCAAACTGATGCGCAGCTTTGAGAAGAGAACATTCGCCAGTGTGAACGACGTGTTTGCCGTTTCAAAGAAACAAGGTGTCAGCTCATTTGCATTTGCAGTAAGAGCCTATAAACTGAACCTGATTTCACCTGCTCTCTACACAAAACTCAAACATGAGGCGAATATTCAATTCAGAACATTTCTGGAAAAAGAACAGCAGAGAAAGTTGCAACAGAGAAACGACGCAAATCAGGGCGGCCCAAGCACATATTTGCTGAAGCTGAACAAAAATGGACGTCTATTTACACACATTGTGCTCGATGCTTTTAATGGTGGATTCGTAGAACCAACTCTCGCCAGTGCTTTGCTCAGTACACCAAGCAATAAATTTGAAAAATTGGAAGCCCAATTGTATAAATGAGTGTGGCGCAAGGAGTATATTGTTTAGATGCCAATGTGCTGATTCAGGCATGGCAAAAGTACTATTCGCCAAAATTTTGCCCTGACTACTGGAATGTTCTTGTTACGCTTGGTACTCAAGGAATTGTATTTCTGCCTGAAGCGGTGTTTGACGAAGTTGCCAGAGCAGAAGATGAATTGTCAGCTTGGCTTAAAGACAGCAAACTCCCTGTTAAGCCAGATGACCATCAGGTCGCCGAATGCCTGAAGTCAATATATGCTAAAGATCCTGTTCCCAAGTATCTGGTAGACAATACCAGACAAAGATCGCTAGCCGATCCCTGGGTGATCGCCCACGCAATGAATGAAAATGCAACAGTCGTTACGCAAGAGGTTAAAGTAACCGTCCCCGGTTCAAAACGAATAAAAATTCCCAACGTGTGTGAAAATATGGGAATTCGCTGCATAAACGATTTTCAACTGATTGATGAGCTGGGCATCCGGTTTGCCTGCGAGCTTGCGCAGAGTAATAGTTGAAGAGTTGAAGAGAACTACAGATCCTGGTTCTGCGAACTACCGCATCTTGTAAGAGGTACCCCCTCCGCTCCGATCGAAAAAGCCGATCTTAAAAAAGAACTATCACAATAGAACTGTTTGAAGCGCCAAAACAGAATTCGCCATTGGCGGCAAGAAGCGGAGAGGGTGGGCGTTTTACGCATTCTCAAAATATGCCTTTGTTAAGCGGCTAAGTGTAGCTGCCCTACTGCATTATGCACTAATCAACGAAAACAAAAGAATAAGCATGGCTTCCGCTTCCGCTGTTCATATGGGCTTCGACGGTGTTGCCTTCGGTCGATGTGTCGGATGTGTTTAGTACGCCGGAGTCATAGGCCCTGTCGGAAAAATCACTCAGGGTTCCGGTGTAGGTAGCGCTTACCAATTGTCTGTTACTGCCCTGGCTAAGGGGCACTTCCCAACCAAGATAGACGCCATCCGGATATTCGTCTGTTGCGGCAAAGCTGAGTGCACCTTGAGTGCCTACAAGCGCGTTGTCCCGTTTTCGTACCCCGAAGAATCCCGCGCTGATGCTCTTGATAGTTTCATCGAGCTCGGGATTGTATATTTCAAACACCTGTGGAATGATGGCCTTCGGATCGTCCGCCGCGGCATCTCTCTTAAATCCGGAAATACACTTGCCGCTGGTAAATGTAATACCGTCCATGATCAGATCTGAAGTGGTGTTGTTGACAATAACAAAGAGGCCCATGGCATCTTTCAGCATAAAGATTATGAGAGGAATAAGAACCGCGATGACAACGATCGCAATCGACAATACGACAAGATTTACACCAACGACCGTTAAGCCCTGAAGGACCGCATAGGCGCTGACGGCGGCATTTATCTGCGCTACAGCGCCCAGAATTCCGAGAGCGGCCTGTATACCGGCAGCGGCAAAGCCGAATATGCCCATTCCCACGCAGGCTACCGCAATTCCGACATCGTCGGACTGTTCCAACACCTGAAAATTTGCTATCAGATTGGTTATCTCTTTTTCAACGTCATCGCCCCTTGCCGCCTGGTAATTGGCGACCGTCTGTTCATTCCATCCCCAAACAACGAAGCTAGGCGCGTCGTCGGGGAAGGGGACCGGCTCGGGAGTTCCATCAGCCATTGTATCGAAGAATGCGCGGCTGATGTCCGGCACTCTATGTTCCGCGTTTAACACTCCCATACTCTTCGCAGTCTCGATCTCTTCGGTGCTTAGTTTTCGAGCCTGTTCGTCAAGCCAGGATTGAGCTTTGGCAACCGCCGTTCTCAATGCTTTCGGACCTCCCTTTTCGGCAGCCAGCCAGTCAATACCTCTTACCTTTTTCTCGTGCGCCCAAATCCTCTTCAGGGCTTCTTTCGTCGGAAGCGTTGGAGGCATTTTTCGCTGCTTGAAAATCCGTTCGAACTCCTTAAGATCAATCTTTGATTCAGACATAGTCAGGTTCTCCTGTTGTTAAGCTGTGTTGAAAATAGTTACGGTATCGAATGATTGTTCATTCGTGTTGTTAACATTCCGGCGACTGTTGTCGCTGCCGGATTCCGCCGGTTTACTCACTAGCTAGGCTGCCGCCTGAATAGCCTGTCCCTGTCGCTTTGCCTTGGCGTTGGTCGGCAATCGCAACAACCGATTTGTGCGTAGGGAAGAGGATGCTGAACTGACGGTAACCCGGCGGGCTACATAGTGTTAAAAAGAATGATCTACGTATTAGCAGTTTATTCGTGAATCCGGACGCCACAGTAATCGATCGTCTCGCCGTTGGACAAGCCGAATGCATCCCGGTATATAGGTTTCCGATCGCTGCTCGTCCCGGTGCGGCGCTTTGCTGCGCCCTGGCCGGGGAATGCAAAAGTCAGGCCGCCGCAAATCCCTCCTGCAAGGACCTTTCCCAGGTCGTCCGTGTTTGTCCAGCAGCGGCAGCCGCCTGTATCGAGACAAATCTTCATGCCTGCAAAAGATTGACCGCTTGTTCTCTCGATGAAGTTGTCGGTGACCGCCTGCCTGGCACTTGAACCTGACATGCCTCATCCTGTGTTAATAATGACTTGATTGATTAAAGTCGGGCTGGTGCGAAGAGAGTTTTGATAGATAGAGGACGGTTGCCGACCGCGAGAATCCATCGCAGTGCATTGTTGAGAAATTATGCAGGGTCATCAGCAGGGTTGCTGCCACGGAAACGTCCGGCAAGCGGAACTCAATGGATTAACAACAATGTCTTAGCTCTCCATGCCGGCCTGCGTTTACTTCCTTCAAATGCTACTTGTTGTTTGCCGACAAACCCCTCCTGCGCCGCCGGCAGCGAGTGCCGGCGGCAGCCGGAAACGCGTTTTGACACGCGTATTCCGGGAGGAGTTTGCCATTACGGCAAAACATCAGAGTTCAATTGCAAACAGAATTCAGTCCGTGCCCTCAGTGGAGATATCAACTACCAGATCGCCGATAACCCAACGCGGAAATATTTCGCCGAAGATCCTTATGGAGGGAGCGCCGTCGATTTCGGCGACCTGAATATGAAGGCTGTAGTTGATATACATCACTTCCGACAGTGTCTCTTGAGTCGGGACGTCGGCTGTTCCGTGCAGCCAGAAGGCACTGTCTTTCCATTCTTCATAGCTGATGTCTGTTTTCAGATCGATCATCGTGCTGCTCTCAACACCTTCCACTTTGGTGTATCTCAGCCTGATATCGAAGAGGCCCGGCTCGATCGGATTCCACTTTACCACAACCAGGTTGGTATCGCCTGGGTCGATAGTACGAACTCCGGGCTCAATCGCAATGCTGCGCCTGGATAAGCCGCTGTCGGTATCTTTGAGATCCGCGTTCTTTGACATGACAAACTCCTCAGATTGTATGCGCGAATGCTGTATTGAAATTCAGTTGATTGACGGCTGCAAATTAGTCCGGTCTGTCTGTTGGCGAAATACCAGATTTCCGAATAAATTGCCTCTCCAGCGAAGTGGTTCCGGGGATGTTTTTGTAGGTCTGATGTGAACCCGGCTATTCACTTCAGTGCTTTTTCGAATAAGTTCATTATAGTTAGCCTCACAGTGAAGTAAGGGAGTGAAGAGCAGACTGAGCACCAAAGAGGGAGGGGTTTTGACAGTCCAAGGGCTTCTTAACTCCCACCGCTCCTTTTTTAAAAAAAGTGGGAGACTTTAATAAAATATTATTGACAAAACACTAGCCATTTTCTTGCAACACTATGAGTTCCTCAAGCAATGTATTTGCGCTGATCAAGAGCATGAACAAGCAGGAGAAGCGCTACTTCAAACTCTTCGCTACTTCCTATACCAACGAGAGGGAAAATACCTATACTCTGCTCTTTGATGTCCTGGATAAGATGGCAGACTATGACAAGGAAGAAGTGGCGCGTAAAACCGCCGGCAGCATTACGCGCGGCAACCTCGCCAAGGCCCGCCACAAGCTCAACCGCTTGATATTAAACAGCCTGGCAGCCTATCATTCCGCCAGCTCCTGCAGCGCCGAGCTTCGCGAACTGTTAGCGCACATCGAAGTGCTGTATACTAAAGGTCAGTACAAGCATTGCCGGAAACTTATTAACAACGCAAGGCGCAAGGCGTGTGAGTGTGAAAAGTTTACGGTCCTGCTCGAAATTGCCGAATGGGAACGCGCGCTGCTCCTGCAGGAGATGCCGGATTCGCTGCAGGATGACATTGTTGCGGTGAATCAGTCCATAAGAGAGACCGTGCATACCATCGATACGATTGCCGGGTACAGGACCGATCTTGACAATGTTTTTGCCTCGATACACCGGGATCTCGGCCAAAGCGCCAGAGCATCTGAATCGTCCGGGCCGACACGGACGAACAGGAAAAAATCCCTGTCGCTGAAAACCGCAGATGCCGTCAGCCTTGCGCTAATGCGGGAACAACACCGCGCCTACACGGCCTGGCATGACAGGGATCTACCGGAAGCCCTGGACGCATTCGGCAAGGCGACCGCACTGTGGGACGCCAGGCCGGCTCTGGCCGCCGATCAATCCGCTGTCTTTCATCGCGACTTAACCAACTATCTCTCCTGCTGTATCGCGCTGAAGCGCTTCGCCGAAGTTCCGCCTCTGCTTAACAAGATTAAGGCTATTCCGATACGGTCGCCGGAACAGGAAGTGAATATGTTCAAGAGGATCAGTTACCTGGAGCTGGGCTACAGTCTTAATGTAGGCGACCTCGATCGCGGGAGGACGGCGGTGCGAACTATAGAAAAGGGCTTGATGCGCTTCGGCGATCGGATAGACCCCTTCCTGCGCCTATCCATGCATCACAATTGCAGCATCCTCTATTTCATCTGCGGGCAGTATAGCGATGCCTTACAGCATCTGATTGAAATCGAGCATCAGCCGCGTCACGAGCTTCGCAGAGATCTCCAGGAGTTTACGCGTATTTTCAACCTGATAGTTCACTTCGAGTTGAACAACCATGATATTGTAGCGAATATGTTCCGATCCGCCTCTCGCTACCTCAGTAAACGCGCAACATTCGGCAGCTTCGAGAAAGTAAGTTTGCGCAACATAAAGAAATTGCTTAACTGCCCCGACAGGCAGGCGGCACAGAAAGTGTTTGCGACATTCCGAAGCGAGCTGCTGCAAATATCTAAGGCTACTGCTTCATTCACTGAGCCGCTGGGGTATATGGAAGTCTTGTTCTGGATCGAGGGCAAGCGTCTGGGGGAATCGACGTCCCGGATTTATTCCGAGGCCATTCGCCGGCGCAATAATGGCGAACCCGCTCTGATCTCCTGATCCTTTCGCCGCTTCGGGAGCCGGTTTAACATCCCGATGCCGAGATAATCCCGACACTTTTGCTAAATTATCACAGCTATTCCGGTCGTATCATCCAAATCGAAAGAACCTGATCTCCGTGGCAAACGACGAGCTGCAAGGAATCCGTCGCACAGTCAACACCTATCGCGGTCTGCGCAAGATTCGCGCGGAGGCGGAGCTGGTCGAAAAGCTGGCGAGTGTTGATGTGGACGAGGCGCTGGCAATCGCCGGCGATTCCGCCGGCCGTGCGCGCTCCTTGTTGGCAAAGGCAACCCGGCGCAACGCGGATCGGAGACCGTATCAGCTCAACCTGGCATGGATACTGCGCGCCTGGGCCTACGCTCAGAAAAATGCCAGGAACTATGCGGAAGCCGGCGTCTTGCTCAGTGAGTCCGTTGCCCTGTTCGAGACCGTCGACGACGGTTCCGAACTGATCCGCTGTTATCAGCTTCGGCATCTGCTGCTGCGCGACCAGGAAAAATTCGAGGCAGCGCTGGCAGCGCTCGACCGGGCACTGGAGCTGGGCAAACAAACCGGCGACCATAGTCAGGATGCCGTCGTGTTCGGAGCTCAGGGTACGCTGCTGACGCTGCTGGGCCGAATTGACGAGTCCGTGCAGGCCTTTGAACGGGGGCTCGACATCGCCCGCGCCCGGGACGACACCTTTGCCGAACTGGTCCTGTTGGTGGATCTGGGCACCTATCATGAAAATTACGGATCGATCGAAAAGGCCATCGAGATCTACCGCCAGGTGGTCAGGATCGAAAAGCAGCGGCGAGTTTTCGGCATTTCGAATCTCGCTACGTCGATTTGGAAACTTGCCAGCCTCCTGTCGCTGCGTGAAAACATGGACGCCGCCGCCGAATACCTTGAAGAAGGAATCGCCCTGGCCCTCGATGCGAAGCTGCACCTCCTGGCCGTTCACATGCTCGTTAACAAAGCCCGACTCAATACGTATCGCGCGAATTACGTGAACGGCCTGGAATGCGCGCGGCAGGCGCTTGGGCTCTGTGCAAGCGCGGGCAATGCGGCCGGCGAAGCCATGTGTCTGGCCCTGATGGGCGCGGTGCATCATTCGGTGGGCGACGCGCAGGGCGCCGCGGAGCACTTCGCGAAGAGCTGCGCGATGTATGCCGGATTGAACGAGCACGAGCCAGCCTTCAGCAATGAAGTGCTGAGCGGCGTAACGATCCTGGCGGAGTACCGCTGCCGGGAGCTCGATACGGCCCGCTACAGCGCTTTCTTTGCGTCGGTATTGGAAGCCGACCGGCGGGGGAGCAGCGCCGATGTCAAGCTCCAGGGTATCCGCCGCGGTTATGGCCTGCTGCTTCACTGCCGTGGCGACCTCGATGCCGCCCGCCGCGAATATCTGCTGGCGCTCCGGCAATCACGCCAGCTCGGCCTGCGGTACAACCAGGCGAATATTCAGCATTTTCTGGGGAAGTTGCTGGGCGAGCAGGGCGCGTACGATGAAGCCGTCAGGCATGTGAATGAAGCGCTCAGTCTCGCCGAGGCGGACGGGCGCACGGATCTGACACGCCGGCTTCACGAACTGCTGGCTTCTCTCTATGCCGGCAGTAATCAAGCGCAGGATGCCCTCGCGCATCTCCTGCGACTACGAGTCATCGAACAGGAAACGCTCTCCCCTCAAGTCCTGCGCATTCTGCAGGAACGCAGCACACGCGTGGCCTATGATCTGCTCCTGCGTGATTACGAGCGCAGCCGTGAGGAGTTGGCCGCCAGCAAGGACCGCGCGGCGACCCTGACGCGTAGCCTGCAAAGCAAAGACGCGCGCGCCGCGCATTACTCGGACGTCCTCGGCACGGTCGCTGCCTTCCTGCGACAAATCCCCGGCGATAGTGAGTTTTTTCAGCGCGCCAGGCAGCTTGCCGGCATAGTGTCGGGAGCTCTCGGCGACGCAGGCTGGCAGGAATTCGAGGCGGAAGTTCGCCATCGCGACGAAGACTTTATGTTGCGACTCGCGCGGGATTTTCCCGGCCTGACGCTGGTTGAACGCAAGGTCTGCTCCTTAATCCGTCTGAACAACACCACAAAAGATTTGTGCCGCCTGCTTAATGTCTCGCCGCGTACCGTCCAGTCGTATCGCTATCGTATCCGCAAAAAGCTTGCCGTACCCGCCCAGACCGAGTTGAACGCCTTTATCCTCGCGATGTAGCCGGCCGAATCATCGCCAGGCTCTTCCGATACCGCTTGCTGCCGCAGCGCGGCGACATCGCCCGGCGGCAGGGAGACGTCATTTTGCAGTAGCAATGTTACTCGTGCCAATGGAGATCTTGGGCAAGCCTCAACGGCGGAAAAGCTGCGATTCTGCGGTTCTGATCAAGCCGCACGCGTCGAGCTTTCTGCCGTGTTGTTGACGGGCTGAGTCCGAACAGTCAATTGCGGGCACGTATTATCCGGAATTCGAGGAAACATTGTGAAAACGCAAAAATTACGCTTTGCCGAATTAGTGAGCAAGCTGAGCAAATGCCGCCGGCGCCTTGCGCGTCGCGAGAGCCTGCCGCATCCAACGCAGCGGATCAAAAGACAGATTGCCGGTCTGCGCAGGCGTCTGCATCAACTCATGCGGTCGCTTCTTTCCATGACGAAACCCGCGCTTGCCTCGCTGTCGACCCTGGCCTCATTGACGCTGCCGCCTGCCCTTGCTTTGGCCCAGGCGCCCTCCATCAGCAGCTTCGCGCCGGCGACCAACGCTATAAACGTCGCCGTGAACGCCAATCTCGACATTAGCTTCAGCACAATGATGAATGTAGCCACTATTACGGGGGCAAACCTCCGGATCTATGGTTCGCAGACGGGGCTGTTGAGCAATGATGGTCTCTTCAGCGGCAATCCGGTCCGGCGCTTCAATCTGGTCGGCAATTTCCAGGCGGGCGAAGTTGTAAGCGTGACAATCACGACCGGAGCCGAGAGTTCGGGCGGCCTTGCGTTAACGCGCGCCACGGTGTACGGTTTTACCGCCGCGGCATCCGGCGGGGGCGCATTGTTTGCCCGACGTACGCATACTGCGGGCTCGCGCAATCGGTCGGCTGCTCTCGGCGACCTGGACGGCGACGGCGATCTGGATGCCATGATTGTTAACAGCAACAACCTACCTTCGCAACTGTTGTTTAACAACGGCGACGGCAGCTTTACAGGTGTGGCTGCCGGGGCCCAGTGGACCTACGATGCCGCTCTCGGCGACCTGGACGGCGACGGCGATCTCGACGCAATCCAGAGCAACGCCCTCAGTCAGCAGGGCAGCATCTGGCTCAACAACGGCGACGGCAGCTTCGCTACCAGCCGCTTCGGCGCGGGCTCGATCAGCCGGGGCGTCACGCTGGGCGATCTTGACGGCGATGGCGACCTGGACGCCGTGATCGCCAATGTCAGCGGCGCTGCCCAGGAAATCTGGTTGAATAATGGCGACGGCAGCTTCAGCCTGACTACCTTCGGCGGCGGGAACAGCCAGGATGCGGCTGTCGGCGATCTTGACGGCGATGGTGACCTCGATGTTCTGATCACCAATAACAACGAGGCGCAGGAACTATGGTTTAACAACGGCGATGCGACCTTCGCCAGTACCGCTTTCGGCAGCGGCAGAAGTAATGGCGCGGCGCTGGGCGATCTCGACGGCGACGGCGACCTGGATGCGCTCATCGCCTGCGGCAAGGACGAAGCCCAGGAAATCTGGCTGAATAACGGCGACGGTACCTTCAGCAGCAGCAACAGTTTCGGCGGCGGCGACAGCCAGGACGTCGCTCTCGGCGACCTGGACGGTGACGGGGACCTTGACGCGGTCGTCGCGAATTATTATGCGGCGCAGGAAATCTGGTTAAACAACGGCGACGCCGTATTCACGAGTACCTCCTTCGGCGGCACCGCCCCTGCCAGCTTCGGCATCAGTCTTGGCGATCTCGACAGCGACGGCGACCTGGATGCCGTGATTTGCAATCGGAACAATCACCCGGTCGACATCTGGCTCAATGCGCCCTCGCAGCCGCGGCTGAGCTCGGTGCAACCCGCTACAAACGCCACCGCCGCCGCGCGTGACGCCGATATCGAAATTACCTTCAGCGAAGCGATGGATGTCGCAACCCTGACAGCCGATCCGATTCCAGGCAGCGCCAACCTGATTGTGTACGGCGATCAGTCCGGCCATCTGACGACCACTGCGACGATCTCCTACCAAAATGGCAATGCCAGAGTCGTCATCGACCCGGCGGCACTCTTTTATCCGGGCGAACAAATCTCCGTCACGATGAAAGACATCTACAGTTCCTTTGGCCTGCAGGTCACGGGCCCGACCGTTTATGCTTTTCGGGCTGCCGCCGGAGACGCTTCGGCCACGTTCAGCGCTACCACCATTAGCGTCGGCTCGAATCCCCGTTCCGTCGAAATCGGCGATCTGAACGGCGACGGCAATCTGGATGCTTTTGTCGTCAACAGTAACAATGGCCGGGCCAACCTCATGTTTAACAATGGCGACGGTACCTTCAGCAAGGTCCAAACGAGCCTGCGATGGAGCTACGATGTCGCCCTGGGCGATGTCGACGGCGACGGCGATCTGGACGCCATACGGGTGAATGCCTATAACCAGGAAGAGGATATCTGGATTAACGCCGGCGACGGCAACTTCAGTATTCACACCTTTGGCGTGGCCAGTACCAGCCGGGGCGTCAAAATGGGCGACCTTGACGGTGACGGCGATCTGGATGCCGTTATCGCCAATACGAGCGATGAAGCGCAGAATATCTGGCTCAACAATGGCGACGGCAGCTTCACCAGTTCTGCCTTCGGCAGCGGCAACAGCCAGGATGTTGCCATCGGCGACCTGGACGGCGACGGCGATCTGGATGTCGTCATCGCCAACTACAACGCGGCGCAGGAACTGTGGCTTAACAATGGCGATGCTACCTTTGCCAGCACGGCTGTCGGCAGCGGCAGAAGTAACGGCATAGCGCTGGGCGATCTTGACGGCGACGGCGACCTGGATGCGATTGTCGCCAGCGGCAACGACGAAGCCCAGGATATCTGGTTGAATAACGGCGACGGCACGTTCGCATTCAGCAGCTTTGGCGGCGGCGACAGCAAGGATGTGAGCCTCGGCGACCTGGACGGCGACGGCGACCTGGATGCAAT
>JANQRB010000037.1 GCA_028284775.1 Candidatus Kapaibacterium sp. | reverse complement strand
TTGAGCTATTTTGACGAACTTCCTGCAATCTAACCATGGCAGCATTGAGAAGAAAACTTGTTTGTAGGCGCTCTTAATCCATTTTTCAGGATCGACTATCTAAAGTAGGCATCTCGACCAAAAGCCCGCCTTCATAGTCTTCGCTCTTCTTCCAAAGAGTCCTCTCCCGGAAATCAATGCAATGCAGACACTGCTTTGAATGTGAGAGCCTTCTAACACTTTAGCCAATCCTGTGTCTAAGTGTCGAGCAGCTCCACGTGAGCTCTTTTGCCAATTCTCCTCCCTGCCAAATCCGTTGCGAATGTAGAGCATTGCACCGGGGTCCCGCGCCTCGCGGCAGGCTACGGCTCTGCCTGCACAATCAGCAGCGGCTCACTCTCAGATACAACTGGAGGCCTTATGAAAAGAGCGTTTGCTTTGTGGCTCGCGGCACTTGTGGTTTGTGTTGATGGCTCGCTAATGGCAAAGGATACTGACTGGCGGCGGCTTGGCGGATTAGAAAGCCGGTTTATCACAGACCTACATGTTAGCAGCAATGGAATGTTCTATGCAAGGGTTAGCCGAGGTTCCTACCGCTGGGTTAACGTGTACCGCAGTCGTGATATGGGAAGCACCTGGGAAAGTCTTGCCGACCAACTCGGCGAAGGAGTTACCATGCAGTCATTTGCAGAAGATAGTCGGCAACGACAATACCTTGGTACAAGCAAAGGACTGTTCGTCTCGTCCGATGGGGGCGATAACTGGCGGGCAATACCCACGCCCGATAATGTGACGGCAAAATTATTCAACATTCGTGCCTTAGCCATCGATGAAGAAGACAACATTTTTGTCAGTTCATCACAGTATGGCAACTACCGTTCCTTCGACGGAGGAAAGAGCTGGCTCCCAATGAATCTAAGCTGGAGATATACTAAAACGACGGTTTCCAATTTCGGCATTCTAAGTAACGGAGATGTTGTCGCTGCCCCAGATAGGCGCAAAATGGTATACTATTCCAGTGACAAAGGGCGTAGTTGGATCGAGCGGCCACTACCGACTGATATCATTGACCACACATCAGAAACATCGCTGTGTGTCGACAGCCGAGATCGAATATTCGTCACGCAATACCTGGGAGTAATCTACTGCAGCGAAAACAATGGCAAACACTGGCATCATGTAACACTGCCCTGTGAAGATTCACGCACCTTCGGCAACTTGTTTACTAATGATAGCGATCACCTGTTTGTATTAGTAGGTGGTCCGGGTTTGCGCATACCGTATCGTTCTACCGACGGTGGCATTTCCTGGATGCAGGGAGAGATTACTTTGCCGGATTGGAAAGTAATAAAAAAGATACGGCAAGACAGTGAAGGTAATTTATATCTTATCACAGGCGATGGACTTTATCGCGCCGCTCAAAACACGGTCAATACATATGTAAGCTGCACGACTGTTAAAGGTCAAATTTATCTCGATTTAAATGGCGACTGTCTTCAGCAGCGTGCTAAGGAGCCTGGTATTCCGAAGGTCGGCGTACGAACTATGCCTAGTGGTGTTGTGACATTAGCAGATCAAGCGGGCAAGTATTCTTTTCAAGTGCCAATGAGTGACTTCAACATCGAGTTTAGAGGTGGCTCCGGCTGGCGTCAGGTTTGCCCGGCAATAAATGAACCACACCAGGTGGACGCTGATTCAAGTAAGAGCACCATACATGTGTTTGATTTCGCTGTCGAGCCAACCCGTTGGTACGCAGACTTAGATGCCAGCTTGTCGGGCCATCGCGCCATTCCAGGGGAAGAAGGGTGCTATACCATCAGCTTTCACAACAGCGGTACTCTTCCTTTCACGGGGAGATTAATTTTTCAGCATGACGAGATGCTACATATAGAATCCATAAGTCTGGAGCCTTTAACCCAGACCGCTACAACTCTCGAGTGGAAAATCGAGGAATTGCCGATTTTTGCTCGTCGTACAATCAAGCTGAAAACACGCCTTGACCGTCAAGCTCCGTCTGGGATGCAGCTTTGTAGCTCGGTAGCAAAAATGCATGAATCGTCGGAATCGTCGGAAATAGATAAATTTTGCTACGAGGTACGCGATTCCCATGATCCCAATGACATAAACGTCTGGCCAACGGGCAGGATCGGCGTCGAGGACAAAGCCCTTACCTACACCATCCGCTTCCAGAATACCGGCACGGCGCCAGCGCGACGCGTCATAGTTCTCGATACGCTTCCAGTTCACCTGGACATCGAAAGTTTGGTTCCGGGCGTTGTTAGCCATAAGCATACGCTTGACATCGACAAAGGCAATATCCTGCGCTGGACCTTCGACAACATCAATCTGCCCGACAGTAATGCGAATGAAGCGGCCAGCCACGGCTTTATCAAATTCCGCATCCTCCGGGTCGAGGACATGCCGCTGGGGACGGAGATACCCAATCGGGCCGCGATCTATTTCGATTACAATGATCCAGTGATAACCAACGAAGTTGTCAACACACTGGTCGGCGAGGCGACTTCCGTGGCAAGCGAGGCCGAAGCCGCCATCCGTCTCTATCCCAATCCCGCCGATGAACATCTGCGGATTGAAAGCACGTCCGCACTTAAGGGACCTGTTAAGCTACGCGATCTGACAGGCAGGCTTGTTATGAGTATCGAGCCGCAGCACAGCAATCATGCGAGGCTTGCGCTTAGCGCGCTGGCGGCGGGGCAGTACTATCTGCATCTTTCGACGGCTACAGGCAATGTTGTTAAGATGGTAACGGTCCGGCACTGACAATAGAAAACCTCAGGATTTCAAGGTTGCCCGGGCTTCGGTCCGGGCGGCTTTGTGATCGTGGTGAATCAATTCCTGTCCCGGGGTTCGGCCTGCTGTTATGCTGTTCTGGCGGGAGCGTTCAACCAGGCGCCTGCCGGCGACCTTCAATCGGCCGGCAGGTGATTCAGATCTTCCGCGCTGACGATGCCAAACTTAACAAACTCCCTGAGTACGATTTCAGTCATCTCGCTGGCAAAGGGAAATTCGTAGCGGATGTCCAGCACATAGGCTTTCAGGCGCAGTTTCAGCATCGAGCGCCCCTGATGGATCTCATTTTTGAAAATGATGACGATGGGTTTGTTAACGAAGACATAACGCGAGACGGCGGCGGCGCGATACGCGACCCGACGCGCTGCGGCGACGTCGATCTGCGCCGGCAGAAAAAATTCGGACACCACCTGGCAGTTCGATTCGCCTGAGTTCGAGTTGGAAACGGACTGGTTGGTAATCTCGCCGTTGGGAATCGAGACCAACGAGTCGTCGGGTGTGACGATGCGCACCGTGCGCAGGCCGATCTGCACCACTTCGCCATAGTGATCGCCTACCTGAATCTTGTCGCCCACCTGGAAGGGACGGTCGGTCAGAATCAGGACGCCGCCGAAGATATTTTTCAGCAAATCCTGCGAGGCGAAGCCCAGGGCGATACTGGCCGAGGCGGTAAAGGCAATCAGGGTTTCGATGGGCGGAGCCAGAATGCCGACGATCGAGATGTACAAAACGAATGTCCAGCCGAGCATCCGCATGATCGGAATAAAGCGCTTGATCAGGAGGCGCATATTCGTCCAGCGTTCGGCCACGGCCTCCAGAATCCTGGTCAGCCATTTCAGGACAAAGACCGCGATGGCAAACAGAACCAGGACCCACAAGACTTTGGCGAAGGTAACCGACCATTCGGCTTTGGGCCTCGTCTGCTGGATTGTTTCGAGCAGCGACTGCGATCCCTGCCCGCTGGAATCCGCTGCGACCGCCGTACTGTCGCCGGCGGCGGACTGAGCGGGCAAAACGACGGGCAGCAGGGCCAGGACGATGACGACGGCGATTCGGACACAGAAAGCTTGTAATGCGGTCATAGCCTGCCTCGCTCAATGAATGAAGTTCTTGCGTTTCAGCATCTTAATCAGCGGCAACAGCACGATCGGCCGGATTCGATACCTGTCATCGGCGGCAAGCAGATAGCCGGCCTGCTCAAGCCGGTTCAGGATGATGCGGCCCTGGCGTTCCGACAAGCGCAGCACCCGGCAATGTTCTTCCAGACTGAGCGCGCCGTGCTGCAGCAGCGCCGTAAGGGAAAATTGCTCTTCGTCGGAAAGGCCTGCAAGCAGCGAGGAGGCAAAGCGACACTCCGGATGGACAATTATGCGGTCGTCCTCGAACTTCTCGATGGCTTTCAGCCAGAAGAGCAATGCAGCCGCAATGTTGCCGTTGGCCTGTTCGTGTAAGCTCGCAAAAAACATTTCTTTTAAGTACTGCTGCTCCTCCTTCGCGCCGTTCAGCTTGCGAAAACGTCGCGAGCCGGCAACTTCTTCCGTTACCTTAAACTCCAGGTGATAGCCGCTGACACTGTGGCGTTTCATGATCAGCTCCTGTAACCGCCCCGGCGCGAGGGAATTGAGAAACAGCACTTGCTGAAAATTACGCCCCAGCTGAAGGACGCGGTCGAGATAGCGCCAGGCTTGCTCCGAACAGGTAACCAGCCAGAATACCTTTCTGCGCGTCGCCTGCATGATCAGGATAAACTCTTCCAGCAGATCAAAGCCATCCACCTGCTTGATGAAAAGGTTTTGCAGGTTTTCCACCATGCAGACACAACCCTGTTCGCGCTCCTGTATGGCCGCGATAACAGCTGCGCCGTCGCTCCCGGCCTCGCAGCCAAAGCTTTCCGCCAGAAGGGCAAGCAGGTCGGCGCTTGATCCAAGGCGCCGCTTAAAATCGATCTCGACGAGCTTATCGTCCTTGAACACTTCGTCGCGCGCGCGATAGAGCAGACTCGTACGGCCGCTGCCGGATTCGCCTACCAACGCCGTCAGCACGCTGTATCCATTGCGCCAGTTACGAAGGTCATGCCCGATGCCGCTCAGAATGTTGTCGCGATCGACGAAAAAACGACGGTCGCTGAGCGCTTCATTATTGAACAAATGACGATAAACATAGGGTAGGTTGGCAAGGCGTTCATCGAGCGCCGCCAGATAGCGCAACAGCCCCTGGTCGCCGATGCCGGATTCCGGCTCCAGTCCCACGCGTTGGCGCAAACCGACATATTGTTCCCGCAGACGCTGATAATGATTCCGAAGCAGGGCAAAGGCTCGCGGAACGGCTTTTTTGACAAAGTCCCATGAGCCTCGACGATAGCTGCGAAGGCGGAGGCGCATTTGCGCTCGCAGCAGCTGCACATACAACTCGAAGAGCTTCTCATTGTTGAGCACCTCCTGGATACTCGAGAGATAGGCCCGCGCGATCGAAGCGAAGGTGTCGGCCGCAGTCTCGCGCAGCGTCTCGATACGCGCGCGCAGGCGTTCGATGCCGCTGAAAGCGCGGCCGAGACCTTCCTGCGCAATATCCATAATCTCTTCAGCGGCCGGATCCGCCGCGACACCGAGCGCCGCGTCGAAGTTGTATTCCACGACCTGATCGATGTTGTTAACCGAGCGCAGCACCTCTTCCACTTCGCTGCGAATCATCTCCTGCAGACCGTTCAGGCCGTCGAGCGCCGGCACGCTGAGCTTATCCTCGAATATCGACCGAATCGGAATCGTGTCGACTTCCGACTCCGGCGGTTTGCCTTCCTTGTCGCGGTGACGAAAAACGGAATGGTCCTGAGGCAGTTGTTGCGCCTGTGTTTTGATGAAGCCGATGAAATCGAGCACGATGCTCTCAAGCCTGGCTTCCGCGAGGGCGTCGATGAGGCCGGGGATGAGCTTTTCGCGCAGATCTTTTAACAGGATGTGTTTTTCGACGGCGATCGTCGATTGCAGCGCCTTCCCCTGCGGCAAAAAGGGCTGGTTGCGCAGTTTGGAGCGCGAAGCGTCGATCCGCGCCTTGGCGGCATCGAAGGCCGTCAGAATCTGCTCGGAGCATTGCCGGTCGAAGGCGCTCTTCACTCGACGATAATTCTTGAACGCCTCAAGTTGAATGATGATCAGGACCAGGTCATGGTTCCAGTCCTTGTGTTCGCCATCAAAGTGGCGCTGCCATTGCTTGCGGAATCCCGCCGAAGCTTTGCTTTGTTGCTCCGACTGCCGTGCCTGTTGTTCAGCGCCGAAGCGTCCCGGCGGCAGGATGAGCGTTCCGGCATACAGCATGCGCGTCCGCAGTGCCGGCAAGGCGGCTTCCCAGCCGGCAACTACTCTCGCGGCCGCGAGCTCCGCCTGCCCGTCAATAGCCGTGAGCATAGCATCAACACGAGCGATACAATCCTGTATGCGCGTCAGGATTTCGCTTACAGCAGACGTCCCCTCTTCTTCCGGCTGCTCGCCTTGCGCCTCCCCGAAGCGCAGGACTGCGAGGCACAGGTCGATACTCCACGCGTGCAGCTCGTCAACCTGAAGCCGCCAGCTATGGAGCAGGGACTGCCATTCGGCGAGCAGTGGTGCAACAAGCGCGTCCCGGACGAAAAAGCGCGCGAAGTCATGCAGGCTGTATTCCCAGGATGGAGGTTCCGTCGCGGAGGCCTCGCCTTCGTGCTTCCCAGGCCGCATCGCGGCCAGTCTGACGAGCGCGGCGCTGAGGCTCAGCCGTTGACGCCAGAACAGTTTCCACAGCCTGACCTTCACGACATCATCAGCGGCCGAGGCCCAAAACCCGGCCGCCGGCCTGATACGCATACGGTCCGGCCGGTCCTGCAGAAAATCATCAAAGGATTCGGTCCAGCTGCCGAGGATCCCGGCATGGCTATAATCGCCGCCGACCCGGCCATAGCTGTCGGTGTGCTTTAGCAGCCGCCGGCAATACTGTTCAAGCTGATCGCGGATGTCCCCTGGCGACGCCGCTTCCGCCGCCCCTGTATCGAGTGCGCGCTGCAGTTCCTGCAGGAACGCTTTGAATTCATCCAGATTGGCGCGCTGCCCGGCGCTCCACCGCCGTACCAGCAGTTCCGTGTGTTCCCCGAGCACGGCGCCAAAATCCAGCAAAAGCTGCGCCGAGGGACCACTACCTGGCTGAAATGCGTCCTCAGGCATTGCCGACGGACTGATGCCCATAAACAGATCCGCTAAGTTTGAGTGACAACCCGCCGCTAAAATGCGAATTTTTTGGCGCAGAAAGGAGTTTTTAGCGTCGATGCAGGCGTCCCGTCACGGTCAGTCGGTCGTGGAAAGTCCGGGTGCTGCACCGATCGCGCCGCATAATTCTTCGCTGTCGCCGGAAGGCATTTTGTTTGTCCGGCCGGAATGAATAATTTTCGCCGTCTGCATTGCGTTTACACCTGAAGCTTTCGTTCCACAATTTGCCGGAATTGTCTATGACCCGACTTATTCTTCGCATCGCCGTCAATGCCGTGGCGCTCTGGGCCGCCGCCGAGCTGGTCGATGGCGTCACGCTGTCCCAGCAGTTCTGGCAGGTCATTCTCGTTGCGCTGATTTTCGGCGTCGTCAATGCCGTCATCAAGCCGATCGCCACTCTGTTCAGCCTGCCCTTTATTGTCCTGACCCTCGGCCTTTTCACACTGGTTGTCAACACCCTGATGCTGATGCTGACCGATGCGCTGACTTCCGGCCTGACAGTGGCGGGCTTCGGCTCTGCTTTCTGGGGCGCCCTGGTTATCAGCCTAGTCTCGTGGCTGCTGAACATGTTCGTGTCGGACAAGAAAGGAAAAAGCTAATCAAACGGCGATGAGAACAATGATCCGGAAACCTTGTCCCTACTCGTCCTTGCTCGCAAATGCCGGCGCAAAGCCGCCCAGTCCTTCCTGCGGTCGGCCCGGCCCGCCTTGACGGCCTTCCGCATCCAAGAGCAAGGTCGCCGAATAAGCGTAGGTGATCTGGAGGTCTCTGATCAGGTACGACAGCGCGGAATAGTCGCGCGCTTCAGCGGCGGCAACCGGCCGGGTGAGTAAGGCTTCGAAAGGCAGCAGCCCCAGGACGCCATCCGGAACGATGGTGACGTTGCGGCCTTTGACCAGGGCTGCGATCGGAGCGATTAACACATCGTACAATTCATGGGCATTCTCGACGTACCGGTCGAAGTCACGATCCACCAGGGCATGACGCAAGGCCGTGACGCTCATCAACAGACTCGAATCGATATCGAGCTGTTCCGCATGCAGCGTATCGGCGCCGACGACAAAAATGCACAGCTTGTCCGCGCCCAGAAAATACTCGACCAGAATATCAGTATCGCTCAGCAGCGCAGAACGCACATCGTCCGGCGTCGCAACGTTAACATTGTATTTGAGGCGATAGTAATCAGGATATTCGCGTTCCAGTTTGCGCAGTAATTCTTCGTACTCCGATCGCATGTGCAGCAGTTCCGGCAGCGATTCCGCCGAAGATCCGGCGGCATCGGCGCTTTCACTGTTGTCAGCCGCGGCATCGCCGACTTCCAGCGAACGCAGCGTCGATCGCAGGAGTCGCTCGCGTTGTTTAAGCGAATCCGGCAGGCGACCAAAACTGGCGGCCCTCGTATGAACGATATCGCGCAAGAAGTTAAATGATTTGCTCTTTTCCGCCAGGCTGAAGGCTCTCGCAAAATAATCCGGATCGCCGCTGGCGTCCCACAAACGCAGCGCCAGGCCGATAGCGGATTCCCACACCGGCAGTTTATCTTCGCTCAGGATGAGTTTGGAACTTTCAAAACGGTAGTCGGAGCGACGGGCGTCGATGACCTCGACGTATTGCTCATGGGCCTGCAGCGCTTCGATCAGGAAAGCACTCTTGTCATGACTGCGATTATTGGCCTCAATCAGAATTTCGGATTTACTCTGTAAAATGACAAAGGGAATATCAGGCTGGCGCACGGTTTGCTCGTTGATGGCGGCGGCATCGCCGTTTAAGGGATCGATTGCCACGGCAAGAAAGGCCGAGTCCAGTATTTGCAGCGCAGTGCCGACATCGCCGCCGGCGCCAAGTATCCGGGCTTTAACAGAATAGGCTTTCGCGACGTCGGGCCCTTGCAAATTCTGGGATACAGCTAACAAGGCCAATGAGCTGTCGACCAGCTGCAGCGCTTCCTTTTTCTGATCTTGCCGGAGCTTTGCCAGCGCCATCGAGAAAAGGCCATAGGCGATTTTGTAGTCGGCGAAGCGTGGCGTAAGTATCGGTCGGCACAATTCATTCGATCGCTCCAAGGCCTCGAATCCAACATCAAAGTCGTCCTGCGCCAGCGCAACTTCGCCCAGATCCCGATAGCAGTTGATCAGCGCCCGGGTATCCCCCAGACCGATCTTTTCATATATGGCAATGGATCGTTCAAAATACCGGCGCGCCGACTGCAGTGATCCGGCACTTTTGTGGGCGGTACCCAGAGCATAATAGGCTAATGCGGCGGAGGAACTTTCTTCACCCCGGTGACGAATTTTGATCGCAGTGCTGCGCTCCTGTAATTCCAGGGCCCGTTGAAACTCTCCCAGCCATTGGTAGCTGCCGGCCATCGTCTGCAGGACGCGCGCTACCTCATAGCCTTCCGGACCTGCGAATTTTTCCGCATACGGCAAGGAGGCATTGCTTGCCGCCAGGGCTTCTTCGGCTAATCCGAAGCCGAGGTAACAGGCTGCAAGTTGACTATAGTTTTCATTGATCATAAAAAGCGCCGCCCTGGCTTTGCTTTCATCGAAAAGCAGCGATTCGCTGATGGAACGCTTAAAGTAGTACACGGCGCTGTCCAGTTCGCGACGATCGGTAAACAATTTCCCTTTTGTCATGTGGGCGTAGGCGATCTGGCCGTCGTTGTCCGCCAGATGCCGTCCGGCAATCGCCAGGGCGGAATCTGCAGATTCCATCGCCAGCTCCGGACCGGTATTAACATTATGCAGGTGAAAGCCCATACGGTTGTACATCCGGGCAACATTCTCCCAATCCTGTAATTCCCGGTAATCCTGCAGCGCCAGGCGGAAAGAATGCAATGCGCTATCGATCTGATATGCTGCGCCGAAGCCCTCAGCCCGTCTGAAAAGACTGTGAGCGCGTGCCATCAGTTCATTTTTCTGAAGGGAGTCTTTATAAAGATATTCTTGTCCTGATACTGTGCGCTGGCTCTCAAGGCTCAAGTAGTTTAACACAAGCATTAAACTCAGGGCTGCGCCGGAAAGGACAAGCTTGGCAATGACAGTTTTTGATTTCATAGTCTATAGTTGTAAAGGGCTGAAAATGCTTGCCAGAGAATAGTGGAACAGCCCCCGTGCGTGAGCTGGGCCGCATTAAAGCGCATCGCTTGCGAGCCGACATCTCAGTGTCCGTCGGCGATGTGATCGGGTATGCGTGCGCCAGGAACGGCAATCCAGCTGCGCATGAACCTGCTCCGACTGCTGCGCAGGCGAATCAATATAACACTATCCGATGACGGGAATCAACCGAAGAAATCTCTTCGAATTCGAGGCGCGCCGGCCACATGCACAGCATGACTCCGCCGGCGGGAAAGTATCACAAAAGACGGCTGACCATCCATTCCGATTCAGCCGGAATGTCAGCGTTCCGTCTGGAACGGCCGCTGAGAATCCCTTGAATCCCGGCCCTCATCAAACTTCAGATCGATAAAGTGAAAGCCGTCGCGAACAATCACTTCACCCCTACGCACGGCCAGGGCTTTGTCGAACATCGGCCCCTGAAAAACGAAACTGTGAAATTCACCCTCTTCGCCGCAGGGATCGACGGCAGGCGGCAGGTCCGCCAGTAAAGACTGATCGAAGATACGGCCGAGGAAAGTGGGATCGAGCCGGGCGGGGTCGACGCAGCTGAGATAGGCGCGCAGGCCGGCGTCCACCATCGTTCGCGCAAGCTGGCCTGTGTCGCTGCCCCATAGCGGAAAATGGGCTGTTAAACCGCTGCCGGCGAGTCGGTCTTCGCGGTAGGCGCGGATGTCCGCCAGATAGAGATCGCCGAAGGCAATGACCGTGACGCCCTCGCCGCGCATCCTCGCCACGGCCGCGCCCATCGCCTCTTCGTAGATTTCGTTCGAACAGGGTGAAGGAATGCTGACTTTGATCAGCGGCAGGCCCAGAGCCGCGGCCTGCGCGTCGAGCAGTTCTTCACGGACGGCATGCATCGCGACCCGCTGCTGCGGCCGGCTGATGGTCGTCAGCAGTCCGACGACCTCGTGTTCCGCCTGCTGCCGCATACGATACAGCGCCCAGGCACTGTCCTTCCCGCTGCTCCAGGAGAGTATTGTTTTAGGACGTTTCATCATTGCTTCCACCGCTATGGGGCGAGTTTAACAGGGTCCGACACTCTGGCCTTAGTCCCGAACAGAGTCAGTACGGCCGGACTGCTCACGGCGTGCCGTCTTCATCCGTCGGACTCGACCGCAGGTACGTCGTCCAGCTTGTCATACACGGGCAGCCCCTTGGCCGCCACCAGATCGCGTTCGCGACGCACCCCGGGCGAATCGGCCAGCACGAGGATCGCCTCGCAGGCATCCACCACCGCCAGCGAGATTGCCATTATGGCTTCATAAGGTTTTTCAACGGTCGCCCGTTCGACAACCGGCAGGGCGGCATTAACACCGATAATCGGTACATGACCGCGATGCAGCAATTGCGCGGCGGCATCATTCATGCGGTCCAGGTTGCGCTGCCGTTCGGCGGCAGTCGGCGCGGAATAGGGTCCGGCGACAGCTATGCGCATAACTAATCTCCATTGAAGAATCTGCATTTTTTGATCGCAAAGGGAGCGCTCGGCGGCCCTCCGCACACAAAACTACACTGCCCGCAGCTTCAAGTTCAACCCGGCTTAGTCCGCTGTCCGCCTTGTGCGGCGACGCCACAACTCGATGGGCCTTCGAAGTGCTGAATCCGGCCTGGAATCCGTTGCGATCATCAACAAAAATGCCGTCGCAATGATGACAAAGTGCGGGGCATAGAAGCGGGCGTCGAGGAGCGGAAACAGCGGCAAGCGCAGGGCGATGTTGAGCAGCACCAGTACGATCATGCCTTTCGCCTGATCCGCCACGGTGCCGCGCCGCGGGAGCAGCAAACTCACCAGACCGATTAAACAAAATGCCGACATAGTACGTTCGAGTATCGCCTGACCGACAGCCTTGCGCGCAACACGGTACAACAGCTCAAAACTCAGCTCCGGATCGAAGCTTGCGGGATAGGCGAGCGCGCCGACAAAGGTATGATGCACTAATGTCACATGGGGGTAGCGCGGCCCCGCCAGACCGGTGACCGTGTAAACGAGCAGGGCGCAGACGCCGAGAATCGCAGTCCGATTTAAGGATATCTCCAGCCCCGGATGCCGGGCCAGATACTGATAAGCCAGAAAGAGCAAAACAAATATCAGGTTGTCGGGCCGCACAAGAATCGACAGCAGAAGCAGACTGTAGGCTGCCGCATTCCGCCGGTACAAGAGTGCGCAGGAGCAGGCTCCGAGCAGAAGGACGGCAGAGAGAGCATCGGGCGATGACAGGCGCGCCAGGTAGGGCAGTCCGGCGGCAACCGATACCAGGCCTCCGAGCAAATGCGCCCGGCCGAGGCTGAATCGGCGACGCAGAGCCAGCGGAATTAACACCATGATCGTCAGCGCCGACAGGATGGAAATGGCGAAGCTCGCATCCACCGGATGAAGGCCCGCAAGCCGGCCAAGCGCGAGCAGACCTATATAGAGCGGCTTGATGCGATAATAGGGCAACTGCTCGAAAAAGGCTTCCGGGCTGCGGGCGAGCTCCCGCCGATAAGGACTTGGGTCGACAAAAGTACTGTACACTTCAGGCGTGAATCGCTCCTGCAACAGCGCATAGGTCTGCCGATGAATCTGCTCGGGGTCGGACTCCCCTAGTTGAACGACACAGCCGATATAGGGCAGCAGGTCCCAGTTGTAGGACGGGCGTACAAGGGCGAAGATAGCGATTAAGGCCGCGAGAAGACTATAAGCTGCCCAGTACACGCCCGCGCGTGCCTTGATGTTCAGATTCATGTGCGCGTACTACGCTTCCTGGGTGAAGTTCTGAAACGAATGACAAGTTGGTTGGTTGACCGGGAACATTCGGACGACGGCATCAATGCAATGCTCAGCAAAAGTTAGTCTGACCGTAGAGTGCCGGACAATCGACCGAATCGAAGCTAGCGTCTGACCGAAAGCTTCTCCCGACCAGCCAGGCTGTCCACTCCGATCACAAATGTTAATGGCGAGCCCTGCACAGGCTTCAAAGATAGTCTAAAAATCAAGCAGCGACAACACTGTAATAGTACGGCATCGGACAGCGAGGCTGCCCCAGCCCGATCGGACCTGCGGCAATAGCACTCTCCTCTGAAATTACTAAGCTGCTTCTGGCGCGATTGCGTCGGTGAACAGCCACGGAGGTTTAACAGCGAAGTGGCAGGGCGGCGATTTGCGGCATCAACTGTTTCTTGTGATGCACCTGTGCGTCATGGCGGCGATCGTCCCCCTAGTCTGCCCGCTTCGCCTTTCCTCTCTTTAGCGGGAGCGCTCAATGTCCCTATGCAGCAAGCGAGGCGAAAGAAACTAACTGCCGGCGCGCTGAGGTGTCGGTACTTACCAGTCTCTCTGCTATCCCGTCGAATGCTGCTCTGATGCCGCCATGCGGGATATTTCAGGTCAAGGGCACGAGTCGATTCTCGTGAACTCATGAGCGAAGGAAACAAATATGCTGCCCGTATTCTTACGCGTGACAATAGCCTTCATTACGATTCTGGCTGCTTACCCCCTGCCCGCCCGGCACGAAGCTGACAACTGGCTCTTCGGCTTTCGTGCGGCGATCAGCTTCGAGGACGGCGATCCCCAAATACGCTCCAATGGACACTTTACTTCTTTAGAGGGCTGTGCGGCCATTTCCGACCGCCATACCGGGCAGCTCCTGTTCAGCTCGGAGGGCAGCACGGTCTGGAACGCCGCGCATAAGGTGCTTCGCAACGGCGATGGCCTGAAGGGCAGCCCGACCTCGACGCAGTCGGCCCTCTTTCTGCCGCACCCCGGAAACTGCGAGCGCTATTTTCTCTTCAGTGTCGGCAATCTCAGCTATCCGGATTGCTGCCACCCGGGACTCTGGTATTCGCTGATCGATGCGTCGCTGGACCTGGGACAGGGACTTGTGCTGCAAAAGAACATCAAGCTGGCCGACAGCACAGCCGAAAAGGTGACGGCCACGATCGACGCCGAGGGCAGCGGCTTCTGGCTCGTGACGCATCACATGCACCGCAATGAGTTTCTGGCCTTTCACGTCGGTCCCGAGGGTATCGATCCCGAGCCGGTGGTGTCGCGCAGCGGCGGTATCTCCACAATGCCAGGCTCCGACGGCTTCAGCGTGGGCTACCTGAAGTTTACGCCGCAGGGCGATCGCCTTATCATGCCGCTGCAGCGGTCGGGCCTGGGTTCCGCGGCGCAAGGCCTGCAGCTCTTCGGTTTCGACAGGACGAGCGGAAGGGTTTCCGACCCTGTAGAAGTAAACCTCCAGTATTTCCCCTACAGTTTTGCCGTCTCTCCGGACGGAAGCAAGCTCTATTATGCCAGATTGTATCGTCGCGTACCGGCAAGCGGCGGCAATGACGAAACTTACCAGAGTAATATCTACCAGCTTGATATTGCCCAGGCCGACGGTGCCGCGATCCTGGCGACGCACACGCTGATCGACTCCGTCTTCAAAAACGTCAGCTTCGGTTCGTCTACCGTGCGGACCATTCCGCTGCAATTGGGACCGGACGGTATGATTTATCTCGGCATCGACCGCTGGCTGCACCGCATCGAGGACCCCAACGCTGCCGGCACGGCCTGCCGGTATCGGCATCAGGCGGTAGCGCTCGGCGACGGCCGCGTTCTCTATGGTCTACCCAACTTCGTCGAGGCGCTTTACAATCATCCGGGCATCCCGGCCGATTGTCGTCCGCTGGCGGACTTTGAGGCCGACACTGTACTCTGTGCCGGCGACTGTCTGCAGCTGCGCAATACCAGCACGGCCGCCGGCAGGCAGTGGCAATGGTATTTCGAGAAGGGCGTGCCGGATTCCTGGCTGGGCTTCACGCCACCGCCTGTCTGCTATCCCGAAGCCGGTACGTACGAAATCACGCTCATAACTTATGCCGTGGGGCGCAGCGATACCGCCCGCCGACTGCTGCGCGTCAGCGCCCGGCCCTCTCTAGGCGTGAGCGAGGAACAGCGTATTTGCCCGGGAGAAACAGCGCTGCTGAAGGTAAGCGGCGCCGAATCCTATCGCTGGGAGCCCGCTGAAGGACTCGATGATCC
>JANQRB010000142.1 GCA_028284775.1 Candidatus Kapaibacterium sp. | reverse complement strand
GCGCGCAGGGTTCGGTGATCATCAAGATGAGCCCGACGGGTAATCGTCGCTGGGCGACCTTTTACGGCGGTTCCGGCCACGACGTCGCCAACGCCGTGGCAGTCGACTCCTCCGGCAACATCCTGATCGGCGGCGGCGCTTTGAGCGAAGACCTGCCGCTCAAGGACGCTTTGCAGACCCAGCATGCCAATGCCCCCAATCCATTGATTCGCGATGCCTTCCTGGCTTTGTTCGACGCGCAGGGACGCTTTCAATGGGGGACCTACCTGGGCGCCGAGTGCGACGATGTCTTTGACGAGGTGGCCTTCTATCCCGATGGCGGCATGGCGGTGGCAGGGCGGACACGCAGCATCAATATTCCCGTTACCGACGACGCGGATCAACCCCTGCATTCTTTCGGGACGGACGACACCAAATGTATTCCCCCGCCTGAGTCCGCCGGCCCTAGTTTTGATCTGATGTACGGCAAGATTCCGCCGGGCACGCCGCGCGCCTTCAGTTATCTCTCTTACTACGGCGGCGCATTCGGTGATCATCCTTTCGGCATCGGCACGATCGGCGAGACGACGGAAGACGGCAACATTGTCATTACCGGTATGACAAGCAGCTTTGATCTGAAGGTCGTCAAGCCCTTCCAGAAAACCAAGAGTCTGGTGGAGGAAGTGTTTCTCTTTGAATACGGTTGCAATCCCGGCACCGACATTACTGTTATCGGCGAGCTCGAGTTTTGTGAGGGCGGCAGTGTTGAGCTCGATGCCGGCGACGGTTTTGCCCAATACGAGTGGTCCGATGGCCAGACGACTCAGCGAATTAGCGTCGAGGAGTCCGGCGACTACTTTGTGACCGTTACCGACGAACTCGGCTGTGTTTTCAGCACCGAGCCCGTCAACGTCAAGGTCTGGCCGATCCCCGAGCCCATCATCACCGCCGACGGCCCAACCGTTCTCTGCGACGGCGGCACGGTGACGCTGGACGCCGGACCGGGCTTTGCGACTTACAAATGGTCAAATGATGAGGAAACGCAGAAGATTACAGTCAGCTCCGAGGGCGTCTATTTCGTGACCGTCGCCAATGAAGGCGGCTGCGAGGCCGAGACCTCCATCAATGTCGTCGTGCGCAAAAAGCCCGAGCCCAGCAGCGACCCGCTGGCGCTCGACTTCGGCGAGCTGGATGGCTGCAAGACGAGCGAAACGATCGATCTGACCTTCAACAATCCGGAAGGCTTTCCCATCCTGATCGAATCGATCACCTTCGATGATCCCGCCTATTCCTTCACGGCGCCGACGCTGGACGCCGAAGTGCCGGCCGGCGGCTCGATTCCTATTACGGTACTCTTTTCGCCAGGACCGGATACGCCGCCGCAGGCTCAGATGACGATTGCCGGCAGTCCCTGCGAATGGACCTACCAGCTCGATGTCCGGGGCAGCAAGGGCGAAATCGTCTTCAGCGCCGACCCGGTCAGCGCCAACTTCGGCACGGTCTTGCTTTGCGATCCCACTCCGCGCGATACAACCATCGAATTGTTCAACAACGGCACGAGCGACATCATAGTCTCGGAGCCAAGCATTGGCGCGCCTTTTACGCTGCTCGATCCCGAGGACTGGCCCCAGACGGTTGCTCCGGGCGCTACGCTGGCGCTGCGAATCAGCTATGAGCCGCAGCAAAGCGGCAATAGCGCGTTGGAGCTACGGGTGCCTTTTGTGGCGGGAGACTGCGATGAGACGCTGCGAATCGGATTCAGCGGCCTGGCGGCCGATGCCGAACTGCAGACCGTCGCAAAAGTCGACTTCGGTAATCTGAACGGCTGCGAGGCGAACAGCGATCGTGAAATTGTGCTGCGTAATGATTCCGACCTGCCGCTGCAGCTTTTGGAAGTGCTCGACGCGGCCGGCGATGTGAGCCTGCTGGACGATGTGCCGCTGACGGTGGATGCCAACGGCAACCGGACGATCAGGCTGCGTTTTGCGCCCCAGACGAATGACGTCCTTATCGGCAGCCTTGTACTCCGCTACGCCCTCGGCCCCTGCGAGAAAGAAATCACGCTGAGTTACGAAGGCAGCAAGGAAGGCACTGACTTCACCGTCCCGCCGAGTCTGGATTTCGCCACGCTCGTCACCTGTAACGAAGAAACGGGCAGCCTCGAGGTCCGCGTCGAAAGCCAGGCGGGCGGTACGATCAAATCTGTAACGACCAGCGGGCCCTTCAGCAGCAGCTTCACTGAAGGCGACGCGGTGCCAGCCGACTTTACGATCAGCTTCGAGCCGCAGAGCGACGGCGACGCCAGCGGCAGCATCGAGCTCGTCTTCGAACCCTGCGATATCGTCCGGACGATCGAGCTCAGCGGCCGGCGCGAGACTCATACGCTGGAAGGACCGTCGGCGCGGGACTTCGGCATCGCGGCGCTCGGTGGTGCGGTTCAGGAAGAGCTGCGCTACCGCAACACGGGCAGTGGCAACTTCAGTATCGATGCCCTGGACTGCATTGCCGCTCCCTTTCGTGTGCTGAGTCCGGCGGCCTCGGAATTGCCGATCGACCTTGAGCCCGGCGAAGAACTGATCATCACGGTGGAGTTTCAACCGACGGAAGCGGGCGACGCGAGCGGGCAGCTCTGTGTACGCAACAACGCCCCCTGCGCTGTTGCTGTGGAGACCGCCCTCACGGCCAGGGGCTCGGATCCGCGCGGCAGCGCGACCATCCTGCTTCCCGATCTCAGCGCCCATCCGGACGCGCGATCCTTCCGCATTCCCCTGATTGCTGAAAATGTCGATCTGCCGGACCCCCAAGCCGAATACGCGCTCACTGCCTATCTGCGCTATAATGCGACCATGTTTTTCCCAAACAGCCTCTCTGCGGGTACGCTGGCCGGCAACAGCATTTTTCAAGGCGAACGGCTTCTGGTGCTGAATCTGGATAATGTCTCGCTGGCTGAGGGGGCGGTCCTGACGGAAATCGTCGGCGATGTGCTGCTGGGCAATGAGGCGAGCAGCGTGCTGCACCTGGACAGTGTGATCTGGACCAAAGGCAATATCGAGGCCGCCGTGGAAAGCGGTTCGCTGACGCTTGATGAACTGTGCGAGGCCGCCGGCACGCGCCTGCTGGACTATGACGAGGAGTTCGGCATCGCGCTGATGATGCCCAATCCTTCGGGCGGACAGGTGGAAATCGCAGTCCGCGGCATCGCCGGAGAAACGAGTGTCCTTTCGATATTTTCCCTCAGCGGTCAGGAAGTGTATCGCGCCGAATGGATAACGCCGGGCGGGCATGCCGGCCGGACGGCACAGATCGTGAGTCCGGATGTCGACCTGGTCGCCGGTTATTATCAGGTGGTTCTGAAGTCTTCGGTTTGGAGCGACACTCGTTCGCTCTTGGTTATTAAATAGTGAAAGTTTGCGTCACAAGCGTATTTTGCGGGTTTTTCAGCCAAATGCTCCTGAACAAAGCGGAATGCTCGTATGAAAACTGTGTCTCGAATTAGGGGTCTGATTTACACCGCGCTTCTCGGACTGCTGGCGACCGTCTCTCTGATGCCCGCTTCGACGCTGACCAAGGATCAGCTTGAGTTTGTACCGAACCGGGGGCAGCTCGCCGACGGCGACGGCAATCTGATGCCGGACGTTGCTTATACCGCCGGTACCGGAGATGTCCGATTGTTTTTTCGCGGCAACAGTTTTTCCTATCTCTATTATCGCACAACGATTTTGCCGAAGCCGGAAGGCCCCGACAGTTATCTCTACGATTATCAGAATCAGTATCGCTTTACGACCTACCGGATGGATCTGGAGCTGGTCGGGAGTAATCCCGATGTCAGGGTCAGCGGCAGCGAAGAAAGCGGGAGCCGCTATCACTATTATCTCGGGCATTGTCGGCAAGGCATCCGCGATGTCCGGCCGGTTTCGACCCTGCGCTACTCGGATGTTTACGACAACATCGACCTCCTCGTTTACGGCAAGAAGGGGGGCATCAAGTATGAATTTGTGCTTCATCCCGGCGCGGATCCGAATCAGATACGACTGCGATATCGCGGCGCCGATAAAGTGGCTCTTCAGGCAGACGGCGGCCTGCGGGTCAGCAATCCCCTTGGCGAACTTCGGGAAGAAGCACCCTTTTCTTATCAGCGCTATGAGGACCCGCAGCTGGGAAAAGCCCGGCAACGACCCGTAGTCAGCGCCTTTGTCCTGGATGGCGAGGAAGTGAGCTTCCGCCTGGGCAATTACAACAAAGGGCAGATTCTCGTGATCGACCCGGGCGTTGTCTTCGCGACCTACTTCGGCGGCCAAAGCTCTGATGTCGCGCGCGATTGCGCCACCGACAGCGACGCCAATCTCTACGTGGTCGGCGAAACCGCCAGCGCCAATCTGCCCGCGACAATCGGAGCACGGCAGGAAGCGATCGGCGGTCAGGTCGATGCATTCCTCGCCAAGTTCGACCGTCAGGGCCGGCAGCTCTGGACAACTTTTTACGGTGGCTCGAAGGGCGACGCTGCGCTGGCCGTCACCACCGACAGGGCCAAAGCGGTCGTCTTTACCGGCTACACGCTCAGCAACACGGACTTCCCGGTCCGCAATGCCGAGCAGCCGACGATGAGCAGCAGCAAGCTCGATGTCATGATCGTCAAGTTCTCCGGCAATGGCGATTTACGCTGGGCCACGTACTTCGGCGGCAGCAATGCCGAGCAGGGACTGGGGATTGCCGCTGACAGCAGCAACAACATCGCGCTGACGGGCTGGACCGATGCCCTGGGCGTCGATTTCCCTCTGAAAAACGAATATTCGAACAGCAAGAACAATTTTCCCGCGGCCTTTGTGGCGCGCATCAACAGCAACGGCAATCGCCTCTGGGCCACCTATTTCGCCGGACCGGATTTCGATCGCGGCCACGCCGTCGCGGTGGACGCCCGCGGCGACTACATCGTCGCCGGCCGAACCGACAAAGGGATTCCGGCGACGAGCGGCGCCTACCAGGAGACTCCGCAGGGTTCGGCCGACGCTTTCATCGCCAAATTCGACGCCCTGGGCGATCTCGAATGGGCGACGCATTACGGCGGTGAGGCCGGTGACTTCGGCTTTGGTATGGGCGTAGACAAGGACCGCAATATCTATGTCTGCGGCAGTACATCGAGCGACGGCCTGCCCCTGCTGGACGCCTATCAGCCTGTCAGGGTCGGCGCACCCGAAGCAACGGCCTTCCTGGCCAAGTTCAGCCCGGGCGGCGATTTGAGCAAAGCGACCTACTTCCCCAGTACTTCGACGGCGACGCTCAACGACCTTGCCGTGCTCAGCGACAACACCATAGTTTTTACCGGCGAAACTAACGGCGACGACCTGGCGGTGAGCGGCGACGCCCTCCAAACAGCGCGAAGCGCCGGCAGCGGCGATCGATCCTCAGCGATCATCGGCCAGATGGACGCTGATCTCAGCACCCTGCTATATGGCAGCTATTACGGCACCGACTCCGTTGAAATCGGTCATGCTGTCTGCGGCGACCCGAATAACAATTTTATCGTCGTCGGTGAAACGACCGGCCTCGACCTCGAAGTCAAAAATGCCTTTCAGGATCGCCTGTTCGGCAACAGGGCCGGCTTTATTCAGAAGTTCGGCTGCGAGCTCGAAACCGTCATCAGCATCAGCGGCGAACTGGAGTTCTGCGAGGGCGGCACGGTGGAGCTGGATGCCGGACCGGGCTTTGCGGAATACGAATGGTCCAATGGCGAGACATCGCAGCGAATTGTCGTGGAAGAATCCGGCGAGTTTTTTGTCACGATCCGCGACGCGCTCGGCTGCGAATTCACCAGCGAGCCCTTGATCGTAAAAGTCTGGCCCTTTCCCGAGCCGGTTATTACCGCCGACGGGCCGATCGTGCTCTGCGACGGCGGCAGCGTGACGCTCGATGCCGGGCCCGGCTTCGCCAGCTACAGATGGTCAACCGGCGAATCGACGCAAACGATTACGGTCAGCGAAGAAGACATCTATTTTCTGACGGTCAGCAATGACGGCGGCTGTGAAACCGAGGTCAGCGAAACCGTGCTGGTGCGCAAACGCCCGGAGCCGACAAGCGAGCCCCTGGAACTTGATTTCGGCGAGCTGGACGGCTGCAAAACGAGCGACGTCCTCGACCTGATTCTGCGCAATCCCGAGGGCTTTCCGATTCAAATCGAGAAGATCGAATTCAGTGATCCGGCCTATTCCTTTACGGAGCCCGCCCTGGGCAGCGAAGTGCCGGCAGGCGAATCGGTCGCGATAAAAGTTTTGTTTACGCCCGGCGACGATTCGCCGGACGAAGCCCTGATGACCATCAGCGGCGGACCCTGCGACTGGAGTTACCAGGTGCGCCTGCGCGGCAGCAAGGGTGAGTTCGTCTTTAGCGCGAGTCCGCTGAGCGCCGCTTTCGGGACGGTTCTCTTGTGTGATCCCACCGTCCGCGATACCGTCATCACCTTCAGCAACAGCGGCACGAGCGAGGTCACGGTCAATCAACCCGGTATCGGCGCGCCCTTTGAGATTATCGAACCGAGCGACTGGCCCCAGACGGTTGCGCCGGACGGCAGCCTTGAAATTCGCATTCGCTATGCGCCGGCTTCCCTTGGCAGCAGTAATATTGAAATGCGCGTGCCCTTTACTTCGGGTGACTGTGATGAGACGCTGCGCATCGGCTTCAGCGGTGCTGCGGAGGATGCCTTCCTCAGCACCGTCAGCAGCGTCGACTTCGGCCGCCTGACGGGCTGTGAAGATGAAGCGGAGACAATCATTCGGCTTGTCAATAACTTTGCGCAGCCGCTGCAACTGATTGCTGTCCTCGATCCCGACGGCAATGTGCTGGCCGACGGACTGCCCCTGGATATCAACGCCGACGGCAGTGCCGAGCTGACTTTGCGCTTTCGTCCGGGTATGCGGGGCGTGATCAGCGGCGTCGCTACCTTGCGCTATTCGTTGGGTCCCTGTGAGAAGGAGCTGACGCTGGACTACGCGGGCACCAAAGAAAGCGCTGCCTTCGATGTTCCGACCACGCTGGATTTCGGCACGCTGATTCGCTGCGAAGAAGATTTTCGCGTTCGGCAGATCAGCATCGGCAGCGAATCCGGCGGCAGCATCAAGACGATTACAATCGACGGACCCTTCACTACCACCATGAATGAGGGCGCGTCCGTGCCCGGCGACTTTGACATCAACTTCGTACCCGATACGGATGGCGATATCAGCGGCTCGATCGAGATCGTTTTCGAACCCTGCGATGTCGTGCGGACAATTGCGATCACGGCCCGCGCCGAAACACATGCCCTGGAAGGTCCGGACATAGTTAACTTTCCGCCGACATCGGTCGGTACGCCGGTGACGCAGATCATCACGTATCGCAACACGGGCAGCGGGATCGTAACGATTCAGAGTCTCGACTGCATTCAGGCGCCCTTTCGCATTCTGAGCCCCGACCCGGTCAATGATTTTCCCTTCGATTTGGCGCCGGGCGCCGACCTGGACGTACAGGTGGAATTTGATGCCTCGGCGGCCGGTGATGCTCTGTCGCAGCTCTGCGTGCTGGACGGCGGCCCTTGCGGGCTGCGTCTTGAAACGGAATTGACGGCGGCAGCCAGCAACGATGCCGGTACTGTGACTGTTGCCTTGCCCGAAGTCAGCACGCATCCCCATGAGCGCGCATTGCGCATTCCGCTGCTATTGCAAGACATCACTAATGCCGCCGCCGCGGGGAATGGCGCTTTCCTCGCCTATCTGCGCTTCAATGCAACAATGTTTTTCCCGGAAGGGGTGGAGCCCGGACTGATCAGCTCCAACACTCTGCGCGATGGCGAACGTCTGCTGGAAATTACCTTGCCCTCTTCAACGCTGACGGTTGGTCAGCCACTGACGGAAATAATCGGCGCGGCCCTGTTGGGTAATGAGACCAGCACCGTTCTGCACCTGGACAGCCTTGTCTGGCTGGATGGCAATGTCCTAACGACAGTGGAGAGCGGACGCCTGACCCTGGATGAATTATGCGAAGCCGCCGGTACACGCCTGCTGGATTACGACGGCGAATTCGGCATAGCGCTGATAATGCCGAACCCCTCGCCCGGCGAGCCCGAGATTCTCGTCCGCGAGCTGGAAGGGCAGCGCAACACGCTCGAATTATATTCCGCCAGCGGACGTCTCGTGCAGCGCATCGAATGGCAGGCCGCCGCCGGTGATTCGCTCGCTGCAGCTAAGGAGCGCCGCGTGGTGCTGAGCGGCGATCTGCCGGCCGGAATCTATCAACTACTGCTGAAGTCATCGGTCTGGAGCGATGCCAGCCAGTTGATAATCGTGAAATAAGGCGGCTCTGCAACAATTTTGTGAACAGACACTTTTCGAATAGACATTCACATTTGGCTCCAAGCTTATGAAAAAGCTTCTCCTTATATTACTGCTTGTTTCCTGCCCGACCTTGCGGGGTCAGACCAGCATCGCCGAAGACGGCGATGCGCCTGTGCCGCGACTCGGTTTGCTCTTCGGATTGCAAAGCAATCAGCACAGCCCAGAGTTTTCGGCTCTGCCGCAGATACCCAATTGCTGCCCGCAATTTTCCGATGGCAGCGGGACGGGGCTGGCGCTGGGCGCGCTCTTCCACTATCCGATCGATGAAACCTTCGCGATCCAGCTATTGGCCGGCTACAATCAGCTCGGCGCCGAACTGAGTCAGATGGAAGTCATCGGCAATGCGGTGCAGAATGAAACAGTGGTCAATGCGGATGTAGAACACATTCTCGATACGGGCTTCGATTTGCTGACAATCGAGCCGCGTCTGTCTGTTCGGCCCTTCGATCTGCCGCTTGGAATCAATGTCGGTCTGCAGGCGGGCCTGATCCTTTCCAGCAGTTTCGATCAACGTGAAGAATTAGTCGCGCCCCGCAGCGCCCGTTTCGCCGAAGGAGGCGTTGTCCGCAACGAAGTGAATGGCGAAATCAGCGACGCCGCTTCGCTCTTGCTGGCGGGGCTGGCCGGACTGAGCTATGATCTGCCGCTGAGCGATGACATTCATGCCAGCCCGATGCTGGACTACGTTTTCGGCTTTTCCGACCTGGTGGACAATCTCAGCTGGAGCGCCAATAATCTGCGGATGGCGGTGGCGATCAGTTACAGCTTTAACGCGGCCCCTGCGCCGCTAATAGAACCGGAGCCCGAACCCGAGCCGGAACCGGAGCCCGAACCCGAGCCGATACCTGAGCCGCCCGTCCTGGCGGCTGCGATTGATGTCCGCGGCGTTTACGACGATGGCTCGCGCAGCCCCGTGCTAAATGTTCGGATCGAAGAAGTTGAAATCAGCGAGACCTTTCCCTTGCTGTTTCACGTCTACTTTCCCAAAGGCAGCTCCGATCTGGGTTCGGCGCGTCAGAATTTGTTGAACGGCACGGAAACAAGCAGCTTTGATGAGTCGAAACTGACACCCAATACGCTTGAAATCTATCGCGACGTGCTCAACATTCTCGGTAGCCGAATGCGCGCTAATCCCACGGCGAAAGTGACGCTGACCGGTACGAACGACAATCTCGGTTCGGAAAACAACAATCTCGATCTGGCGCGCACGCGCGCGGAAAAAGTCAAGGCCTACCTTGTAAGCGCCTGGGGCGTCTCGGCCGATAATATTACGATACGCGCGCGCAACCTGCCGGAAGTACCCACCAACAATGAAACGGCCGACGGTCAGGCGGAAAACCGCCGCGTTGAAGTTACCTCACCTTCCTATGCGCTGATGCAGCCGGTGACGCTGAAGGAAATCAGCCGCAACCTCACGCCCGCCAGTGTTGAAATCATGCCGCGTATTACCGCTGCGGGCGGCCTGGACTCCTGGCGCATCGACGTTCGCGACAAGAACAACCGTGAGGTAGCGCAGTACAGCGGCAGCGACTATCCGAACGCCATCGAATTGGAGCTGAGCGAGCTTCCGCTCGGTGAGAGCGACAACCGTCTCAGCCTCCGTCTGAATGCCAGTGACAAGGCCGGACAAAACACCGCTGCGGCAACCGAATTGCCGGTCAGTGTTCTCACGCTGAATGCGAAACGCTCGGAAACCAAGAACGACATTCGCTATGACAAATTCTCGCTCGTACTCTTCGATTTCGATGAAAGTCGTCTGCGCGAAATTCACCGCACCATCCTGGACCTCGTCAAGTCCGCCTACACGGATCAGTCGACGGTGACGATCGAAGGCTACAGCGATAAGTTGGGCGACCCGGCTTATAACAAGCAACTTGCCGAACGGCGCTGCCGCGAGGTTCAGAATTATCTGTCGTCGTCGATTCCGCAGGCCAAAATGGCGATCAAAGCCGTTGGCAGCGATCGTCTGCTCTACGACAATACCAATCCCGAAGGGCGTAATTATTCGCGGACGGTACAGATAATCATCGCGACGCCGGTTGTGAACTGAGCGGCCGGAGCAGCTGCCGCAACGGCATCCCGTGGAAGGTCTTCCACTTTCGTCCTGACGCTCGCAAACAGAAGGAAGCGGCGCAGCGCTTGCGAATGTAACCAATTCATCAGCCGGCGGTTCCTGTGCGGATGCTGCTTCGCGACTTGCCGGATTGAACTATGAGCCAAGCAACCAGACTGACGACGCTTTCCGCTCTTACCGCGCGTTTCCGATTGTTGTCGGCAATTGTTGCGATCCAGGCATTGCTATGCGTCGCCTCGATCAGTGCGGGCGCGCAGAACATCACGATTTCCATCAAGGAAGGGCAGGGGCCCTTTTGCGGCGGCAGCGAAGTGACGCTTGAGGTTCGAACGGAACCCTTCGAGCCGCGGGCATTTCTGCGGCTTGAACTTATCGACATCGTCTCAGCGCCGGATGCGGTCGTGCAGACGCTCGAAGAATCCAGCTTTGTCCTCACCGATTCCATCTTTCGATATACCTGGGCAATTCCCGCGAGCTACCGTGAGATCAACGCTGATTATACCGGCAATGGCGATTTTGCCGTAAGGGTCACTAATGTTAATGAAGAGGTAGAGGCAAGCACTCAGGAGTTTCGAGTTATTGAATCGATCCCGCTTCGTCTCGATAGCCAGCTCGTCGGCAAAGTGTTTTGCGACAATGATCCCGGTCCGCTGAATCTGCGTGTTGCTGTCCGTCCCGATCCGCGTCTGAATGTTACGTACGAATGGTATCGCAACGATATGCCACTTCCCAATGACCTGGGGGATTCGCTCTTCAGGCAGCGTATCAGCGTGCTTGATACCGGTACGTACTACGTGCGAATTAGCTCGCCAGGCACAGAATGTCTCGTTCCCCCCTTTATCGAAAGCGAGCGGGTGCGCGTCGACCTTGTGCGGGCGCCGCTCATTCAGGAGATCGTCCCGTCTGAGGGAATCCTGGAAGCCTGCGAAGGTGACCCTGCTGAGTTTTCAATCGTGGTTAGCGGTGATTATCAGTCGATTCAGTGGTTAAAAGATGGAAGCGAGCTGACGGAGGCAGAGAATCGGACTAGCCTCAGCCTGCCTGCCGTCAGCCGCAATGACGTCGGCAGTTACCGGGCACAGGTACTCAGTGCCTGCGGCGTGATCTCGCAGGACTTTGAGCTGCTCGTTGTCGACCGGCCCGAAATCAAGTTGACTCCGCCGCCCGGGCGATATGAAGTGGACCGCGATTCGGGGACTATTCTGAGGGTCGAAGCTACCAATGGCGGGGAAAATCTCGCATATCAGTGGTTTCGCGATGACATGCTGCTGGACGATGGCATCGGCCCCATTTATGAGATTCCGGCCATGTCCGCCGCCGACGAGGGCAGGTATGTGGTGCAGGTTCTTCGCGCCGGCTGTCGGCCTGTCCAGAGTGAAGAGATTATCCTGGCCGTGAGAAAGGGTCAGTCGATCGATGCTATCGAACTGTCGCTGCCCACCGTCGTCAACGCTCGTATCGGCGAAGACTTCGTTTTGCCCCTGTCTCTGTCGGATCTCGCACAGGCAGGATTACAGAATATTCAGACTTTGAGCTATGACATCGAACTGCGTCTGAATGCCACGATCGCGCGGCCGCTCTTTGCTGCCGCCCAGGATCAGATTGATGCCGGCGAGCGGACCATCAGAATAGACGGCAGCACTAGTGCCGGAGGAGAAGCGACCGTTGTGCTGGAATTACCCTTTAAGACTCTGTTCGGCAATGCGGCCGGATCCGATTTGACGGTCGAAGTGCTTGAACTGCAGGCCAACGGTGTTACCGATATTCCGCTGCTTGCCAGGGTAGCGCGAACGAAAATTGTCATCACGAATATCTGGTACGACGCGAAGGGGGAAGCCCGACTGCTGAATCCTGTCGGCACTGCGCTCGGCCTTGTCGTTGCGCCTAATCCGGTTGGTCACCGCAATCGGCTGACAATGGACGTCATCAATGGCGATGGTGATCCGAACGCCCGATTGATGCTCTATGACGTCCTCGGTAACCTGGTGGCGGACCTTACGAAATACCTGGACAGCGCCTCGGGCCGCGCACTCATCGATCTGGACTCCTTTCCCTCCCTGCAGCCCAACACGAGTTACTATTGCCGCTATGGCGCGGGCGCTCGTCTGACCGTGCGTAGAGTTCTTATTACCCGCCCCTGATTGTCTGCCCGGGACAAACCACCTGACCAATCCGTCCTGATGTCGGGGTGTAACTTTTGGCTCTAAGGCTGGTTCCGGTTTGTCGGCATTCGCAAACCGAAGTAGTCAGCCCAGATTCCCTGGAGATGTAGCTTGTCGTTCACCCTCTTCGAAATTCTTCAAGCCCGGTGGCGGCCTCTGCCGACCCTGTGCTGTCTGGCCGTCATAATGTGCAGTCCTCTCATGTCGCCCGCGCAGATTGTCACTAATGTTCAGGTTCAGCAGGATACGCTGTGTCTCGGAGATTCCTTAACTATTAGCTGGGAAATTCAGCCGGCGCCGGAACCGGCTGATGCGACCTATCTGATCGAGCTGATCGAATCCGACCGGCAGCCCGCCGCAGTTGTTCATACCATGGAGTTCCGCTATGCCGATCCCAACCGGCGCGACGAGTACCTGTGGATGCTGCCTGCGTCATTCGATGATTTTCTGCCGCCTTATCGCGCCGCCTCAAGACAATTCAGGGTCCGGATCACTTTTGTTAAAACCGAGTCCGGCAACGAAAGCGAAGCGGTGGTCATTCAGGAGCCCGGAACCTTAGAGTTGCTGCCCTTAACGAAGCCTTCGATTGTACTTTGCCCCGGCGGAAATGATTCCCTGAGGGCAATTGTTGCGACCGGGCAAGACGGTGAACAGCGTGACGCGCCTGTGACTCAATGGTTTCGATCCGGCGGTGCGCCCGTAACGCTCGCCGGGCCCGAGCAGCCGCTGCTGCTGGATTATTCCGATGTCGATGCGGCGGGAGACTACTATGCCAAAGCCTGGATCCCTTCCCATGCCTGTGTCGATACTGCGTACAGTGACACTGTTGAAGTCCGCCGCTCCCCGGCGCCCGCAATTCGCGGACTACAGCCGAATCAAGAACTGCTGAAGATTTGCGTCGGCGACAGTCTGGCTCCGATCGGCCTGGACGTCATCGGCGACCGGCTGAGCTACGAGTGGCGTAAGATTGGAAGGCAGGAGCCAATTACGACTCAGTCTGAGTGGCCCGGCCGCAAAATCGAGGACAGTGATGAAGGGCAGTATATCGTCACGGTACGCAACGACTGCGGCGCCGACAGCGTCACTTTTCAAATCGAGGTATGCCCGCCCCCGGTATTTGACGTCAATCTAGAGTCGCGCACAACGGCGACCGTCGCCGACAACATCGTGTTATCCGTGGAAGTGAAGGGGAGCGGTACGCTTCAGTACCAATGGTTCCACAAAGGTGCGAAAGTCGGCGGCAATAGCCCCTTCCTTGTAATTAACAGCGTCGATGAAAGTGACTCGGGACGCTATTGGGTGCGGGTACGTAGCGATTGTTGCGAACGAGAAAGCGCCGCGACGGAGTTAATAGTTGAAAGAGGCAGCGAAGACAATCATTTGGAGTTGGCAGTTGCGGAGCAATTCAGTGTGGCGGTAGGCGAGGTATTCGACCTTGCGCTGCGCATCGATAACTTCAGTGAGGAGCTGCTGCGCGATTTCGGCGTCGATCGGGTTACGTTTACTCTAGGCTTGAATGCCACGATCGCGCTGCCGCTGGACGAGTCTCTTCGGGGTGAAATCCTGGATGACACGGACGATCGACTGATCGAGATTGCTATGCCCTACGATGTTGAAAAGCAGGGTGCCAGCCTTGTGGTGCTGCCGATGCGGGGCCTGCTGGGCAATGCTGAAATTAGTGAAGTGGAAATCGACGCTATAGAAGTTTGGCGCGGGTCGGAACTTGTTCCGGCGCTGCCGGCGACCCTGACAAGCAGGATTGTTATCACCAGTATCTGGCGTGATGCCGATGGTCGCCCGCGCCTCTACAACCCGCTGCGCGGGGCGCTGGAACTTGCGATTGATCCCAACCCCGTAGATGAAAGTGCGCGGGTCACCCTCACAGCGCGCAATCTGAATGGCGATGCTGCGCTGATGGTATACGACATACTCGGTAAACCGCTGCTCGCCCAACCCCTGATTCTCAGCAACGAAGTCGGGCGACAAATCGATCTCGGCGCTCACGTGGACATCGCCGGAGGCAATATATACTACTGCCGGCTCAGCAGCGGCAAGTTTTCTGTGGTGAGAATCTTGGCGGTTGAGTAAATTGCGCTGGTATGAAGCTAAGCAAGCGGAATGCCTGTCTCAGGCTTTTCATCATATTCTGTCTCCCGCTACTTGTTTATAAACCTCTCACCGGTCAGGATGCGCAGCGTATCTTCGATTGGGGTCTGACCGTGGGCGCCGGTATTAATATCCACAGCGGCCCTTTCGATTCACTCTCGACTATTTCACGTCCTGCCCCGGCCGATCCCTACGACAATGGCAGCGGCTTCGGCGCAGTGGCCGGTCTGTTTGCGCGCTATCGCCTGAGTCCTGCATTCGTCCTGGGAGCACAGGCCGATTACGAAATGCTCGATGGCTCCTTCACGGCGCTTGAAACAGTGGAAACAATCAACGGGCCGGGAGTCTTTACGCACAATCTCGATGTCAGGCTGCGTATGCTCGGTCTGACGGCCCTTGTCCATGCCCGACCTATGACATCCGATGGTTTTTTGCGAAGGCTTGAATTGTCTATCGGTCTGCGCGCTGCAATCCCACTCAGCAGCGAGGCGACGCAAACGCAGACTACCGACCTTGACCTGTTTCCCGTCGATCTGGATAGCACGGCATCACTGGCGTCTCCGGCTTCACCGCTTCTCTCGGTACCGCTGAGGCTGGGGTATCACTGGCATATTAACAAAGGCATCACATTGATTCCGGCTTTCGAGTTTCAACTTGGACTGTCAACAGTCGACGCCGATGTTAACAACTGGCGGGTTTCGCCGGCCCGCTTGTCACTATCAGCACTGTTTCTCAGTCCGCCGGAAGAGAGGATCCTGCGCGACACGACGATTCAGCGCGACACGACGGTGCGGCTCATTGCAGGACTTGACGCCGAACGCGTTGTTTTAGTCGGGCGGGAACTTGATAACAGCAGTCCGGCGCGGCGGATCGGCGGCACGACACGACTTACACTACGTATCACGGAGCGCTATGCGCGTGAAATTCCGAAACCACTGCCGCTGCTGAGCGCCTCTATCAGTTCTTCCTTCGTCTTGCCGGATAGCAGCGAAGCCGATGCCGCTGTATTGCCCCTGATGGATGTGATCCTTGAAGACAGCAGGCCGCTTCTGCCTCTGGTGTATTTTGCCTCCGGCGACGATGCCCTGGCGGAGCGCTATCGCGGCGATCAAAATGGTGTTAGTGCCAATCCCTTGCTGGACAGTATCGGCGCGCGTCTGCAGCGTATCCCGGGGGCTGGGCTTAGATTGGAACATTATTGGGCTCAACGCAGTGAAGTTGCCGGGAACGACCTGGGACGGAGGCGCTGCCTGGCTGTACGCAATTATTTGCTAACTGCCTGGGAGATCAAAGCTGATCGGATCACTATCGAGGATGTCGATCTGTTTCCCGGCGGTGCGAATGCTCTGCTTGCCTCATCCGGCGCAGATTTCGTGGCCCTGCGAACAGAGAATCCTGTTGTTAACGCTCCTATCACAAGCCGGCAGGTTATCAGTATCCCGGATGCGCCGCAGCTCCGCTTTCGCAGCCGGGTGATCTCTGAAGCCGGCGTGGCGGAATGGGAAGTGCAGGTTGTGCACGCCGCAACTGTCGTCAAACGATTTAAGGGCACTGCGGATCCGCCGGAGACCCTCGATTGGGATCTTGACGGCGAAAGCCTGCTTTGGTCTCTTGCGCCGGACTTGCTCCAGTTTAAGCTTATTGTGCTGGACCACGAAGGCCAGAAAGGAAGTTCGCCTTTCGGCCGCATTGTATTCGAACAGCCTGACCCGCCTTCCGCTTCCCCCGCGGCCGCAAATATTAAGCGGCGTATATATCGCGTTGATGTTCCTCTCGACTGGCCGGAGCTGGCCGCGACAAAGCAGGCCTTGGAAGCCCGGCTCGCCCAGCTGCGCGAGCGCATAAGCGCCGCAACAAATATCCGTGTCTTCGTCACCGAGCAGGTCACTGCCGAAGATCTGGAAAAACTCCTGGACAATGTCGCGCAGGCATTGGCGATTAGCCGCGACCGCATCAAGGCAGGCCGAAGGCCGACATCACCGACTGCACCCGCCGAAGCTGCTCTTTATGCCCGCTGTCTTTCGATTGTTGCCGACGTGCAGGAGAACTGATTCAGGACCCGGTAGCAGTGACGACATTGCCGACACTTCAGGAAATCTCAAACCGTTCGCAATTGGCTTTGGATTTTTGCTTTGCGGCTTTGTTTAATCAGGGTACTGTGTGCCTATTTGATTCGTCTGGCACCCTGTCCACTTAACCAGCCGACCATTGCGACAGGAATGAGCCGCTGTCCGACCAAGATGCAGGTACCCCCGGCCTTTCGGCTGGCGAATCGGCTCCGTACGCTGCGCCGCATCTTCTGTCGCAGTGGTGGGAGCGAGTCTTGCCGCTGCAGGAATTTCCGCACAAAAAAAAGCTGCAATGAATTGCAGCTTTCGGATAGATTTCTGTTTAATGTTGACTGTACATCTTTATGATGACTGTGCATCGGCATTCGCGCTAGCGTGGCAGCTTCGCCAGTGTCTCCCGCCAGCGTTCTAGTTGGGGACTTTGAACCGCCTGCAGGATTTCGATGCATTGTTTCAGACGCTGGCGGGCCGATGCATAATCGCGCTGGGCGCTATCGAGCATCGCCAATTCTCCCAATGTTTCCGCTTCGGTTTCTTGCAATCCCGCCCGGCGTGCTGTTAGTAGAGCCTCTTCGAGCAACGCGCGGCTCTGATCCTGCAGTTGTTTAACTTTATGTTGCCGGTAGAATGATCCAAGGCGTTTGGCGTTGACGGCCCGCTTTGCATCATCATTTTGTTCGCGCGAGATATGTAACTCGGCCTGCAGACTCTGCTCCATACGCTTGGTCGAGTCGTCATCCGAGCTGTTGTCGGCAATACCGCGTCCTTCGCGCTGAGCCTCTGCCTCCGATGAAAGCTCTTCGAAGGGATCGCGCTGTTGAATATCCTGCTGCAATTCAGACAATTCCTCGTCGGCGGGCTGGGCCGGCATTTCGTCAGCGGTCCGGCTGGCAACAAGAGGCAGTTCCGGCGGCGGAGCCGAGTTCACGCTTTCTGTCGACTCGTTTGTGGCTGCCGGCGCTTGAACATCAGGCACCTGTGCTGAATTCGGAGCCATCTCTGCCTGGACATCCTCACGCTCACCGGGCGCGGTCTGTTCTATCGTCGCCGTCTCCGGCTCATCGGCGGAGTCCGTGCCGAAGTAGAGGGCGGCGGACGCGACGATCAGCAGCGATGCCGCCATCGATAGCAGGACTTTTGTGGATGCCGACACCGTATTAGCCGAAATGACGTTTGTGGACGAAGTTGCGAGCGCACCGGCAACCCCGGCAGCACCGGCGCTGCCCATCGTTAGGGCCACTTTATTTTCGAGAGTCCGCAGAAAAGGCGAGGCATTGGGCAGATCTTGCACGGGGGAGCTCACCAAGAGCTCTTCCACCATTTGCAGCTCACGCACTTCATCCGCGAATTCCGGTGAAGCCGCTATCATCGCATCCAGATGCTGGCGTTCCGCCTGCGTCAGTGAGCCGTCGAGCAGCTTGGCCAGTAATGTGTCGTTATTCATTTTACTTCGTGCAGATAAGGGGACATTTGTTTACGGAGCATTTTTTTGGCGCGGAACACTCGGACTTTTGCCAAAGAAACCGAGCAATTCAGTCGTTCCGCAATTGTGTCGTATGCATGCCCTTCAACGTATTTCATTATCAACGGCCTCCGAAATTCTTCCGCCAACGACGCAATGGCACTGCCGAGAATTTCTTTCATATAAACGTCTTCACCCGTCATGTCGGAAGTATCATTCAAACAGTAGGCCACCTCGTCAATATCGGTGGTGGGCTTCCGTTTTTTGAGTTCCTTAATCGTCTGATTGCGCGTTATCGTGAATAACCAACCTGCGAAGTGTCCACCTTCAAACGATTCCCTCTTTTCGAACACCTTCATAATGATCGTTTGGAACAGATCTTCGGCCGTCCCGCGATCACCCAATGCCCGGTAGCAGTACCCGAATACACGCTTGTCATAACGTCGATACAAGGTCCGAAAGGCCTTATCATCGCTGTCTTTGACAAGCTCGAACAGCTCTTCGTCTGATTGGTCGCTATATTCGGGAATCGTTTGCATACATGAGCGATCAAACTAGGCATAAAAACCTCGCCTGACAAATTTCGTTACAGTCGAATTTCAGTCTTTTTGCAGCGGCGGACTGAACTGTCCCCAGGCTGTGCCACTCTTGTGCTTGCAGTGTAACTAATTGATTTGAGCGTGGTTCTTGCTCCCGATTTTTGACGAACGGAGGCTGCTGCTGCGCTTCAATTCCCCCCAGCTTCTCCGCGTCCTGCGATTGGCACCGCGTAAATACACAGCTATCAACAATGTAATTTTATTTAACGAGTAAGGAATGGTTGTATGAATCCGACGCGGAAATTGTACCTGCGGACACTCAGTCTACTGATTCTAGCTTTTGCCTGCAGCTATGAAACAGCTCAAAGCCGGAGCTCCATGTATCTCAATGCCTGGCTGGCGAATGACAAGCCTGAAATTCAGTTCTCATGGGAGACGAGAGCACAGTATGACGGCTTTCGCATTTACTGGTCCGAAAACGGAAGGGAGGATCCGAATAACTATCAGGTGCTGGTTGATCTTAAGTTTGAACAGAGTTTTCGTCGTGACACGACCGGCTATGACAGCAGCGGAAAGGAGACCTACTACAGTATCCACCGCTATCTCCATGACTTGAAGGGCGCTTCCGGCGTTTTTCACTTCTTTATTCGCGCCTACAGCAACGGCGAGGTCGGCGAGCCCAGCAATATCGTGATGATCAATACGGTCGAAGATGTTCAAACGGCCGTTAAATTTATCACCGAGCCGATCGAAACGGCCGTTGCCGGGGACGACTATGTCTACGATGCCGATGCCGAAGCCGAGAATGGCATGGCGATTCGCTATTACATCAAGCACGGCCCCGAAGGCATGACTATTGATGAGACGACCGGCGAGCTGCGCTGGCAGCCCCAGACGCCGGGAAGTTATTTCATTCGCATCCACGCTGAAGTTAATCGGAGGTCGATGGCTGTTCAGATTTGGACGTTGCGGGTGCGCGCCTGTCGTGAGCCGGCCGTTATCAGCGGCACTATCCGCGACGAAGACGGCGAGCTCATCAGAGAAGCGACTTCGATTTGGCTTATTCCCACTAACCAGCGCGATACCAGCGACACAAGTCAGTACAGCGGCTCGATCGTGACCCAGGACGGCCAGTATCGTATGGAAGTCGACGCCGGGCGTTATTTACTGGTGGCAAGCGCACGCGGGTATCGTTTAGAGTATTATGATGATGCCGAAGAGAGGCAGGATGCCGTAATTATTGAGCTTGGCTGCGGTGATAAGGTCGAAGCCGATTTTGTCCTGGACAAAGTGCCGCACTACGATAATTACAGGGTATCGGGACAGGTAACACTTGAGCCTGACGGCGAGCCGGCTGCGGCAATGGTGAGCTTTTTCGGCTTTGATCCTTCGCAGGACAAGCAGGATCGGTTTAACAGTAAACATATTCGCAGCGTGCTAACCAACTACGATGGCTACTATAGCGCTCGTCTGAGCAATCAGTTTACGTACATTGTTTATGTCTCGCCAATGCCGAAGCAGGGAGTGCGTGACACGATTCCCCACGATACGCTGCCCGATTCCTGGAGCAGTAAGTTTGTGCCTGAGTACTACCTTGATGCCTACGAATTAGCCGAGGCGCAGACCTTGGAGCTGACCGGCGACGTCAATGATCTGGATATTCTGGTCGGGCCGGCGCCGGATTACGACAATGGTATCGAGGGAATCGTTACCGGAGCCCAAGGTCAGCAAATCAGCGCCTGGGTTACCGCACTACGAATTCTGGATGCCGGCAGCGACGCTCTCTTTCCGGGTGCCAGTGTGCGCAGTGATGACGAAGGCAAGTTCAGCTTTAACAATTTATTGCCCGGACAGTATGTGATTCTCGCCGGTGAAACGAACTGTCAAAGCGGCTGTGATCATATACATGGCTACTATGTTGCCGATAATGAATTCGCAGTGCCCGACTGGACCAGTGCCACGCGCCTTGATGTGGAAGCGAGCGGCAGTCCGGCTGCCATCACCGTCAAGCTGCAGAAGATTCGTCGCACGCAGGGAACCTCACGCTGTCGCGGTAAAGTGGGACGCACTGTACCCTTTAGTCACAAAGACGACGACGATCGGGTTCAGGCCGACGACGCGATTCCGGGCGCACTGGTCTACCTTGTTGACGATCAGGATCAGATTGTTGCTTTTAACCTGACCGCGACCGATGGATCATATGATCTGGACGGCATCAGCGCTGGTGTGTATCATCTGCGCAGTGATAAGTTCGGTATGGCGCCACAAAAAATTCAGATCAATATCGGCGAGGAAGGGGAGACAGTCACGGCTGATCTCGAACTTGAGCCAATGACCGTATCGAATGTCGCTGAGCGGGGAACAGCTGCGGCGGATGTGAAAGTCTTTCCTAACCCGACGCGGGATGAGGTGAGCCTGTCGCTGGCATCGTTCATCGGCTCTGTTCGGATTAGCATGACGAATGCAGCCGGACAAATCGTCCGACGCGCAGTAGTCCAGGCGGGAGCAGGTGACACTGTCCATTCGTTCGCAGTTGCCGGATTGTCGGCTGGATTCTATCTGCTCCGAATCGAAAGTCAGGACCACAGCGTCATTCGCAGCGTGATGATTCAGCCTTAAGCTGATAGGCGCGATGGTCTCTGAAGGCCGTTGAAGAAATTGTGTTTATGCAGTGCCAATGCCCGGGAAGTTGATTATAACTTCACGGGCAATTTTTTTTGCTTCCAAATGTTAAGTCAATTCGCAGTGGCTGTTGTAACCCTCAGGATAAAATAGTGTTCACCGGCACAAGTTTGGCAAGATCCGAGTTTATTCCGTCCTGAAAGTTATCCTCAGCGCCACTTTCCAAGGAAAAACAAGCGATTCAGCTCAACAGTTGTTGAGCCGGATACTTGTTTATTTCAACTGCAAAAAAGTGGAGTGCGAATATGAAACGCGTACTTTGTACCTTGTGCATCTATTTGCTTGCCGGAAGTATGGCCATTGCCGGCGCGAAGAAGCACGATGATGAGATACAACGCAAGAGCTTTGACAGCTCCTATCCCCAGCCCTTCATGGGCGATCAGGACTGGCCCCGCGCGAACCCGGCCATATCAACCGGCTATTACATTGTCGATAGTGAAGATGCCATAGGCAAACCATGGACGCCCAGTCCCGCCGACCTCTTTGTGGATACGAACTTTCAGCGTGGCACCTGGCACCGTATCGTTTCCGGCCCCAGTCAGTTTCCGCCTGATTACTGGCAGACATTTCGCGAAGGTCACATGTACTTTCGCAACCCCGGCGACCTCAGGGATTCGACGGATAATGCCTTTGCCGGACCGATACGGATCGGCTTTCCTTTCTATTTCAACGGCGTGCGCTATGATAGCTTTTACGTATCCACGAATATGTTAATAGCTCTGAGCAATCGACGCTATTTCTATGATAGTGAAACAAATATGCGGACGGTGCCGGATGGCCGGGGCACGGCCTGGGATGTCAATAGCGATGATGCGCGCGAACGTCTGGACGAGAGCGACGCCGCCAATGGCCTGGGCGATGAAACAGCGGACGACTGGGGCTACCGTTTTGTTGCTTGTGGCGGTGATCCCAGTGACCCGGAACTTGGAATTCGCCGGCCTGATAATACCAGCCTGGCAAACTTCAGCAACGATGCCCCCATCATTGCGCCGGCCTGGGATGACTGGCAGCTATCGCAGTTTAACGATCAGCTCAACCAGGAGGAAGACTATGGACAGGTGTGGTTTAAACGCGATGTCGCCAACAGTAAGCTGACGATCTATTACGTGCGTGTACAGCCGATGGGGGGCAAACGCAATCCGATCAATCCCGGTCAGATACTGCCATTCAAAGTTAATAATCGGGTCGGCGTCGACCGCCTTGCCTACGAGCTCAATGCCCAGATTACGCTCGACCGCTCGGACAGCACGATCTCATTCCTGTATTCGCTTTTTCAGCCGCCCTTGGTGGTACCAAACAATGTGCCGATTGCGCCGGGACAGTTCGTGCGCTTTAACTCGACTATCGGCGTCCGCGGGCAGGCGCGTTATGTCGATGACGAGTTTGTGGAGCAGCGTTATACGCAGTACAGCGAATATCTGCGTGACGGTACGGTAATGGTTGCCGGTCCGCCGGGGTCCGAAAATACAGCGCCCGCGAATGATCTGGCGATCAGGTTTAAACAATATAAAAACACCCTGCGTGTCGTCGATATCAAGTACCTGGTGCGTGATCCGAACGATGCGAAGTTCAGCATCGAGGTCAACGATCCCGCCAACTACGAGTTACTGATAGGCGATCGCTTGCTCGGCTCGCTGCAGCCGGTCGTGCTCATTCAAAATCTTTCGAACGATGTGCAGGGGCCGCAGGGCGTCAACTTCCAGAAACAGGGTCTGTCGTTCCGGGCGCGATTTAAGATTCTGAATGACATACTCGACGACGAAGTCGTTTACAGCCGGCAGGTTTGCGTCGACAGTTTTGCCCTTGCCAACCCCAACAGCTCCGGCGTGCGGATGGTCAACTACGACCGGGAGTCTCTACCTTTCGAGAGCAATGGCCTGCCGCCTTACGCTTTTGTGGAAATTCGTTTCCCCGGATTTGATTCCAATCCCTTTATCGCAAAGCAAATAGGCCGTTTGACCTCGATGGTTATTGCCGAGCCATTTCTGTGCCGCGGCCGCGGCGGCTATGGCGACGAATGGCCATTTGACGACACGACGCGCGTGCGTCTTTTCGGGATCAAGGTTTTACAGAACTTCTCGGACCACGTCGGGGACTTTAGTTTCTCGCGTCGTGAGGGCACGCTGCCCTCCGTTAACAAGTGGGTTTCGATTGGTGCAGAAGCCGTAGACGGCAATGCCAATACCTACAATCCGCCGCCGCCGCGCGGCGAGTTTCATTCGGCGAACAATGTGAACGTTACCTTAAACTCGCCTGTTATCCGCATGAATCGCATCGACATAGATGGGACGGATTTTTCACCCTTTGGTCAGGCGCCCGCCGGCGACGAACTCCGTTCATTCCCGATCGACCTGCGCGGACACCATTCGGCGATCCTGTCCTTTTCTTATCAACGCTCCGGCCGACCGCAGATCGGCGACTGGCCTCGCGGCTGGTCCGATCAGATGCTGACCGGTCCGGAACCCCGCGTGATGCGCGAAGGTGATGCTACGAGTACCGCTTTGCTGCCCGATGAGCTCGAAGTGCACTTCAAGAATCCGACGCCCGACAATTACCAGAACATTACCAATGTACCCGACCGTGGCTGGAGCCGTCATCCGCGGCTGGATGACCCGGACAAATTCGTCGTCGACAATCCTGCATGGACTGTGTTTGGCGGCGGCGGTCACAATCGCGGTTTTCATGAGGATAACCTGGATTCGGCGCTGCCGATAGCGCTCGGTCTACGGGCCGACCTCTTTGATGACGGCAAGGACTGGGAGTTTAACAAAGTGTTTGTACCCGTTCCAGACTATCTGTTGTCAACACCGAACGAAGGCGAGCGCACCTTCCGCTTTAAATTAACGGTAAAGGCGCGTACCAACACGCGGCCGCCGGACCCGCAGGATGACTTCGATCCGTTTTATGTCGACAACGTAAGGATATTGTTCCCGACCGAGACGCCGGATCTGGAAGCCGCCCTGGTTGGCGTAGTCTGGCCCTATACAATGGTGCCGGCCAGCCAGGCTCAGAAAATCCCTGTCCAGGTGAAGCTTGCGAATAACAGCACGATTCCATCGCGGGCTTTCGCCGTGCGGGTAACCATACGCGAACGCAGCGAACCCTCCGATACACTGCTCGTATATTGCCGAACACGAACGATTCCCTTCCTGCGGGCACAGCGTGAATCGCGCGTTAACTTTCCGACCTGGAACGGCCGTGAAACTCGCCCCGGCCAATACATTCTGCGTGCCGCGCTCGTCATTCCGGGTGGCGATCCCGAGCCATCGAACGACAGTACGGAAGGGGACTTCAACCTACGTTTCGGCAATGCCTTTGCCTATGATCCTCCTTCGGTGACAGGAGTCAATGATGTCCCGGATTTTACGCCTGCGATCGCGAAGGGGCTCAATCTCTCCGGTTTCAACAGCGGCGGCGCAGGCGGCCCGATTCCCTTTGGCGCGGATGCCGGCAATTCCTCGGGGCAGATCGCGATGAAATTTAATGTCACCACGCGGGACACCTTGCTCGGCTATCAGGCGCTGTTCGGTAGCTTGAACTCGGATGTTTTGAACATTACTTTTAGCGTGTATGAAGATGGCGGAGGAACCCCCTCCAGCCTGGTGGTGCGTAACTCACGAATACGTAAGCGCAGAGGGCAGTACGACATCGACGCATTTGGCAACAAGGCCACGCCGGCATCCGAACCGATATTTGATGAATACGCAACTTATGTCCTGCCGCGCGAACTTGTGCTTGAGCCCGGCACCTATTGGATGGGTTGTGCTCAGATGGGGACGGAAGGCTTCGAGCTCGGCGCCTCGCGGGCACGTATGGGGATGGTGACGACGAATTTCGCCACGATACCGACTCTCGGTGTCAGCGGTACGAGTCTGTTAATCGATAAAAACCTGCGGGTGTTTAACTCGGCCGGCGAGTCGATCAACGGCAGTTGGTTTGCCTATGAAAATACTTTTCGCAGCGGTACCTGGGGACAGTTTACGCCAACGGTCGGCAATCCCGCTTATGCCCATCTGACTCATGCCGGTCAATACTTCAACTATGCGTCAATGACACGGGGATCCTGGATACCGCTCTTGCGTCCGTATTTCGGTGACCGGACCTTTGCCAATCCGCCCCAGTATACGGGATGTTACTTCGTGCCCGTCGAACTCTCGGCCTTTGACGGCGAAGTGCTGCCGCCGCTCGGTATCGAACTGTTCTGGGAGACGGCCTCTGAAGAGAATAATGCCGGCTTTTATGTCGAGCGCCGTCTTGCCGAGAGCGGGGACGACTTCGACGCCCTCGGATTTGTTAAGGGAGCCGGCAACTCAACGGCGCGTTTGCACTACGAATTTCTTGATGAAGAGGTCAGTCGCGGCGCGACCTACGAATATCGACTGCGTCAGGTCGACTACGACGGAACGGTCGACTATTCGCGTTCGGTCACGCTGCGCTATAACTTTGCGGACGAATTGCGTTTGAGCAACAGCCCCAATCCCTTTACGGAGTCGACGCAGATAGTATTCAGCGTGCCGGTTCGGTCGAAAGTCAAACTGGAAATCATTGACATGTTGGGTAATACGCTGCGTACGCTACTGGATGAGGAAATGAAGCCGAGCACTGAAAACCGCATCGAATGGGATGCCCGCGATAATGGCGGCCGCATGTTGGCATCAGGAGCATACATTTGCCGCCTGACAATTGGCGAACGGACGGTGATACGAAGTCTGAACATCATTAACTAGGAACCGGCAGCACGTTCGCCCGCTCCTGGCACCCATCCTCCGGCACTCAACAGCGCCGGAGGATTTTTTGTTTGTTGACCGGAAAATATCGACCGCTGATGCCGTGCTGCTGCTGATTGTTTGATCGGCTGTAGCAAGGTCTGGGTAGGGAGGTGCGGGAGATGGTAATAAGGGCAGGCGATCGGGCGATGAATTAAGGTGAGGGAGCTGCCGGTAAGGAGAGGCAGAGAATGAGGCGTATCAGTGAGTTAATGGCATTGAGTGAGATGTTAATAGGCGTGGTAGATAGATTGGTTGTTGTAGCAACAAATATTCGCAAAAAAGAGGACCCGAAGGTCCCACCCCCGCCGTACCGCCGCCAACTTCGGGCCTTGCGACAAGGCAATAAACACCAACTCCGAATCTAACTCAATTCAGATACACTATCTTTTCGTCCGGAAATCCGGTTCTCGGAATGGCGCGCCAATGAACTACAACGATACGAATCCATCATACACAGATGCAAGAGGCCCCAAGCAGAATATGACGGCAAAATGTTCAACGTCCCGTTCTTTGGGTTGAACGGCTAGCTCAGCACGGTTCACGGTCAATTGAAAAGCGCAGGAAATTCTTAGTTCCGTCCATATTCACTTCACAATGCTGACAGCCGATTTTTTTCCAACTCTCGCTTTGAAGAAAACAGGGTCGGACATATTGCGCCGGGCGGCCCGCACTACGACCATCATTCTAAAGATAGCTGATTCGTCAAGTCAGTTTACTACCGGCGTGTTGTGTGCCTGAAAATAAATACCGCCACGATTCAGGTCCCTTATGGCTTGATTGCCATCACGACTATTCCGGGGCCGCGGGTTACGTGGCGGCAGACCGGGGAACTATAGATTGTTGTGAAGCTCCTGCAGTTCGTGGCGCCAGCGCTGGGCGTTCCCAAAGCCGCCCTCTTCCAGCAGCAGGATACATTCGTTTAACAGCAGAGCCGCTTTTAGCCTGTTACCTTCCTGCGCTTCCAGCAGGGCGATTTCGCCTAATGCCTTTGCTTCCACTTCACGCAGTCCCGAGCTGCGCGCCAATCTGAGCGCTTGCTCCAGGTATTGGCGGGCAATGGCGCTGAATTCCCGACCGCATTGGCGGTACAGCAGGCCGATTTTTTGCGCACAGATTGCCTCCAGCGCCCTGTCATTCGAAGCCCGCGCATCGAGCAGTCGGCCTTCCAGCGTTGAAACAAGCGCACTGACTCTTTCCGCAAGGGTCGGCAGAGAGACGGAAGCATTCACAACATCGGAACGCCCTTCTTTACTGGTACTTGTATCCCGAAGGCTGTCTTTGTCGTTTTGAGTTCGCTTGTCTTCGGATTCTTCTTCTTTGGCAAGCGTCGACGTCTTGCTTCCCGTCGCCGTGCGGGTCTTTGCCGGTATCGGAGCAAGTTCCAGCGGATCGGCGAGTGTTGTTGGCGGGAAAACTGCCATTTGATCCTTAACCGGCATTGGACCGTAAATCCCGGCCTCCGCGTCTGGAACTACATTACTGCTGCGCATCTGAAGGGCGTTAAACAAAAATGGAACGATCAGCAGCATGCCTATTCGGTACCATGCCGGTCGCTGTGCTTTTGTCTGGGTGCCGGATGTCGATTTCTTAAGCAATTGCGACTCAACAGCCGGACTGCCCTCGGTAGCAATGATGTCTGCAACGCGATCTTCGAAGGCACGCAGAAACTCGAATTGCTTACGATCGAACTGCATGTCGCTATTGACAAGCAAATGCTCGATATCCGCCAGCTGCTCTGCCTCCTCGGCCAGCTCGACCGATATCGCTTTTCGAGCGGCAAGCGTCTGACGTTCCGCCGGTGAGAGCGTACCATCGAGCATTTTGGCCAGCAAGGCATCATCGTTCATTGCAACTCTTGCATGTAGGGTGACAAAAATTTGTGCAGCATTTTTTTGGCGCGAAACACGCGCACTTTTGCCAGCGAAACCGAGCAGTTCATTGTTGCTGCGATATTGTCGTAGGGATAGCCCTCAATGTATCTCATTGTCAGAGGTTTTCGAAATTGTTCCGGCAGGCGCGCGATTCCCTGCGCCAGCAGGTCATACAAAATTGTATCGCGACCTGTTGCATCGGAGTCATCGCTGAGTAAATACGCTATGTCATCTAAATTTGACGTCGTTTTTTTCTTCTTAAGCGCTTTGATCGATTCATTGCGAGCGATTGTAAACAGCCAGCCGGCGAAATGACCTTCAACAAAAGCGTGACGATTGTCAAACACTTTCATCACGACCGTCTGAAACACATCTTCCGCGGCTTCCCGATTGCCGAGTGCCCTGAGGCAGTAGGCGAAGACCCGCTTGTCGTAACGACGGTATAGGATTCTGAATGCAAGATCATCGTCGCCTTTCACCAGCTCGAATAGCTCTTCGTCCGATTTGTCTGAATACGCGGCTTCACTATTCATAGGCATCGTTTGGAATGCAGGCAAGAACCGGCGCTTGCAGGATTCGTTACATGCCGGAACATGGGTGGATTGTAGGCCGGATAGGACATTCGCAGTTTTCCCTGTCCGCGCCTGTAACAAATCCGAGTCCGAAGTATTAGTTAGGGTAGACGATCAATTCTCAACTAGAAAAACTCACGGAAGCTGCTGATGACCTCATTGACTTTTTGATTGTGTTTAGTTGACCCGGTTGGAAATTTGTTTAACCAACATTCGAGGACGGAACAATGAACGGGCTTCTCAAAAACTTCGGATCGCTGTATCTCTTCATCCTGTCGGCGATATTGGTTTCGGTCATCAGCGATTTTATTCGACAGCTTTAAACTACGGCAAGGGGCATTTGAGGCTCACTCTGTAACGAAAACAATCTCAACGGTGTTATACAACAAGGAATAGATAGAATTTGAACTGTAGCAGTCGGCTTGCCGACTCAATGAATAGCCTTCGTGACAAACAGGCCCGGATTTCCTCCGGGCCTGTTTTTTTAGATGCTGAATCTGTCCGACATATTAAAGGTACTCTGCTGTCTATTAGGACGGCTTCAGGCAGGGTCAATCATCGACCGCTTTTGGGTCAACGTACTTCCATCCCGTCCGGCACGCCCGAATCCTCGGGTGCAACCAATACCATCGATCCATCGGCTTTGCTGGCGCACAAAACCATACCCTGCGATTCAACGCCGCGCAGCGTCGCAGGCTTCAGGTTTGCGACTACGATTACCCGTCTGCCGATTAGTTCCTCCGGTGAATAGTACTTTGCGATTCCGGCAACGATCTGGCGTTTTTCGAAGCCCAGGTCGACAACGAGGCGAAGAAGTCTGTTCGCTTTTTTAATGTTGTCCGCTTCGACTATTGTGCCGGTTCGCAACCCGATTTGTTCAAATGTCTCGATGCCGGTCTCAGCCGGGAGGGGCTCGTAACTAATGGCCTCTTCGGCCTCCTTGCTCTTTTGGAGAAGTTTGGCGATCTGTTCATCGATCACATTGTCCTCAATCTTAACAAAAAGCAGCTCTGGCTTTGGGATACCTGTTCCGGCCTTCACCCGCGGTTGCGTCAGTGTCGTCCAGGCGTCGCCATCTGTGGTAGTATCCACCATCGCAAGCATTTTGGCGGCGGCAGAAGGTACGATCGGCGCGAAGGCAATCCCCAGGGCTCGCACGGCCTGCGCGCAAACGAAGAGAGTCCGGGCTGCTGCATCGGCGTCGTTTTTGCGGGTCCGCCAGGGCTCGGTGTCATTGAAATATTTGTTGGCGGCTTCCGCCAGGCGCATCGATTCCATGACGGCTTCGCGAATCCGGAAATTTTTGTACCTGTCGGCAATAGTACGAGCGCCCCTGAACAGACTGCTGACGAAACGCAGTTCGTGCATCCCAAGCGAGGAACTGTCAGTAACGAATCGCTCCTGGACAGTCTCGGCCGTGGCGGCGGGATGCGCTGCCAGATATGTCACGAGGTCTTGCCATTCTTGTGGCAGGCTTTGATATGAGGCCGGCAAGGTCGGTACCATACCATTGTAGTACTTATGGATGAACTGTGCCGTTCGGTTGACAAAATTACCCAGCTTGGCTACGAGCTCGTTATTGACACGCGCCTGGTAGTCCTTCCAGGTGAAATCGGAGTCTTTGGACTCGGGGATAATGGCCGCGAGGACATAGCGCATTGCATCGACATCGCTATCGGCGGGGAAGTCCGCCAGGTAGTCGCGCAGATCGATACCCCAATTGCGGCTCTTGGAGAATTTGCGTCCTTCGAGATTGAGAAACTCGTTGGCCGGAACGTTACTGGGGAGGATATAGTCGCCGCGGGCATGCAGCATTGCCGGAAACATGAGTGTATGGAACCAGATATTGTCTTTGCCGAGAAAAGCTATATACGAAGTATCCGGGTTCTGCCACCACTCCTGCCAGCTGTCGGCCCTGCCCTGTGCTTCCGCCCATTCGCGTGTGGCGGTGATGTAACCCAGAAGCGCATCGAACCAGACATAGATGACTTTGTCTTCGTATCCTTCCGCCGGAACGGCGATACCCCAGTCCAGGTCGCGGGTAATCGGCCGATTGGCCAGCCCCATATTGAGCCAGGAATAGGACTGCTGGATGACGTTGTCTTTCCATTCGCCTTCATGGCTCTTGATAAAGTTTTCCAGAAACTCCTGGAAATGACCGAAGCGAAAGTAAAGATGTTTGCTGGCTTTGAGAACCGGTTTGGCACCACTGACTTTGCTCACCGGATTGCGCAGCTCAAGCGGCTCGTACTTCGAAAGGCAGTTGTCGCATTCATCGCTGCGGGCATGGTCAAAGCCGCAATTCGGGCACGTGCCTTCCACAAAGCGATCCGGCAGAAATTTCTGTGCCACCGGATCGTAAAACTGCTCTTCTTCCTGTTCAACAAGCAATCCCTTGCGCATGAAGTCCGCAAAAAACTCACGGGCAGTTTCGGCATGTTTGGGATTGCTGGTACGCGAATACACGTCGAAGCTCATGGCAAATCGCTCAAGCGCTTCTTTGTTGGCCTTGTGATATTTATCGACGACGGCGCGCGGGCTGCTGCCTTCCTGATCGGCGGTAATGGCGATGGCGGCACCGTTTTCATCCGACCCGCAGACATAGAGCACAGGCATGCCGGTCAGGCGCATAAATCGTACATACAGGTCTGCCGGCAGGAAGGAACCCGCTAAATGACCCAGATGCGAGTAGCCGTTGGCATAAGGGAGGGCTGAAGTCACCAGAATGCGTTTCATTGTTTTCGATCCATCATATTATTTGGCTGATGCCGAAGTCAATTTGCTGAATCAAGAGGCGGCTTTGCCCGGAGCCTGCAGTATCGACACCCCAGGCCGCGAACGATGGGGTCAGAGCAGCTTGCGCGTCACGCCGCCACGCGTATCTCGGCGATTCTCCGTGTTGGATGGGAATGCCTGAGCAGCTCACGGTATGGCCCGCACTTGCCCGGCACACAGCATCGTGACAAGGCTGTTAAGACAGTGTATCCGGCGAAGCCAGCGCTCTGAACATGCAGATCCTGCAACAATTTTCATTTTGTGCTGGACAAATCATGCTCTTGCACGACCCTTGCTCCACCTTGTTGCCGGCTGATCTATAATCTCAGCAAAAGGCGCAAAATTACGAAAAAGGCAAGCCGCAACCTAGCTATTGTATATGCCACGCTGACCACCTTAATAGCCATTGGAGAAGCCATTCGATTGTGCTATTTTAGCCGCGGGCTCAGCAGTTAAACAGCCATCGACCTCTCTAAGATTAATTTCAGTAACATCGACCTCTGTGCTTGTGAATCACAGCCCCTGGAAAGCCTTGCTCTTGATAGTCTTGTGCTTGTTGTGCCTCGGCGGCGCTCCACGGGCACAGGCTCAAGATGTCCCGGACGAGTGCTCTGCCTGCGCACCTTCTGCGATCTTTGCGACAGCCGATTCAACCATGGACGTGGTACTGGTGAACGGCGAAGTGCTGCGTGGCTGTCGTTCTGCGCTCAGAGTTAGCAGTGAGCGCGGCGGCAGTTTACGCCAGGCCTTGCGCTTGGCTTTTATTGAGGACGGTCGATGCCATGATACCACTTTGCCGATCGAGGCGGTCAGGGAATTGCGCATCAGCAGCATTGGCGGCCGCGGCGCGCCGCGGACGGTACGCGTGCGCCCGGTGCCGTCGCTTTATCGCGAGCAGGCCGAAGCGCTGCCGACTGGACTATTCGAACTGTCGGCGCTGGCCGGCTATGCCGGTCCGGACGATTCCCAACGATCGATTGGCTTCGAATCGGCCTATTTCGGGCTGGCATTGTTGTGGGGCGGTACGATAGCGCAAGTGTTTGACAACGACTTTGCGCTGGCAATTGCCGGTGAAGCGCTGCTGGAGGGCGGTCGGCTGCGCCTGCCGTTGATGCTGCACGGCCGCTTGACCTTAAGCGGTTCACCGCGAATTGAACGCAGCGCCCGCTACGAACCATCTGCCTGTGTGTATTATGGCGATACAGCCGACTGGCGGCACCTGCTTGAACAGGGCTATGAATTAGAGCCGTCCTACAGCGTCACTGATTCCTCGTCCTACCTGGTGCAGAGCCGCGAGTTGCTGCAGCCGGGATTTCGCCCCTTCCTTTTTGTGGAAGCCGGGTATGTCTTTGACGCGGGCTTTGACGGTTCGGGACGGAATCCATCGGTCAATGCCGAAGATTACAACTTGCCACTCCTGCTCAGCGGCGGGGCCGGGCTGCCCCTCTGGCATTGGGGAACGCTCAGCCTTGCCTATCGACTGATGTTGCTCAACCTGCGGACGGAGTGCCCGGAGTGCCCCGGCAAATTTGTCATTAACAACAACGACGTTCACAGCGCTGTGCTTAAAATCGGGTGGAATTTGTGAACACATTGTATTGTGATAGTGTCGGCGCTCCCTTGTTTGCCATTCGACAAAAGTACCTGTGGCTTGTCTTCGGCCTGTTGCTTTGTCTGATGGGCGGCTGTCAGGAAGCCACGGAGCCGGAGACTCTCAGCCTGCCCGTTACAATTACGCTGCGCGTCGAAGACCAAAGCGGACAGCCGATCGGAAGGACGGACGTTCTTTTTACCAGGGGCGGCAATGCGGCCAATCTGACGCTGGCGGGCAGCACAGGCGGTGACGGCCTCCTGCTGTTGCGCAATCAACCTGTGCGACTTGAGGGTGAGGACTTTCTCTTTCGCTTTATTCCGCCCGTGCAGTTCTCGCTCGATCCGATAACCGTCGGCCCCTTGCGAATTCCCTGTTCAGACACGACGCTATCGATCCGGCTGAGCCGAGAAGAGCTAATCAGATGTAATTCGGCGTATAGCGCCGCGCTGGATTTCCTGCTCTGCCTCGATGAACAGGATAGCGAAGAACTCTGCACGCCGCTGTTGACGCATAATTGTCCGAATCCGCTGGAATTCACCCTGGGTTCTTTGCTGCCGGATGCCCTGGGAATGACCTTGCGCGCCATAGACGAGACCGGACAGGAACTCGGCAATGTCTTCAGCCGCGCAGCGGGCGAGCGTTTTCAATTGTGTCTGCTGTTCCAACCGAATGCCGAAGTGGAGGATGAAGGCCAAATCAGCTTCAGCGCCAGCGACGGCGTCGGAAACGCTATCAGCGGCAGCATCCGCGTAACGGCGCAATCCGAGCGCTGCGATGAATGCGACTGTCCCGACTCGTTCAGCGTCAGGGAGCCGGAGGTGAACGAACGCGACTCGGTCTGCGTCGGCGCATCCGAGCGATTTGAAGTTCCTATCCGGCTGAGCAATTTTTCCGAAGAAGGCTGCGACTATCTGATCGAGCTGCAGGAAGATTTCTCCGGCGGCGATGTTGCGATCCTGGCCTTTAACGGCAGAAACAAGTTTAACGCAACTTTGGCGGCGGGCGGGAATACCGGCTTTTTGTCTGTTCTCTACACACCGTCCTCACGCGGCGAATATCGCGATCGCGCCGTTTATTCGGTTCGCGCGCGAAATCCGGAAGGGGAATTGCTCGAATGCGAATCGACGATCGCCGTCACTTTTATCGGCTGGGGGGGCATCCCGGAATGTTTAATGATCGAAGATGCCAACGATACGAGCTTTGTGCCGACGACGCAGCGCCTCTTTCAATGCGTTAATCAGGATGACAATCGGCTGGCTAAACGAATTGCCTTCATTAACACCGGTGAGTGCGACCTCGACCTTTCTCTGGCTCTGGACGATGGCTCTGTTTTTGAGCTGAATCCGACGGAGTTAAACATCGAGCCCGGTCAGACGCAGGAAGTACTCGTCAAGTTCTTGCCGCGCGACGAGAATATCTGGCCCTCGGGGCGGGGCGCCGCGCCGCCGCTGGTGGAATTTGCCGATGTGCTCAGGATTAACGGCTGTGAGCCGGCCAGCTTCGACTTAACCGGTCTGGCCGATACGGTCTGCTCCTTTGTCACGAATCTGTGCCTGCATCGTTATGGCGAAGAAAACGATACCTATACCGAAGGTGTCCGCATCCTGGAAGACAATCAATTGTTGTTTGTTAATCAGGCTGAAACCTCCGACATCGATTTTTATGTCGATGCGATCGACGTCGGCATCCCCGAAGCCGCCATTAGGTCGGAAAGCGGATTGTTGTTTAAAGTAGTCGACTCGCGCAGTCTGAGTCCCAATGAGACGCTCTGCGATCTGCGAGATCGCTATTTTGACGAGTGTGCGGGCGGCGGATTCTCTGCCTCGCTGCCGACAGTTAACCCCAACGATGTCATTATTTTTAAACGCGACAATTTCTGCGGCGCAATGTGGATCAGTAAAATCGATCTCGATCGGGCCGATCCCGGCAATGCCTTGGCGCAGGTGTGTTTCCAGATTTGTTACCCACTTTAACATTGACGATCATGCGAACAGCCGCTTGGGCTCTTAGGGTCAGTTGTGTTGTCCTCTCTCTGGCTCCGCTCATCGCAGCATCTCCGGCTCACGACCTCAATTCCGCCTATGACGATTATGCCGCGGCCTTTCGGCAAAGCGTGGACGGTGCGGAGCTGTGGTACACCTCCAGTGCGCCGCACAATGGCGGTGCCGGCCGCAGCCTGCTCTTCGTCGACTGCGGCGTGGACGGACTGGGAGCGACACAGTCCTTTACACCTTTTGGAGCCGGCGAAGATTCTCCCGCGGCCGGCTCATTAACGGGCGTGCCCGCCTTCGCCGCATGCCGTCCGGACCTGGGCGTATTCGTCTCAAACAGCGGAGGCAACGGGGGCGGCGATAATAACTTGTATTGGATGCACTTAATCGAGGGCCAGTGGCAGGTAAGCGCTCTGGACGTGCTTAATTCGCCTTATTGGGACGATACACCCGCGCTGTCGCCCAATGCCGATCTGATAATATTCGCCTCGGATCGGCGCTACCGCCATGCCAATCGGGCTCAGCGCCGCGCTGATCTCTATTTCGCCCGGCGTTCAAAAGACGGTTGGGAAGCACCGGAGATCCTGGCGACGCTCTCCACCGATGACGCCAGCCAGGAATGCCCCTTCATTGCCTCGGATGGATACCTGTATTATGCCAGTGACGCCTCGGGTGACTATGATATCTGGCGTGCGGCGCTTGCTGCCGATGGCCTGCCGGCCGGTCCCGGTCTGCCCTTGCGCGGTGGAGAATTCGCCGGCGTCAATCGGGTCGGCAGCGACCAGACGCATCCCCTGACAACTCCCGGCGCGGCATTTTTTATGTGGTCGTCCGATCATGGCGACACGAGCCGAAGGGATATGGACCTTTATTACCTGCCGGTGCAGGAAAACGCAGCCCGCCTCGATTTAAACGTCCGGGTTCGTCGTCCCAATCGCACGCCGGAAGTGTATGGGACGCCGCTGACAGTAAATGTCACCGATATACACAACGCGGCGTCTGAAACGCTTGCGACGGACGACGGAGGCAATTGTCGGATTACTGCTCCCGCCGCGGCACCGACACCATACTTCGACCCGCGGCTCAGGACCATTATGCTTCGCGTCTCGCCGCCGGCCCGCAACTTTGTTGCTTTTACGGACACCCTGGTCATTGACGCGGCCTGTAGTCGGATACCGGAGCACACGATGTTTCTCTGGGATACGACTTCCTTTATCGAATCGGCCTGCAGCGAAGAATTCCCAATATACGATGTCCGCTTTTTCATCACGGGCTATTGGTGTCCCACGACATACGCCTATCAAAAATATGCGCCCTGCAATTCACTCTTTTTCGACTCTTTGTCTTGTCTGGCGCCGCCCTGCGCGTCGAATGACCTCTATGATTATTCCGTTCGTGCCCGGCCCGCCAATCCCTACTGTATCGACTATAATGAGTTCCACCGCAACGGCCCGGCCTTTGCTCGTGAGGTCGACTCGGCGGTGGTGCTGCTTACGACGGCAATGCAATCCGTCTTCGACCGGCATTGCGTCGACCGGGCTCTGGCGCAAGGACGACAGATCCTGGTCGAAATCATCGGTTTTACCGATCCGCGTCAACTATATGAAGACTGCATTTACACCGGCCCCACGATAAATTTCACGTCTAGCTTCGTGCAGGTAACCGCGGCCCGCGCCGAAGACCGGCTCAAAAGCCGCGATTTTTTCGTTAATGGACAGAAGTTTCGATCCGCTGGCTATGGCGGCCGTTACGGTGGAAATCAATTACTCAGCGATTTGCGAGCTTTTTACACCGCCCGGATGTTGGACGGCTTGTGGCGGGACATCATACCTCGCTATGCCGAAATTCGCGACCAGGGCCAGCTCCTGGTGGAGGCCTATGGAGAGGGAGTATCGCGTGAAGCCACCACGGACCCGCGCAAACGGTCGATTCGAGTCCGTGTTTCAATACCCGGCGCCGAAGCGACGCGTCATGAAGTACACCCGCTGGTCGATGGCGGACGCCGCCTTATCCTGTGCGATGATTGCGGCGAATAGCCCGACGAGACGCGCCTGTGTTGAGCCCTTACCAGGGCGCGATAAGCTAAGGAGAGACAGCGGCTATATGTGGGTTGAGCTGAAATCCCTAACTGTCTGTAGTGTCTGAAATTGCACCATTTCCGGGGCCACGCGGCCGCCTCGGTATTAAAACAGGATGAAAATTAGTTCATAGCTGGTTTTTCCTTTGTTTTCCGCATTCCAACACTGTATATTTTCGCCCCTTGAGCTGGTGCAGCAAAACTGGAAGGGTTCTGAAATTATGCTACAAGTTCTCCTCTCCGCAGGAACGAGAATTGTCGTGCCGCTATTTTTGATTGCCGGCCTGACATCATGTTCACACCTCTTTTCCTCCAAATCAGAAGAAGAATCGGCGGAGGCCGATGTCGAGCAGGGGACGCTCGCCCTTCCGTATATCCAGGATGAGTTTGCCGAGCTGGATGATACCACCAGCAATCCTTATGTCAATGACTATTATGTCAACGCCACGCTGGAGCTTGCCCGGCAGAATTACATCGCCGCGCTGACGCACCTGGATCGCAGCGACACCGTCCGCGCCGCCCGCTCGTTTGACAAAGCCATTTCGGTATTGAATGGCCTCATCAATTTTCCCAACATCGACCAGAACTCGGATTTCAACGATTTAATGCAGTCGGTGGTGGATGACTATGAAGCATACATTCAAAGCATCGATAATCTTGGTGAAAACTCTCCGATTTTCATTTTACGTGAAAAACTCTTCCAGATAATGGAGGAACCGGTCACAAGTGGAACGGAAGAAGTTGTTCCGCTGACGACCGAGGTGCTGCCGCTGCAACTGCCGACACCCACAGAGGAATTGCTGCCGGTATTGCCGCCGGGGGAAAATCTGGAGATCCCACTTCCGACCGACAACAAATGGGTTCAGAACGCGATCAAGTATTTCTCCCAAAACAACGGTCGCAAATTCCTGCGCAAATGGCTCGAACGCGCCGGACGCTGGTTTCCTATGATGCGGGCGATCGCACGCGAGGAGGGCCTGCCGGAGGAAATTGTCTTTCTTTCGATGCATGAGAGCGGCTTGAATCCCAATGCCGTATCACGCGCGCAGGCTGTCGGATTGTGGCAGTTTATCAAGACGACCGGCGAGATGTATGATCTGGATGTCAATTACTGGCAGGACGAACGTCGTGACCCGGAGAAATCGACGCGGGCCGCTATGCAGCACCTGCGCGATCTTCACGATCGCTTCGGCGACTGGCATCTTGCTCTGGCGGCCTATAACTGCGGCGCCGGCGGCGTGCAACGCGCAATTCGTCGTTCGAAGAAGGATGACCCGGACTTTTGGGAGATTCGCCGTTATTTGCCGCGGGAAACCCGCAACTACGTGCCATTGTACATCGCTACGACAACCATCGCCCTGAGTGCTGAAGAATATGGCTTTGCCGATATCGAATTTCAACCACCCTATGCTTACGAGGTGGTCTCGATCTCCGAAGCCGTTGACCTGAGCGCTCTCGCGCGCTGCGGAAACATCGAGGTCGCCGAGCTGGAAGCTCTCAACCCGGAATTGCTGCGCACCTGTACGCCGCCCGATGTGAAGGAATACCAACTCAAGGCGCCTCCCGCCGCTGCGGATCTTCTCGCCACTAACTATCAGACGCTGCCGGAAGAAGATAAGCGCTCCTGGGTACTGCATACCGTCAAACGCAACGAGTCGCTGCGGACGATTGCCAAAAAATACGGTGTCTCCTCATCGTTGATAGCGGCCGCCAATGACATCAGCGGACGGCGAATGCGGATCAGGACGGACCAGCTCTTGCGAATTCCTCTGCCGAAGATGACGGCCGAGCTGGAACGCGAGATCGAGGCACAGAAGGAACGCGATCAGCAGCGCGTTGCCGAATCGGTCAGCAACCGCAGCGCAGGCAAGAAAAAAATACACCATCGGGTGCGTCGGGGCCAGTCGCTCAACAGCATCGCCCGGCGCTATGGCGTCCGTGTATCGGACCTGCGCAACTGGAACAACATTCCCTACAATTCGGATAATATCCGCGCCAATTCCTCGCTGATCGTGTATGTGAAAGATACGGGCAGCAGTTCGAAGCAAAAATCGGTCGGAAAAATTGCCTCCCCCAGAATTGTCAGGCACACCGTCCGTCGTGGAGAAACCGTCGGCAAAATCGCCGATTCCTACGGCGTTTCGATCAGCTCGATTCGCCGCCACAACAAGCTCAACCGCCGCAATACCATTTACCGCGGCCAGGTACTCAAGATTCCCGTGCCCGGAAGCAACAAGCCAAAACGCAGCAAGGAATCCCTGGCATCATCCAGCCCGCGCGGTGAGCAGGTGCTGCACCGCGTGCGTCGGGGAGAAACGATCGGCCAGATCGCAGAGACTTATGGCGTGCGGATTGCTGAAATTCGGGCCTGGAATCCTTCCAAAGTGCGCGGCACCCGTATCGTCGCCGGCGATGCCTTGAAGATTTATTCAAACCGGGTCGCCAAAGGGTCGGCCTCCGGCAAGAGCGGCGGCGGCACGCCGTCGTATTATACCGTCAGACGGGGTGATACGCTAGGATCGATTGCCCGTAAGTACGGCGTCAGTATTGCGCGCATCAAATCATTAAACAAGAATGTCAATGAACGGCGCATGCAGATCGGTCAGAAAATTCGCATCCGCTAAACACCACTCGTTTCTTGTGCAGTAAATATTGACGTCGACGCAGGCCCTTTGCGATCGCCTATTTTGTTATCCCGTTCTAATCCGCTAACTTCCGCCCTTGGGCTGCACCGAATGGCTGCTTTGTTAATTGTTTACCGGGATTGGTTATGCAAAAAGTTGTTGCAATCTTAAGCCTCATTCTTCTCGTCTGCTGCGCACCGCTTTTTGCGCAGAGTACTCTCGCCACTCGGACAATCGCCAGCGGCCTTGACACACCCTGGGAAATTCTTTGGGGTCCCGATGACTGGATTTGGGTCACGGAGCGAATGGGACGCATCAGCAGAGTGGACCCCGCAAGCGGCGAGGTTCGCGTATTGCATGAGATTAGCGAGGCTCGCGAAGTCAGTGAAAGCGGATTGCTCGGGATGGCGATTCATCCGGATTTTCCCAATCCGGCGCATGTGTTTGTTGCCTATACCTTGCAAGTCGATACCGATTTCAGATTGCGAATCGAACGCTATACCTACGACGCGGATACCGAAACTCTCTCCGATCCCTTCACGCTTAATGAAGACATTGTCGCTAACCAGAATCATGACGGCTGTCGTCTGTTGTTCGGACCGGACAACACGCTCTATGCCACTACCGGCGACGCTTTGTTTACCAATTTGCCTCAGGACCCCGCGAGCCTGAATGGCAAAACGCTGCGCATGAACCCGGATGGCAGCGTGCCCGAAGACAATCCCACTCCCGGCAGCCTGGTGTATTCGCTGGGGCATCGCAATGCACAGGGGCTGGACTGGGGGCGCAACGGCCTGCTCTACAGCTCGGAGCACGGACGGCAGACTGATGACGAACTTAACATAATCCAGCCCGGGCGCAACTACGGCTGGCCTAACGTCGAGGGTTTCTGCGATGTCATAACCGAGAACCAGTTTTGCGAGGATTTCAATGTGGCAGAGCCGATTGCGGCCTGGACGCCGACGCTTGCGCCGGGCGGCATCGCCTATTACGATCACGAGGCGATCCCGGAGTTTGCAAACAGCATTTTGGCCACGTTTCTGAAAGGCTCCGACAGGGTCGAACTTATAGTCATACAGCTCAGCGAGGACGGCTTGAGCGTCGCAAGCGAGCAAACCTTGTACGAGGATGAATTCGGACGATTGCGCGATGTCTGCGTTTCGCCCGCCGGACAGGTCTTCATTGCCACCAGCAACCGCGATGGCCGTGCCCGCTCGCCCTTCCCCCTGGAAGAAGACGATCGGATCGTCGAGATTTATCGTGAGATTACATCAGTGCCGGAGCCGCTTCCGGCTGCGCTTGTGAAGGACTTGCAGGTACAGCCGAACCCTGCCAGCGGCCCCGCCGCGATCAGTTTTACCACTGACAAGTTTGCCCGGATAACTTTCCTGATTGTAGACGTACTGGGGCGTCAAATGCGCGAGCTGAATTACGATGCGGCACAGAGAGGTACGCACCGGCTTCAGTGGGATGGGCGTGATGCTGCGGGCAATAGCTGCCCTCCCGGATCCTATCGCGTCCTGCTTAAGACGAGCTCCGGAGTGCTGACAACGCCCTTTGTGATTACTCGCTGATACGACAGAGGAGTATTCTTAGCTGCCGTTGTTGATAGAGCCGACTGTCCGGCGCTTTCACATTTTTGGCAGATTGCGCTCATCGTACCGAAGGTAGCCACAGCCGGCCGGAGGGTAAAAAGTAATGCACTAAGTGGTGCTCCGCGGGCGTAGTTAACCGAAGAAGCTCCTGGATATCAGCCGTTCCGATATTATTTTCGACAGAATTTAATCTGAGCTTGTTTGTACCCAAAAAGAGCCTTGCGATTCTTGTTCGTTGTTTGTTATCTTTGCATCCCTTCCCTGCACTAAAAACTGCAGCTGTTACTTGTCGGACCCAGCAGGATTTTTCGAGTTGTGTTAATTAACATAGTTGATTAACCGAATTTGGAGATTTGTGTCGAGTCTGCTTGCGGCCGTGTTCAGTCACCGCCGGATAGTTGGCTATTGCCTGAAGAAATCAGATTGCGGCGCTTGAACTACATCCAGTCTAAGCCGCGCCTGTTCGCTATTGCCGATCGGTGCTTTGGACTCCGCTGCTTAACGGGGTGCATCGAGAATCTTTGCCGGCGGGCGCGGAATAAGACTGATTTTGTCGAATTGTTGCTGGAATTTTGTGGGCTGCACCAATCTTATATTGGTTGAGACCATTTGTCTTGGCTGGTGTTAAGGAACTAAATCGTATCACTCTCGAATCGTGAACTGTGGCTTTGCCGGCAGCATATGCTTGCTGTCGGGGCGACTTCCCTTGCTTTGGGCGAGCTTTTGCGAGAAGCGCGAGTGAAGAAGGGCAGCGTCGAACCCTGGTCGATGGCAGTGTCGCAGGCCGGTCGAAGCGAGCCGATAGTGACGGCTGTCTCGCTGCTGTTGGGGCTTTTTGCGCCTCTGTGCCTGTGCCCCTTAGTTCTATTTGCTCTCATGCTGGTTCGGAGATTTTAGAAAAATTATATCAGGCGATTAACAACGCATCGAGTTGCATTTGAAAATATTTACTTGGGATTATGTCGGGCTGCACCAACTTCCCTTTGGTTGAGACCATTTGTCTCGGCTTGTGTTAAGTAGTTAAATTATTAAACTCTTGAATCATTGATGGTGAATTTGCCTGCAGTGGATGCTCGCTGCTAGGGTGTCCTCGCATGCCCTGGGTGAAATTTTGCGAGGAGTTCGAGTAAAGTTTAACAGTGCCGGTCTGCGGCGCCTGCCGCGTCGCTGTTCGGGTGCGTCGTGCCTCTGTGCCTGTTAATTCTCTTCGCGCGCTTGCTGGTCCGGAGTTTGCTGACGAGCCAGGCCAGGCGAAATCCTGCGTGTTGAGTCGGGTCTGCACGGCGGGTCTAAACGCTGAGGATCGAAATGAAAAAATGAACTGTGTCGGCGGCCCCATAATCCGCCGGCTGGGATTTTCTTGTCCAATGTGTTTAAGAAGGCTAAATGCTGATTAGGCATTTCCAGGTTCGCTGCCGGCGATGCACTCCTTCTGCATCTCCCGGCGTGAACCGGTGACTGTGCTATGCCGGCAAGCACATTGTGAATTGACGTCTGTCTGTCGCGCCTGAGTATCGAAAATCCGCTTTGAAAACTGCAGTTAACTTCAATAGCCAGGCGGCGTGGCGGTAGGTCGTGGTAATAAACATGTATTGTTAACTGTAGGTGGGTATTATGAATCGAAAATATTTGCGGCAATGCCCGGGCATTGCCGCCTGGCTGCTTATTGTCTTGAGCATTTCTTTGGCGGCGCAGGAAAACGAGGATTATACGCATTGGGATATAGCGCCGAACCTGAACCGGCCCTGGGAAATACTCTGGGGACCCGATGATTGGCTCTGGTATACCGAGCGGCCCGGCCGCGTTGGTCGCGTCAATCCTTCAAGCGGTCAACGAATAACACTTTTGGAACTGCCGGAGGTTGAGCTCACCCATGAAGGCGGCCTGATGGGGATGGCTCTGCACCCCAACTTTAGCGAGCAGCCTCTTGTTTATCTGGTCTACTCCTTTATTAACGAACATGAGCAAAATCGTCAGAAAGTAGTCTCATATCGTTATGATCCCCTTAAACAAGTGCTGCTGCACGAAACGCTGCTAATACCTGATTTCCTGACGAACGGCTTTCACCTGGGCAGCCGGCTTTTGATAGGGCCGGACCTGAGTATGTTTGTTACAGTGGGCGACCGGGGATTCAGCCCTGCGGCGCAGGATCATAAACAGTTAAACGGCAAAATACTGCGGGTTATGCTGGACGGCTCCATACCGTCGGATAATCCCTACCCCAACAGCCTCTTGTGGTCAACCGGCCATCGCAATCCCCAGGGCCTTGACTTTGGACGCAACGGAATCCTGTACAGCAGCGAACACGGAACTGCACAGGATGACGAATTCAACATAATCCTTCGCCAACGCAATTATGGCTGGCCGGATGTTGAAGGTAAATGTGATAACTTTCTTGAAGAGCCCTTCTGCCTGGATTCAAATGTGGCGGAGCCGATATATACCTGGACGCCAACCGTTGCGGTGTCGGGCTTGCGCTACTACGACCATGCTGAATTCCCCGAATGGCGCAATTCCGTGCTGATCGCGACGCTCAAAAATGCCGCCATGATGGTAATGCGTATGAGTGACGACGGTAGGGAAGTGCTGGAAGAGAGGGAAATGTTTGCTGACATCTACGGCCGCATGCGCGATTTTGCCATTTCGCCCTCCGGACGTCTTTTCATTTCCTTGACCAACAAAGAACGCGATATTCCTCTTCCGGACCGGATCGTTGAAATCTTTCACCGGCGCCGTAATGCCCGCCTTGACCTGTCGGCGGAACAGCTGGACTTTGAAGAAACGATCAACTTTTCCGCTTTAACAAAAGTCCTCAGGGTCAGCAATATCGGCGACGAACCTTGCAGACTGTATGACTTTCGGTTGGAGGGTGCAGGTGCCGCGGCATTCGAGATGGCATTCAGCGAGCGTATGATTATCCTCGAGGCCGGCGAAGAGCGAGAGTTGCCTATGCGTTTTGTGCCCGATCGCGCCGGAAGGATGGAAGCTCGTCTCGAATTTCACAGCAACACAGCTGACGGCGACTTCAGTCTGCCTCTTAGCGGACGGGCGCGTACGGCCCCGCAAACGGATCAACACTTGATTAACTTCGGTCGGCTGTCCGCCGGCGCCTGGCGCGATACGATTCTACGCCTGAACGGCGATGGGATCCGACAGGAAGCGGATTTGCAAATTCAGGGGGCAGCGTCATTCAGTCTCACACGTCTGACAATTCCGGCGGAGGGGAGTGGTGAGCCGACACTGGCGGCCCTGCGCTTTGCGCCTCAGCATTCCGGTCCGGCCACTGCCCGCCTGCTTGTCCCGGATCAGCAACGTGCTGAGCCGAGGGAATACCGTTTGTTCGGCAATACCGGCGATCTCGCTGTAATGGATTCCGAGCTGGATTTTGGAGCGCTCATTATCTGTTCGTCATTTGAACGCAGGCTGGACGTGGTCAATATCAGCAAATCATTTCTGACTATCGACGAAATCAGCCTTAATCCGGCCGCGGCTGACGAGTGGCGCTTCCTCGGCGCATTGCCGGTTGAACTGGCTTCCAACGCCGCTGCGCAGATTCGCCTGGTCTTCGAACCGAAAACAGTCGGAATCAAAAGCGCTGCGCTGTCCTTGCGGACGTCGCGAGGCGATGTCGAAAATGTTAGCCTGCGAGGAATAGCGCGCGCCGGTCTGGCTACGAATGCCGTCGAAGTCGATTTTGGCATTGTCCGTCCAACGGAATTTCGGGATACCCTGATGTATTTTCTCCGACCGACGACGGCCCCGAACTCGTCGGAAGATGATCGCATTCGTCTTGAAGGATCCGAAGCCTTTGCGCTCGTGTGCCGCTCGAGCAAAGGTCGGCAAGCAGGTGACTCCCTCATCGTGGCTCTGCGATTTGCGCCCGGTGATAGCCTTCCGCAAAAGGCACGGCTTCATGTAGAATTCGATGGCGAGCTAGAATCCCGGACCGTAACATTGTTGGGCAACGGCGCTACGACGGCGGAACTACCCGATCCGCCAACGGCTATCAATGTCTTCCGGGTGCTGCCGAATCCCGTCACTTCCGCCGCCGGCCTGCAAATCGAGTTATCTGATTCTAAGGCCTGGACAATTTTAATCTATGATGCGCTGGGACGTGTCCTGCGCGAACTGCAGGGCAATGCCGCTGCAGGTGAAACGATCGTTGTACCCTGGAACCTGCTGGACGAATATGGCGAACGCGTTCGCTCCGGTTACTATCGCGCTTTGTTGATAGTGGGGCAAAGCCGCCGCAGCGTAGCAATGGTGTTAAGATTGTAAATCAGGAGGGAAGCGTCGACATCCCGTCGCGATGAATTCAGCACAAGATCATTTTCGAAACACGGTCCACCTGTCCGGTTTGGTCGCGACCGGATCATGCGCGCCATCCGGGCGCACTACCTACGGCAACATCATAATTTTCGAAACACGATCCCCCTGTATGGTCCGGTCGCGTCCGGACCATGCGTGAAAGCCAAAATCGTGAAACCACAGCAAGACATTCTCAATCCGCAAAACATCAATCCCGCCAGCCTGCCAATTCCAAAGGGCTGTCCGGAGGACGGAGGCTCTCCCGTTTATCTTGGCACAAAATTTGCCTTTTGTCAACCGGACAAATTATCCTAATGAAGCGGGAAATATTGCTAATGAGAGAGACGCGAAGCACAAGTAGCAAAAGGAAAGCAGCAGGCACCTTTTTGTTGTTGATGCTTATGTTCCTCTGTTCGCCACTGGCGCTGGCGCAGGATCCGGGCGGCATCGGTCTGCCGAGCTTTTCGATCGGCGTGGAAAATGCCGACTCGCCCGACGATTTCGTGGTGACGCTTCAGATTCTGATGATGTTGACGGTCTTGTCACTTGCGCCGTCGATATTGGTTATGATGACCTGCTTCACGCGAATTATCGTGGTGTTTCATTTCGTCAAACAAGCGCTGGCGACTCACTCGCAGCCGCCGCCGCAGGTTCTGGTGGGACTGGCGTTGTTTTTGACGCTTTTTGTGATGACACCCGTTCTCGATCAGGCCAACAGCGAGGGATTGCAGCCATACCTGCGCGAGGAAATCACGCAGCAGGAAGCGGTGGATAATATTATTAAGCCCTTCCGGGAATTCATGCTGAAACATACCCGCGAAGAGGATCTGGCCCTTTTCGTCAAGCTGCAGAAGGGCGATGCCCCCACATCGATTGAAGATGTAAGCATGCTGGCGATAATTCCGGCCTTCACCATCAGTGAATTGCGAATGGGCTTCCAGGTCGGCTTTGTCATCTTTATCCCTTTCCTCATCATCGATATGATCATTGCCAGCATTTTGATGTCCCTCGGTATGATGTTGTTGCCGCCGCAGCTGATATCGCTGCCGGTGAAAGTGCTGCTGTTTATCCTGGTCGACGGCTGGCATCTGATCGTTTCCTCGCTGATGGAGAGCATAGCGGGTGGCTAAGCGGCCGTACCGCTGTCGAAAATTTATTCACACGACGAGATTGACTGCAATGACCGAAGAAATGGTGGTGTATCTGGCGCGGGAATCCTTTTACTATGTGTTGCTGGTCGCCGGGCCCTTGCTGCTGCTGTCGCTGATAGTCGGCCTTACGATTTCGATTTTCCAGGCGGCAACATCGATTTCCGAACAAACGCTGTCCTTCGTGCCCAAACTGGTCGTGGTGTTCATCGTGACGGTGCTCGTTATGCCGTACATGATTCAGAATCTCAAAACCTTCACTATCGAACTCTTTAATCTGATACCGACTCTGAACTGAAGCTCGGGGCGGCGCTGGCTGCGGACTGTATGCAGTTATCAAGCCTTGGTGAATATTAGCCAGGATCGCGATGCCGGATCAACTGACATTAGACTTGTTTCAGGAACGCTTCGTTGTCGGCCTGCTCTTCTTCGTGCGGGTTACGGGCTTGATGGTCGTGGCGCCCTTTTTCAGTAACACCGGTATCATGCCGACCGTCAAGGTCGCGCTGGCGGCTGCCATCGCCCTGTTGATGTCGGTTGCCTTTGGCGAGGAGCAGCCTGCGGTGCAGGTCGAGCCGATGAATCTACTGGTGCTTGTCTTTAAGGAAGCCTTGGTTGGAATCATCATTGGTTATTGCAGCAACCTGATGTTTCAGGCGGTTCGATTCGCCGGCGGTCTGGCCGACTTCGATATGGGCTACCAGACCGCCGCCCTGTTTAACCTGAACCTCAACTCGCCAACTCTTGTCGGTGAAGTGAAGTGGCTCGTGGCGATGATGCTCTTTCTGGTGCTTAACGGGCATCACTTTCTCATTGAGGCAACCTATGCCAGTGTTACCATCATCCCGGTGACGACCTTCAGCCTATCCGGACCGACGGCCGAACTACTGATCGGCCTGGTGACGACGATGTTTTTGATCGGCGTCAAAATTGCCGCACCGATTCTGATAGCCTTGTTTATCACCAATCTTGCCCTGGCGCTACTGGCGCGTGTGGCGCCGCAAATTAATATTTTCATTCTGAGCTTTCAGTTTAAGATAATCATAGGCTTGCTGGTGCTGATGCTGACGGCGCCCATCTTTATCATTGTTGTCAAAAACGCGCTCGAATTATTTGAAGGCCGAATTATGGACGTGTTGATGAGCATCAAGGCGGCCAGGTCTTTTGGCTGACAGCCTTGACCTGCGATCGGATGTATACAAGGCCGGTCGCCGTATCTCGCTTGTGATTTGTTAATTCTTACTTTGCCGCAGGTAGATAATGGCTGAAAATGCTGATGGCCAGGAGAAAACCGAAGAGGCGTCGCCGAAGAAGTTGCTGGAAGCCCGTCAGCGAGGGCAGGTAGCCAAGAGTATCGATGCCACGACGGCAGTATTGCTGTTGATCGGCGTGTTAATCGTCTACCTGTTTTCATCATCAATGATGGGCGAAGTACGGCAATTCTGGAAAATGATGTTTCTCAACTCATCCTTTATTCACCTCAGCGACACGACCGTACCCGATTATTTCACCAGGCTGACGTCAATGCTCGGCTTTATTCTGCTGCCGATGCTGGCGACGATTTTCATCGTTGTGCTTTTGGCGGAAATCAGTCAGGTGGGGCTGAAATTCGCCAGCAAAAAATTTACCGAGGGTCTGGATTTTCAACGGGTGTTTAATGTTTTTCGCGGCATGAAGAATACCTTTTTCTCTTCGCGCACCATCGTCGAGTTTGTGAAGGGAGTCTTCAAAATCGTTATCATCGGCAGCGTCGTATACATCGTGCTGGCAAGCCGCATGGAGGATATTCTGTCGGTGATGTCCTTGCCCTTCGCCAAGATCGGCCCCTTTATGGTAGAGCTGGGATTCGAGCTCGTGATGAAAGTGGGTCTGGCCTATATCGCGATTGCCATCGGCGACTTGCTGTATCAGAAGTGGAAGTTCAGAGAAGACCAGAAGATGACGAAACAGGAAGTGAAAGAGGAAGGCAAACAAATGGAAGGCGATTTGAAGGCTAAAGCGCGCATGCGCCAGATCGGCCGCAATCGTCTGCAGAAAATAATGCTTCAGCGCGTGAAAGAGGCCGATGTGGTTATCACGAACCCGACGCACTATGCCGTGGCCCTGAAATACGATCAGGCGGAAATGGATTCGCCCAAGGTGGTTGCCAAGGGAGTCGACTTTCTGGCGCTCAAGATCAGGGACCTTGCTCGCGAGCACAATGTTCCGATTGTCGAAGATCCGCCATTGGCACGTTCTTTGCACTCTCTGGTCGAGATAGATCAGCACATCCCGGAATCGCTTTTCAAGGCGGTCGCGCAGGTGCTGGCCGTCGTTTTTAAGGCGCGCAGGCGCAAGCAGTAACATTGCAGGTACAGGGTAAATAGCGAATGGCTGAAAATCGACAGTTGGCCGCACCCGGCGGACAGGCGACAGCGACCCTCGACAATTTGTTGGGCCGCATGTCCTTCCTGCGCGGCAAGTCGGACCTCGTCATAGCCGTCGGCATTATCGCTATCATGGGCCTGCTGGTTATCCCGCTGCCGCCCTTTCTTCTCGACGTGATGCTGGCGCTTAACATTATGCTGGCCGTCGTAATTCTCATGACCTCGCTCTATATCCGCTCCCCGCTGGATATCACCATATTTCCGACAATTCTGCTGGTCGTTACGCTCTTCCGTCTGGGGCTTAACATTGCATCGACGCGCTTGATTCTCAGCGAAGCCACGGCCGGCGATATCATCCTGGCCTTCGGCAGCTTTGTGATCGGCGGCAATTATGTCGTGGGAATAATCATATTCATTATTCTGGTGATCATTAACTTTATGGTCATCATTAAAGGCTCCGGCCGCATTGCGGAAGTGACGGCGCGTTTCACTCTGGACGCTTTGCCCGGCAAGCAGATGAGCATCGACGCCGACTTAAACGCCGGCTTTATCGATGAGCAGGAAGCGCGCAAACGGCGGACAGCGCTCAACCAGGAGTCCGAATTTTACGGGGCGATGGACGGCGCCGCCAAGTTCGTTAAAGGCGATGCCATTGCCGGCCTGATTATTACGGCTGTTAATATTATTGCCGGTATTGCCATTGGCCTGTTGCAGCTCGACATGGATCTCAGCACGGCACTGTCGACCTATACAATCCTGACCATCGGCGACGGGCTGGTTTCGCAGATTCCCGCTCTGCTCGTATCGGTGGCCGCCGGTCTGGTGGTCACGCGTTCCGCTTCGGGCGAAAAGCTCGACACGGAAGTCGGTTCGCAGTTCAGCAACAACCCGCGGGTAATGTATCTTTCATCGGGCGCGGCAACACTCTTTGCCGTCCTGCCCGGTTTTCCGGCCCTGCCCTTCCTTATGCTGGCGGGCGCCCTTGCCGCCGGCGCCTATGCGCGCACACGCCACCTGCAGCGCCAGTCCGAGGAAGAACTGCGCGAAGAGCTTGCCCAGGCCGAAGCCGCGCCCAAACCGGAAGACAAGCCGATCGAAGACCTGTTGATGATCGATCCTATCGAGCTGGAACTGGGTTACAGCCTGATACCGCTGGTCGACGAAGTGCAGGGCGGCGATCTCTTCAAGCGCATCACGAACATCCGGCGTCAACTGGCTCTGGAGCTCGGTCTGGTGATACCGCCGGTGCGTGTGCGCGATAATCTGCAGCTGGAAGCCGAAGAATATGTCCTCAAGGTCCGCGGCAACGAAGTGGCGCGCAATAAACTGTTTCCGGGAATGCTGCTCTCGATGAATCCGGGAACGGCGGAAGGCGAGCTCCAGGGTATTCGCGTCACCGAGCCTGTCTTCGGCCTGCCCGCCACCTGGATACCCTTTGCCGAACGCGAAAATGCCGAAATATTAGGCTACACGGTCGTTGAGCCCGAAGCGGTCCTTTCGACCCACCTTACGGAATTGCTGCGGCGCTTCGCCGACCGCATCCTCGACCGGCAGGCCGTCAAACAGCTTATCGACTATCTGAAGAAAGAGTATCCGGCTCTGGTCGATGAAATTAACCAGGATAGCCTCCCGCTGGGCATACTGCACAAAGTCCTGCAAAATCTTCTGCGCGAGGGTATTCCCGTTCGTGACCTGCCGCTGATCGTGGAAGCCCTGATGGACTATGTTCCGGTAACCAAGAATCTGGAAGTCTTGACCGAGTATGTACGCCACAGTCTGTCGGACACCATTAAGCGTCTCTATCAGGATGACAAAGGCGTCGTGCGCGGCATATCCGTTGTGCCGCAGGTTGAGGAGTTATTTACCAATGCTCTGCAGAACAACGCCAGTTCCGTCAGCCCGACCCTGGGCCTGGCGCCGGAATTGCTCAAACAACTCAATGATTCGATCACCGAGGCTGTTGATGAGATTTCTCTCGCCGGCTACAACCCGCTGATCATCACCTCCGCGACCATTCGGCCCTACCTGTACCGGATGATTCACACGGCCTTCCCCTCGGTCAGCGTCATCAGCTTCACGGAGCTGCCCTCGGATACCGAACTGGAATTTATCGGCCAGATTCGTCTCTAAGCAGAGGCCGCTCATCCCTTATTGTGTCGATTGCTGCTGGCACCGGGTATAATTTTCGCCATACTCGTGCGTTACTCCAAGTCAATTTTCTCTCAATCCCGGCAGTCGACCCTATGAAACAGTCTGTGAAGAATCTTCTGGTATTCGCTTCCTTTGCTATCGTCAGTTTTGCCATCGGCTGGCTGGTGATCGAAAACATGAAAGATGGCGGAACGGCCGAAAAGCCACGCTATAATCGATTGATTGATGAGAAGAGCCCCTACCTGCTCCAGCACGCCGATAATCCGGTGGACTGGTATCCCTGGGGAGAAGAAGCCTTTGAGGCCGCGAAGCGGGAAAATAAACCCGTATTTCTGTCCATCGGCTATTCGACCTGCCACTGGTGTCACGTGATGGCGCGCGAGTCCTTCCAGGATTCCGCCGTTGCGGCTCTTATGAATGAAACCTTCATCAATATCAAGGTCGATCGCGAGGAACGCCCCGATATCGATAATCTCTACATGACGGTCTGCCAGATGCTGACCGGCCGCGGCGGCTGGCCCCTGACGATTATTATGACGCCCGATAAAAAGCCTTTTTTCGCGGACACCTACATCGCACGCGAAACGGGTGGGGGACGGCTGGGAATGCTCGACGCCGTGCCTAAATTTCGCGAGCTTTGGAAGATCGACCGCAGCAGCATCGATAAGTCAGCCGAGACTATTACCCAGGAATTGCGCAGCAGTTTCGACCTCAGCGCAGGCGGCGAAGTCGGTCCCGATATCCTGGATAGCGCCTATGCCGAGTTGCGCGAACGCTACGATGCCGTCTCCGGCGGATTTGGGCGAGCGCCGAAATTCCCCAATGCGCACAACTACCTGTTTTTGCTGCGTTACTGGAAACGCACGGGCGATTCGACCGCCCTGGCTATGACCGAGCATTCCTTGCAGCAGATGGCCGCCAGCGGTCTTTACGATCAGGTCGGCCACGGTTTTCACCGCTACGCAGTCGACAGGGAATGGCAGATACCGCACTTTGAAAAGATGCTTTACGATCAGGCACTGCTGGCCCTGGCCTATACCGAGGCTTATGAGGCAACCGGCAAGGACGAATATCGACGCGTTGCCTCGGAGGTTCTCGGCTATGTCGCCCGCGACCTTACAGCGCCGGAAGGTGGCTTTTACTCCGCCGAGAGCGCTGAGTCCGAAAAGATGGAAGGAACCTTCTATGTCTGGACCAAGCGGGAGATTATCGCGGCCCTGGAACAGGATCAGGCGCGGGCGCTGATTCGCTACTATTCAATCAGCGACGAGGGCAATTTTCACGAAGGCGCCGGTAAGGAGCAGCCTGCGAATGTATTGCACCGGGCCGAAAGCGAAGATGCGATCGCCGCCGATCTGGGCATAACGATCGAGGAGCTGCGCAGCAGGCTTACGGCGGCGCGGGCGCGTCTGTTCGAACTGCGCTCGCAGCGCGAACGGCCGTCGCTCGACGACAAGATTCTGACTGACTGGAACGGCTTGATGATCGCTGCCTTCGCGCGCGCCGGGCGCGTGTTTGGCGAGGCTGCTTATACCGATCAGGCCGCGCGCGCCGCAGACTTTGTTCTGACGCACTTGCGAACGCCGGAAGGCCGCCTGCTGCATCGCTATCGCGAAGGTGAAGCCGGCATTCCCGCCAACGCCGCCGACTACTCACACCTCGTGTGGGGACTTACGGAGCTGTATGGGAGCAGCTTTAACCTTGATTATCTCGAGTCGGCCCTGGCCTTAAACGACACGCTGATCGCCCACTACTGGGACAAAGAGCAGGGTGGACTTTATTTTATTGCTGACGATCAGGCCGAACACATTGCCCGGCAGAAGCAGATTCACGATAAGGTAACACCTTCGGCCAATGCCGTCTCCAAGTTAAACTTTGTTCGTCTTGCCCGTTTAACGGGACGTACCGAGCTCGAACGATACGCCAATCAAATCGGCCGAGTGTTTGCGGAATCAATTAAACGGGCGCCTTCGTCCAGTGCTATGTTTCTAGCCGGTCTCGACTTCGTTCTCGGGCCTTCTTACGAGATCGTTGTTGTGGCCGATGCCGCCGAGCAGGCCCAGTCCATGCTGCGGGCGCTGGGCGAAAAGTACATTCCCAATAAGGTTGTCTTACTGCGCGTGGAAGACGGCCGCAATGATAAGCGTCTTAATGAGCTGGCTGAGTTCACACAATACCAAAGCAGTCTCGACGGCATGGCAACCGTGTACGTATGTGTTAATTTTGCCTGTCAGGCGCCGGTGACCGATGCAGAGGAAATGTTGACTCTGCTGCAATGATTGTTGCTATCGATTGATCGGCGGAGCTCAGTTCTTTTCTTTAACAAAGAACTCGATTCGTCGATTGCGCGCCAGCCCCTTCTCCGTTGTATTGGGGATGACCGGCTGTGACTCGCCGAAGCCGCGCGCCGTGAGACGTTCCGATGCGATCTTCTGCGAGATTAGATAACTACGTACAGCCTCCGCACGTTTCCGCGAAAGATCGTGATTGCTTTCTTCACTGCCTTGCGCGTCCGTGTGACCGCGGATTTCAACAATGATGTCCGGATTTTCCCGCAGCCAGCGCGCCACGTCGTCCAGAATGATTTCCGATTCTATCGAGATATCCCATTTGCCGCTCTGAAAGTTAATGCCGTATGGCGTATACGACTGCCCTTTTTCAATCGTCCGGATTTCACGCGTCACATACAAAGTATCCTGAATGTAACGGATCTCGGGCTCGGGAATCGTCGGCTCGGGCACACAGCCCGCATGGGCCGGGAAGCCGGGCAGGCGCGGACAACGGTCGTCGCTGTCCAGGACGCCGTCGCCGTCGGAATCGGCAATCAGAGGGTCCGAGCCCCGGTCGATTTCCTCACGGTCCGTGAGGCCGTCGTTGTCGGTGTCGGCAAGGCGCGGGTTGCTGTGGTAAACTTTTACTTCATCATAATCTTCGATGCCGTCGTTGTCGCTGTCTGCGCTGGCAATGTTCGTGTTGAACAAATGCGATTCATCGTAGTCGTGCAGCCCGTCGCCGTCCGTATCCGCTACGAAGGGATTGCTTTTTAACACTTCCACCTCATCAAAATCTTTTACCCCGTCTTCATCGGTATCGGCCTTATAGGGGTTGGTGCCCAGCTGGCGTTCGCGCTCGTTGGAGAGGCCGTCGCCGTCAACATCATTGTCGCCAAAGAGAAAGTACGAAAACTGGATGCCGAATTCGGCAAAGCCGTCATTCTCGGTCGGCCTGCCCTCATCCAGCAAGGCATAACCATCGAGAATATCGGTATCCAATAAGTGGAATCCGCCGTGGACGCCGATAGCAAAGTCCCGTGTGACGAAATAGTCGATGCCGACCCCGCCAAGCATGTGAAACTCGAACTCGCTCTGATCCTTGTAGTCGGGATAGTGTACTCTTTTGCCGATGCCGTTAAGTGGATCCTCCACAATGTCATCGGGCTGAAACGACAGGATGCCGTAGCCGGCGTAAAGGTAATAGTTAAGGCGCTGGCGGGGGAAAAGGTGAAGATAGAAGTGCCCCTCGAAGGTCGTGATTTTAGTGGAGCGAATCGTGCCGCCATCGCGATAGTCGGGAAAATCCGCGGGCGGAAACTGCCGGTCGAAGTCGTCGCCGAAGCGTTGACGGTAGCGGCGCAGATAGCGCAGATTGCCGTGCGAGACGCGCACTCCCAGGCCGAATTCCGGCACAGAGGGCAAAATATAGCGCGTGGAAAGGGCGCCGCCGTAGCCGAAAAGATTATCGGTGTATTCGCCGAAGTATTTGGTTCCCAGCCCGGAGAGACCAATCTGCAGGCGTCCATGGGGATACAAGCCGATAGACTGAATCACGCGTTCAGCGGGAGAGGTCTGTACCAGGCTGTCGTCAGCCTTGAGAAACGGGGGCTCCGTCAAAAAGATCAAAGCGAAAAAAAGCAGGGATGCTGCACAGAGTTGGTGTTGTTGTTTCATAGAGTATCCTTCCTGTTCTACGCGCTACTCAACCGGTCTCTGTCATAGCAACAAACACAAAGACTGCCGAACTGTCTCAGACTTCCCGGCTGCGAGCTTCCATCGGCTCTTCGGATCGATCTGCCAGCGACACTCTCGGTATCCTTGATCCCGCGATTGGCGGGGGAAACGAATTTACCGTATTTTCGGAATTCCCTTGCGAGAATCTGAATGAACCTCACAGCGGAGCGCTACTAATGATTCAACGCCATACGATGCCCGAGTGGCAGGCTTTGGAAGGCCATTTCCGGGAAATGCAGGCTTTTAATTTGCGCGAGTCTTTTGCGACAGACCCGGAACGCTTCCGGCGTTTTAACCTGCGTGCCGGCCACTGGCTGGCGGATTACTCGAAGAATCTGATCACGGAACAGACAATCGAACTCCTGCTGGCACTGGCGCAGGCATGCGGCATAGAGCAAAGGCGCGAGGCTATGTTCGCCGGCGAGCGGATAAACCTGACTGAGGGACGCGCCGTCCTGCATACGGCCCTGCGAAACAGAACCGATAAGCCGGTGTTCTGCGAGGGACGTGATGTGATGCCCGATGTTCGCCGGGTTTTGGATCAAATGCGATCCTTCAGTGACAGTGTTCGTACGGGGGATGCCCGCGGCTATCAGGGCGAGCGATTCCGCGACATTGTTAACATCGGGATCGGCGGCTCGGACCTGGGACCGCGGATGGTCTGCCAGGCCTTGCAGCCCTACAGCCTGCGCGAGCTGCGGATGCACTTCGTCTCAAATGTTGACGCCACGCAGCTCAGCGAGGTTCTGCGCGTCTGCAATCCCCGAACGACGCTGTTTGTGATCGCTTCCAAGACCTTCACCACCCAGGAGACAATGACGAATGCTCACTCTGCGCGTGCCTGGCTGCTTGATTCCGGCGCGCCGGCCAGTGCGATTGCAGCGCACTTCGTCGCCCTTTCGACCAACGCGCCGGCCGTCGAAGCCTTTGGCATCGATCGTGGCAATATGTTCGAATTCTGGGATTGGGTCGGCGGTCGCTATTCACTCTGGAGCGCCATCGGCCTGCCTATCGCCCTCAGTATCGGCTTTCGGAACTTCGAGGCCCTGTTGGCGGGGGCCCAGCGGCTTGACGATCACTTCCGTACGGCGCCGCTGGCGGACAATCTGCCGGTTGTGCTGGCCTTGCTCGGCGTCTGGTATGCGAATTTCCACGGCGCCGCCAGTCACGCCATCTTACCCTATGATCAGTACCTGGAGCAGTTCCCCGCCTATCTGCAACAAGGCGATATGGAAAGCAACGGCAAGTCGGTGCAGCTGGACGGAAGTCCGGCCCAGTGGCGGACCGGACCTGTCATCTGGGGCGCGCCCGGGACCAACGGGCAGCATGCATTTTATCAACTGATTCATCAGGGAACACAGTTGATTCCCTGCGATTTCATTGCGCCGGCTGTTTCACACAACCCTCGTGGAGATCATCATCAAAAGCTGCTGGCAAATTTCTTCGCACAGACCGAAGCGCTCATGCGAGGTAAAACAGAAGCCGAAGCGCGTACCGAACTGGAGCGCGATGGCCGGCCGGCAGCCGCAATTGACGCACTGCTGCCGCATAAGGTATTTGCAGGCAATAAACCGACGACGAGCTTGCTTTGTCCGAAGATAACACCTGAGACTCTGGGCGAGTTAATTGCCCTTTATGAACACAAGATCTTTGTTCAGGGCCTAATCTGGAATGTTAACTCATTCGATCAGTGGGGCGTGGAGCTTGGTAAACAACTGGCGAAACAAATCCTGCCGGAGCTTCAGGGTGATAACGAGGTGACATCGCATGACAACTCGACAAACGGTCTGATAAACGCCTGGCGCGAAATGCGCACATAGTGAGTCACCGTTAAACAGTTCTTGCGATGGTCTGATGAACCAGTGTCAGACTGTTGCAGGCTGCTTGTAGTTAACAGCGTTAAAACCGATAGGTAATTGCAGCTGGCAGGCCTGACGTGAAGCTGCATTCCGCTTTCGCAGCTCAGAAGGATACCATTATCCCGCCGGAGAGAATGTTAAACTGGCTGATGCTGTAATCGATAAATACCGTAATGGGGTCAAAGTTCGCCGCTGTGCCGACAACCCACTTGACATTATTATTTTCAAGCGTAACGCTGCTGGTCTGTGGCATCGTGTCGCCCGGGAACTCCGGCGGATCTGTGACATAATTGGCGGATCCCTCCGGATCTTCCTTTAACAAACCCAAATCGATCTGGATCGAAAAGGGCAGCGTGTAAACGTAGCTGGCGTCTACTTTGATGCGTTCGAAGGAAAGGCCGGTGTAAACGTCAAAGATGTCGAAGCGTTTGCTGGCGTGCATGTTAAGATTAAAAATATCGGCATCGGCCGTCAATTCGGCTTCGGTGACACCGATCGTATTTTCGATCGATGTGCTCTGGTAGGCGCCCTGTATAGCCAGATCAAAATAGGGAGCGTCGCCGAAATACTGCGACACGCTATGCCGCAGCGCCAGACCGAAGAAGGATAGTTTGCCGACCGTTTCACTAAATTCGATTGGGGGGATATAGCGCAGCAGCAGCTCGGAGCCGTAGAGTGCGCCGATCTCCAGTTGGGGAACCGCCGCGAATATCTGGCTGAGGTCGGCGCCGCCCGGCAGGTTCTGGCTGACCGGTAAACTGTTAATCGCGTCGTCGACTTGTTCTTTTTGATCTGCCGGCAGGAGACTGTATGCCAGAGTTCTCTGTACGGCAACCAGCAGCGAGTCCTTGGGAATGTTAATCGGCGTATCTTCCTTTGGTCCGAAAATTGTCGCCGCCATATCCGGGATGTCGATCCAACCTTCTTCTTTTCCGCGTTTGAAAACGCCCTTCAACTCGTCGTATGTCAGCGCAATCAAAAAGGGCGTGCCTTCCGGCGTGCCGGGCTCTGTCGGAAGATTGGGCGCGAAGAACTGGCGGTCATCACCCACCAATCCCGACATTCCAACCAGGCTGAATCGGAAATACAAGGTATCGTCGCGCGGTATGGTCGCGTTGCGGAAGAATCCGGCGTTTGTTGCGGCATTTGCCGTAATCACCAGCGGTTCGAGAAAAGGAACGCTGTTTAATTCAAACAAGTCTTTGCTCAACAGGCGAGCCAACTGGACGGCGAACTCATCCTGGGGATTCTCCTCGATCTGTGCTGATACGCCGGCCAGCGACAGCAACATCAGGATTAAGCACAAACTGCAACGCTTCATAAGGTAATGCTCCCCAAATAGAAGGAAATAGATGCTTGGGCACTTTTGAGTGCGAATAAACGAGAACGAATAAGTCTGGCTGCAGGAAGAGCCTGAATTATGGACCAATCGTGCTCGCGGCTGGGTGTGCACTCCGGGACCGCTGGGACGGCGTGATACTGATAGACCGGCAATCACGAAACTTACAACTTGCCTTTCGATTGGCAAGCACATTTCTTTCGGAACAATTCCTAGCTGCTTGGCCGGCCTGCCGGGGGAAGAGTCACTGGGCCGTCTTAAGTTTCCATTAGCAGCAAAATTATAAGGGCAGAAGCTGCAAAATCGGTATCATAACTAGTTGCGACGGCGCTGAGCGCAACCCTATTGAACCCAGCTATGATGCGGCGCGACTCTGTTTGGCGCCTTTGCCGCGCCGTCCTTTGCTTCCGCCGCTCTTGCCCCCTTCTTCCAACGCTACGGGCAATGCATCGCGTACATGCGCCACGGGAATGATCGTCAAACGATCGCGCACCTCGGCATTGACGTCCAGCAGATTCGCTTCATTCTCCTTGGGAATGATAACGGTCGTTATGCCCGCTCGTTCGGCGGCCAGCAGCTTTTCCTTGAGGCCGCCGATAGCCAATACATTACCGCGCAAGGTTACCTCGCCCGTCATTGCGACCGTCCCGCGCGCTGCCTGTTCGGTTGCCGCCGAAACCAGGGCGACCGTCATGGTGATGCCCGCCGACGGGCCGTCCTTGGGAATCGCGCCCTCGGGAATATGAACGTGAATTTCCCGGTCTTTATAAAAATCCTTCGGAACGTTTAAGATCGACCAGTTGGATCGGATGAAGGACAGCGCCGCCATTGCCGATTCTTTCATCACATCGCCGAGTTTGCCGGTTAAGGTCAATTTTTCTTTACCCGGCATGATCGTGACTTCAACAGGCATCACATCGCCGCCGACACTTGTCCAGGCCAGACCCGTAACGACGCCGATCTGGCTGCCGAGCATCTTTTTCCTTTCGGGATGCGGAGGGACTTTTAACAACTCGTGCACCATTGTGACATCGACCGTTCGCCGGGATACATCCGCAGCGGCTTTGCGCCGTGATTTCCGTTTAGATGTTTTAACGTTTTTGGAAACTTTGCCGTTATGAGGCGATTTGCCCTGATCCGCGGACTCCTGGCGACGTTCGGAAACGATGCTTTTGGCAATTTTCCGAAATATCGATCCGATCTGGCGCTCGAGGTTGCGTACGCCCGCTTCCCTCGTGTACTCGCGAATCAGCGTCTGTAAGGCCTCGTCCTCAACTTCGATGTTAAACTCGTCCAGGCCGAGCTTGCTGATTTGTCTGGGAATGATATGACGTAATGCGATTTGGACTTTTTCCGGTTCCAGATACGAAGACAGCTCGATTATCTCCATTCGGTCGAGCAGCGGCGCCGGTATTTCGTACTTAACATTCGCCGTGCAGATGAACAGGACTTTCGATAGGTCGTAATCGACTTCCAGATAGTGATCGTTAAAACTGTTGTTTTGCTCGGGGTCCAGCACTTCGAGTAAGGCCGAGGACGGGTCGCCTCTGAAATCCATCGACATTTTGTCGACTTCATCCAGCAGAATAACGGGGTTAACGGTGCCGGCGCGTTTCATGCTCTGTACGATCTTGCCGGGCATCGAACCGATATAGGTACGCCGATGACCTCGGATTTCCGCTTCATCGCGCACGCCGCCCAGCGACATGCGGACAAACTTGCGACCTAGTGCGCGGGCGATGGATTTTGCCAGTGATGTTTTACCCACACCCGGCGGACCGACAAAGCATAAAACCTGGCCACGCAGGCTGCCAACGAGATTCAGCACGGCAATGTATTCCAGGATTCGCTCTTTAACTTTATCCAGACCGTAGTGGTCGGCTTCCAGTATACCGCGCACGTGCTCGATGTTTAAGTTGTCTTCGGATTCTACTTGCCAGGGGACGGATGTCAGCCAATCCAGGTAATTGCGCAGCACGCCGAAGTCCGGCGACATCATGGGCATTTTTTTGAGCTTCTCGAACTCCTCCATGGCGCGCGCCTGCACCTCTTCGGACATGCCGGCTTTGTCGATCTTCTCGCGTATTTTAGCCAACTCGGGGAAGGCCTCTTCCTCCTCGCCAAGCTCCTGCTGTAAGGCTCTGATCTGCTCCTGGATAAAAAAGCGTTTCTGTGCTTTCTGGATCGTATCGTGCACGCGCACGTCGATATCTTTCTCGATTTCGAGTACTTCGATCTCAGCTGTTAATATCGATATCAATTCGAAATACTGTTCCTTAATCGAAAACTTTTCCAGTATCCGCTGCTTGGTGGCTACATCCTGCTGAAGATTGGCTGCGGCATAATACATCTTGCGAACGGGGTCGTCGATATTGTCGAAAGCCATTGTCACTTCAGGCGGTACATTGCGGTTAACTTTAATGTACTTGTGAAACAGATCGATGGCGTGACGAATCATGGCCTGCATTTCCGTCGAGCCGGAATCAGACGAGTCGACAATGTTAATTTCTATGTCGCCTTCCAGGAAATCCTTCTGGGTGTAATAGCGTTTAACACGACCTTGTGCAACGCCATCCACCAAAATTTTCAGCAGATTATTCGGCAGGCGAATCAGTTGAATAATTTTAGCGACAGTGCCGGAGCGGAATAGATCGTCTTTGCCGGGTTCATCAACTGTTGTTTCTTTTTGCGCTGTTAAAAAAATAAATTTCTCTCGGTCGAGCGCGCGCGCTACGGCTTTCAAGGAAGATTCGCGGCCGATGAGAATCGGAAATATCATATTGGGGTAAATAACGATATCGCGGAGGGGAAGGACGGAGAGGCGTTTGGGAATGGACTCGATCTCCTGTACCTTCTTGTCCAGATCAGCCAGCGTTTCATTCGATTGTGCCATTCAACATCAAGCTCCAGAGTGCAAAACAACAGCAAGCAGAATACTCGATCGCCATCGTGGCGATAGGGGCTATAGAGCCTTTTAGGCGCATTTTATTGTTATTTAAAATTTTTGTAAATCATCGTGCAAAGGAATATTTTTGTCAGTTTCCATTCATCTGAAACGTACGCAGCAATCAAGGGAGTGCGGTTCGTGGATCTATTCGAGAAATGTAGACAATTCACCAGAGCGGACGAAGTTAAGGCGAGCGGCCTGTATCCGTATTTCCGCGTCGTTCAGGAGAATGAAGGGCCGGAAGTGTTGATGGAAGGGCGCAAGGTAATTATGGCCGGCTCCAATAATTACCTGGGCTTGACGGGACATCCGGCGGTCACCGAGGCTGCAATGGATGCCATCCGGAAGTACGGCACCTCCTGTTCGGGTTCACGCTATCTGACCGGTACAATCGACTTGCACGGCGAGCTGGAAGAGCGTTTGGCGCGTTTCCTTGGCTACGAGGCGGTTCTGCTCTTCAGCACCGGTTATCAGACAGCCCTGGGCTCGATTGCCGGTCTGGTTTCGAAAGGCGACTATATCGTCTCGGACAAGGAGAATCACGCCTGTATCGTCAACGGCGCAATGATGGCCAAGGGTGGTTTTGCGGAGTTTGTTCGCTACAAACACAACGATATGCAGGATCTTGAGCGGGTTTTGGCGCGTATTCCCGCTGATGCCGGTAAGTTGGTCGTCACGGACGGCGTGTTTTCCGTGAGCGGCGAAATTGTCGATCTACCGGAGCTGACCGCTCTTGCTCATCGCTACGGTGCACGTGTTATGGTGGATGATGCCCACGCAGTCGGCGTCATCGGCCAGGGGGGACGTGGTACGGCCAGCCATTTTAATCTGACGGACAAGACAGATCTCACGATCGGAACATTTTCCAAGACTTTTGCGTCTCTGGGCGGTTTCATCGCCGGCCCGGAACGAGTCATCAATTACTTGAAACATACCTCGGCCGCCTTGATTTTCAGCGCCAGTCCGACGCCTCCTTCCGTCGCTGCCGCTTTGGCCGCCCTCAACATTCTGGAAGCCGAGCCGGAACGGGTCGACCGCCTGCTAGTTCTGGCTGAAACCATTCGCAAGGATCTGAAAAGCCTCGGCTTCGAGATCATTGACAGCCCGACGGCAATCGTGCCCGTCATCGTGGGTGAAGTCGAGAAGTCGCTTGTTTTCTGGCGTAAGCTTTACGATCGTGGCGTATTTGTCAATTGTTTTATTCCGCCCGGCGTCCCGCCGACAATGAGTATGATGCGCACCAGTTATATGGCTACGCATCGAGTCGAACACCTTCAGCGGATCGTGGATGTGTTCAAAGAAGTCGGTGAGGAAGTGGGAATGCTCGAAGCGGTATCGCGCGAAGTATGATATTCCGGGCGTGATTTATTACGCTGTTCCTGGCTAATATTCGACAAACCTTGCTTTTTGTGTAATAGTAATCAGTTGGATAATCGCACTGTTCGGCTGCTGTCGAAATTCCGGAACATTTTGGAATACAATAAGTAATGAAATTTAGTTCGAGTTCTTGTTAAAATTGCGTGAAGAGAATTTTTTTCTTGGATTTTTCCTCGTAAGCCAATTATTTTGGAGATTGTTGAGAGAAGGCAGCGCTCTCAATAATAAATCCCGTCACGTAAATGGCTCATTTACCTGGGATTCAAACCATATCTGCACACCCACACATCAAGAACAACTTAACGGCCGGCGATCGGCGTAGCCTCAGGAATAGTTTTGTGATGCCCTATGCTTGGCACGCATTTTGAGGCAGCTGAAAGCGAAGGAAGAAGCGACTCACTGTTAACACTGTGGGTTTACTCGTGTACTTCCATTGTAGTGGTTGTTAAACATCCTGTTCTTTTTGCGCTCAGATTAACAAATTTTCTTTCGCATTGTCCGTCGAGTTCTCGTTTGAGATTTGGAGACTAAAGGCGAGTATGTTCTGACATATTCAAAGAAACGTTTGCCTTCGCGGCTGGAGTGATTTCAGTAAACATTTTCAGTCGCAAATGTAAATTTAGTTTCGGCGGTGCCGGTTGTTCTGCGCTCGCCGCCTATTTTTTTCTTTGGATTGATTTGAGCGTACCTTAAATTTGTCCTTATGTTTTAAAAAATGCCGGAACTAGGGGAAATCGTGAAATTTGATACGAAGTTGAGTGGAGTAAAGTCATTGAAATTATTGGACAAAGGGCTTGGTTCTTCAGATCATATCTCAAACTAAGGTGTCAGACTAAACCATAAAATGGTCGAACCGATTTTTTCACTTTCTGATGAGCTGGTCCATGATAGGTGATACTACCTTCGGCACTACAGATCAATCTCCTTTAAATTCTCAAGCGGACTCTCAGACAAAATTTTCATCCTACAAGCGTAATTCTGGCGGTGCAAATGCCCTTGGACACAGCGGCAATATTCAAGCCAGTCGTTTTAGATACGCCAATATCACTTTGCAAAAAAATAGAACAAAAAATATAACCTTCAACTCATCATTTCCTGGAGTACAGAGTTCTATGGTTGCTTTTCTACTTAGCATCATTCGTTTGATGAGTATGGCGGTCCTCGGCGCACTTGATGCCACGGGTGCGTACATCGGCCGCTATCGAACGGCGCTATTGAACCGTTGGAGCCTGAAGGGCACAACGTCAACTGGCTATGCGCCCCACAAGCAACGCAGTTCGCAATACTTACCCAGTTTGCTGCCTCGAGGTTCAGGCGGCATAAAAGAACCATCGCAGTATCGCGACAACTATCAGATGCTAAGCGCGGCGAAGAATCGAATCAGATTCTCCGGCGCTTTTGCCGTTTTGCTGGCTATGCTCGGGCTATTGGCATTTTCGCCCGAGCGGGCGGAGGCCCAGACCTGCCAGGCGATCTACGGCACCATCAACGGTCAGATCGGCACGAACGGCGGCTTCAGCCCGACGCCCCGCGTGGGTAACGGCGTACCGTTC
>JANQRB010000141.1 GCA_028284775.1 Candidatus Kapaibacterium sp. | reverse complement strand
CGGCAGACGTAGTCTGTACGCTGGACAAGCGTCTGATCGCCGAGCTGACCGTATTGATTGCGTCCGACGGCGCAGATTTCATTGAATGCATTCACGTGGATGCTGTGGAAGCCGCTGCGAGCGATTTCAATGATATTCGGTGAAGTAAGGACTTCCACGGGCGTCAGCCGATCGCTGCTTGTACCGTCGCCGAGCTGTCCGTTGCTGTTGCGACCCCAGGCCCAGATGTCGACATTGCCGTCCAGCGCATAGGAATGATAGGAACCGGCCGCAATCATCGTTGCGTCCGACAGGCCGCTGGCGACGACTGCTGTGCTGCTGTGGCTCGTCAGTCCGTTGCCGAGTTGTCCGTTGCTGTTGTAGCCCCAGGCGCGGATCGTTCCGTCTGCCAGGAGCGCCAGCGAGTGATTGGAGCCGGCGGCAATCGCCGTGGCGGTCGTAATGCCGCTGACCGCCACGGGAGTGCTGCTGTTGCTGTTCGTGCCGTCGCCCAACTGGCCATAGTTGTTGCGACCCCAGGCCCAGACGGTGCCGTCGTGTTTTAACGCGCAACTGTGATACTGGCCGCCGGCGACCGCGACGACGCTTGTCAGTCCGCTGACCTGTACGGCCGTTGAACGATTCGTCGTGCTGCCGTCGCCCAACTGACCGTAATTGTTGCGTCCCATCGTCCAGACGCTGCCGTTGTTTTTGAGCGCTACGCCGTGATAAAATCCACTCTCGACATCGACGATATCGTCCAGGTTGCTCATCTGGACGGCTTTGGATTTGTCGTCGCTCAGGCCATTGCCCAGTTGACCGTAGTTGCCGCGTCCCCAGGACCAGAGGCTTCCGTCGGCTTTCAGCGCGTAGGAGTGCCAGCCGCCGCCGGCGACGTCAACGACGTCGCGCAGGTCAGCGACGCGAATCGGGTAGGAGCGCCGCTCCGTGGAGCCGTTGCCCAGCTGTCCGTAGAAGTTATAGCCCCAGGCAAAGACCGTACCGTTCCAGGGCAGTATCGCCAGCGAATGGTAGCGTCCGCCCGCCACCCGCGGATACGATTTACTGCTGATGTCGAAGCTGCGCGTAAGCGAATCGTTCATTGGGTTGAGATCACCCTCGTGCTTCACGGTCGCGTAAATATTGTATTTCCGTTTCGCAAAGAGCAGCGCTTTGGGAAAGTGCAGCACGCGCGTCTCACCGGGCTCAAGCTCCGGGACCACCAGGGTCTGCCGATAGTCTTCGATTTCCGTGTATTCGTGCACCAGGCGCAGGTGCACACTTACCTCAGTCTGTTGTTCACTGCCGACATTGTGAACAGATACGCTGGGAGTCAGCGGTGCCTTGAAGGAAGGGTTGATAATGGGATCGATCAGGGGGTTGATCAGTTCCACGACACGGATATCGTTGGGGACGTCAATGGTGAAATCGCTATCGCTCTCGTCTCCCAGCGCGGCGTTGAGCCTGTCGCGGATGCGGATGCGCGCCGTCGTTGTCGGGCTTGGCGCAACCGTCCAGTCATAGGAACCATCGGAAGCGGTGACCTTGCTGATGACGTCGGACCAGCTTGCGCCCTCATCCGTGCTGTAATCGATGTGAACATCCGTTAAGCCGGTGGCCGTCCAGCTTATCGTCAGAGTGGAACCCGCCGTGTACGTGGCGCTGCTGTTCGGCGCCGTCAGGACCAGCGTGCCGCTAGCCGAGCTGACCACCTCAAGGGGCTGGCTTCGTTCATTGTTATGCTTTTCATCATCCCCCGACAGACTGATCTCGGCCGTGGCAACATAGCTGCCGACGGTGACGAGACTAAGGGCGGCAAAGGTAACATTGAGTTGTGTGCGGGAGGGCAGAGTCGCGATCGTCTGAACATTACTGTAGACCAGCGTGCCGGAGCTTGTCTGAATACTGAAGCTGACATCCAGCGAGGACTGATCCGCGCTGCCGCGGTTCTTAAACAAAACGGCCGGTATGATGCTCGCGCCGGTGACAATGTGAGCTCCCACGGCGGGCACGCTGATATACTCCGCCGCAACATCCTTTGCATGCTCATTAACAAGCGGCTCCAGGCATGATGACGATTCCGCCTTGCGTCTGATCCCGGTCGCCACGCGCGGATGAAAATAATGACGCCGGCTGCCGCAGTAGCTCATAATGGTTCCGGTCGTGGCGACCGTCGTCTCCACGCAGTTGCCGAAGGTGCCGGACTTGGAGCAGGAATCGATCGGGATTATCCAATAACAATCGTGCGTATGGCGCGCGCCGAAGTTGTGACCGGTCTCGTGCGCAACCACGTGAATATCCCAGGTGTAGGGCACCGTCCTTGGAAAAACGACAGTGTTGTGCAGGCCGCTGACGGCATAGCCTTCGTTGCCGCTGCCGCTGTCGCAAAGTCCGTTAAAACCCGATGCCCGTCCGCCCATACCGCCGACGCCGCTGAACAAGTGCGCCAGGGAGCGTTTAACATGCGTCATATTGCTGTCCCAGTAATCTTCGAAGGCGCTCAACTTTGCGTGCGATGTTGTTCCGGGATAGGGATCCGGCGAGGTCCAGACTCGCAGAAAAGGCACCTGCAGGGCGCATTGAACATCCAGCTGGAAGATTGCCGACACCGCGCCCATCAGCGACAGAGCGTAGTTCGCGGCGCGCGACAGGTTCTGTTGGTGATCCAGAAAGTAGGCGTAGTCGCATTCGATGGCGATCTGGGCTACCAGCAGCGTCCCGCTTTGCGTGCGATCACCGCCGGCCTTCCTGCGCTCGAGGTCTTCGCTGTCGAAGCGTCGGCCGTCGTCGGGCGAGGGGAGCATATCGCAAAACTGCGGAACCGTTCCGGCCTGCGGCAAATCATCGATGTTACAGACCATCATAAGGTCACTGCCGGACCGCCGCTTGTCGATAGGGGCGATCACGTAGCGCAGATCCTGACCCGCGCCATCGGCGGGAATGTCTACATAGCCCAGGGTCTCCTCTCCGGTAATCGACAGGTAAACATAAGAGCCGGCGACGCCGCGTACGCTGCCGCGATAAAACCGGCCGGCGCTGAAATCGATCGGACGATCGCCGTCGCGGCTGCCCGCTACAACAATACCAGCGCTGCTCAGTACATCGAACGCCCTTAAATCCAGGGTCCCGGATCCCTGGTTGCCCAGGGGAAAGTTTTCGAGCGTCAAGGCAGAGCTGCCTGCATTGTGCTGCGCGTTCAGCGCTGCCTTGTTAACATGGAATACTGCGGCGGAGGCCGGCAGCGCATCGCTCTGCGCCGTCAGCTTCTCTATGCGTTGAAATGGCGGAAGAGAGGCATCTCCGGTATTCTGTTTATTGGCCTCGGCCGGGCGTTCCTGCCGGACCTCGGCCTTCGATGCGCTTTCGGGACTGTGGCCCGCATTCGAATTCGCCTGACTGTTAAATCCATAGAATATGAGCGTGAAGCATGCCAGGGCAAGCATAGATTTGTGAAGCATCGTATGAGTCTCCAGTGCTCGTTAAGAAAGCAATAAGTTTGTAGGAAGGCATTTTGCCGGGGTTTGTCAGTGTTGTTTCAATTAAGTTTTCTAGTTTCTCTCTTTGCGAAAGAGAGGCTAGGGGAGTTCGAAAGGTTTAAGAATCACAACCCGTCCTCGTTCGGCGCTCAGTCCGCGCCTCACCCCCTTAGTTTAATGGAAAGAAAGCATGCAAGAAACTTAATTGAAATTATATTAATGTTTTGTCAACGAAAATTTTATAGTTACACCTCCCCTTAAGGTAAGGGGAGGTTGGGAGGGGTTATGAATATTTAAGAACTTCTTAACTCCCCTAGCCCCTCTTTTTCGAAAAAGAGGGGGATTTGAAGTTAACTTAGTTGACAAAGTACTAATAGTATGGAAGGAAGTACCCTGCACATAGCTGAACAGTCGTACACAGCGAGTAGTGCGGCGATGGCAGGCTCACAGGTTAACAACAGCTGCGAGCCTGCGCATTCGCATTGCTTACAAATCAGAGAAACTGTGCGCAGACTGGCCCGACGCTCACGAGTACATCCGGGCAGCCGCCCAAGGGTGACACGACCGTACCGACATCGTAGGAATGGCCGTCGATCGAAATGCCCAATACTTCCGCTCCCGCCGGCAGATCGAAGCATGCCGATTCTCCGCCGGGAATGTCTTCAATGAGAATCCAGCCGGTTGGACTTACGTGAAAGACGAGTACGTCCGCCATACAATCAGCGGTAAGATTATCGACGATATACTCACCAGCGGCACAAACGCCCTCGCACTGCGACTCCGTCGTCGCCGGCGAGGCGAAGAGTGTTAACATCAGGGTCAAGGCAAGGGCTACTGCTCTGAAAGGACTCAGCCTTTTCATAAGAACTCCTGTTAATACTATGTAAAGAAGATGTATGCTGCGAGTAGAATGCAGCGATTTCGCGATTCACCGGGCAGTAGTCGGCGCCTCGCTTGATTGACTCTGTTTAAGCGATCTCATGCCTGCGATATCCGCTGTGCCTGTGCTGAGAAAATGATCGATGTCCTGTCGTCACCGGACTTCGGTGCCGACTCTTCCCGCTCTGTCTGCATACGGTGTATTTCGGGTCATTTACTCAGCCTGGCCACACTAGTCGGCCATGACAGGTACTTGGGATGGGGCACGGTGAAAATATACTCGATTGCGGCGCTGCACAGGCTACGTCAATTCCACGTCAGCCGCGGCTAATGCAATGGCTTATCGCAATTTAGCTGGAATAGCGCTTATGAAAAACGCCGGGTGTTGATAAGGGTGGTGTCAGCAGGGCACATCCTGCGATGTGTTCGTCAATGCTGGGTCTCGCTGTGTCGCGGCGGCAGGATACATGCAAAAACAGTCGACAAATCGGCGCCGGGCGCCAGCCGAATTTTTTTGCGGATACGATAGCGAACAGTTTCCACGCTGCGGTACGAAATGCCCAAGAGCTGCGCGATTTCCTTGGTGGATACATTCAGCTGCAGCAGCGAGCACACTCTGAGTTCATTGCGCGTCAAGTTCGGATAGCGTGCGGCGAGCCGCGCAAGAAACTCCGGCTGCACTTCGGTAAAACGCTTTTCAAATAGCTCCCAGTCCTGCTCGGATTGCATCGCGTCGCCCACCTGAACCAGCAGCGAGCGCAGGAAGGCGGCATACTTCTTTTTCGGCGCTTGCAGTTCGCTGCGGATGCGCCGTTCAATCGCGCTGATCGTACCGTTCATTTGTGTTAACTGTAGCGCTGTCGACCGCGCTTCTTTCGAAGTCTGTTCGGCCTGTTCCCGCAGATTCTGATTGCGAACTTTGTGCTGCTCGAGTTCATCATGAAGTTTATCGAGATCGGATTTCATCTCGATAGCGGCGCGCGCTTTTTGCGCTTCACGACGCTGAATGCCGGACCTGCTCTCGTTGTACATCATTAAATACCTGAGAGCCGCCGAATCATTGCCAAGGCGGCGATACGCTTCCGACAACACTCCGGCAATCATGACGACCGCTGTGTCTTCCGAGACGGTCTTGCCGAGGTCCAGGGCTCTTTCCAGGAATTCGATCGCATCCTGAAATTGTCCGAGCTCGTAGTAGGATTTGCCGATATCGAGGAATAGCTCCGCGTAATTGGATTGGTTGTTTTCCAGCTTGTCAAGTAAATCCCGGGCCTGGAAAAAATACTTCAAGGCCGTTTCAAAGTCGCGCGTGCGCGCGTACAGGGCGCCGAGAAAAAGCTGTACCTGGTACTCGAATTTTGCCAGATCCCGCTCGCGGATTGTGGGCAGGAGGGCCAGAAGCCTTGCCTCGGCCTCTGCGATGTTAAACGGCAGCTTACGGGCGGCCGCCAAATCGGCTTCCGCCAGTACGATATGTATCACGACGTTAATCGTGCGGCGCAGGGTAATGCCGTCTGAATACAGTTCCAACACCTTGTTGTAATAGGTGATTGCTTTTTGAAATTCGCGCTGGTTCTGGTAGACGAGTCCGGCCTGAAAATAGAAGGTGCTAAGGACATCGGCGCCGGCATTGTCATCGATAAGGCTACTTGCCATCGTGCAATATTCCAGGGCCAGCAAAGGATGGCGCTGCACGCTATGGACATAAGCCAGATCACCATAAACGCTGCCCAGGCCGGCCTTGTCGTCAATGCTGGAATACGCTGCAATACTTTGCGGCAGGTAGTGCAAGGCATCGCTGAAATCGCCGGTCGGCAGACAGTTAACGCCCAGCATTCGCAGGGTCGCCGCGCGTTCCTCGGCCAGACCCAGAGCGCTGAACAGCTCCAGACACCGCAGATAATCTCTTTTCGCTTCCGCGTGACATTCTGCAAACATTTTGCATTTGGCAATTGTGAACAGTGTGTAGGCTTCCAGGTCGCCGGCGCTGTCGGAATCAGCGGTGCTGCGGTATTGTTCGAGCAGCGATTGCAGTTGCGGCGCATTGTCGGCAATCACGTGTTGGGGCAGTTCGCGGATAATGCGAATTTGACTGTCTTTACAGCGAGTATTGTGAAGCTGATGTTCCAGTTGACCGATGTTCATAATGACTGCATCCGCATTAAGTGCGAAGTCCTTTATTTCTTGAATTTATCAGCAGGCAGTGATGGAACAGAATAACAAGCGCCGGGCAGATTCGCAAGTAATTGTGCTTCTCGCTCCAGAGAGGCCGGTCCGCCTCCGCAAAGCGTAATTAGCTCCCTCCGCCGGTGCCTTGCGTGTTGACTGCGCGACAGCTGAGCGATTTTGAAGCTTCCGAGCAGGCGTGGCCCCTGGAAGCTGCTTTCTAAGCTCGACAGCGACACTTGTTTGCTGAATACCGAACAGTTTGTCCGCGAAACGGTCGGGCCGGCGTCGGCCACTTGATGAGGCGAGCGACGCCGGGCTTCAGATATTTCACCATCCTAGCGCTTAATCATCAAGCTGCGCGTTGCGCTGAAGGGGCCGGATCGCAGTTGATAGAAATAGCTGCCGGCTGGCAGTTCCGCCGTTGCTAATTGTCTTGTATAGGCACCGCTTTGCTGCCACTCATCAATCGGAACGGCGACGACCCGGCCCAGATGATCATAAAGCGTCAGCGTTGTGTGAGCATCCAGACCCAGGCGATACCCGATGTCCGTGACGCCGGGAGCGGGATTGGGCGTGTTCTGTTCCAGGTGATAGCCTGTGCCGCTCAAGAACACGCCGCGGTTATCATGCAGGCAGACGTCGGACAGTGGAATGCTCGCGGGAAGCGTCGTATAGCAGCTAAGACCGGAAGCAAACTCGACCGATTCGACGCGCAACGGCACCTCGCGGCTTTGATGCGGAAACAGCAAGACCATGAAGTCGAGCCGGAGCGTTATCGCAGCGGCCTTCGACAGTACGTCACCCGTTTCAATCAGCAGACGGTTGCTGCCGGCTCCACCTTCCACAGCATTCACATTCCGATCATCAATTCCCTTCAGCGCCTGTATGCTGCCCGGCTGGTACGCGATCCGTTCATGGTCGTAGGCCAGGCTAATGGACATCGGGCTGATGTTTCGGGACTCGTTGTCGTCGCCCCGGCGCCGGATATGCACGAGCAAGGGAACGACCCGCCCCGGCAGAGCGGCGCTGATTCCGCTGCTGATCGCCAGTTCGAGCTCGGTAAGCGGCTCGACGATTATCTGCTGCGTGGCGGTGGTGATGCAGCCCTCGTCGTTTGTTATCGTGGCCGTGTAGCGCGTCGATGCGGCCGGCGTCGCTCGCGGTGATCGGCTGGCGGGATCATTCAGGCCCGTTGTTGGTTCCCAGCGGACGCGGCCTTCGCTCATAACCTGCAGATCCGCGGATTCGCCAAAACAAATGCGGCGGTCCGCGCCGACAGCGACGGCCGGGGACTTGAGCACCTTCACAAAGACTTCGTCCTGTACGCTGCAGCCCAGTTCATTGAAGACACTGACCCGATAGTTTGTACTGCGGCGTGGCTGCGCCAGCGGTGTCGGGCTGCCGGCATCGTCCAGTCCCTCGGCGGGCTCCCACTCGTAACGGACGCCGCCCGTCGCCCGCAGCCGATGGCTTTCGCCGCGGCAGATTGTGACGTCGGCGCCCGCGTCGGCAGCTATGGGCGGCAGGACGCTTAATGTCAGCGAAGTCGATTGGCTGCAGTTGCCGTCGCTGATATGCACCGTATAGCGCGTCGTCTGTTGCGGCGAAGCCAGGGGCATGGCGCTGTTCGGATCGCTCAGCCCCTCTACCGGTTCCCAGCGGTACTGGCTGCCGCCCGACGCCGCCAGGCGAACCGTATCGCCGAAGCATATCCGCGGTACGCTAACGGCCCTGACGTCGAGGAGCGCGGCAACGTTCACGCTCAGCGAGGCGGTCGAGGAACAGCCTTCGGCATTCCAGACGGTCACGCTGTAGCGTGTGCTGCGTTCCGGGCTTGCCAGCGGATCGGCCACATCGTCCGCGCTCAGTCCCTCGCTCGGTGTCCAGCGATAGCGAAGGCCGCCGCCGGCCTGAAGCCGGACGACTTCGCCCGGACAAATCTGCCGATCCGGCCCGATATCGACGCTCGGGCTTTCGAGCACCTCGACCATGACCCGGCGCTCCGTACTGCAGCCATTGTCGTCTGAAATGAGCACACGGTACTCGATGCTGCGTTCCGGGCTTGCCAGCGGATCGGCGCGTGAAGGATCATCGAGCCCTTCCGCCGGCTGCCAGGCGTAGCGGGTGCCGCCGCTCGCCCGCAGTCGGACCGCGTCGCCCCGACACAACTCCTGCTTGTCGCTGATGTCGGTGACCGGGGGATCGACAACACGGACCAGGACCGTTCCGCTTACATCGCCGCAACGCGATCGAAGGCGTACCGTGTAGCTTGTTGTCCGTTCCGGGGAGGCTATGGGATTTTTGAGGCGCCGGTTATTCAGTCCCTCCGCCGGTGTCCAGAGATAGTCGCCCGCCGGCCCCTGCAGCGGCAGCGGCACGCTGTCGCCCCGGCAAATCGTCAGGGTCTGTCCGTCGCCGAGCAGGACTGCCTTCAGTACGACGACGCGAATCCATCCGCGCCCGACACAGCCGAATTCATCGTAGACATCCACCCGGTAGCTCGTCGTTTGTTTCGGCCGGGCAATGGGATTGGGGATTTCGCTGTTGGAGAGTCCTTCCACCGGCCACCAGACATATCTAACGCCGCCCGATGCACGCAGTTGGGCCGACTCCCCCGGACATATCAGCTTTTCGGGGCCCAGGTTGACGATTGGTGCTTCGTGGACATTGACGCGGACGGTGGCTTCCGTGACGCAGCCTTGCTCATCGATTGCCTGCAGGGTGTAGGTCACCGAAGCATCCGGAAAAGCCATCGGTTCGAGCGCGAAAGGATTGGAGAGCCCCTGGCGGGGAAACCACTGGAAGCTGTCGGCATTCCGCAGTGTTGCCCGAAGCTGCACGCTGTCGCGCCGGCAGATATCATATTCGGTGTCGAGCGTGATGAGCGGCGGCGGAACCACCGTTACCAGCACGCTGTCTTCGGCGATTCCACAGGTGGTTTCGACGCGCAATCGGTATAGGGTGCTGACTTCGGGGCTGGCCAGCGGCGAGCGGGATTCGGGGTTGTCGAGTCCTTCAGCCGGTGTCCAGTGATAGTTTCCGGATGCGCCGACGGCCGACAAACGTACGCTGCCACCGGCGCAGATTTTCGCGTCTTCGCCGGCCTCGACCTTCAGGTCCACGGCGCCGCCGAGGTCCACCGGCGGTCCGTCGTACATATTGATCATTCCGAACCAGCAGCTGGACGGGCGATCGAGCCGCAGCTGATCCACGACAAAGTCAGCGGCGAGGCCCGCTTCATTGGGATTATTGATAACAGCCACATAATTGCGCGAGGTGACGGAAACATAAATCTTAGCGTCCGGCCCGAGCTGCATTCCGGTCAGAGGCTCGAAATTG
>JANQRB010000134.1 GCA_028284775.1 Candidatus Kapaibacterium sp. | reverse complement strand
GCCGCATAGCCGGTATTGGTGAAAATGGCATCCAGGTCGCCGTCGCCGTCAAGATCACCAAGGGCGGCGCCGTGGCTGATTTCGTCACGGCCGAACTCGGAGCTCGCGAAGCTGCCGTCGCCATTGTTCAGCCAGATGCTGTTGGGGTCGGAGAGATATGCGATAACGGCGTCGAGGTCGCCGTCGCCGTCCAGATCGCCGAGGTCGACGTCGCTGCCCAGGCCATCACCGAACGAAGAGGAGCTGAAGCTGGCGTCGCCATTATTCAACCAGATGTAATTAGTGTGCGTCAGGAAAAAATCGTCCGTCAGCACGGCATCCAGGTCGCCGTCGCCATCCAGATCACCCAGGGCGACCGCGCTGCCATTAGCGCCGAAGCTGCTGCTGCTGAAACTGCCGTCACCCTTGTTTAACCAGATTTCCTGGCCGCCCACCGTGCTGGTGACAATGGCGTCGAGATCGCCGTCGCCGTCCAGATCGCCGAGAGCGACATCGGTGGAGGTGTCGCCGCCGCCGAAGGTCGCCGTCGCAAAACTGCCGTCGCCATTGTTAAGCCAGATCTCCTGAGCCGGCGATCCGAAGTCGGCATTGACGATGACCGCGTCGAGATCGCCGTCGCCATCCAGATCGCCAAGGGCCAGGGCTGTCGATTCGCCGGCGCCGAAGGTCGAGGTCGCAAAACTGCCGTCGCCTTTATTCAGCCAGATGTCCTGCGCTTCATCAAGAAAATTGGGGACAATCGCATCCAGGTCGCCGTCGCCGTCAAGGTCGCCAAGAGCAATATCCTGGCTTGTTCCGTCGCCCTGCTTGCCGGATATGAAGGTAGCGCTGCCGCCCTCCACGGCCGCGCGAAAGCCATACACCGTGGCCTGCGTCAGGCTTTGCCCATCGTTGCTTTCGATATTCCTGAAGCTGACCATCACTTCCTCGCCGGGCAGAAAATCTTCCTCCGGGTCGATGACGACGGTATTGAAGCCGTCGGTAACGCCGATGGCCGCCCGGGTTGTCAGGTGTCCTGTCTGCATGCCGTAAACAACCAGGTTGGCCTGGGTCGTACTGGTGGAGCTTGTCAGCGTGGCAATGTCGACCGACTGATTGAAGCCGATCTCGATGTCCGCATTGCGCGGCGCGGCGACGGCGTTCGCCTCAGGGTTAAACGATTCAAGCTGCAGCGCCACGGTGCTGAACCAGATATGTTCCGTGTTCTTTCTGGCAATGAAGACATCCAGGATACCGTCGTTATCCAGGTCGCCAAGATCGACACCGTTACTATCTTCGTTACTGTTTCCAATCGATGAAGAGACAAAAGTTGCGTCGCCGTTGTTCAGCCAGAAATGACTCGCATCTTCATTGGCAAAGACGACATCCAGGTCGCCATCACCATCGAGGTCGCCGATGCTCGCGGCTCTGCTGCTTCCTCCCCCAAAGGTTGAAAGGGTAAAATTGCCGCTGCCGTCGTTAAGGCCTATAATGTTGCCGCCATTGCGAGCAAGAACCAGATCCAGGTGCCCGTCGCCGTTAAGGTCACCAAGGGCGACGCCCTCACTGCTGCCGCTGCCGAAGGTCGCTGTGGAAAAAGCACCGTCGCCGTTATTCAACCAGATATCATGCGCCGCGGCAATGTTGGCGAATACGGCATCCAGGTCGCCGTCGCCATCCAGGTCGCCAAGGGCGACATCCTGATGTTTCCCGGCGCCAAAACTGCTGCTCGTAAAGCTGCCGTCACCGTTGTTTATCCAGATTTCATCGGTATTGCCGTTGGCGTTGGCAACGACGGCATCCAGAAAACCGTCGCCGTTCAAATCGCCAATGGCGACGCCTTCGGCCTTTAGAGTTAAGCCGAAGTTCGTCGATTTAAAAGTCGCATCGCCATTGTTGAGTAATATCCTCTGCTTGATATCGTAAAACGCGACAATCGCGTCCAGGTCGCCATCATTGTCGAGATCGCCCAGGTCGACGGCCATTGCGTCTCTTGTAACGAAATTCGAGGTAGCGAAAGAGCCGTCGCCGTTATTCCGCCAGAGGGTGATCTTAGAGTTGAAATTTACGACCAGTGCGTCGAGGTCGCCGTCCTTGTCCAGGTCGCCGAGAGCGACATCCATACTTGTACTCAAGCCTTGCCCGAAAGTTGTGAACACGGCGCCTCCCTGTCCCGCCGGAGCCAGGAAGGAATAGACCAGGGGATCCTCCAGGGGCACGCCGAAAGCCGACTCGGCTTCAATGACGGATACCGATATTTTTTCACCGGGTTTAAAGGCCGTGTTGGGCGCAAAACTGCGCAGCGGATTGCCGCTGTAGCTGCCGCTGGTCGAAAGGTAGCCCGTCTGCGAACCGTATATGGCAATATTGGCGGCGGTGACGCTTGCGGTATCCATCTCCAGACTGAATTCAATGGAGACAGCCGCCGTTGCCGAGCTCGCTATCGCATTTGCGGCCGGCGTGAGCGATTCGATTTGCAGCTCAACCTTGTTTAATAAAATGTCTTCCTGACTGGACTGAGCGACAATGACATCCAGGCTGCCGTTGTCGTCCAGGTCGCCGAGCGCGACGCCGTAACTGTCGGTAGCGTTCCCGACGACCGTTGAGGAGGCAAAGCTTGCGTCACCATTGTTCAGCCAGAGATGATGTTCGCCGTTGTTAACGATAAACACGTCCAGGTCCTTGTCGCCGTCAAGGTCGCCGATGGCGGCATCCCTGCTGGTGCCGGTTCCGAAGTTCGACGTTGTAAAGGTACCGCTGCCGTCGTTGATCCCGATTTGGTTGGAGCCGCTGCGGGCAAGCACGAGATCGAGGTCGCCGTCGCCGTCCAGGTCGCCCAGCGCGAGACCTTCGCTGCTGCCATCGCCGTAGCTTGCTGTGCTGAAGCTGCCGTCGCCGTTGTTAAACCAGATGTGGTGCGCCTCGTTGCGATTGGCGAATACGGCGTCCAGGTCGCCGTCGCCATCCAGGTCGCCAAGGGCCAGATCCTGGCTATTCCCGTCGCCGAATTCGGTACTGGTAAAAGACCCGTCGCCATTGTTAAACCAGATATCATTCGCTTGATTGCTTTCGTTGGCGATGATGAGGTCCAGGTCGCCGTCGCCGTCCAGATCGCCCAGCGCGATGCTTTCGCTATCGCGGGTGCTTACACCAAAGGTTGACGTTGCAAAGCTCGCATCGCCATTGTTAATAAAGATAATCGGGCTGGAATTCTCATAGACAAAAATCGCGTCGAGATCGCCGTCATTGTCGAGATCGCCCAGATCGACCGCCTGGGCTTGGGTCTCATCCAACAAGTCTAAGTTGAAACTCGCGTCACCGTTATTCAGCCAAAGATGATTTTTCCCGTTAAAATTGGAGACAAATGCGTCGAGATCGCCGTCGCCGTCCAGGTCGCCGATCTCGACATCGCTGCTGTTGCTCAGGCCGAATTCGGAGCTGGCAAAGACGGCGTCCCCTTTTCCCGCAAGGGCCAGGAAGGAATAGACCAGGGAAGACTCCTGCGGGGCGCCAAACACTGACGCAGCCCCGGTGACGGATACGGAAATTAGTTCGCCGGGTTCGAAGGCGAGATTGGGCGTAAAGCTGCGTTCGGTATTGCCGCTGAAGACGCCGCTGGTTGAAAGGTAGCCCGTCTGCGAGCCATGAATGGAAATATTGGCGGCGGTAAGAGTTGCCGCATCCATCTCAAGATTGAATTCAATCGAGATGTCCGAGTTGAGCGCGGGCGCAATGGCATTTTCGGCGGGAGCAAGCGATTCGATCTGCAACGATTCACTATTATTCAGCCATTTTACTTCCCTGCCTTCTCTGACGACGAGGACATCCAGGCTGCCGTCGCCGTCCAGGTCGCCCACATCAGCCGCATAACTGGTGACGGTGTTTTGTCCGATTTCTGAAGTAACAAAGGTTGCATCGCCATTGTTCAGCCAGAGAAAATCCTTCGTGTGATTTGTAATGACGGCATCGAGATCGCCATCTCCGTCAAGGTCGCCGATAGCCACACCTGTGCTGTGGGAGCTGCTGCCGAATTGGGAATTGGCAAAATTGCCGCTGCCGTCGTTTTTGCCGATGAAGTTCGTGCCGTTGCGAGTGCGAATCGCATCCAGGTCGCCGTCACCGTCAAGATCGCCCAGCGCTACTCCGTTCGTCGAAAAATCGCCGTTAACGGTCGCTGTCGTGAAGCTGCCGTCGCCGTTGTTGAACCAGGTGACATCCGACTCGATACGATTAGCGAACAGGGCGTCGAGGTCACCGTCGCCGTCAAGGTCGCCCAGCGCCACATCAGTACTATTCCAACTGCCGAAACTGGTGCTGGTGAAGCTGCCGTCACCGTTGTTGAACCAAATATCATTCGCATCACCATCATCATTGGCAATCAGGGCGTCGAGGTCGCCGTCGCCGTCAAGGTCGCCCAAGGCAATACCCCGGCTCTCGGTTGTGCCTGCCCCAAAGGCAGCGCTTGCAAAGGTCGCGTCGCCATTGTTAATGAAGATTTGCGCGGAGCTGTTAAGGTAGACGAAAACGGCATCAAGGTCGCCGTCATTGTCGAGGTCGCCCAGATCGACCGCCTTGGCACCCGCGGTACCCAGGGACGAAATGATGAATTTGCTGTCCCCATTATTCAGCCAAAGTTGAATCTGCGTATTATATCTGGCTATGAACGCATCGAGATCGCCGTCGCCGTCCAGGTCGCCCAGCGCCAGATCTCGGCTGTCGCCGTTGCCGACTTTGGTCGTTGTAAACGCCGCGTCCGCTTCTTCCGACCGGGCCAGAAAAGAGTACACATAGGAATCATTCATCGGCGCGCCGGCGGATGACAAGGCGTCAAAGACCGTTACCGATATTTTTTCGCCGGGTTTGAAGAAAGCGGCATCAGATGCAAACATACGTTCAGGATTGCCGCTGAAGACACCCTTAGCGGAGAGGTAGCCCGTCTGGGAAGCGTATATGGAGATATTGGCCGCGGTCAGGGTTGCGACATTCATACGGACATTAAAATCAATGGCGATATCCGTCGTAGCTGAAGTCGCTATCGCGTTCGCGGCCGGAACAAGCGTCTCGATCTGCGGCGTTCTGGCATGCAGCCCCAAGGGATTAAACAGGGCAGCGATGAGGCTTCCAAGCGCGGCGGCATAAGCGGGCCGCAGGAATTTTTTTAGGAGAGCAGATAAACGCTCGATACGTTTGCGCAGGAAGCGGCGTTTAGGCGCAAGGTAATTTCCCTGCTTCGGGTTTTCTTCGAGTCGGCGTAAACGGCGCAGGTATTTACGAAGCCTGCGCAGCAGGTCGCCGTATAGTCTGTTTCTGGTATTCATCGTTGCTCGCTGCTCTAGTTAAACAACTCCGCTTGCACGTCCGCCGCATCTCAGGCGGAAAAAAGGCTGTCGAAAGCCTTGCGCGTTTAACACGCGACATTCGCACAGCGCAGATCAAGAGCCATCCGGCCGGTCGACGCTTCGGGCAACAGGCGCCCGCCCCGCCTACGCAGGTACTACTGGAAAATTCGGCGTCTTCGCCAATAATGCCTGCGGACCGATAGCCGCTCTCAAGCGTCGGAATAATGACAGCCAGTTCGGCTTGTAGCGTTCGATCGCGGCGCCAAAGTCGCAGCTTGGCTGCCTGTTGAATTCAGGGATGAAATTAGCAGGGGGGAGCTGCAAGACTTGCACAGCAAAACCACGCAATGCGGGGTTTCGTGCATCTTAAGGCGGCAGAGTGCGGTTCGCCTGCGATGAATTCAGGCTTCGGACGTCAGATTCGCGATCGCGCCATTCAGGTCAGAACCGGCTTCCAGACCGAGTTTTTTGCGGATGCGATAACGGTAGGATTCGATGGAACGCGTGGAAACGTTCACCAGGCGGCCGATTTCCTGGTTGCTGATATTGGTGCGGATGAGGGCACAGACTTTGCGTTCTTTGACTGTCAATTGGGGGTAGTGCTCGGCAAGATATGCGAGAAAACTATGATCAAGCTGGACAAGCTCGGTGTCGCTTTTGCTGCTGTCGACTTCATGCAGGCGTTCCTCCGTCAGACGCAGAAGCGGCAGGATATGCTCCGGCCGCAGATCGGAGCGTCGCGAGCAGCTACGCAGGTCGCGGCGCAAATCCGCCAACACTTCCTCATCGCGTTCGGCGCGCGCGGTCAGGACCTGAACAATACGTTTGTCGGCTTCGCGCTCCCTGGCCATCGTGTCCAGGCGCTCCTGAAATTTCGCGGTTTTTTCCTCCAAGGTCGCCACGTCGTGTTTAACCTTGAGCACTTCAACACGTCGCCGGCTCTGTCCGGCCCGCAAAGTCCGCTCGAGTTCCATCGTGCGGCGCAGATGTGTCAGTGCCGACGATGTATCTCCCGCAGCTTCACAGGCAGTTGCCTGCAATTCGTGCATCGAAATTTGCAGATTCAGGTCCGCGGATTCCCCCGTCAGCTCAATCGCTGTGCGCAGCAGGGGAATCGCCTTGATGAATGCACCGATCCGGCAATAGACCTTCGCACTGTGAAACGCAGCGTTGGCCTGCTCTTGCAGAGATCCGATCTCTTGTGCAAGCTCCAGGCTCTTGCCGTATTCCACCAGCGCTTCGTTGTGCTTTTCCTGGGCTGAAAGTATATCCCCAAGAGTCGTAAACCTTTCAATCTTGTGATGCGCCCCCTGTTGACGGTCCACACGAATCATGGTTTCAACGATGCTTAACAAGCCATCCAGATCGCAGGATTCGGGACAATAGCGTAGAATTGTCCGGATAGTCGCGAGATGTTTATGTTCCGCCTCCGTCTCGAGAATCCGCGCGGCGCATTCCCCGAGCAGCTCGCGCCCGCCGTCGGTATTGCCGGTTTCATACGAAATGCGACCCATTTGCGCAAGGCTGGCAAGCTCTCCGGTTGTATCGCCGGCTGTCGTATAGAGCTTGTGCGCAGTTTGAAACTGTTCAAAGGCCTGATCGGCCTCGGCGCAGGCTTGAAGGATCTCGGCCGTGATATAGCGCAGTTCGGCTTCATGCCAGCTAAACTCCATCGTCCGGGCGATCGCGATTGCCTGTTTGAGATAGTCCAACGCACCGGGAAAATTGCTCATGGAACGCCGGTTAACGGCTGCCGTCCGCAATGTTGTCATGTACGAAAAGTTAAGTTGCTTATCCGGCCACAAATCGATGGCTGTCGTAAAATGACGGTCGGCGGTTTCCGGCTCCTTGCTAAAAAAGAAGTACAGGGCGTAAGCGTGTACGGCGTAGGCTTTGTCGGCGACGCTCTCACCGGCCGCTTCAATTGCATGTTCCAGGACGGGACGAGCCAGTTGCTTGTTTGGCGTGTTCATGAGCACGTAGGCTTTGGTCGTCAAAAGCGGTGATACGGGTTCGCGCAAATTAATGTGCTCGCAAAATTCAAGGCAACGATCCACTGTCCTGATTGCCTCATCATTACGGCCCTGGCCTCCGTAGGCGGCCGCCAGATATCGCATCGACTTGGCGTAGGACGGCCATTCTTCCACACTTTCGTAGAGATCAGTACATTCCCGGTAGATTGCCTCGCCTTCCTCATAGCGCCTTTCTAACTCATAACAGAGGCCGAGCGCCAACAGGCACTGGGCTAAGGTCTTGCGGTATGTGCGGTCCTCGGCTCCGCGTTCAACCGCCCTCGCAAGCAAGTGACGCGCCCTGGCGACGGCGGCCTTGGCCAGGTCGAAGGCTTCCTGCAGGGAGTTCATGTTAAGCAAGGCTTCGGCCAATTCAGCTTTGGCCGCGAGATTCCGCAGTCCGTTGGTGTAGGCGACTTTCTTGCGCAGTTGGTCGATATGGTCGAGGGCGTTCACGGAAACAGCGAGGACACGGCCGGAAAGAAGGGTAAATATACAATCCGGGGAGCAAAGCTCACAGGTCAGCCTGTCGAACCTGCCTCACCGGCGCCAAAAGATTCTCAAACCGGCGCTCTCCATACACGAGTTCCGAAAGGTAGATGCCGGCGGCCGTCATTGCGCAGGTCGAGGTCCATCAAGTGGCGGCCTGCAGTCAGTTGACCTGTTTTGTATGTCCATTGCACATAGGTATCCGCCGGCGTAGATCGGCCATTGCCGGCCAGTTCCGGTCTCCGCTCCAGGCACCTGACAGTGTAAACAGAACCGGTGCCCATCGGGAACGCCGGTTTTGCTTAAGAGCAATTTTCGTCGGGGGGTCAACGCAGCACAACAAACGGCAGGCTCATGCGATACAGCACATTCTCACCGTGGTCTTCCGTCAGCACCAGCCGGTAATTGCCGGCGGCCAGTCTTGCGCCGTTCGCCAGGCGCGGCTGCCATTCCAGGCTCTGCGTTCCGGCACTGAACATCCGCCCGGCGGCCCTTGCCACTTCTCGCCCGCGCAGGTCGATAATGGCGAGCTGCAGCCGCAGCTTGCGTTCAAGCGTGAAGCGAATTGCGAGTTTGTCCTTCACAGGGTTGGGACTTATTGTCAGATCGCGAACCAGAGCGCCAATGCTCGCAGGCATTGCCTGTGCGGGAGCTCCGCGTTTCGGCAGCACGACATTCACATGCACCGTCGCCGTCGATTCTCCGCCATGCCCGTCGTCGATGGTGTATGCGAAGCTGTCCGCCCCCGTCGCCGCGCCCGCGCTGTAATCAATTGTCGTGCCGCCGCCCGAGATTGTCGTTGCGCCGAGCGTCGCGCCCGTCACACTCTTGATTGTTAAGGAATGCCCGTCTGCGTCGCTGTCGTTGTCAAGCGGCGCGATAGTCAGCAGATTGTTAATCGGCACGCTGCCGGCATTGTCGTTAAGGGCTGCCGGCGCCCGGTTACGGAAGAAGGCCGCCACAGCGTTGTCGCCCGTCCCGGCGCAATAGATGTGCCGGCTGTGCGGATCGACCGCCAGGCTCTGTACTTTGTGCAGGCCATCGACGCCCTCAACGCCGTCTTTGATCATTTCCAGCCAGGTCAGCTCACCCGTCGCCTGATCGCGTTCAAAGAGCGCCACGGCATCTTCCTTCGTTCCTGCGGCCCAGAGATGCCGCCCGTCCGGGCTGAGCGCCAGTGCACAGACGCCCGCCAGGCCATTAACACCGTTGAGATTGTCTTTGTAGCGTAGAAGGAATGTCAACTCTCCGTTGGATGAATTGCGCCGGAAAACCGCCACTGCATTGTCGAGTTTACCCGCGGCATAGACAAAACGCCCATCGGGACTGACGGCCACGGCCGCTGCTCCCAGCAGACCATCGACGCCATTAACGCCGTCTTTAACACGCTCGACGTATGTTAAACTGCCGCTGGTCAGGCTACGCGTGAAGACCGCCAAAGCATGGTCGCCATAACCCGCCGCATAGACGCTTTCCCCGTCGTTGCTGACAGCCACGTCCAGGGCATTGCGCAAACCGTCGACCCCGTTGACGCCGTCGCGCCGCGTTTCGAGGAATTCCAGCCGACCGTTCGCCAGACGCTTAAACACCGCCAGGGTATGCGAAGCGTAGGCGTTTACATATACGCTCCTGCCATCCGGGCTGACAACGAGTCCGCGAGGTCGTTTAAGTTGCGTTACAATTTGTCCGCCGCTCGTCTGACCTTGGCTGATGCGCTCCACGAAACTCAGTGCGCCGGAAAGGCCGTTAATATCAAAGACCAGCACGGAATTGTTGCCATAGCCGGCGGCGTAGAGTTGAAGTCCATCGGGACTGATAGCCAGATCGCTGACGTATTTCAATCCCGTCACCCCGCCATAGCCGTGCCGCACGCGGCCCTGGTAACTGAGGCTGCCGCTGCTCGTATTCCGTTCGAAGATCGCAATCGAATGGTCGTTGCGGCCGGCGGCATAAACAAAACGTCCGTCCGGGGTGATCGCGACGCTGTAAGCTGTTCGCAGACCGCGCACGCCGTTTACGCGGTCCTTCTCGCGTTCGATATATTCGATATTCGCCAGGGAGGCCTCCGTCGATGCCACCGCGACAATAATCGCGCCGGTCACCCGGCAAGCGTTGGCGTCGCTAATGGTATAGTCGAAATGTTCCAGGCCGCTAAAGCCGCTGTCGGGCGTGTACGTGACAATACCGTTGAGAACACTGCTGCTCCCGTTGGCCGGATCGCCGACCGACTCCACTGTCAGGCCGCTGCCGATATCGTTAGCGAGCACCGCCAGGTTAAGCGATGAACTTGTAGCGTGGTAGTCCTGGACGGCCAACAGGTTCTTGGCCGTTATACTGAGGCCGGTAGAATTGCTGCAGCCGGAAGGCGCCGTGCGTTCGACCGAGAGCGAAGCTGCCGCACCGGCATCCCAGGCTACCTTTACGCTAGCGGTTCCCTGGCCGCTGAGGATGGAACCGCCGCTTATCGTCCAGGTATGTCCGGCCAGTGGATCGGCCGGTTCGGCGAGGTAGGTGAGCGCCGTGCCCGGGCATGCGCAGGTAGTACCGCTCAGCGTCAACACAGCGCCGGTCGTCACGATGAGCGTAAAGCTCGTGGCGCGGACAAATTCACCGTCGGAGATCGTAAGGGTCACCAGGGTCATACCGGACTGCCCGCATTCAGGGCTCATTGTTATACTCATTGTTGCCGCCGTTGCGCCTAAGCTTATTCCGGCATCCGACAGAAGACTTTGGTTGGACGAGGTCGCGCCGACGGTGAGTCCGCTAAACGGCGTATCGATGTCCGCGACACTAAGCGTGGCAACGGTCGTTAGATTCTCCCGGGTCGTCAAGCTCGTGCTTGTTACGGAAAGTGTCGGCGCATCGTTGACCGGCGTTACATCGATCAAAAACTGCTGGCTTGCGCTTGTGTTCACATTGCCGCCGCCCGAAGCGCCGTCATCGCTCAGGCTCACCGTTACTACCGCCGTGCCATTGGCATTGCTGGCCGGTGTAAAACTCAGGTTGCCGTTGCTTGCCGCAATTGTCGGTTGTACCTGGAAGAGCGCCGTATTGTTGTTAAGTACATGAAAGGTCACACTCTGCATCGCCTGTGGATCACCATCGTCGATGCCCGTGGCAAAGGCCGCATTGTAAGGGCCCGAGTCTTCCGCCACCGTTACGCTCAGGCCCGTCGAGAAAGTAGGCGCGTCGTTTAACTCACTAACTGTAATCGTAAACATTTGTGTTGCCGAGGTATTCACCCCGCCGTTGGTCGTACCGCCGTCGTCACTCAAACTAATACTCACAGTTATGCTGCCGCTGGTGCCCGCGGCCGGTGTAAAGCTCAGGTTGCCGTTGCTCACGGCTACCATGGGCGCCGCCGCCAGTAAGGCCGGATTATCGTACACGATGTGGAAGCTCAGGTTTTGGCCGGACTCATCCCCGCCACCGCCGGCACCGATGCCCGTGGCAAAAGCCGCATTGTAGGGCCCACTGTCTTCGTCGACCGCAACACTTGCGCCCGTAGCAAAGGTCGGCGCATCGTTGACCGGAGTAACTTCTATCAAAAATTGTTGGCTTGCACTTGTGTTCACATTGCCGCCGCCCGAAGCGCCGTCATCGCTCAGGCTCACCGTTACCACCGCCGTACCGTTGGCATTGCTGGCCGGTGTAAAACTCAGGTTGCCATTGCTTGCCGCAATTGTCGGTTGCAGCTGGAAGAGCGCCGTATTGTTGTTAAGTACATGAAAGGTCACATTCTGCGTCGTCTGTGGATCACCATCGTCAATACCCGTGGCAAAGCCCGCATTGTAAGGGCCCGAGTCTTCCGCCACCGTTACGCTCACGCCCGTCGAGAAGGTCGGCGCGTCGTTTAACTCATTAACGGTAATCGTAAACATTCGTGTGGCCGTGGTATTCACACCGCCGTTGGTCGTGCCGCCGTCATCACTCAAACTAATGCTCACGGTCATGCTGCCGCTGGTATTGGCGGCCGGTGTGAAACTCAGGTTGCCGTTGCTCACCGCTACCATGGGCGCTGCCGCCAGTAAAGCCGGGTTGTCATACACGATGTGGAAGCTCAGGTTTTGGCCGGACTCGTCCCCAGCGCCGCCGGCACCGATGCCCGTGGCAAATGCCGCATTGTAGGGTCCGCTGTCTTCGTCGACCGCAACACTTGCGCCCGTAGTAAAGGTCGGCGCATCGTTGACCGGAGTGATATCGATTAAGAACTGTTGGCTTGCGCTCGTGTTCACATTGGCGCCACCCGAAGCGCCGTCATCGCTGAGGCTCACCGTTACTACCGCCGTACCGTTGGCATTGCTGGCCGGTGTAAAACTCAGGTTGCCGTTGCTTGCCGCAATTGTCGATTGCAGCTGGAAGAGCGCCGTATTGTTGTTAAGTACATGAAATGTCACATTCTGCGTCGCCAGTGGATCACCATCGTCGATGCTCGTGGCAAAGGCCGCATTGTAGGGGCCTGAGTCCTCCGCCACCGTTACGCTCAGGCCTGTCGAGAAGGTCGGCGCGTCGTTTAACTCATTAACGGTAATCGTAAACATTTGTGTGGCCGTGGTATTCACACCGCCGTTGGCCGTGCCGCCGTCGTCGCTCAAACTAATGCTCACGGTCATGCTGCCGCTGGTATTGGCCGCCGGAGTGAAACTCAGGTTGCCGTTGCTCACCGCCACCATCGGAGGCGCCGCCAATAAAGACGGGTTGTCATACACGATGTGGAAGCTCAGGTTTTGGCCGGACTCGTCCCCAGCGCCGCCGGCACCGATACCCGTGGCAAATGCCGCATTGTACGGCCCGCTGTCTTCGTCGACCGCAACACTTGCGCCCGTAGCAAAGGTCGGCGCATCGTTGACGGAATTAATTGTCAATGTAATCGTTGTCGAACCGGTCAGTGCTCCGTCATCGGCGCTTATCGTAATCGTTACAACACCGTTGGTGTTATTGGCGGGAGTAATGTCAAACAGGGTAGTAGCCGAGGTTGCCCCGACTTGTACAATGTTGCCGTCCGGTACAAGAGACTGATTACTCGACGTTGCGTTCATGAGCAATGCCGCGAAAATCGACTCGCCATCCGAAACAGTTACCGATATTCGTGTCGTAATATCCTCGTTTGTCGAAACGGCCGTATTCGACGTCGCAACCACCGGCGCCGTATTCGGCGGGATGAAGGTGGTAAAATTCCAGTCCGTCGTTGCGTTGATGCCCGCAAAGGTACTGCCCACGGCATCTTCAATCGTCGTGCCCGGGACGAGCACATGATACTCCGTAGCTGGTTCGAGAGAACCCGGAATGTCGATCGCCAGTGATTTTGTGCCTTCTCCCGTAACGCTTGGACCGGTCATGGAAATGCTTGCGAACACCGAATTGTTGGTCGACCGGCGTACCAGCGCGTTCCCGCTTGCCGTAGTCACCGTGTGAGCAAAGCTTATCGTCAACGAGGTGCTGACGGCGAGGCCGGTGGCATCGTCCGGCGGATCGAGCGCCAGGAAATCGAAAAAGCCGTTGTACTCGAAGACACCGGCATCCAGGGTACCTTGCCGGTTATAGTCGCGCGCATCGCGGGCAGGCTCTGAAAAGCCGGTAGTGCCCAGGTCCACCGCATTGCTTGCTCCGCCGGAAATGGCAATCGTACGCACCGTTCCGCCGTTCAACGCCAAAGTGCCGGTAAGCCCGGCATCACCGAAGCCCTGGTTCGAGCGGTCGCTGCCGATCGGGCTAATGTTCGTGGGCGTTTTCCAGAAAATGTTGCCGCCCCGGCTGGTATATGTTCCTGCCCCTCCGTTAAAAACCACACAAGTTTCCGTGCTGTTGTTACTGCTGCGGTCGAAAATATTGTTGTGGAGCAGCAGGGTGGCATTGCCATTATTCATAAATCCATTGATGTCCAGGCCGTTACCGGACATCGTATTGTTGTAGAATGTACAATTGGTTACCGAAACGTTAATGATATTTGAGGCAAACTGTCCGGCGATATCGATGGCGCCGCCGTTTACTGCAGCGCTGTTATTAAAAAAGGTACAGTTGCTGATGCTTACGGTCAGGTCACGAAAAAACTCATCTATATAGATCGCTCCGCCGCCCCGGGAATTGCTGCCGGAAACCGAGTTGCCGGTAAATGTACAGTCTGTCAGTGTAGCATTATCGTAGAAGATGCATGCCCCGCCATAGGAGAAATCCCCGCCGCCGCCCTGGTTGGCCTGACAGTTCTCGAATTCGCAATTTGTGACAAAGAGCGTTCCACGCTGCAAAACGATAGCGCCGCCGCCAACAACACCCGCCAGAGCAATCGAACCTATTCCTTCCAGCATTCTCAAATCCTCAATGCGAACCGTTATTCCTGCGCCATTGACGAAGAATATACCGTGGGTCCCGTCGGCGTCAATAGTTGTAAGGTCGGCGCCATTGCCGATGATCACAATATCCTGCGTCAGGTTGATATCGGCGCTGGTGACCGTTACGGTGGAAACCAAAGGACTAATCCTGACGGTATCGCCGGAACTTGCTGCGGCAACCTGGTTGCGCAATGTTCCTGCGCCGGTATCGCCACCGCTGTCCACCAGGAGCGTAGCCGCTTCCAGGTTCAGTGCCGACAATCCGGCCACGAAAAGGATCGAGGCAATGAGAGTAAGCGACTTTCCGATCATACTGAATCCATCGTGATTTTTGAAGTTTGCTTTACGCGGGAGTTTTTGCAGTTTCTATCGCCACTTTGTTACCGGCATATTCGATTTGATATTAACACCCGGCAGCTGTCTGATTAGAGAAAAGTGACAGCCAGTTCGGCATCACAGATCGACCGGACTAATGAAGTCAAAGCCGGACTGTCAGCTTATACAGACAAATATAGCCTGTAGAAACTGTTAAAATGCTACTGCAAAAAATTAAATAGCTCGTGAAGTACCCCGATGTCCTCACAATTGGCTTGTCACAAAAGGGGAGCGACGATAGGGTCTCCAGTTTCGCTCTTCGGAATCTCGAGCGCGGCGCTTGTCGTCCGGATGAAGGCGGCGCTGCCGATCTTAACAGCCTTGAGCGCCGTGGCATTAACGCCTGGCTTCTATTCGTTGGAAGCGGAGTCCCGCCCTGACGGCATGCAGTAATTCGGCCTGCAATCCTTTCGCGACTGGTGACCGGGCGTCTGTGCTGCATCGAAAAATTTATCTGATCGGCGTGTTGTGTACGCTCGCGGCTTATGGCTATGTCATCGCCGATAATCTTAGCCGCCCTGCCGCCGCAGCGCCCTGTCCGGCCGGCTCCTGCGAAGAGGGAGCAGCTCGGCAATGCGAGGCCGCCGACTGCTCGGCCGCCGAAGCTTCCGCTGCAAGCGAAGAAAGGCCGGTTAAGGAGTAAGATGCTTGTAAGCGGCATTAATCAAATCGTGCAATGTCTGCCAGGCGACTGCATCGATACTGATCGCTGCGAAGGCATCAACGAACAATTGTCCGGATCGGAACGGATTGTTAACAACCTCGTCTGCTAAACACCCGAATTAATTTCCAGGAAGGCCAGGCCCAGTTTGAGGTAAAATCCAGAGAGCGTGTATGCGGGAGCAGTATCCAGATGCTCTCCCAGATATGACCAGTTCTCGGAGCCAAAGCCATGCAGATAACCAAGCTTCACGACCAGATCCAGAGCGTTGCGTTTGCTGTACATGTCGGCGGATTGAAAGACATGGATCTCGGTTCGCAGGTAAAAATCCAGCAGATAGTTCCGGACACATAGTCCGATTCTTTCGCCCTGAGCTTCGCGGGCATCATCCGGAATCGGCGAAGCTGAGCGCGGCAGATGGAGCGTCGTGCGCCCTGTCCCGAAGCCGAGCCCCGGCATTACCGAAATCGTCGAGTTGTGAATAGCTACGTGGCTGTACTGCCCGAGATACGCTACGCTGCCGACGCTGACGACGGTACTGTCGAAAGAAACATCCTGAGATATAAAACCGCGCAGCTCCAACCCAATCGAAAACTCTCTCATCGCGTACAGGAATTCAATGCCAAGCGCACGAAATTCATTTGTAAAAGGCGGCATGCCGGCCGGCAAAAGAGAAGTGAGCGCCCTGTTGTCCGCCTGGGCAACTCCATAGTAAATTCCGGCACCCCAACGACTGTAGGGCACCGGCGTATCCGGATTGGTATGCGCATGCAGGCTTAGCGCAGTTAAGCTCAGCCACAGGCTAGCTATGCTGGAATGCATCTTCATCAGGCAATCGAGAACAATAGGTTGGGGACAGGATCTCGATACAATGAGCAGACAAGACACGAGAGGGCCACCTATGTCATCAGCTCGAATGCGACTGCCGTGCACGCCTCTGCTATCAGCTTCGAATTTCAATTCGGCAACTTGCTGTTTTTGCGGCTGATCCAGGCAAGATCGGTGTCGCAACAGGAACAGCTCGAACGTCTCCGCAAGAAGGTCGGCTACGCTGACGAGCGCCGCAAGGTAGAGGCAATGTCCGGGCTCACGGAGTTGTTGTTTAACAGCACTTCAGCCGAGGCGCGCGGCGGCGGCTGGCGCAGTTTTCAACTTACCCTCTTTCTTCCGTCCGGACAATTCCAGGCAAGGGAAGCCCCTACGCAAAAAAGCCCGGTGGAAGTCACCGGGCTTTGAAGGCCTTCGCGATTGGATTACGATTATGCTACATCTTAAACTGCCAGTTAACGCACGATCACCAGCGCTTCGGAGTCCCGCACGACACGCCCCCGGGCATCCCGCGCGCTGATCTCCACGATATAGGTGCCGGCGGGCAGGAGCA
>JANQRB010000127.1 GCA_028284775.1 Candidatus Kapaibacterium sp. | reverse complement strand
TGGCAGCGCCCTTATCAGCGTTGCGATACACGACGGCGAATTCACCCGGACGACAAGCTTCAATGTTCAGTTCACAGCGGTTAACGACGCGCCGGTCGTCAGGGTGACGAGCGCGGTTTATACCTCAGAGGATGCTTCGACTTCGCTCAGCATAATGGTGAGTGATGTTGATACGCCCTATAGCAATTTGGTCCTGACCGCTCTGTCGGACAACCCGACGCTGGTGACCGGCGGGGGGCTGAGCTTTGGCGCGACGGGCGCGACGACGAGCCTGATGATCGACCCTGCGGCGGACGCCAACGGCAGCGCCGGCATTAGGGTGACCGTGGACGACGGGGCCGCGACAGGCTCGACCACCTTCACGCTGACCGTTAATCCGGTCAATGACCCGCCGCGAATCTCCGTTGTGCAGTCCCTGATTACCGGCAATCAGAACAGCCGAACCACAGCGACCGTTTTCCTCAATGACATCGATACGCCTTTCCATCAATTACTTGTAAACGGTACGTCCGGCAACCAGACGCTGCTGCCGGATGCCGGCCTGGGCTGGTCGAGCACTGCAGCCACCATGCAAATGATCTTAACGCCCGCCTGCGGGGAGGCAGGCGCCGCGCTGGTAACAGCAAGCGTTTCCGACGGCGAGTTTAGTCATGCGACGAGCTTCCAGCTGCAAGTGCTGCCGATTACCGCCCTGAGCATCACCGGCACGTCCTGCGCCTGCCCCGATGTCGCGTTCAGCTATTCGGTTGAACCGGCCGACGCTTCGGCGTCGGGCCACAGCTGGACTGTCAGCGGCGGCACGATAATCGAAGGTCAGGGTACGGACAACGTACGCGTCGTCTGGGATCGCTCCTCGTCGGCTACGCTCGGCGTCGTGCGGACGTCGCTCACCGGCTGCAGCAGCGGCAGTGTGCTGAATGTTAAGTCCGATATAATTCAGGCGATGATGGACTTCACGCATCTGGACGCTCCGGCAGCCGTTACGCTCGCTGTGTTAAACAATGACAGGGGCAGCGAACTCAGCCTTGCCGGCGTCTCCGACCCGGCGGGCGGCAGCGCGCGAGTTGAGGGCAACACCGTCATCTATACTCCCGACAGCGGCTTCAGCGGACTGGATCGCTTCAGTTATGTCGTCACAAACCCGGCCGGTTGCACAGTTACCGGCGCGATTGTGGCGGCAGTACCGGAGAACGAGTATCACCGGGTTAACATCGAATTTGTCGAGCGGGTTAAAAATCGCGTTGCCGGCGTACGCGGTCTCAAACAGGCTGTCGCCGTTGCGCTCAGTCCGGACGGACGCCACGTGTATGCCGCCGGACGCGGCGACCATTCCATCGCCATTTTCGATCGCGATGCAATCAGCGGCGAGCTTGCCTACGTCAATCGCGTGCGCAATCTCGCGGGCGGCGTGCAAAAGCTGAAGTATCCTTATGACCTGGCTCTGAGCGCAGACGGGCGCCATCTTTATGCCGCCGGTTACGGCGCAAATGCCTTAGTTGTTTTTCAGCGCAACGCGGCAAGCGGCGACCTCAGCTTCCTGCAGACGATTGGCCAGGGTATGCTCGACGGCGGCAGCCTGATCACAAATTGCTCGCGGCCGCGCGCGCTGGCGCTCAGCCCCGATGGCCGGAATATCTATGCGGCCTGTTTCGGCAGCAATACGCTGGTGGTCTTCGAACGCAGCCTGGTGACCGGTAAACTGTCTTGGCGCGGCTATCTCAAAGACGGCATCGACGGCGTCGACGGTTTGCGCGGCGTCGTAAATCTTGCTCTTTCGCCGGACGGAGGGCAGGTTTACGCGGCGGGCTACAACGACAACGCCATAGCAGTCTTCGAACGCAATCTCGTCAATGGCGCGCTGCGCTATGTCGAGTGTCCCAAGGACGGCCACGATGAGGTCGACGGACTGGCGGGCGCTTCGTCGGTGGCCCTCAGCCCCGATGGCGCTTACCTCTATGCCTCGGGCCAGAAAGACAATGCAGTGGCGGTCTTCAGCCGCAACGCAGCGGACGGGAGCCTTGAATTTATCGAGCGGCACAAGAACGGCGTCGACGGCGTTGACGGTCTGGCGGGCGTCAAAGATATCGCCGTCAGCCCCGACGGCCGCCACGTCTGGACCGCGGGCTCGCTTGATGACGCCGTCAGCGTCTACGACCGCGCTATAGACGGCGGCGGACTCACCTGGCTCCAAACGATCAAGGACGGCGTGAACGGCGTCGACGGTCTGGACCAGGTGCTGGCCTTGAGCATCGCACCTACGAGCAGCCATGCCTACGGCGCGGCCTTCCGCGATCATTGTGTGGCGGTGCTCTTCCGCAATCGCATGCCGCGGGCCGAGGACGACAGCCCCGGAATCGTCGGCCTCAATTCCTCGCTGCTCATCAGCCCGCTCGCTAATGACAGCGACCCCGACGGACATTCGCTCATCATTACGAGCGTGACAGGGGCCAGCCTCGGAACAACCACGATCAGCAGCGGCGGCACGACCATCGATTATGCGGCGGGCGGCAGCCCCGGCAACGACAGCTTCAGCTACACGATCGAAGACGGGCACGGCGGCAGCAGTACGGCAAGCGTGTCACTGCAGGTCGTCCTGCCCAAGCAGGCGGAGTCGTCCGCCTTTGATCTTGTCGTCACGGACGATGCCCCGACAAGCCTGAAGCTCGCGGTGACGCCCAATCCGATTCAGGACGTGGCTCGTATCAGCTTTGCGCTGACGCGCGACACCCACCTGCGAATCAAGGTGACGGATCTGGGCGGACGGCCGATCGCTGTGCTGTCTGAAGGCGCGCTTCGCGCGGGCCGGCACGAGTTGAGCTGGAATCCTCGTCTAGTCAGCGGTGCGCGACCGGCAGCCGGCAGCTATCTGCTGGTTGTTGAAGAGCGCGGCGGCAACGAAACGCTCAATCATTGGACGACGCCGATTGTGATTCTTCCCTAAGCTCGAATTCGTACAAGCAGCTATCACAACGAGCCCGTCGGAAGCGATTTCCGTCGGGCTCGCTGCTGTTAATGTCAATCCGACGGCCTCTGCTTATTCACCGCTATGCAGGCAGACAAGGGAAGCGACTACAGAGTACGACGGGCACATTCCCTGTAATTGGCCAGTCCACCGGAATCAGCTTTGCCGGGTGCGCAGCTCGCCGTAAATTTTGAATGACGTTTTGTTGCGTGTCACTTTCTGTTGCCCGAGAAATCCAATGAAGAACGAAAAGCCTCTGGTCCACAAAGAGTACCTGCTGCAAAAATTCCCCGGCAAAGGCGGATGGACCTACGCTGCGATTCCCGAAGTTTTGCAGAACAAGAACAATCCCTTCGGTTGGGTCAAAGTCAAAGGCAGCATCGACGCTTTTGAGTTTAAGCACTACAAACTGATGCCGATGGGAAACGGCACACTGTTTTTACCGATCAAGGCCGCTATCCGCAAGCAAATCGGCAAGCAGGCCGGCGATTATGTCGAAGTGATTTTGTATGCGGACGAATCCAACATTGAAATCCCTCGCGAAATAATCGATTGTTTCAGCTTCGAAGCACCCAAGTCCTACGAGACATTCATGAGCTTTACGGACGGTGAGCGGAAAGCCTACCTGGATTGGATTTATGCGGCAAAATCCGACGATACGAAGACAAGGCGAATTGTTAAAATGATGGACCGGCTTCAGGAGAAGTTAAAGTTTTATGATTAGCACAAGAGCCAAAGCAGCCGTCCTTTGAGCATGCAACTCCTCAACATCGATTAACAAAGCTACTGTCACTGAAGTTAAATATGTGCTTACAATCAGAACTCAGCCGAATAATAAAAGATGATCAATGGATGATGGCGGTTCTGAAAGTCGTCAGCGAACAGGGCCTCCGCGATTGCTGGGTCGGCGCCGGCTTCGTCCGGAATGCTGTCTGGGATTATTTGCACGGCTTCGGGCGAACACCGCTTAACGATATTGATGTCGTCTATTATGACAAGAGCAGGGACTCGGCGAATGAAGATCGGCTGATCGAGAGCAGACTTGCCGGGTTGATGCCTGAATGCAATTGGTCCGTACGCAACCAGGCCAGGATGCATCTCAGAAACAAACACGCGCCGTACAAGAACTGTCGGGACGCAATATCGTACTGGCCGGAAACCGCAACCGCAATCGCCGTACGAATGGATGAGAACGAAGAGCTTGAAGTTTTCGCTGCTTATGGTCTGGACGATTTGTTTAATCTCAGGGTGAAACCGACACCAAAAGTTAGCATGAGTGTATATCGGAAGCGGCTGCAAAACAAACAATGGCCGCAAACCTGGCATAAGCTTGGTATCGAAGACCTGTAAACTGTTTAGTCCGATGATTGAGGAGTGCTGCAGCTGCTGCCGCACGACCAGCGGCGACATGCGGTATTCGTTCTACGCGGATCCCACGTCATTCGCCGAAAGTATTGCATCCACGATCGCCAACGCTCTCGGCGGCATCAGCACTATCGATGGTCGGGCTCGCTGTCTTTCTGCCGTTGTGGCTTACCCCGGCCTTGATGCGGATAGCAGCGGCAGAGCGGGATCACGGCTCTCACAGAGCGCGACCCGGCGAATTGGCGTCGAATGAACTCCGCAAAGGCAAGCGAACATCTGGCTATTCCGCTCGCCCGACACGCACCAGCCGGCCGGCATTCGGCGGCTATACGCGCAGATGAAAAGAGCTATCTCCAGGCCCGGGGTGCGGCGGTTGGCGGCACGCATCACGGGACGGCAAGAGCTCTATCAGCACTGCTCTGCTCGACGACGGAGCCCGGCCAACGAAGAGTCGCACCGAGGCCTGAGCCGCCCGAGTTTTGGCCCCAGCCCGAATTTGCTATTTTTGCGCTTTCTGGCAACGAGACACTATGCCGGGAGCAACTCCCGGCCACTGTATTCTGGCGACACGGTATTCTGGCGACGTGGAAACTACCGACATAGCGAAGCTGCGCAAAAAAGTAGCTTACACCCGTGGCCGGCGCAAATCCATTGCAGAGGCGGAGTTAGCGGAAAAACTGATCAGCGTTGACAGCGCCGAGGCTCTGACGCTGGCTCGGACCGCATTCGAACGCGCCGAGGCCCTGGCCGCTGATGCGAAAACACGAAAGGCAGAGCAGCGACCCTACCTCGAAGCGCAGGCCGAAGCACTTCGCGTTTATGCCCTGGCCTTGAAAGACGCACAAAGGTTTGCTGAGGCTGAACAACAAATGCTGAAGGCAATGGAGCTGTCCAAGAGTTTGAACAATGTAGAGCAACTGATTCGCTGCCATCTGCTTATGTATCTGCTTTATCGCGACTTGGGGCAGTATCAGCAGGCACTCGATGCGCTGGACAGGGCTCTGCTTATTGGGCAACAAGGGGGCTACTCTGACGATGATGCCGAACTGCACGGCGGGCGTGGAATCGTGCTGGCCCTGCTGGGGCTGCATAAAGAGTCGATTGACGCCTTCGAGCTGGGCCTGGAAATTGCCGCCCGCCGCAACGATCACCATGTGCGGATTGTGGTATTGGGGAACTATGGCACTATGAGCCTGCGAAGCGATAAGCTCGCAAAGGCCGAAGAATTGTTCCGAACAGCTTTAGACCTCGACGAAGAGAAAAAGGTGCTGGGCCCGAAGGAGCAGGTCGCATTTCTCTGGAATCTCATCAAAATACTGCGCGTCAGCGGCAACATAACAGGGGCTCTTGAAACCGTGGAGAAGGGGATCAGCGTGGCCTCCGGGGCAAATCTCGCCTGGGATCAGTCCTTATTTGTTCTTTTCAAAGCCCAGCTCCTGCTTATTTGCGCTGACTATCCCCAGGCGCATACATACCTTCAGCAACTGCGAAGTCTTGAGGTGTTTAAACACAATTCAATTGTGGCTGCAAAGTACTGGTCACTTTCGGCACAATTGTACTCGGCGATTCGTGATGATGGCTCTGCAGCAACGGCTGCCCAAAACGTGTTGCAATATCTTGAAGATATCCCCACAGACAGTTTACACCAGCGCCTTGAACTGATGGGGATTATCAGTTCTTTTGCTGCTATCGAACGCGCGGAACTTTCCGTCCCGGATTATATATCGCTTTTTCGCGAAAGCATTGAAGCGTATTCCCACTCCGTTAACCACGATCAGACACTCATAACCGGAATGCGCCTGGTACTCGGAGCGCTTCATGAAAAGGAGGCTAAGAAGGAAGCTGCATTCACGGAATACAACATAGCGCTGCAATTATGTCGCGAGAAAAATCTGCGCCTCGAACTTGTCAGAGCGCTCCTCGGGCTGGGAAGGTTGAGGAATGTGTCGGACGAGCACACATTTGCCGTTAATTGCCTTAGCGAAGCCCTGGACATTTCGATCGAGATCGGCGCTCGCGAGTGGCAGCTTAAGGCGCACCGCGGATTAGCGCAAATATTTGAGCGTACGAACAAGCCGGCCGAGGCTTTATATCACTTGCAGCAGTTGCGAGCGCTAGAACAGGAAGTCCTGGCGCCGCGGCATATTTTCCCGATTTGGCTCAGTCGGCAGCGAAGCAAATTGGAGGAAGAATCCGAAGAGCTCGCATTGCTGAAAAGGGCAATCGCCGAACTGGAAAAACAGCACGAAGCACAGCAGCGTGTTCTGCAAACCCGCGATACCCGCATCGCCCATCTCAGCGATTCGCTGGCATCCGTCGAAGAGCAACTGGCGCGTGTCAGCGACGAGAGCGATGCAGACTACCACCGGCGAATTAGCCAGCTGCGCGCCTCCATCCCGGGAATATTGGAACGCGAGGGCTGGAGCGAATTTGAAGCCCAGGTAAGCGACCACGATGACGATTTCCTGAAACGACTATCATTACAGTATCCAAAACTGACCGCCACCGAACGTAAAATTTGTTCCCTGATACGCCTGAATAATACCAGTAAAGACCTGGCCCGCCTGCTCAACATCGCACCGCGTTCGGTGCAGGCCTACCGCTATCGCATTCGCAAAAAGCTGGATCTGACTTCCGCAACCGACCTGAATGCCTTTATCCTCGAATTGTGACAAAACAGCCTCAGCGCTGTAAGGAACCTTTTTTTCAAGCAGGTCTCTGTGAAGCCTGTATCTGCTTAAGATGGGGCTGCTGGAAAGCCGCGCCTGACGTGTCGACTTGGCCGGTCAGCATCTGCGCAATGCACTGTTTGCCTCGGTGGAAGATCAGCGCTCCTCGATCCTGGCCCAGATTTCCGGTGTCCTGAATGCCATCGGCAAGACGGAGGAAGCACTGCGGTCGGTCGACCGGGCGATTGAACTAGCGCGACGGTCAGTTTCACGCCCAGGTGACCGGCGGCGCCGGTCAGAACTTTCTTGTCATTGAAGGGACAGATGGAGATACTGCCGGAGACAAGGGACTGTGCCCATGGTATGCTGCCGCGCTGGACACAAACTGTTTCCACGCTCCGCGGAAAGCCCGGTCGGCCTGTTGGTCGCCGGGTTTGCGCATTTTTGCCGGCTGCCGGCGGATCTTCCGCCGACACCGGCAGTCAGCTCGGTTACGCCGGCACATAGCACCGCCAGCCTTAACGCGTTCGATATTGTCGTCAACGAGGCCTTGTATGAAATGCAGGATGCGTCTCTCTCCATTCTGAATCGCGCCGGAACGCCGGTAGGTTCATACGAGCTCCAAATCACTGCGACTGTAGCTGTTGAATTTTTGTTGTAGTGCTCTGCGGACTTCGCCACTATAAATTGCCTTTGTGATTGATTAATCGTTGTATCACGCAGTCGACAAGCTTCCAGCGCGGCGGCCGGCAAGCGCCGGCAAGCGCCGGCAACGGTTACGCCGCCGTGCTGAGCTGACTGCCAGGCTCGCAATTCCGCTCCTTATAGGTTAAAGGATGCTTCGCGAATTCAACCCGTTCCACTGAACGGGGGGAACGCTGCTTGTCTGTCAACAAGAAAATTGTACCTGAACCCAGTCATATATTGTTCGGGGATTAAGCCATGAACACGTATCGAGTATCTCTGCAAAACCTTCTACGAAGATTTGCCAAATACCGCCGGCGTCTGACGCGCTGTATGGAACGTGCGGGCAAAGGCCTTGCGGAGCCGCGCAGGATCGCCTTTCTGCGTAAACGCCTCTCGGGTTTGCAGCAAACCCTGTCCGGGTACCTAAACGCTGCCTACCGCGTATTTTGTACCGGCGTTGCGGGGGTTGCTTTTTCGGCAGCCCTGGTGCAGGCACAAACACCCGTGATCAACAATATCACTCCGACAGCCAATAGTTTCAGCGTCCCCGGCAACAGCAACATCAGCATTGAGTTCAGCACGACGATGACCGTTTCGACCCTGACGGCGGCCAATATCAGAATTTTCGGCTCTCAGAGTGGCTTCCTATCGACACGCGGCAGTTTGAGCGGCAATCCGGTGCGGTTGTTTGATCCGAGCCTGAACTTTCATCCGGGCGAAGAAATCACCGTGACGGTTACCGGTGCGACAAGCCTGGGGGGAAGCGCCCTCACCAGGGCAACTGTTCATCAGTTTCGCGCGGAAGCTTTGGGCGGCAGCGCTGAATTTGCTACAACAGGCTTCGGCGGCAAGAATGGTGACGGCGTCGCTATAGGAGATCTGGACGGTGACGGCGATCTGGACGCCGTGATCGCCATCAACAAGTACCCCCAGGAAGTCTGGCTGAACAACGGCGACGGAACCTTTACCAGCAGCGTCTTCGGGAATGCGACGGGCAGGAGCCGAGATGTCGCTCTGGGCGATCTGGACGGTGACGGTGATCTGGACGCTGTGATCGCCAATCAATATGCACAGGAAGAAATTTGGCTGAATAACGGCGACGGAACCTTCACCAGCAGCGTCTTTGGTCCGCCGTCAAATAGAGCATTCGGGCTTGCCCTCGGCGACCTGGACGGTGACGGCGATCTGGATGCGGTGATTTCCTGCACAAGTGGTGAACCGAATCAAATCTGGCTGAACAACGGCGACGGCAGCTTCACCAGCTCAAACTTCGGTGCCGACAATCTCACAAGTGTTGCTCTCGGTGATCTTGATGGTGATGGTGACCTCGATGCGGTGTTAGTCAATAGTTCTGCGGCAGCTTCGCAGATCTGGCTGAATAATGGCGATGGCAGTTTTAGCTCTTCGACTGTTGCCGGCTCTTTCGGGGTGGAAGTCGTCCTGGGCGACCTTGATGGTGACGACGATCTGGATGCTATCGTCGCCCAGACGAACAACGGACAGGCAATCTGGATAAATGCCGGCAACGGGACTTTTTCAACCAGCACCTTATCCTTCGGCTTCCCCAGTGGTGTTGATCTTGGTGACCTTGACGGCGATGGCGACCTGGATGCATTTTTTTCCAGGGTCGATGTTGGACCGAGTTTTTTGTGGACAAATAATGGTGACGGCACTTTCGCCAGCAGGGAGTATACTCAATGGTTCTCTGAAGCCGGCGCTTTAGGCGATCTGGATGGCGACGGCGACTTGGATGCCATACATGCCAGTCGGTTCCACACGCCCGTCCCCGGCCTGGAGCACACCATCTTGATCAATGAGCCGCCGGCACCGACGATCAGCTCGCTCACACCATCAAGCACCACGGCCAGCCTCGACGCCATGGATATCGTCGTCGTCGGGAACTTGTTCGAAATACAGGAGGCGGATCTTTCCATCCTTAACAGCTCCGGCACAACCGTCGGCACGCGCGAGCTCCAGATCAACGCGGTCCCCGGCAGCGTAACGGCCCGGGTTCCCGCCGGCCTGCTCTCGACCGTCGGTACCCTGACGCTCACCGTTTCTAATTCCGTCGCTTCGGCTAGCACAAGCCTGACCGTGCTCAATGATCGGCCGGAGATCAGCCTGATCGGCCCGGCTACGCTTAGCGAAGACCTGGCAACAACTATCTCGGTGAGCCTCGGTGACTTTGTGCCCGGGGTGGCCGACCTTGTTGTGACGCCGCCCACGGCTGACCTCGTGACTATCGCATCGATCAGCCAGATCGGCGCTACCGGCGCGACGACGCAGTTCCTCATAAGCCCGGCCGCCGATGCCTCGGGCAGCATTCCGCTCAGCTTCCAGGTCAGCGATGGCGAACTGACGAATTCGACCAGTTTCGTTCTGACGGTTAACCCGGTCAACGACGCCCCGCAGATCAGCGCGACGAGTGCTCTGATTAGCACTGAAGAAAACAGGTCGACAAGTGCATTCGTACAGCTCAGCGATGTCGATACGCCCTTGGCAGATCTGATCCTTAATGCCACCTCGAATAATCAATCGCTCTTACCGAACGGCAATCTCACTCTCGGCGCCACGGCCGCCAGTGTCGCGCTTCAGATAACGCCGGAGTGCGGCACCACCGGCGCTGCTTTGGTAACTGTCTCGGCCTTCGATGGTGAATTTCGGCGTTCCACCAGTTTTACTGTCAATGTGCAGCCTGCCTCTGAGTTAACGATTACCGGCTCGACTCTTCCCTGTCCGGGCCAGGCGTTCGAATATTCCGTCGAACCGATGGATGCGGCGGCGGCGCATCTCTGGTCTGTCACCGGCGGCACAATTGTCAGTGGCCAGGGCAGCAGCAGCGTGCAGGTATTCTGGGACGAATCTACAACGGGGACCGTATCAATTGACGTGACGCGAACACTGCCCAGCGGTTGCACCGAGGCGACCGCTCTGCCCGTAACGCCGAGTATTGTTCGTGCGCTGCTGGATTTTGCGGCCCTTGACGCCACGGGCGGCACCCTTGATGTTCTGCGCAATGATGAAGGAGCGAATCTTCAACTGCTGTCTGTTGATGATCCCGCGGGCGGCAGCGCTTCAATTCTTAACGGTCTGGTCAGCTATACACCTGATGCCGGTTTTGCCGGACTGGATCAATTCGTCTATACAGCCACGACGCCGGGCGGCTGTCAGGTGACCGGCGCGATACTCGTCGCGGTCGCATCAAGCGAATCCGCACTCGCCAACAGCGATTACATCGAATGCGAGAAGGACCGCAAGGACGGCGTACGCGGCCTGCGCGGCGCTTACGATGTCACCCTCAGGCCGGATGGCCGTTTCCTCTATGTCGCCGGCCGCAACGACCATTCGATTGCGATCTTCGAACGCAGTACTACCAGCGGCAGCCTGAGTTATCAGGGCCGGGTGCGCAACGGTTCCGGCGGCGTCTCGGGCCTGAGATATCTCAACGATCTGGCAATCAGTCCGGACGGACGACAACTCTATGCCGCCGGCTACGGCAACAATGCCGTCGCGGCCTTTAACATCGATGAGCTTTCCGGCGCGCTGAGCTTCATCGGCAGGATATCCCAGGGCAACAGCAGCGGCGGTCAGACGGTGAGTACATTGAAGAGGCCACGCGCGCTGGCGGTGAGTCCGGACGGGCTTAATACTTATATAAGCGGCTATGTATCTCATGCTCTGACGGTTTTTAGTCGTTTAACGGACGGCAGTCTTGAATTGCTCGAAGCTCACAGGGACGGCACAGGCGGCGTCGATGGTTTGCGTAACGCTCTCGGCGTGGCGGTCGCGCCGGACGGAACGACTGTTTATGCCACGGCTTATGGGGATCATGCGGTGGCGGTTTTCAGTCGCAGGCTGACGGACGGCAGCCTGAGTTTTGTCGAACGCAAGAAAGACGGCAGCGGCGGCATCGATGGTCTGTCCGGCGCTGTAGCGGTGGCGGTCAGTCCCGACGGCAAACATGTTTATGTGGCCGGCAAACTCGATAATGCCATTGCGGTATTCCGTCGTGATGCGGCAAACGGCAAGCTCAGTTTCGTTAAACGGTATAAGGATGGCGTGGCGGGAGTTAACGGCCTGGCGGGCATCTGGGACGTTAAGGTAAGTTCGGGCGGAGCCCATGTCTGGGCGGCCGGCGCCAATGACAATGCCGTGGCGCTCTTCGAACGCGACGCCGCGACGGGTGAATTGCAATGGCTGGGCATCAGTCGGGACGGTGTTGACGGTGTCGATGGTCTTCGCCTGGTGCGCGCGCTGGCCCTTGATCCGACAAATAAACATGTATATGGCACGGGCAATCGTGACAATGCAGTGGCGGCGCTTTTCCGCAATCTCGCGCCGCAGGCGGTGGACGACAATGCGGGCAATGTGGCGATTAACTCGCCCTTGCTTATTAACCCCCTGGCGAATGACAGCGACCCGGACAACCATAGTGTAATAATCACCAATGTAACGGGCGCGAGCCTGGGCTCATTGAGCATCAGCGGCGGCGGCACGACAATCGACTACGATGCGGGCGCGGCACCGGGCGCGGACAGTTTCAGCTATACAATAGACGACGGTCACGGTGGTACATCTTCCGCGACGGTGAATGTGGCTGTTGTGCTGCCGAAGCAATCCCTTCCGCTCGCTCCTGTCCTTCCCGCCTTCCACGGCAACACGATCAGTCAATTGGGTATCAACCCCAACCCGGTTGCGGAGCACGCGGCAATTGAGTTAACACTGGAACAGGAAGTCTACCTGCGAATCGGCATCGCCGACATGACCGGGCGCGTACTTATTGAGTTAAGTGATCGGGAGTATGCGGCGGGTCGACATTCATTGGAATGGCAGGCCCGGCTGGAAAGCGGTGCGCCCCTGGCCGCGGGAAGCTACCTGCTTGTTGTCGAAGAACTCGGGACCAATGAAGTAGTCCGGCGCCATGTGTCCCCTTTTGTCATACTGCCCTGAGTTGATTGAAAGTATTCCTACCCGCTCGATCCCGGCGGGTAAAAATAATCACACGCCCGCCGGGATTACTTGTGCGCAAATAGCTTTCACGCCCTGCAATGCCTGACTCTTACTATCTCCGAGGGTGTTATTGTTAACCCTACAATTGTCATCCGGAGAGTTATGACAATGTCAACACTTGTAATTAATATAAGGGCCGACTAAGATATCCTGCGATGCCTGGGCTTGAAAACAACGTCAGTCGTACACGGACCGGCGGCAATTCACTTTCCGGAGCATCGGCATCCGGACGGTGCCCTGATACGAATTTCGAAGACGATGCGGACAATGAGAATGCGCATTTCGATCGATCCCCGACACAACCAGGCAGGAACGCCCTTGAAAGCCTTGGCATTCACCCCAACCCGATGTGGGATTCCGCCGCGATCGAATTAGCGATGGCCGAGCAGGGCGATTGCGATTCATGAATGCGATTTCATCGTTTGATTTCGGTTGAAAAAATGACAAAGGGGAACTTCCCGTATTGTGGAAAATGCGGGCAGCCGATCGTTTAATACATGAACTGATCGGTTGAAAACCTAGAGCCGGCAGACGCCACTGTAATTAACGAATATCTAGGACTGAGACCTCGGTCAAATGTCCGACAGTCTACGTGTTTACAGACAACAGTTTAGCCGGCCGATCCGCGCGCGCAGATCGCCGAGAGCACTGCTGTTGTTGCACTTAAACTTTGCATGCGGCTAGGAAGGGCGGCGCGGATGCGGCCACGGTGAGCATAAGGGTAGTGCTGGCGAAATGTGGGGTTTCGGCTCCGCTCAACCCCCACGATCCGCTCAACCCGCAGGATCTGCTCAACCTACAAGATCCGCTCAATCCCCACGATCCGCTCAACCCGCACCATCCGCTCAACCCGCAGGATCCGCTCAACCCACAAGATCCGCTCAATCCGCAGGATCCGCTCAACCCGCAGGATCCGCTCAACCCGCAGGATCCGCTCAACCTACAAGATCCGCTCAATCCGCAGGATCCGCTCAACCCGCAGGATCCGCTCACCCTACAAGATCCGCTCAATCCGCAGGATCCGCTCAACCCGCAGGATCTGCTCAACCTACAAGATCCGCTCAATCCCCACGATCCGCTCATCCCACACCATCCGCTCATCCCACGGCTTGACGACAAAGAGCGTCTCACCGGATCCGCGCCGGAACGGTGGCTGAGCGCAGTCGACGTCAGCCCCAACCGCTTGCGCGACAACGCTGTTATTACATTTTCACTCGGTGCGGAAGCGCGTGTCCGTTTACGTCTCGTCGGCCTCTCCGGCGCAACCGCGGCCGAACTCATTGATCAATTGCTTAAGCCGGGCGAATACACGGTAGAATTGGACACGCACGCGGCCGATCTGCTTTTACCGGGCGTGACATACCTCATCGAGTTAAACGCAATCGATAAGGTTGGGCACGCTGCTCGGGCATTAGAACCGCTGGTGATTGTGCGCTGAGACGGGGTCCGCTTTCGTATGCCTTACGGCGGCGCGGGTAGAGAAAAATGCGGCATTCGGATCAACTGATGACACTGACCTTTGAATATGTCGACGAATACAGCCAGGCCGCATCCGCAACCACCATGTGCAACGGCGCTCCCGAGGAGGGCGGCATCGGATTTCGGAGCCCGGCCACGGCGACAAATACATTATTGAAGCTTCCTGGGTCCGCTCAGATAACTGATGGTCCGGGAGACGCAGCGCGCGGAAGAGTTGCCTGAAAAGAAAGTGTACGTTCCTGAAAAGAAACTGCGACCCGACAATCGCAAAGTGTTTTTGAAAGCGAAGAAGTCCCGCCTGCAATCCGAGTTGGAAGAGGCGGCCAAACGCCATGTCGAGCGTGCCGTGCGGATACAGCTCGTGCCAGGAGAGTGGCCGAACAGGAAGAGAATCCGGTATTCGCCCGCGCGCAGAACCGGGTAGCCGAAATCCTGAACGGCAGAAGCGATCTGCGGAAATACCGGGCTCGCAGTGCCGTGAACAATGTAATGCCTGATTCGCATCCCTCGCGCACCGCGCTATTGCTGGACAGGTCAGCAGCCATAAGGTTTAAAAGTTTAATCATAAATTTTCCTCCCGGATATGTCGCATGCCATCCGGATGTGCGAACAATTGCAAAAGAGTATGCAAGACGCTGGCAATATCTCCGGCACTTTACGGTTGACGCGCTGACCGGTATGTAGTAAAATTGGTCAATGTCCGCAATCAATGGTATTTTCATCGGCGGCGACGCCGAACGCAAGCTCTCATACCAGCCCTCCGGACTGAAACGCATGACCGACAAAGCAAAGACATATTTCGAACGGGAAATAGAGCGCATCGCTGCGAAGTATTTGCTGCCGGCGGATCACTATGTTCGGTTGAGACAGTCTAAAGCGTTCATGGAAAAATATTTTTCCGAGAACATTCAATTGGACGGCATGGCGGCCGCTGCCTGCATGTCGCGTTTCCATTATATCAGGACTTTTCAAAGGGTGTATGGCGTGACGCCGCGGCAGTATTTACGCAGCATGCGAATAGTAAAAGCGAAGGAGTTGCTTCGCCTGGGATGTACTGTTACACAGGTCTGTTATGATGTAGGTTATGCCAGCCTACCGACGTTTTCAGCAGCTTTTAAGCGTGGTACCGGCTTTGCGCCGAAAGCGTATCAACAATTGTACAAAAGCAATCCGGAATAAGATTCTTGCCGTTTTTTTGTTGAATTTTGGTAATGAATTAACAGTTGAAAACGAACACAGGCGAATGTCAAACTATGATCAGAATATACGCTACAAGCGTCCCGGTGGATGACCAGGCGAAGGCACTGAAGTTTTACACGGAAGTTTTGGGGTTCATCAAGAAAACCGACATTCCGTTAGGCGAACATCGATGGCTGACAGTGGTTTCCCCGATGGAACGGGACGGGGTGGAATTACTGCTCGAACCCATGGCCTTTGCACCGGCCAGAACATATCAAAAAGCTCTGAAAGACGCCGGGATACCGTGGACGTCGTTTGCCGTCGACGATGTTGCAAAAGAACACGCCAGGCTGACGCGGCTGGGTGTGCAATTCTCAATGGAGCCCAAAGAAATGGGATCCGTGATGATAGCCGTACTCGACGACACCTGCGGCAATAACATCCAACTGCTTCAGATGCTTTGAAAGTGGCGCAAGCCTGATATCATCCTTCTTTACCGTCTGAACGAGCGCCCGGTTTCCTTCGTTATAAACATCTTCAGCATGTCGCGTTCTGCGATACTCTTAACTCCTGTCCACACGCTGTAGTAGCCACCGGACAAATGGCCATTCCCAATTTTGGATGCCGGGAGCTGTGAGGCGCGATAACGCAGTTTTATACAGCCCCTTAACAATACTTTCAGCTCGATATATCTGGGCTTTGGAGTGAAGCACACTACATCTATTTATTCGGGCATCCTGCGTATGGCGGATTTAATGGCCCTGCAACCGAACCTCGATATTCAAGCGCATTTCTTGGCGCCGGCCGAACGCCGCGAGTAGGTGTTCCGAGAGTTTAAGCGTCCGGATTTCGCCCTGCTGGAACGGGGACCGCTGGCCGGCTACTGTTCCTATCTCTCCTACGACGCCCTTATCGAACTGGCGGAGGAAAGCAAATTGGAATACATGAACACTGCCGTTGTGGATGAGTTTGCCGAAGATGCGGAAGATTAGCAGTTTTGCTACGCGGTAACGGTAATTGCTGAATGTTCCGATTGGTATGATAGAATACCGCACACCGAGTGAGCCGTGCGCGTGCTATGTCGGCGATTTCCGTGTAGCGCCCCACCCGGTAAAGGGCCGTGCAGGCATACATTGTCGTTTGGAATAACGCGCCATAGTCACACTGCGACTTGTTGACACACAGGGACGGCGGGAACGCAGCATTGTGTACAAGGGCGAGCTTTTGCTGCGCAATGCTCCATGCACTTCCCGTAGGGCACCAGCATGCGCTTCTTGAACTCCGCTTTGCCGAAGGCAGGTGTGAGGTCGTGGGTGTTGCGGTGCTCGTACTGCCCCAAGTTTCATGTCAATCCTAAATTCAGAAAGCCTCGAATATTGCGTTTTTCGGGGCGTTTTTGTGAAAGAAGGTGGGTTTTGCGATCGGGCGGATGGACTGTCTGATCGTAAAGTCCCGGTGGATTCCTTGTTTGTCGGTATCGTTCGAGTATCGTAGGCAGCAATAGAATTTCTGGTCTCGTGTGCTTGGGTGAGACTTTTTCTTAGGCGGGAGTTTGCTCGGCGAAAAGTGCGGGATTACGCGGGGTAAATTGCGGGGGAGGGCAAATCAACAAGATGCTTGAATCTCAATCCTGCTGTAAATATTGTTCATGGTTTTCCTCCATTGACTGGAAAATACGCAGTGCATACGTATTGCATCCTGTTTCCGTATTTCATAACATTGCGGACTATGGCCTGACTTGATTCAGGAATCTCATTTTGGTGGACAGAATATTGACCACATGAGCAACTTGACTTAGTCAGAACGTCACAGGATTGTTGGTAATTCCAGACAAGTGATACGTTTGCAAGCAACGTAGACTCGACATTCAATCTGCTAATGACAGATTGAATGTTGGAAAGAAACTCATTTTAAAAGTTCATGCCGTTCCGGACGAAAACATTTTGGCAGTCTGGCTTGCCTCAAAGCTCAGCTTGACTGGCTATGACGTATGGGTGCATAAAAGTGATTTGAAAAGTGGTGTGGCTCACGTCCGGCGACTTTATCGATGGTCTGCAAATTTGGTCTGGAGGCCGAAAAGGGTTGGTTCAGGTTGAAGGGTCATCGGCGTATGGAACGAGTGCCAGCCGGAACCTTGTACAGAGACGGCAATGTAATTATCTGCAAAAAAGTAGCAGCGTAATGTCCTGATTAGTAGTCCGCTTGCTTTGACGCTCATCCACAACTTCATAGAATAATTCGACAATTGATAAGATAGAGAATACGGTTGATGATTTCTTTGATTAAATAAAGAGTAGAAATAATGAATAAGAACTATAAACAATTGTTCTTATCCCTCTAGTATGGCGGTATAAGCACAGTAACTATACAGAATCGTTGGCAATCATTTCAGAAAACATCTGATATGCAATCTAATAGTTCCGCTAATATGAAAAATGAAAAAATGAGATTTAGGCAGCAGTCGCCATTTTCCTTTGCCTTGGTAGTATTTGTCATTTTCACATCATCGTGCTCGAAGGTAGAACTAACTAACTTAAATGTAACCAAAGAAAGTCATGACTCCATGAGAGTTCATTATAGTTTTAAGAAGGGAAGTTCTGTTGTGTTCCCGACCGAGAAAAAAATTGAAATTCTGGTTCCTTCCGAAAGAAAATCTTATCCTATAGCCACGCCAATATCAATACAAAATAATAAAGTCTCTATTCCAGATAAAGAGGTAGGAAGTAATGTTCAAATGTTTGTAAAGGTTTGCTGCAAATTTGAGAAAGGAACCTGGGTTTGTGATAGCGTTCCAATTAGGTCCTCAAAAAAATATTTAGAAGCCGTCTCACAGGTTGATTTTAGTAATCTGAACTATCCGAATATTCAAGTTACTCCACTTCTTTACAGACAGAAGTACGGATCAACTGGTATTGAAAAGACACATAGAGAGTTGATTTTTCCTAAACATGGGGTGAATGGCATATTCAAAGTTTACATTAATGATTCAACATCCCCTATATCGCTCTACGGGATCGAAAATGGAGTTGAATTGGCTTTTGACGATTCCGACATAACGCACTTGAAGAGAGAACTGAAAACACGGTATCTATATGACAATTCTCTGCAAATAAACCATAGTTCTTTTCTGTCATGGAACAATCTAACACTCAGCATTCCATTAAAGAGACAATACATTGCACGTCCAGACTTAATTGATATGGATGATGACAATTACCATAAAACTACCTTGGGTTCATTAGAAGCAAATTACTATTCCTTCTATAATTTTGGCACTAAGTTAGGCGTAGTCACTTTTAAAGAGATTTCTGGAAATCCATACTTAATTATTGAAGTTTACTCCGATTCTCAATTCACGAACTTAATAGCTTCTTCAGAAGAATCAAATGTGCTTTTTGACAAGTTCAGCAATCAATTCTTCTATGTTAAGGTATTGAATACCGGGAGTATTTATAGCGGAGAATATAAACTCATTACTCATATGGTGGATTATCAAGCCATTGAAGCAAGGGCGTTAGGTAATAGAGCCTTAGCGGAACTATTGGCTTGGATAACAGATACGGATGCAAATACTGTCTCTCGATTCATGGATATATTCAGTTCCATCGTAAACGATGAAAGCCTTGATCAGGCAACTAAAAGATTTCTTTACGGAGAGTTTAAGAGACAGTTGTCTTTGGCAGCAGGGGGAAATTTTCTTACGGATGTTAGCTCAGATGCCTTGCCAGATATTGGACTTGAAATCTACAAATACTATTAGTGAAAATAAATAATAACGATTCGCGAACAATGGCTATAAAGCATAGGGCGGACATTGGCTTGCCCAATTTTCGAGTTCTTCGCAAGCTTAGTCTCGGTGGAAGAGCACACAGCTCCAAAATTCCTACGTTTTTTAGCCGAGACTGTTAGGCAATAGAGCGTGCAAGGAGAAATGAATGCAATATTTCCTAATCATAATTGGCAACTCGGCTCGGAGTCGCCGGTTCAATTGCGTCAATTGTCGCTCTATGGCTAGCATTTGGTAGTAACGGACAAGATACAGAAGCCAGCGGACAGGAAACCATCGTTAGCGGATTAAGCAGTATTGTAACGAGTAATTTTGATGCTGCAACGGTCCATTAACTGCTAAGAAAGCGCTCCCTTTGTGCTGCCATTTCCTGAAGGGACTGAAAAGCTTACACGAATTCATAGGTTATCATCCAATTCAAAACAAAATGAAAAAAAACGTATTGTCTACGAAGTACTATGAATAGCAAAGAATATTAACTTCGTGAATAACGAAGTAAAAGCTCCTAGAGAATGCCAAGCCAATATTAATTAACGGTGGTAATACACTAACAACAATGACTCCAATAAGCAACAAAAAGAGGAAAGTTTGCAATGGACGCAATGGCCACGCAAATTACCGGCAACATAATTCAAATCGCTTGGGATATATTTAGCACACCTGTCAAGAACTATGTGAACAGACTAATCGAAGGAGGTATTGAAGACTCACCCAATTTAGATGCCGAGCTGGAGAGGTCTAATGGAGTCGCTGCAGGAGTCGCGATCGGGTATTTTCATAATTTCTTAAAGCCACTAGATGAAGCTATTTCTCATGATCGACTGATGGTATTCGAGACAAAAATCGAGGAATCTGGCAACCAAATATCTTTCACTCCGGAACAAATAGAAGCTCTAGGTATGGAAGGGGTAAAACAGATGTCAAAAATCAAGCTTGAGCGGCATTCGCCTCTAACAAGTTATGATGCTGATCATTTTAAATTCACAATTGTGTATCCATCGAAGCTAAACAACCCGAACTTTCAACGTGTCAGTAAATTCCTCCGTACGTCGACAATAAAAGGAGCGTACTACAATCGTCCAAATGCGCGACCTTATGGAATTAATTTCGAGTTATATAAAGTTGAAGGCCAGACTGAACCAAAGCTAATAAAAATTAGCACTAAAGATCGAGATGAGATTGACAACACTGAATTAATTCATTTATATGATTACGCTCGACCGGTTGAGGCTATCTATAAATTCTATGCAGAAGATAGAAATCTATCTGACAATGAAATACTCCTAATTGAAAAAGAAGAGATGCAATTATTTCTAGCGACGATCATTAGGCTGATTACTAAGAAGACCTACAATTTGTGTAACAATTTGACATTCATGGCAATTGCATAAACTCTTGAATTTTCAGTTGAATCTCAAGCTTGTAAAACTCCTTAACAGCACCGAGGAGAGTGTAGATAGCAAACCGAGTACCACCGAATCGCCCTTGGCACTCTAACCGAGAAGCCTCGTTACTATGGAGTATAGGTTGCGGAATAAAAAGCCGGGGCAGAACACGACTTTGCAAGCAAGTGTATGAGCTGCTAAAAGGGTGAATGGAGTTATTCGGGTTAGCGAATAGCAAAAAGAGCGAGAGCCGGTGCGCAAGTATTTTGTCGCCGCCTTCACGGATACGAGGCATCGGAAATGTCTGGCTGCGCTCTGTGCTGACTGATTCCGACTGCCATTTGGCGTAACACGGAGTGTGAATCAGATGCTCGTGAATGCCCGTGCTTCCGGGTTCAGCGCAAGACACTAAACGATACGGCAACAATCTGACCGCCACGCCCGGCACGACAGAAATAGCGGCCCTGCGTGTGTTGTGAGCTGTCCCAACGTAATGTACGCTGGCCGGCATCGACCCGCCCGTTGTGGAGATCCGCAACGCGATTGCCGAGGATGTCGAAGATTGCGATATGAGCATTGCCGGAACCCGCGGACGCATACACGAATTCCACCATCTCGTCTCCGGGGGCCGATAAACTAAGTTTCAGCTTGTCAACCGCTGCGGCGGAAGCGCCGTTTTCACGAACGTCGGTTGTTATTGCGGCAGACTTGTATACGCCGCCCGCTGTTGCCGCATACAGGTAGCCCTCCGGCGAAGCAGAGATTGAGCGAACTGCGGAAATGATGAGTCCTGTGGTCAGGCGCTGCCACGATTGGCCTTGATAGCTCGACAAAAGGCAGCCCTGGTAGGTCGCGGCAACTAAGGTGCCGTTGTCGGTAGCAATGAATTCGCTGACTTGCGTTGCACCTCCCGGTATGCGTTCCCAGGCGAGCCCATCGTTGTCGGAGCGGTAGAGGTTGCCCCGGAAGGCTATGCCGTAGAGTGTTCCCTTGTATTCGGTCATGTCCTCAAAATGGAGTTCGTTAGCCTGAATTATTACCGCTGTCCAGCTCTCCCCTTTGTCCGTAGAGCGGTAGGCAAACGCGCCATCTTCGCCCGGTATAAAAATACTGCCCATGCTGCTTACAAAAATCTTTTCGGGACCCTCCGAGACAGCATCCAGGCGCTCCCATTTCGCATCGAGATTGTCTTTGCGAAACAAACCCGCGCTGTTCAATTCCGATTGGTCGCTCAGGCTAAGGAACAGGCTACCGTCCGGGTGCATTGCAATATCGATTGGGGCCCATTCAACTTCATTGTTTTCGACTTTTGTCCATTCTATTCCGGAATTATCGGAGTAATACAGTCCGCCGTCTCCCCAATAACTCTTCATCCCGACAGACGCAAACAATCTTTGCCCATTCGGCGCGGAAAAGATGGTTGACACCGGGTGAAGCCCGGGAAACGGTGAGGCTGTCCAGTTGGCGCCGCCGTCCACAGAACGAAAGATCACGCCCCGACGGTTGCCGGCGTAAAGAACGCCCCCGCTATCCATGTGGACAGCCGTAATACTCTGCGAGAGGATACCATTACCGGCGGCTTGCCATGTGCTCCCATCGTCCTCGGAGCGGGTAACTCCTTCAAATCCACCGGCTGAAAGAATCACTCCGTTGCCAAGCAGCGCAAAATCTCTCATCTCGGAGTCATCATCGGACATAGTTTGCCAGTTGAGGCCGGCATCGGTGGAGCGGTAGAGACGCCTGGCGCTCTGGAGGGACAGGTAAAGGGTCGTTCCCAGCCTGTTCAACACACTTCTTTCACCGGATTTCACTGCAAACACTTCGGTGAATGCCGATTCTTCCGGGCCTTTGCGCCACACTCCGGAATCGGCAACGCATATGATGCTGTTGTCGGGATGGACCTGGATCGCGAAAATGTTCCCATTGTCAAACTGATTCTCAAGCCCCGTCCAGACGGCGCCGTCTTCGGACGTGTAGATGCCCAGGTTTGTCGCGGCGACAAATCGATCCTGGCTATCGACGACCAGGCCCTGGAGAATTGTATGACGGTCGTCATCGGGATCGATATCCAGTTCATTCCAGGATTGCCCCTTGTCCGTGCTGCGCGCAAGCGGCGTGAGTCCGTAAGTACCAAGGCAGATAGTGCCCGCACTGTTGACCGCCAGTTGCCTGCTGTACCCGCTCCCGTATATATTGACCCAGCTTTGGCCTTTGTCCGTTGAGCGCCACAGCCCCACGCCGCTGCGCGTCGTTCCTGCATAGAGCTCGCCTTTGCCGTCTGCATACAGGCTGTGGATCGAATGTTTCGTGAGGCCGGCCGGAAACCACGAACGTCCCTGATCGGTCGATCGAAGTAAGCCATGCGCCTCCGTTCCCACAAAGGCATCGCCGTCCGGCGTGGCAATAATGCGGTAGGTCTCTCCCCCGTACAGCGGAAGAGGTTCCCAGAAATCCTGCGCGCTCAGGCTGGGGTGTACACAGCATAACAATAATACAAGGAGATATCTTTTAGGCATAGTTCGCGTCCTGTCGGGATATCGATGCACCAGCGTCGAATTGGACAAAAGACTATTAGGGTAGTTCCGGAACATCCTCAATGACACTTCAGCTTGTCCGCTGTCATGGAGGCTGCACCAATTTTTCCCGGACCTGCCAGCTTCCGAAGGTGCAGACGTCGCCGTCGTCTGCGGCCGGGCACTACCACACGGTGCCGGAACTCCGTTTCGCCGACGGCAGCAGAGAGATTTCGGCTTTGCCGGTGCTGCTGCTGCCGACCTGAGCCTGTTTGTATTGCTACCATAATACCATAATTCAACGACATCATCGCAAAGCCAGATCCCGGCTGTGGCGAAGCCCTTGTACATGCTGCCTCGGTAGTCACAATCACCTCCGGTCGATACACGGGGCGGCAAAGGGCGGCATCAGCGCATTATCCTAAACAACCACAGAACCTGACACCCCTACCCCCCTGTGACATTTTGTAGTGCCGCTGTGACAAATCCCGCCATCTAAATTCGCCATCGAATTTCGACAGTCTGGCTACGGCTTCCTTGAAGCTGATCGGTCAAAGGGAGCCGAACCGGCTGTCAGTTTTTGCGATCTGATCTGATTCTGACGACAGCGCAACCCCTCCCCGGAAGAGCAAGGAACAACGAGCGGTCCATGCTGTATGGACTGTAACATTGGAGAACAAGGCTATGCGAATTCCCGCTGGAACAATAATGGCAGATTTGCGCAGGCGAATTGAAAAGACGCGCCGGCGATTAGCAAGGACTGCTCGGACTGCCCTGCGGAACGGGCGGGCCGCGCGGAAATTCGCGCAGCTTCGCAAGCGCCTTCTCAAAATGCTGCGACTGTTCAAATCCCTGGCGCTTCTTAAGGGGTCGTTGGTCGCCTCGATCGGAATTGCATTGAGCGTCCAGTCTCACGCACAGCCGCAAATCCTGTCGGTGTTGCCAACGACGAATACCGTCACCGCCAGCCGGAACAGCAACATCGAAATCGAGTTCAGTAATATAATGCGGGACGTGACGCTAGGGGCCGGAACCATTCACATTTACGGTTCGCAAACCGGATTTCTGAGCGATGACGGCAACTTTTCTACAATCTTTGCAACCCGTATTTTCAACCCGGACGACGATTTTAAGCCCGGAGAGAACATTGAAATTACCGTAACGACCGATGCGCAGGACGGTAATTTTAAGTTCATGCAAAATCCGCGGGTTTGGCAGTTTACCGCCGCGACAGAAGGTAGCGGACTTGGTGTTTTTAACATCTTTCAGGGCAACCAGATCGGCCGCGCGGTAGACATCAGTACCGGTGATCTGAACGGCGACGGTAATATCGATGCCCTGATCGCCAGTACCGCCGGCGCCTACCATATTCTGCTCGGCAATGGCGACGGCACTTTCAGTACTGCGACCTTCGGAGTTGGCCAGACGCACGCGGTAGCATTGGGCGATCTCGATAGCGACGGCGATCTTGACGCCATTGGAACACGGGTGAACGGATTGGACGCCCAGATACTTCTGAACAACGGCGATGGTACATTTAGCAGCTCAAATTTCGGCGGTGCGCAAAACAACCGCGCTGTGAGTATTGCCGACCTTGACGGCGACGGCGACCTGGATGCGATCATAGCGGCCAGGAGCAACGAGCCGCAGGAAATCTGGCTCAATAACGGCGACGCTACGTTTACCAGTTCTACCTTCGGCAACGGTATCACTACGGAAATCGCTATTGGCGATATCGACGGCGACGGCGATATGGATGCCGTACTGGGCAACCGCGGTAATTTCCAGCACATCTGGTTCAACAACGGTGATGCAACGTTCACGCAAACCGCTTTCGGTTCCGGCACTACCATGGGCGTTGAGATGGGTGATCTCGACGGCGACGGCGACCTGGACCTTGTGTGCGCCAACGACAACGATGAAGCCCAGGAAATCTGGCTGAACAACGGCGACGGAACCTTTACAAGCAGTTCCTTCGGCGCGGGCGACAGCCAGGACCTGGCCATGGGCGATCTTGACAGCGATGGCGATCTGGACGTGATCATCAACAATTATGGCGGCACCCAGGAAATCTGGCATAACAATGGCGACGGCACATTTTCCAGCGTTGCTTTTGGCCTGAGTAACGGCGACGGCATTGCCTTGGCCGACTTAGACAACGACGGTGACCTCGACGCCTTTATCTGCAACCGGGAAGACCCCTTCAGTGTCTGGCGCAATGTGCCGAGTGTTCCAAAGATCACTTCCTTAAGTCCCTCCACGAACGCTAATGCCGTAGCTCTCGACAGCGATATCATTATCGACTTCGACCAGCCGATGAGCCCGGCCGGGCTGGCAACCAATGCCAACCTGTTTTTGCATGGCGCGCAAAGCGGTTTATTAACCAGTGCGGCGACAATATCGTTCTCCAATACCAATGCCTCGGTACGCATCGATCCTGCCGACCCCTTCTTTCCCGGCGAGCATGTTAAAATCACGCTGCACGAACCGGAAAATTCAGGCGGCGGTACGATCGAACGCCATTCGCTGGTCCGCGAATTCACCGCGGAGGCGCTCCGTGGTACAGGCACCTTTTATACCGGATCGGCTAACGGAGGTATAAGTCCTACCGATGTGGCCATCGGCGACCTGGACGGCGACGGTAACCTGGATGCCCTTTGCGGCAACGATGGTTCCAATCGCTACGTTGTCCTGCTTGGTAATGGCGATGGTACGTTCAGCTCCGCGACATTCGGCAGAGGACCGATAGGACAAATAGCCCTTGGCGACCTTGACGGCGATGGTGACCTGGACGCGCTCGCAGCCAAAAGCGGTGGTACTTGGAACGATATCCTGCTCAACAACGGCGACGGTACGTTCAGCAGCAGCTCGATGGGGATCGATTACAGTAGTCAGGGCGTCGCCCTGGGCGACCTGGACGGCGACGGCGACCTCGATGCGGTATTTGCAAACAACGGTCGCACCGGCGGCGATGGGCCGCAGCAGATCTGGATCAACAACGGTGACGGCACATTCGCCGAATCCACGCTCGGCAGCGGCGAGAGCGAAGGTGTCGCTTTGGGCGACCTCGATAATGACGGCGACCTGGACGTCATTATCGCCAACGAAAACAACCAGGTAGAAGATATCTGGCTGAACAACGGCGATGCGACCTTTGCAACGTCAACCTTTGGCGCAACTCCGTCAGACAGTCACGGTGTTGTCATGGGCGATCTGGACGCCGATGGCAATCTCGATGCCATCATTTCCAACACCTACGGCCAGCCCCAGCATATCTGGCTGGGCAACGGCGACGGAACGTTTAGCAGTTCTACCATTGGCGCAAGCAACAGTCAGAACGCGGCTCTGGGCGATCTTGATGGCGACGGCGACCTGGACGCGATTGTTGCCAACTTTAACCAAGCCCAGGAAATCTATATCAACAACGGCGATGCGACCTTCAGCAGCAGCACATTCGGTATAAGCGACAGCCAAAGTTTGAACGTCGATCTGGGCGACCTGGATGGCGATGGCGACCTGGATGCGATAATCAGCAGCGAGAACGACTTCCTTGCCGTCTGGTTTAACCGAAACTTTGCGGAAATAACAGGCTTAAGTCCGGCCACCCATGCGACTAGTGCGCCGGCCGACAGCGAGATCCGCATCGATTTTGTCGATGCGATGGAGAGCACTACGCTTACGGCCAGTAGCAACGTGTTTGTACACGGCTCGGGCAGCGGCAGGCTTGCTACGCAGGCGAATATCAGCCTTACGAATGGCAATACCCGGCTTGTAATAGATCCCGCCCGCGACCTGTTTGCGGGCGAACGCGTGGACATTTCTCTCAGCGGCGTACAGAACGGCTCCGGGCTAAGCCTTGAGCGCGGCAACTATGTACACAGTTTTATTGCGGCGCCACAGCGCGGTACTGCCGTGTTTATTACCGGTACGCAGAATGCCGGCCCAAACGTATTCGGCGCGGACATTGGCGATCTGGATGGCGATGGCATCCTGGATGCCCTGATCGCAAATGCCACCAGCCTGGGTTACCAACTGCTGATCGGCAACGGCGACGGTAGCTACAGCAGCTCTAATCCCGGAGGCAGCCGGGCAGTGGATGTCGCATTGGGCGATCTGGACGGCGACGGCGACCTGGATGCTATTGCCGCTACTGCCGGGGTTGCCGCCGCCGAGATCCTGCTGAACAACGGTGACGCTACTTTTACCATCAATACCTTTGGCGGCGCAAATGCCACCAGCGTCAGATTGGGCGATCTGGACGGGGATGGCGATCTTGACGCGGTGTTGACGTATTCCGGCCCCGCCGCGCAGGAAATCTGGTTGAACAATGGCGACGGCACCTTTAGTTCATCCACTTTTGGCGCGGGTAGCAGCGATGGTTGCGCCATAGGAGATATTGACAATGACGGCGACCTTGACGTCGTTATCGCCAACCAAAACAACGAGGCGCAGGAAATCTGGATAAACAATGGCGATGCAACGTTCACCAGCTCTAGCTTCGGCGCCGGCGACAGCAAAGGCCTGGTATTGGGCGACATGGATGGGGATAGCGATCTCGATGCGGTGATAGCCAACCGCGCCAATCAGGCACAGGAGATATGGATAAACAACGGTGATGGAAGCTTTAGCAGCAGCACATTCGGCTCAGGTGAAAGTAATGCTGTGGACCTCGGCGATTTGGACGCAGATGGTGATCTCGATGTCATCGTAGCAAACTTTAACCAGGCACAGGAGATATGGATAAACAACGGTGACGCGACTTTCAGCAGTACTTCTTTCGGCTCGGGTCTCTCACAGAGCGTTAATATCGCGGATCTGGATGGCGACAGTGACCTGGATGCAATCATCAGCAACAGCGGCAGCCAGGCTCACGATATTTGGCTTAACATTGCCACACCGCGCATACTGTCAATCAGTCCGGTCACCAACGCCAATGCCGTACCATCTACCAGCAACATCGTTGTCAACTTCAACGACCCGATGGACTTAACAAGCTTCGTTACCAACACGACGGTGTTTTTGCACGGCTCCAAATCCGGTGCGCTCGCCGCTACCTTTGCCAACGCCGGTACCGCGGTTGTCATTGACCCGGCAACCGCTTTTTGCGCCGGTGAGCACATCACCCTGAGCATCAATGACGTTAAAAATACCCAGGGCGGTATCATCAAAAACGGGCCGTTCGTGTATGGGTTCACCGCAGCGGCTGAACGCGGCATAGCTCTCTTCAACGTTCAAACCCAGGCGGTCGGCAATAATAGCAGAAGCGCTGCGATTGGCGATCTGAACAGCGATGGGATTCCCGACGCCGTTGTAGCGACCATTAACAACAGTTCGAACAGGCTATTGCTTGGTAATGGCGACGGTACATTCATCACTTCGGCATTAAGCACCTTCTGGACGGTAGATACAGAGCTGGCCGATCTGGACGGCGACGGCGACCTGGATATGATCAACGCCAATGTGCAGGGAGAAAGCAAAGACATTTTGCTCAACAATGGCGACGGTACCTTCACGAGCAGTACCTTCGGCAGCCCAGACGCAACCGGCCTCGCGAGCGGCGATCTGGACGGTGACGGCGACCTCGACATAGTGCTTTCGCATTTTGATGCGCCGCAGGAAATTTGGCTCAATAACGGCGACGGCACATTTACCAGCTCGACCTTTGGTTCAGGCGACAGCGAAGACGTGGCGATAGGCGACCTCGATGGCGATAACGATCTTGACGTGATTATCGCCAACCGCAACTTCACGGCGCAGGAAATCTGGTACAATAATGGCGATGCCACGTTTACATCGATATCCTTCGGTGGTCACCATAGTTATGCAGTAGAGCTGGGCGACCTTGACGGTGACGGCGACCTGGATGCCGTGATTGCCAACAGCAGTCATGCGCCGCAGGAAATCTGGCTCAACAACGGCGACGGAACGTTCACTAGCTCTGCCCTGGGAAGCGGTGAAAGCCGGAACCTGGCTATCGGCGATCTGGATGCTGATGGCGACCTCGATGTAATTATCGCCAATGTCTCCGTAAGGAATGAGCTCTGGCTCAACAATGGCGACGCAACCTTTACCACGTCCAACTTTGGTGAACCAGGTTCCTATGGCGTTGACATGGGCGACCTTGACGGCGATGGCGACCTGGACGCTATGATTGCCAACGGCAGCAATGCCCCCCTCGATATAATGCTCAACATCAATTCATATCCACAGATTGTGACGGCGAGCCCGACTACAAACGCGAATGCCGCTCCGCGCAACACCGATATCCGGATCGACTTCAACGCCCCGATGCGTACAACGACCCTGGTAGCGAGTACCAACCTGTTTCTTTATGGTGAGCACAGCGGCTTTTTCACGACAGCGGCGGCAATCAGCTACACAAACGGCAATGCGTCTGTCCTTATCGACCCCGCCGAGCCCTTGCGCACCGGGGAAAAGATATATGTTTCGATCCGTGAGGGTGTGAACTTCCAGGGCGCAATAATGCAAAAATCCGTTGTCCACAGCTTTACGGTGGCAGCCGACCGCGGCGCGGCTACCTTTGCGACCATTACGCAGAATGGCGGCGGCGATGCCAGCGCTGCAAGCATTGGGGATCTCAACGGCGATGGAACCCTGGACGCCATCGTTTCCAACGACAGCAATCTGCCCTACCACATCTTAATTGGCAACGGTGACGGAACATTCACTAGCTCGACCTTTGGTGGGGGCAATACCCTGGATGTACAACTGGGCGACCTAGACGGCGACGGCGATCTCGACGCGCTTGGCGCTAACGTTGGCGGGCAAAATCATATCCTGCTCAACAACGGCGACGGCACTTTTGCGAGCAGTGTTTTCGGTGGCACAAACCAAAGCAGGAGCGTGGCTATCGGCGACCTGGACGGGGATGGCGATCTCGACGCTATATTCGCGGTTGCAAATGCGCCCAACGAAATCTGGATAAACAACGGCGACGCTACTTTTAGCAGTATGGTTTTTGGCCCAAGCTACAACAGCCGGAAAGTTGCGGTTGCTGACCTGGATAACGACGGCGACCTTGACGCTATACTTTGCCACAGTGACATTGCCCCGCAGGAGTTATGGATAAACAACGGCGACGCAACCTTTAATACCTCATCCGGTTTTAACGGAGTTCCTTTCAGGAGCGTTGCCATCGGTGACCTGGATAATGACGGCGATGCCGATATGATTTTTGCCAACCTTTTCGGTGGCGGTCAAAGAATATTTCAGAACAATGGCGACGGAACGTTTTCGATAGTTACTATCGGAACTGTCGGGGACACAGAAGACGTGGCCCTCGGCGATCTTGACGGCGATGGAGACCTGGACATAATCTGGTCGATTCTCGGCGAACGGCAGCAAATCTGGCTGAACAACGGTGACTTAACGTTTGCGAAGTCATCATTCGGCAGTGGCGAATCCGTGGCTGTCGACATTGGTGATCTGGACGGCGACGGCGACCTGGACGCCATAATCACCAACAAGAACGGCGAAAGTCTCGATATCTGGTTAAACAAACCGCTTGCGCCGTCGATCTCCGGGATAACGCCCTCGGTTACGACAGCCAGTCTGGGGGCCGCGCAACTTAATGTACGTGGGGCGGAATTCGAGGCGATTACTTCGCTCACACTTACGCAGCTCGATACCTTTGGCGTAACCAGCGGAACTGTTGCCCTTGCGTTCACCAGTCATTCCGTTACAAGTCTGTCCGCCCAGGTTCCCGCCGGAGCCCTGGCGACAGCCGGAACCCTGACCCTGACGTTGCACAACAGCGCCGGTTCCACGAGCGCCGCGCTACAGGTTGTCAACGATGCCCCGCGCATTGCAACCGCGAATACCGTCTTTGTGACCAATGAAGATGAAACGCGCGACATAAGCCTGGCGCTCAGCGATGTCGATCCCGGCATCAGCGGCCTGAGCATAATGCCCCCGGCCGCCGATCTGAGCACGATCGCTTCGATCACACAGCTTGGCGCCACCGCCGCCACGACGCGCTTCCGGATTACCCCTGTAACGAACGCCTCGGGAACGGTACCGTTGACATTCCAGGTCAACGACGGCGCTCTGACGGGATCGACCACGATAACATACACGATTAATGCCGTTAACGATCCGCCGATCATCAGCACGACAAATACGGCGTTCTCAACATCGGAGGATGCTTCGACTTCGCTCAGCATGAGGGTGAGCGATATCGATACGCCCTATGCGAATCTGATTTTAAGCGCGACGTCTAACAATCCGGCCCTGGTGACGACGGGCGGCATCAGCTTCGGCGTTACCGGCGCCACAACGAGTTTTGTCGTTGACCCGGTGGCGGATGCGAATGGCAGCGCCGACATCACGATCACAGTTGACGACGGGGTCTCGACAAGCTCGACCACCTTCACTTTGATTGTTGATCCGGTGAACGATCCGCCGATCATCAGCACGACAAACACGGCACTCTTAACATCGGAGGATGCTTCGACTTCGCTCAGCATGAGGGTGAGCGATATCGATACGCCCTATGCGAACCTGATTTTAAGCGCGACGTCGAGCAATCCGGCCCTGGTGACGACGGGCGG
>JANQRB010000107.1 GCA_028284775.1 Candidatus Kapaibacterium sp. | reverse complement strand
AGCCGCGCGTACGGCCCTCGAAGGTCTCGCTGCCGATCATAAGTCCGCCTGCCGGGCCGACTATGACCCGCTGCAGTCGACACGCTCGCTCGCGGTGCTGCCTATAAAACAGGGCCACAGCATTGAGTACCGCCTGGTGTACCGCCTGCCGCTGCTGTTGCCGGGAGCCGGCACAGCCTATCAGTCACTCGTGGACGCCCACAGCGGCGAGCTGCTGCGTCGCACGGCGCAACACCTCCATGTGGCAACGACGATCGGCGTGAAGGGCGATGTTCGCACACGCTCGGCGCTAGAGCCGACCGAGTCTGTCGAGCTACCGAACCTCTATGTGACGGTGGGCGGACAAAGGCACACAACGGATGACAAGGGTAATCTGAGCGTGGACATCGAGGCGGAAGCCAGCGTAAACGCCACGCTGGAAGGCCCCTTCGGCGCGGTTCTGGCTAATGGACGCGAGAGCGCCGCCTGGGAAGGCAGCCTTAGCCCCGGCGAGGATATGACGATCTTCTGGAACGATGATAATTCGCATCGCTACGAACGCAATATGTTCTCCTATCTGAATCGAATTCATGCCTGGGTCAAAGCCATCGACCCGGAACTGACAACGATGGATCAGCAGATTAGCGTCGAGCTGTGGTGGTCTTCGCATCCGCAATTCGGCGAGCAGGCGAACGCTTTTTCCAACGGCAACCAGATCGCCTTTCTCGGCCTCAGCGATGAAAACATTCGCATGGCAGACGGCGGCAGCGTCTTTTACCACGAATATGGTCATAGTATCAATACCCTTGTGGCCGAAGATCTGGGCGGCAGCTTCGACAATCCGACGCTGCAGGAAGGCATCGCCGATGTAGTCACGGCCTTCGTAACCGACGACCCGTTGACCGGACCGGGCGTTTTTGCCGACGACCCGGAGCGTTTCATCCGAACGGCAGAAAATTCCCTGGTCTACCCCGACGACATCCAGGGCGAATCGCACCATGACGGACAGATTATCAGCGGCGCCTTCTGGGATCTGCGCAAGCTGACATCACTGGCTACGGCCACGAAGCTGGCCCACTTCGCCCGCTATGGTCTGCCGGACGACCCGGACAACGGCGTGGCTTTCAGCGAATGGTTCATGGAAACGCTGATCGCGGACGATGACGACGGCGACCTCAGCAACGGCACACCGCATTGCGCCGAGATAGTCCAGGCCTTCAACAATCACCAGATCGGAACCCTGCTCAGCATGCGCCAGAGCTTTGCCCATAGCGCGCTGGCCAATACGCTGGATACGCTCAATCCCTATCCGGTGGAATTCAGCTTCGAATCCTTTGCGCTGAAAGGCACACAGCTCGATTCGGTGATCCTGACCTACAGCAGCAATCGCGACGGCGATGAAAAGATCGTCAAAGCCCTCGCGCTGGACGGCGGCAAATGGCAGGCGGCAATTCCCGCTCAAAAGCCCGGCACGATCGTAAGCTATCAAATCAGTGTTTTCGAGCCGGCCACACAGAAACTTCTGCCGCTCAGCCCCGCCGTCCAATCCGCCGATGCCTATCGTTTTTTGGTCGGCTTCCAGCGGGCGGCTTTCGACAATCTGAGCAGTGGAGAACAATGGACGCTGGGTGTGCAGAGCGGCGACTTTTTTGGCGCAGGCTGGGAAATCGGCGATCCGCAGGCAATCGATCTGGCGGATCTGGGCGCGCCCTTTTCACAAATCCTCCAGCCCGAGGACGATCACTCGGACGACAATGCCGAATGTCTGGTGACAGGAGCCGGCAGCGGCTTTAATATCGAACGCTACATGGTGGCGGCGGGACAGACAACGGCGCTCTCGCCAATCTACGACCTTTCCGCCTACAGCGTAGCAGTCCTGCAGTATTTCCGCTGGTTCTCGGTGCTGGCGCCGCCCTTCGGCAATTCACCCGATCCCATCTTCCGTGTGGAAATGTCCGGCGATGGTGGCCTCAGTTGGCGAGAGGCTGAAGAAATCAGCGGCGATCATGGCGAATGGATAAAAGTGCTCCTGACAATTCCGGAGGATTTCCAACGAGCCGAACAGTTTCAACTGCGTTTCATCGTGGAAAATCCCTCCGGCAACGGCCAGTTCGGCGCCTTGGCGAATGCCCTGGTGGATGACATTGAGATACTGGGCGTTTCGGCGGACCGGGCCACAACATCCGTCGCCAATCAGGACGGTAAAGTACCGATGCCGGCAATATGGATCGCGCCCAACCCTATAGTCAATCAGGCCCAGGTAAAGATTGAATTGCCGCAAAATGGAGAGGTACGGCTTTCCCTTCGCGATTTGCTGGGACGCGAGATTCAGCTACTTCACGACGGAAACTTGCCGGCCGGCGCCCACGCCTTCTATTGGGATCGCGACGATAAGCTGGGTCAGAGTGTCGAAGCGGGTGTCTACTTCGTGCGAATGAACTTCGAGGGCAGATTGCAAAGTAAACAGCTGATTGTCCGTTAAATCCCCGCTCTAACCAATAGATATATACATGAGGGCTGTCCCGCCGTTAAGGCAGGGCAGCCCTCATGCTTTGATAGCTGTCGATTCCTCGCGCCGCCGCCACAAAACCCATCGGGGGCAGTCATTTCATCGCCGATCGCCGATGAAAATGGATCCGGACATTACAAGCATCACCATCGGTACGGTCTTTTCATTCCCGGCGCGTTGTCAGCCGCCAATGATTGGACCGATCTGCGGCGATGACCCGACTGCCGTCAACAAGATCCTGCGAGCGCCTTTGTTAACAGTGACACCTACTCTTAACATCGGAGTTAAGATATACCGCTGCACTGCGCACGGTGGAACGAACGCGGATCCTGCCAATGATCGTCAAAGGACCGGGCGCCTACCGTCCGCGGGACTGTGTTAACTCAAAGGGGACGCACCGGGATACAGATGTCCACCACGGAAAGACCCTCGGGGTGTTCGCGGGGATTGTTGTGATAGATTTCGAAGCAGGGCCGGTCGTCGGGCTGATAGGCGCTGGCGGGCAGCCAGTCAGCGAACATCGTGTTCCAGGCGCCTTCGAATTCAGACGCGCGCAGCTCAAAGCGGCCGACCGCGTACCTGCCGCCGGGCAAGCTCATCTTGCCGATCTCACCCTCAACCTCTGTTTCCTCTGGTACGGTGATGCACACCTCGGTTCGGAGCTTGTTCTCATCCGTAAGCTCAGGATTATCGCGATAGACACTCAAAACCTCTGTGCCGGGAAAGCGCAGCAGATCCCGCGCTCCGGCCCAGCTAAAGAGCCGGTTGAACAGAGACTCAAACAGACCGGCATTGCCCTTGTATGGTCCGATATGACGCAGGTAGGCGACGCATCGCTCCGGGAATTCTTTCACATCAACAGTCACATCACTTTGTTTAATCATTTCATTCCTCCACAATTGATCATTAAACTCGCGAACATTTAACTCGGAAGCAAAATACGTGGAGGATCGTTCGTTTACTTCACAGCTATTGCTTTCCTTTTTGCCTGAATTGCTTTCCGTTTTGCTATTCTTGCTATTGGCCTGTCCGGCCGACCGGCGCCACTGGCCGGCGCTCATATTAAACGCCGAGCGGAAGGCCCGCGCGAAGGTCGCGGAACTTGAAAAGCCGCAGTCCAGCGCGATTTCCGTAATGGATTTGCGGGGGTTGTTACAAAGCTGCATCGCCGCCTTTTCCAAGCGGAGGCGGCTGATAAACTGATGCAGTGTTTCGCCGACGAAGGCACGAAAGATGCGGTGAAAATGAAAAGGCGAAAAGTGCGCCACTCCCGCAAGCTCCTTCAGTTGCAGCTCGCGATCCAGGTTGTCCACAATGAAGTCGATCACACGGTTGATGCGCGCGACATATTCCTGCCGCCGGAGTTGCTCGTCATCTAGCATGCTGTTCTGCCCCGCCTTTTGCTCTTGTCTGCGTCCGATACCTGAGCGCAAAAGTACCATATCCGCTGCGATTGTCGAAACGGGAATACGATCCGGCACCCGGAAATCAGAACAAAGCTTCAGCGATGTATAAGGAGGCAAAGCTATGATCGGGCGAATGGATGAACACCGCCGGCTGCCCGATATCCGCCGACACGAGGCGACAACTACCTGCGAAGAAATCAGTCCGGCAATCCCGGTTCCGGCCCGGATAGCGGCGGCAGCGGCGCGAATTGCCAATCGACAATTATGATTAACTGCCAATTGGCAATTCGCCTGCCTTATCATCGACCGGGATCGTATCCCGCAAAGGCTATGCCTGTCAGCTCAGCCATATCTTTGTGCCAGGTTGTGATGTCATTGCGATTGAACTGGCTGAGATGATTATGCCCGCAGGCACGCGCCATCACCCGCATCAAGTCAGTGGATGCCTCCAGGAAGCGGGCCAGTCGCTCGGCGGATTGCTCCACCTTCAGCCGGGCGCGCAGTTCAGGTTTTTGCGTTGCTACACCTGCCGGGCAGTTATTCGTATTGCACATGCGCGCGGCCACGCAGCCGATAGCCTGCATTGCCGAATTGGCGAGAGCTATGCCGTCAGCGCCGAGGCAGAGTGCTTTGATGAAGTCGGCGGGAACACGCAGGCCGCCCGTTACAATCAATGTGATGTCATTGCGGCCGCGGCTGTTGAGATAATGCCGGGCGCGCGCCAGGGCCGGAATTGTCGGTACGGAAATGTTGTCGCGAAACAGGAGTGGTGCAGCGCCCGTCCCGCCGCCGCGCCCGTCCAGGATGATGTAGTCCATTTCGGCTTTGATCGCGAACTCGATGTCGTCTTCGATGTGGTTGGCGGACATTTTCATCCCGATCGGTATGCCGCCACTGATTTCACGCACACGGTCCGCAAAGCGGCGAAAGTCATCGACACTGCTCAGCTCTTTGAATGTGGATGGCGACACGGCGGCCGTTTTTTCGGGCAGCCCGCGCACCTCGGCGATTTTGCCGACGACCTTGCCGGCAGGCAGATGACCGCCCGTGCCGGTTTTGGCGCCCTGCCCGCCCTTGAAATGGAAGGCCTGCACCTTTGTGAGCAGCTCTTCACGATAGCCGAATTCCGCCGAGGCCAGCTCATAAAAATAGCGACTGTTGGCGCTCTGCTCTTCCGGCAGCATCCCGCCTTCACCAGAGCAGATGCCCGTGCCCGCCAGCTCCGCTCCACGGGCCATTGCGACCTTGGCTTCTTCGGACAGGGCTCCATAGCTCATGTCCGAAACAAAGAGCGGTATGTCGAGCTTCAGCGGTTTGGCGGCCTTTGGCCCGATGACGAGCTCACTGCCGACTGAGGCCTCGTCCAGCAGGGGTTTGGCGGCAAATTGCGCCGCAAGGATCTGGATATCATCCCACTGCGGCAGGCTGGTCCGAGGCACGCCCATTGCGCCCATCGGCCCATGATGTCCCATCTTGCCGAGGCCCTCGCGCGCGAGATCGTGAATAAACTGCACCGTCGGCTCTTCCGGCGTCGGCTGCACCCGCGGGCCGGCGGCAGCGTCTGCTTTCTGCGGGGCCTCGCTCCCGGGCGTCTGCTTTGAAGCAGCGCTATCTTCCGTCTGCTGCGTGGTCGCGGAGAGCGTGGCATGCGTGCCGTCGCAATACGGCGGATTAGATGTTTGTTTGCACATGCACAGCCAGGCCGTATCGCTTTCCTGCGCGATAAATTGCAAAGGCGTAAACGAACTGCCACGGTGCGAACCATCACAGAATGGTTGATTCTGCGAGCGACCGCAGGCACACCAATAATATTCTTCCTGCGCCACCAGGTCAACCCCTTTGGGTTTTGTATCGGCTATGTGGGCTTGTGACATAGTCCTGCCTGCCTCCGTATCGATTGAATGAAACAGAGTGCCGGTGCAGAACTGGCGGAGTGCTCAGCCTGCCCGGCACAATGCAAGTTAGATGTATAGACAATTAAGTTCATGACATTTAAATGATCAAAAAAATTTTCAACCGCGCATTTTGTCGAGCAGATTGTTCAGCGCGAGCGCCTCACCTTCATTCAGCGACTTCAATTCGAGAATCAGACGCGCAACGCGTTTACTACAGTCCCGCAAAAGATCCAGCCCTGGCTCCGTAATGTAGATGTCCACGGCCCGTCGATCGCTTTCGCAGCTATATCGGCGCACCAGGCCCCGTGAGTGCAGCTTTTGCACCATTCGAGAAACATTCGTATCACGATGAATCATACGCTCCGCGATCTGTTTGATCGTCGCCGGATTGGGGCTCTGCCCGCGCAGAATCTTCAGAATATTAAACTGCTCGTGGGACAGGCCATAGGGCTTCAGCACCTGCAGCATCTGGTGATTGAACCAGGAGCTGGTGAACATCACATTGATCAGGGCTTTCGTAAATTCATTGCTGAACTGGCGCTGCTGTATTTCTTTCTCGATTTCCACAGCGCAAATATATGTCATGACAGCTAAATTGCCAGTACTTTTTTCCGGCGGCGATAGCGTAGCTTCGCTGAGCGCCGGATTTGCTACTCGATACGTTCGATCACTTGCGTCTCGCTGTCAAAATTCGCGACAGGCCGCCATTCGAATGCCGCGCCGGCACGCCGGATTGCCCAGTAGTCGTATATGCCGCCGCGAAGATCGCCGGCATCGTTAATGTTGAGGTTATTGGGAATGATGCTGAGGTTCAGAAAGGCTTTCTCCAGGGCACGCCGTTTCCCGCCAATGTCGTTTTGCTCCTCCGCCGTGTGCGCCAGGGCCAACAGTACCACAGCGCTGTAGCTGCTGAAGGCCTTTAGCCCGGGCTCTTTGCCCGAGCGGGCGCGCAGACTGTCCGCCAGATTTTCCGCCGTGGCGCTTTGCGGGCGGAATGAGGGACAAAGCAGGCCGACCTGTTCGGCAAAGGCCGCTGTCTCCGCATCCTGCGCAAGAGCCGCATTTTGAGCGAGGTCGGACGAAGCATACCAGGGCAGCCCGGCCATGACGCTGGTTCCGGCGGCAAACTCCATCAGCGCCGCTGCCTGATCGGGAGAAAGCAAACAGATCGCCAGCTTACGGCCGGGATTCAGGCTATTTGCCTGCACCGCAGCGGCTTCAATGGCCGCGCCCAGGGCCGTAACATTTGCGGTTGCCGGATCAAATGGAAATGATGCGCTGACAATTCCTCCCCCTTGCTGAAAGCGCTGTCGCAGTAAATTTTCTCTTTCACTCATCCAGGGGTCGTCGACAAAAACGGCAATCAGGGACTCGACAGTATCGGCCTCCAGTAAGGTTACCAGTGCTTCGATCTCCACTGCGTCATCGGGCAGCAAGCGATATAGATTGTCACCGGCGATGCTGAGGCTGCGAGCCGTACTGGTCGGACTGAGCAGCAGGAGGTCATTGGCATCCGCGTAGCTCTTGCAGCGGGCCAGTGCGGCATCCGTAAACGGCCCGATAACAAAACTGCCGCCGCGTTTACCCGCCCGCATCAATTGCTGTAGCGCGCTGTCGGGCTCCGCCTCCGTATCGAAAAAGCTGATACTCGTGAATTCCAATAACTCGCTGAGCTGACGATTGATTTCGGCTGCGGCGTACTCCACAGCGGAAGGGATGTCACCGCCGCTAAGGCTCTCCGCACCACTTAGGGGAGCCAGAACAACTAGCTCTACCTGGCGAAACTCCGGCCCCGTACCGACCGCATTATCGCTGCAGGAGAGACAAAACGCCAACAGCAGCAATGTGCCGCCGACAGGAAAACATCTCATTGATATGGACCTTGAATAGTGGAATAAATTCAAGGGTGGGTCCGTATCCGGGAATATGTGCGAACGCCAAAGCGCCCGCATTCCCGATTGGCATCGAGCGTACATCACGATGTTTTATTGCACGAGCCGCAATCAAATGCAAAAGCGTGAAGCCTCGCCCATTTCCTGGTTGAGGCTTCACTGTTACAACTGCGTAGCTGGTAAAGCTTGCGGCTGATTAACAGCCAATGTCGAATCTTCCATCAAAACTCTATTGCGATCAATACTTAACAAAACGCGCCGTCCGTCGATAGCCTTCAGCGACGATTGCAATATGATAAACGCCTGCGGGGAGTTCGGCAATTTCGATGGCGCCGCAATCGCGCCCCGGATCGCTGCAACTGAAATCTATGAGCCGAACGCCAAAGGAATCGTATATGCTTATGCGCCGGACATCCCCCGGGTTATCGTCATATTCGATGACAATCCTTTCGCCGGCCGGATTGGGAGTAATCCGCAGCTCCCGCTGTCCGTCAACAGTCTCGTTGACATCGGTTATGAGTGGCTGTCCCTGACAGGGAGTCAAATCGTAAACATAAGCGGCGCCCGCCAGCTCGTTGTGCCGACTGGCCGGAACGACAGCGATATCATTGTTTAAGGCCACGATGGAATTGGAAAACATGTCGCCGGCAACGCCATCGCTGGCGACAAGCTTGTCATACTGCACCCAGTAGCTGCCGCCACAGCGCACAAAGAGATAAGCCGCACCGGTTGCCGGGCCGTTCCAGTCGTCTTCCTGCACGCCGATCAGCAGGTACTTGCTGTTAACAGCCGCCGAGCCATAGACATTCGGGTTGGTCACATCACTGACGACGATTTGCTGAAGGAAGGCAAATTCAAAGCCATTCCACTCATACACATAACTCGTTCCCTGGAGACCATCGATGTTAACTTTGCGTGAGGATGTTAAGACGGCAATATTGTCGTCGAATGCGTTGGCAATCAGCCGATCGTCGACTTCAGCGTCGGGGCGCATTATTTTTTGCACGAAATGCCAGTTGCCCTGATGAAAGCGATACGCATAAACGGCCCCGGCGTCTTGGCCTGCCTCATCGTCGCGCGGCGCCGATACCAGAATCAGTTTTTTGTGAACTTTGACATGGATGCCGTATTGACTTTGAATCGAAGCGTCAAAAGCTTCCAGCTTCTGTTCAAAATTCCACAGATTGCCCTGGCGACGATACACGTAGACCGCCCCCCGTCGCTCGCTGTGATTGGGCGCCCCGACAAGCAAAACATTATTGTCCATGTCCAAACGCCAGCCGAAGGCATCGCCGGCTATACCGTCTGGCGCCGTGATTCTGTCTGTTTCATTCCAGACACCACCCTGACGACGAAAGACATAAACGGCGCCGCGAACGTTGTCGATGGCAGGCGCTGAAATCGCGGCAACGTTGCCGTCGAGGGCGCAGTGCCAGCCGAATTGATCTTTGAAATTGCCGTCGCTGGCCTGCAAGACGGCCGCCTCATGCCAGGAGCCGCCCTGGCGGCGATACACATAGGCCGAACCCGCCTTGCTTCGTTGTTGGTTTTCCTGCGGCGCCCCTACAATAGTAAAGTTACCATCGCTGGCCACTGAATAGCCGAAGCGGTCACGAGACTCCAAATCACCGGGCTCCAGCTTCTGAGTTTCATTGGCGGCGATAGGTAGGGAACACAAAAGAAATGCATACACGATAATCGGAAATAGCCGATGCATACTAACACCTGAGTTTAGTGTGAATTGAATCGAATTTTAATCCGGTGGGTCGCGTATGCAATGCTTCGCATCGCATAAATCAAAAATAGAGCGAGGTCGTGCTAATTACGGATAATTATCTTTCTGTGCAAGCCAGTCTGCGAAGGCGCTCGGTTTTTGCGTCTGTCTGGAAAATCTGTCTGGAAAAACGCCGCCCCTTGCGGGGCGGCATTGATTGTGCAGCTATGACCCTCGGCTCAATGCTTCAGCAGGCGCAGGCGCTCGACAGTGCGGCCGCTTTCATCCTTGATTGTTATCGTGTAGACGCCCGCTGCCATGCCGATCAGTGTGAACTCGCGAACATTCAATCCACTCCGGACGCGCCAGGTATCGTTTCGTAGCAATCGGCCCTGTGCATCGCGCCATTCAACCTGCAATTCCCGGTCACGATCGCTTTGAATTTCATGGCGGTAACTGTTCACCACGGGATTTGGATATATGCCCGACCGTACACCAGCAGCGAGACCTGTCACCGCAGGAAGCGTTGCGGCCTGCTTGGCGCCAGACAGAGTAAAGACAACATTCGCGCTCCAGGCTGAATAGACGCCAAGGCACAATGATCGTACGCGGAAAGCGTAATCATCACGATCGTTAAGACCGGCATAGCTGTAGCTGTTTGTAGGGATCGACGTATTTTCGTGGACCAGTGAGAGCGTGCCGTTCTTCTTGACTTTGTAGATTTGCAGATGATAGGACTGCGCTTCCATATCATCCCAATCAAAATCGGCCGAACTGCTCGAGGTAGGCGTAGCGACCAGTCCCGTGGGGACCAGCGCTGCATCGCAGACAAGGGTGCTGAATACCGTGGACGCCGAAAAGGCCGAAGATTCGCCACTGCAATCCGAACGAACCTGCCATTCGTAACTGCTGCCTCGTACTAAGCCCGTAATCGTGTAGGGACTTTGGGCAATGCCGGAAACCGTCGTCCAGGTCGGGGCACCGATCGGACGCCAACGAAGAGTATAGCTAAGTGCACTCGTGCTCCCCCAATTCGCGCGGGCAGACACTTTCGAAATCTGATCCGTTCGGAGGCTGCCGGGAACATTACAGGTCGAACCGCCGGACGAGCTAGTAACGACGATTAAGGCTTGCTGTTGCTGCTGCAGAAAGAACAGACAGTCGTCCGGTACTTTGTTGCCGCTTTTATAGAGCACTTTGCGCCGCGCCGTGAGGAAATTTTCGGGCGAGGTGGCGGGATCGGTGTCGGGAATCGACAGCAGCTCCGGACCACTGAATCCGTAGGCGTGGTCATCGCCGGTACAAGCGTCGGCGCCGACATTATTGACATTATCGACATAACGTGAGGTAATTTGGCCCAAATCGATATTCGTTTCGAGCTGATGGGTCATAAACATCGTCCCCTGCTCGCCGCTGACCATTTCCCAATCGAGAATACCAGTGACGACGGCATCGTCCACGCCGTCGATCGTCACTCCCGCCTGATTCAGGTTGTTGTAATAGGTCATGCCGCTGGCGTTAGGGCTGTAGTCGTAAATATCCATGTTGCCTTGAATGGCATGCACGCGCAAATAGGTGACGATCTCTTCGTTGTCGGAATAGAAAATATGATCACGCTGCGTCAGTGGGCCGCTGAGCGAGCCGAGGTAGGAACGAATCGCGCGAATCGGTCCGTCGATATTGGCGATAAAAGCGCCTTCGCCGTAGGAATAGCCTTCATCGGTATGCGAGCATGCAAAGGTAGGAAACAATGTCTTATGGCGATCGAGGATATCGACGCCGCTGCCCAGAAAGACATTGATTTCATCCTTGATCCAGCGATCGGCAAAGTGCTGGCGGTAAGAAGGCGTCGTCACGACCGAGTTTTCGGGATTGGTACCGAAGCCTGTCCGGTAATTCGAATAGCTGCCGGCGAGCAAAACGAAGTTATAAGTCACATCATTAACACCGGCGCTCGGATCAAGGTCATCGGTATTTTCGAATAGATAGACGTAACTGACGGCGCTGTTGATCGGATCGGTCAATTCCACTTCAACTCTGGCGGCGCCTGCATCGACGGTGGCGGGATAGCTGCCCGGCGGCGCCTGTCCACCGGCCTTGTCCGCCATAAACACGAGTTCATCATCCGCGTCGAAGTTTGGATCCGAATCGGGCCCGGTGAAAGTGTTAGCGTCAGTGTAGACTTCCAGGTCGATGTTAATCCGAGAGCACTTCTGCGGAACTAAGTTGCAGATACCGCTCTCAAAATAAATGTCGGTGCCATTGACAATGTCGCGTTCATCGATTTGAATCGCGATCTGCGTCCAATCACCACTTCCATAATTGAATCCAACAATGTCGTCGATCGAAAGACCCTGCAGGGCGCTGAGCTCGCTACCCTTGAGAATCACAGGATTAGCTTCGCGCAATTGGGCATTGAGATGAGCGGCGGCGAGCAAACCGGCAAGGCACGCCAGTACTGCGCAGAGGAATGTTTTCATCTTACTCTCCGATTGGTTGTTGCTAAAAGCCGGGATTGGAGGAATGCGGCGGCAGTGGGATCTTTTGATGATCCGTCAACCCGGTCAGCGGTATATCAACTATCAGTCGTTAAATTTTTGTACCTAAGCAAATTCACGGTCTATGGCAGTGAGAAACAGACCGATTACGACCTGTTGTCAGAGCAATGTTACAAAATTCATCGTTGCCGCAAAAATTACGAAGCGACGCTCTGCTGTCTACCAGCGCCCGATGCTGGCTGCCGAAAGATTGTAGCCTGGATGGTTGCGCCTTTTCGGGCAAAGAAAAAAGCAGATTGTTCCCGCTGCCCTTGTGAGAACAATCTGCTGGGACCGGCGTCTTGGGGTGCAGCTGCATACGGAAAAAAGACCCGTTACCATAGGTCCGTCCGCTGCGTATCGAAGCGCCGAGCACACACCCCCAGGGCCATTTTCGATTGCCGGACAGCATTCGGTCGGTATCGGCTTTTGCGCTTCAACTGGTAGAGATACTGCGACCCGTCAAAGCCGATACTTCCCGATCCGATGCCCGACCCGGTGATCGCAAGCGCTATACGCTAAACGGTACCAGGTATTCAGGAATCAAGCGGCTGTAAACTACATTGCGCGGCCGTCGGGAACGAGCTAAACTAAGATCAAAGTTTACGAGTCTAGGGACTGAATAGAATCCCCGTGCTACGCGAGGCATAATGTCGTCCAGGTACATACAATTCGGAAAATCTCGCTTTCCTAAGAAAAAACAGACACTGTTGTCGATGCGAAGTGCGGGACGGATTTGTGCGATGACGGGTTGATTGATGAAATTAGCGATCAACAGTTTAGGTATCTATGCTGCGTTCCGATGACCTCTTCCAGCTGATCAAATCACTTTCCAAGTCGGAGAAACGCTATATCAGGATCTATGCCGGCCGCCACGTCATCGGCGCCAAGAACAAGTATATGCGACTATTCGATTTGCTCGACCGCATGAGCGCTTACAGCGAAGGGGCCTTACGCAAGCGGGCGCAAAAGGCGGGACTCGGCGGACAACTTTCGGCGGGCAAGAACTACCTCTACAACCTCATTCTGGCAGCGATGCGAGCCTATAATTCCGGCGCCGGCATAGATGCCCGCCTGAATGCAATGCTGGAAGATGCCGATTTTTTGTCCGCGCGGGCTTTACACGCTCAGGCTGATCGTCAATTGGCCAAAGCGCGCAAGCTGGCCGAACGACATGACAAGTTTCCCATGCTGCTCGAACTGCTGCGCCGCCAGCGCGAATCAATTGCAAGCCAGGCCGATGTGCAGAGCGACGTCGAAGGCCTGTTCGATGAAGAAGAATTGATGCGGCGACGGCATGCCAATCTAAGCGCCTACCAACGGCTGTCGGCTCGTATCTTTCGTCTCATTCGCCGTCGCGGCGCTCTCCTCGTGGAAGGCAGTAAAGAGGAATTAGGCGAACTGATCGCAGACCCGCTGCTGCAAAATGAAGACCTGGCACTCAGCAATAGCGCGCGCCTTTTTTATTATTCCACCAGGGCAGCGATCGCTTATTTTCAACAAGACAAAAGGAATATCTACACGTATAGCCGCCTGCAGGCCAGATTGTGTGAAGAGTTGGTGACGGACGGGGTCGTTTCGCACGAACGTTATCTTATCGTTCTCCACAATCTGCTTCACGCCTGCCTGGACCTGGGGAAGACCGAAGAGCTGCGCGAGGGCCTGCAGCACCTGCGTTCACTGAATCTGCGCGAAGAATTTTCCCGGACGCAGGCCTTTATGACGCATGCTTCACTGCGATCCAATGTGCTGATTGTCGGGGGCAGCGCTGCAGAATGCAGGCTCTTTCTTAAAGAATTCGAGGCAGAATTCCCGCGCTATGCCAGCAGCATCAATACGGAACAGCGGCACCTGATAGCCCTGCGTATTGCGGCTCTTTACTTCAGCATCGACGATCCACAACGCGCCCTGGACTGGAACAACCATTTGCTGCACGATTCGCCTGCCGGCATCCGCAAGGACACCGAGACGATGGCTTCAACGCTGAGCCTGATGATTCACTACGAGCTGTCGCATTTTGACTACCTGGAACATCTAATCGGCGCCTATCAGCGGCGTCTGGCCAAAGAGGAGCATCGCAACGACTTCAGATTGTTTTTGCTGCGCTTCTGCGTGCAGGCACTCAAGCTGCCTGCCGGGGAACGACAGAGGCTGGCCTGCGCTGCCTATCAGGACCTCAGACGAGAATTCGATCCACAAACGCTGGTCCCCGATTCCAACCTGGAGTATATCTGCGCCCGTCAATGGCTTCAAAACATCTGCGGGTCCTCGGGGCCGGAGGCTATGGCGCGGGGCGGCATCGAGCAGGTAGGCGGAACAAGGGAAGACGGCTAAAACTACCATTGCGGCCCAACGCTTGCGAATACCGGTTCCGATGGTACTTTGACAGATTGCGTCGAGACCGGCCGGGCGCTAGTCGATCTCCGAAGGCGGCAGCAGATCCGCGAGCGTATGACGAATAAGCGGCGGCAGAGGTCCCCTGGCAACTGTCAAAGCGCCGCCACGAATTATCCTGTTGATACGCTGCAACTCTTCCAGCCTGGGTGTATGAACATCGAGCGGAATCTTGCGCAGGCGCTCGTCGCGCTGAGCGAATGGCGGCGCAAGCTTCGATTGAAACAGGTGCGGCCAGAGACGAACAGGACAGCTATACAAAATGCGCTGCGGCGGTCCGATGTCCCACCAGTCGCAGATCAAAGCGTTGATTTCTTCGAAAAAAAGCAAGCTCTGGGCCAGACGCACGCGCGAACCCAGACGCGATTTTCCTTTGCTTTTCAAATAACTGATCTGGGCCTTGCCCTGGCTCTTGCGAACCATATACTTGCGGATAACCTTGCTGTAAACCGGCTCGCCCTCTTCGCAATATGCCAGCGCGGCATTTCCCGCCTGGATCAGGAGCAGCAGATATGGCGGTACTGCGAGCGGCAGCTTTTCAAAACCTTGCGCAAGGGACTTGGAGTCCGGCGGGTCAAGGAGCAGGGGAAGCGGCAACAGCAACTGACAGACCTCGGTCCCGCCTGCATCACTGCAACGCAGAATGTTGCGGGCCGGGTCAAAGCTGGACTGTAGGTCGGAACAGTCAGCGAGACGCCGGGCCGCCAACCGGGCGGCATCAAAACTCAGTCTGATCCTGCGCTGATTTGCCTGCATGACTTGAGCACCTACATTGAGACCGGACCAGCGGATTAATTGACAAGGATTTTGAACAAGTCGCAAATTAGCATGCCCGGAGCGATTAGTAAGGGGAAAGCCTTTCCCGGGCGGCGAATAAGCGTAAATTAGACGGTGTTGAAAATACAGGCGCTTCGCACCGCCGACTCAGTACCGAGGAGAACCAGACAATGCAGTCAGGCATCAGGATTGAAAACTATTCGCCGCAGTGGCCGGCCGAGTTTCGCCGCATCGCCACGATGTTGAAGTCCGCGCTGGGTCCGTTGGCGCTGCGCATCGATCATATCGGCTCGACAGCCGTGCCGGGACTTGCCGCCAAAGACCGGATCGACATTCAGCTGAGCGTCGCCGCGTTCGATCAGCGAGCAGAGCTTGCGGCGGCCCTTATGCCGCTTGGTTTCCATCTGCGGGAGCATATAAGCCGGGATCACGTGCCGCCGGGATTTAGCGGGAGCGAGGATGAATGGCACAAGCTTTATTTCGTCCGGCGCGGCGACGAGCGGTCATGCAATCTGCATGTCAGGCAGGCGGGACGGGCTAATCAGCGCTATGCCTTGCTCTGCCGCGACTACCTGCGCAGCCATGCGGCAGCGGCAGCGGCCTATGAACAATTGAAACGCCGGCTGGCCGAACTGCATCCCGACTCGATCGATCGCTATGTTTATATCAAGGACCCCGTCTTCGACATCATCGTGGCGGCGGCGGAAGAGTGGGCGGCGAGCGAAAACTGGCAGCTCCCGCCGTCGGATTGTTGAGGAGTCTGCTCCACCGCTTAAACTCCCAATGCGAGGCACAAAAGAGAACAGCCGGCCGATGTCGCCATCGGCCGGCTGCGGGTAGACCCCGGATATGCCCTCATTTACTGTTTGACGAAGCGGTAGCTTCCCTGGATTGTGCCGTCGGGCCCGATGGCGCGAATCGTGTAGGCGCCATCCGGCAGTCCGCTCATGTCCGCACTGTATTCCTGATCAGCAGTCCGCAGCACCGGTAGCCCGGATCGAATGACTCGGCCCAGAGCATCGAGCACCTGCAGCCTGACAGCGCCGTCGACGTCCTTCGCGAGACGGAAGCGCAGCTCACCGGCTGCTGGATTGGGATAGGCGTGCCCGTCGGAAGGACGCGCCTGCTCGCCGACAAAACCGGCAGAGGGTGTTGGTACCTGCGCCTGCTTGCCGATCTGGCAGACCGGCGCGAGCGTCAGACTCATTGCCTGGCGGTCGTGGATACCGGCGTAGAACCAGCGGCTGTAGGTCTGTCCGTCGATCATCGTAGCGGGATGGTAACGAACGCGTACCCGCCATTTGGAGAGGGCGCCGCGCGTGGGATTGATGATCTCGTATATTTCGAGGGCATCCGTGACAATATCGGTCCAGTTGGCGCTGATGCCGCTGAAACTATTGCCATTCGTGATGGGCGTACCCTGGAAGGGAATTCCCTGGAACTGATCTTCCCAGACCAGCTTGACGCGGCTGCGTCCCATGGCCGAGCGCGCAATATGACTGATCGAAATGCTGCAATCCGGGTTCGTCGCGCCGTTGTTGTTCTGAATTGGAGTCAGCCCCGGCGGCACACCCGGCTGATATTGCCGCGTCAGCCGGTTCACGTTGTCGCCGCCAGCGCCGTAGTAACAAAAGGCGAAGCCAGGCTGGGCTGAAGCCTCAAAGCTCAGCCCGACTATCAGATCCGAATAGCCGTCGCCATTGACGTCGCCCGCTGTCGAGACGCTGGCGCCGAATCTGCTGTCGGGAATCCCGGGCATCAGCACACCGTTGGCGTAGGGCGGCGTCGGGGCGCCGTAGTAAACAAAGGCCATACCGGTATTGGGAGCGCTGCCGGGATCAAATCCGGGCGAGCCGATGCAGATATCGCCATAGCCGTCGCCGTTCAGATCGCCGGCGTTGCCCACGCTCGCGCCGCACTGAGCGCCGGGCGAAGAGCCTCCGGCCACCTGGCTGCGCTGCAGCGCCAGAACACCGTCGCTCAGAATCAGGTAGCCCACTCCAGAGCCGCCCGCGGCATTCGGCGCGCCGACCACAACATCGGAATAGGAATCGGCATTGAAGTCGCCCGCCGTTGCCACAGCGCTGCCATAACGGTCACCGGCAAATTCGCCGAACGAAGTTTGATTTGCCGCGCCGAGCGTCGCCGCCCCGCCCGGGGGCTGGACACCGGCGGGAGAGCCCAGCCAGTAGGTGACGCCGCCGGTGTTCGCAGTCGGCGGAGTAGGATCATCCTGGCCGGGCGCACCGACAATCAGATCTGAAAATGAGTCGCCGTTGGCGTCGCCCGCCGTTGCGACACTCCAGCCGAATTGGGCATTAGCCTGGTTCGACACCGTTCGCCAGCTATAGGGGGTCGTCAGTCCGCCCAGGCTGCCCCGATAAATGTAGGCCGCGCCGGCGCTTGTCCCATATTCGGGTGCGCCGACAGCCACGTCGCTGAAGCCGTCACGATTGACGTCGCCGGCGACCGAGACGCTCCAGCCGAAGTTGTCGTTGGTGTTTTCGCCGGTCAGAAGCGTGGAGGGCAGGAAGCCTAGCCCACTGCCAATAAGGCCGGGGATGAGATAGGCCGCGCCGTTATTTGTCCAGCCGTTATGATTTTCCAGCGGCGCGCCGACGATGATGTCCGAGGCGCCGTCATTGTCTACATCCCCGGCGGACGAAACGCTCCAGCCGAAATTGCCGTTCGTCTGGGTGCCGGCCTGCGTGAAATTCGCGACAAAGGAAAGACCGGTCTGCGAGCCATAATAAGCCCAGACAGCCCCCATTCCGGGATTACCGTTGTCGAAGAAGGGCGCGCCGATCACGACATCCGCAAAGCCATCGCCATTCACATCGCCCGCTGTCGAGACGCTGAAACCATAGGCTTCGTCAGCGGCGCCCTGCGTGGTCACCCAGGTAGCTCCGGCGACCAGATCTCGCGGCGAACCATAGTAAAGCGCCGCTTCGCCATTGCCGCTACTGGCCCCCAGGGCACCGGTCAGAACGTCGCTATAGCCATCGCCGTTGACATCACCGGCCGTGGCGGCGGCATGCAGGAGGTCCTGCGCCGCGCCCTGCACCTGCCACTCGGCATTGTTGGGATTGTTATTGGGTGCATAATCCCTCAGTCCGTTGGGGCCGCCGTGCCAGATAAAGGCGCCGCCCTCGTTGAAGCCGAAATTGGGTTGACTGATGATGACATCGGCATAGCCGTCGCCGTTAACATCCCCCGCCGTACCGACGTCATTGCCGAAGCGGCTCGGATTGGGAAAGTTGGTTACGCCGCGGGCCTGCCAGTCAGCCGTGGTGGCAAAGTGCGGCCCGGGCAGCAAGCTGCTGCTGCCGTAAAACACAAAGGCATAGCCGACCCGGCCGACATTGACTTCGACATAATCGGGAGCGGCGATAATGAAATCAGTGTAACCGTCGCCGTTAACATCGCCGGCCGTGCCCAAAGCGGCTCCGAACTCGCAGTTCTGCTGAGCGCCGACGCCTGCCCAGTAGGAATCGAGGGGACCGCTGTCGGCCTGGGGACCTGAAACACTGCCGCGCCACACAAAAGCGCCGCCTTCATTTTGCACCCGTGGCGGCGGCTGATAGAAGGGTGCTCCCGCAATGATATCCGTAAATCCGTCTCGATTGACGTCACCGACGGCGGCGACTGAATAGCCGAGCTCCATGTTGTCCTGATCGCCGGTCTTGAACCAATCCGCATTACCGGGATTGCCGTCACAGTCCAATCCGTCCGGACCGCCTTCCCAGAGAAAGACGCCGCCGTTATCCGTCAAGCCATTGTTATCGAAAACGTTGGCGCCGACGATGATCTCCGAATAGCCGTCGCCATTGACGTCACCGGCGGTGGCCACACTGAAGCCCATTTGTGAATTCGGCGCAAAGGCGCCCGCCCGCCAGCTTGCGTTTTCTTCGTTGACGGCGCTTCCTGCAAGGCCGCCCGCGCCCTGGCTGTAATAGACAAAGGCCGCGCCTTCATCCACATAAGTCACCTGACAGAGTTCGTAGTAAGGAGCGCCGATGATGATATCGGAATAGCCGTTGCCGTCCACATCACCCGCGGTGGCGATGCTGCTGCCGAATTGGGCGCCGGCCTGCGTGCATTCCGCCGTCCAGTCCGGACTGACAGCCGGGCCGCCGGAAGCGCCGTACCAGAGGAAGACCTTGCCGTTGTCCACACCGCTGCCGTCGAAATTCGGCGCCGCGACCATAATGTCGGAATAGCCGTCGGCGTTGACATCGCCGGCGCTGGCGACGACGATGCCGAAGTCAGCGTTGGATTGACTGCCGGAGGCCGTCCATGCCGGCGAGGTCGCCAATGGATCTACTGTCAGCGGGTAGACGGCCTCGCTGTCGTTCACCAGCAGGACAATATCGGTCCCTTGTATCTCCATGCGCGCGGGCAGCTCGAGGCCGTCGGCATCGTAGACGTAGAGATCGCGATAGCTCAGCAGCGCCCGGCCGCTGCCTTTATCAACAAATCGGACCGCATCTTCACCGCTGCTTTCCATCCGCAACTCCGACTGCAATCCAAGGCGCAGGCCTAATTCCCCTTCGCCGGCCGGCCGTTCGTCCAGAATAAAATTCTGTCGCATACCGTTTTCGTCGTTGATGTACTCGATCGTAAATCCCGGATGACGGGCGTGCAGCGTCGCGCCGGAGCCGCTATAGGCGGCCGACACAGTCGGACGCGACTCAGGACCGTCCGAACGGCCGATGCTTTCCAGGGTCAGGGTAACACTCCATGCTTCGCCGTCCTCGGCTGCCAGTCGCGGCTCGACGCGGAATCCCGCGTCGGTGTAGTGAATCCTCAAATTGTGAGCGCGGTTCGGGCTGTGCCACTGCCCCGCCTCCCGGTTGAAGCGGATGTAGTACTCCGATTCTTCGATATGCGTAACCGCCGCACTATACCAGGAGCTGCTCAGCCCCTCCGGGAGCGCGTCTTGCCCCTGTACGACTTGCGAATGACCAAAGCAAAGGGCGGCGCCCAGAACTGCGCCGAGCGCAATCTGTTTAAACTTTTTCATTGTCTAATCAGCTTGGTTTCTGAAACAAATATTTACCTATCAGCCAGCGACCTGATTGAAGGCAGCGAGAGCATTACCCGGCGTAATGTTCGATCAGTTGGCAGTGCGCCGGGCAAACAATTCCAGATGTGTGTGTGATCGCTGTCTGTTTCTGCTAAGAGCAGCATCGCAACCGGTTTACGATATGCCCGATAAAGTAGTACAATATGGACGTGACTTCAAGCGGGAATGAGTAGGTGTGCGGCGGAATTGGGCAGACGTGCGGCGGGACTGTGTAGGTGTGTAACGAAAGTGGGTAGGTGTGCGGCAAAAATGGGTAGGTGTCAGGTTTTCTCCGCTGAAACTGCGGCGGACAGACGCGGGGCAGACCTGTCGGGTCAGGAACGACTGGGCGGGACGAGCTTCGCGATGCGCTCGAGGAAAGCATCGCGACGGCGGGCCGACACTTCCACGAGCGCGCCATCGCTCATTTCCACTGCGCCGCCGCGGCCCTTGTGGTACTTTCGCAGATCTTTAAGATTGATAAGGTGCGAGTGGTGGACGCGGTAAAACTGGTAAGCGCTCAGGAGCTCTTCGAACTCACCCAGGCTACGTGTCACAAGGGCATTGGTACCATCGCGATAATGAAGGCGGGTATAGTTGCTTTCCGCCCGGCAGCGCACAATACTCTCGATATCGATCAATTCAAAGCCGTCGTCCGTCGGTAGGGAAAGGCGCGCCGGGACACTTGCCTCCGAAGAAGGCTCGGGACCTTCGACCAGCAGACGCGAAACGCGCAGCATCGCCTCCTGCAGGCTCAGCGGATCGATCGGCTTGAGCAGGTAGTCAATCGCCCCCTGGCGCAGCGCGCGGATAGCGTAGTCTTTGTAGGCCGTCACGAACACTACGAGTACGCTGCCCTCCGCGAATGATTCCATCACCCGGAAGCCATCACCGGCCGGCATTTCGATATCGAGAAAAACGAGGTCGGGCCGATGTTCAGCAATGGCGACTATGGCGAGAGCCGCCGATTCGACGCTGGCGACCACCTCTACATCGCTGCAGTAGTCAGCGAGTTTGATCGCCAGGGACTCACGGGCATGGCGCTCGTCGTCGACAATGATGGCACGTATCACCTTGTTGTATCTCCTCCAATGGGATGAGAAAAATCCAGGGGTATCCAGAGCTCCACCAGCGTGCCGGCGACGCAATTGTCTTCCCCGCTCACGTCGCTGACCCGGCAAGTCACCTGATGCCGCCGGAATGAATTCAGCAGCCTGAGACGCTCGCCCGTCACGCTCATTCCCACGGGACGCCACCTGCGGCTCCGACGCTGGGAGCGCGCTTGTTGCCGGCCGATGCCGTTATCCTCGATCCGGCAGTACAGTGTTTCATCCCGCCGCTCCAGATGAATGAGAAGACGTCCGTCCGCGCGGCTGTGAATCATGCTGTGCCGCAGCGCATTTTCGACGTAGGGCTGAATCAGAAGCGGCGGAATGCGTAAGCTGCGGGGGGCCACAGCCGCATCCACCTTCAGATCGTACTGAAAGCGATGATCGAAACGAAGTGATTCCAGCTCCAGGTAGAGACGCAGGTTATCCAGTTCCTCCGCCAGGCTGATCGTCGCGCTACCGGCGCTCTCCAGCATTCCGCGTACCAGAGTGGCAAAGCGATTCAGATACTCCGAGGCCCGCCGATTTTCCCGCTTCAATATCAAGTGCTCGATAGAAGCCAGCGCATTGAAGATAAAATGCGGATTCATCTGCAGACGAAGCGTCTGGAGTCGGTATTCCAGCAGGCGCCTTTTGAGCGCGTTGCGCGCCAGGGTCATCCGCAGGCGCAGGGCTGCGCCGCTCAGCAGCAGCAACAGACCTCCGCCGATGGTGAGCGAACGAAACCAGGTCGTCATCCAAAAGGGCGGCACAACCTGCAGGATCACCGAGCAGCCTTCTTCATTCCATCGCCCGTCATTGTTGGAGCCTTTGGCCCGGAAACGATACTCGCCCGGATCCAGATTGGTGAACACCGCATAGCGACGCGTGCCGCAGTACACCCAGTCTTTGTTAAACCCTTCGAGCTTGTATGCATAACGATTCTGGGCGGGGTCAACATAGTCGAGAGCCGCAAACTCGAATGAGAGGAAATTTTGTTCGTAATCAACCCGAATTGTGTCGCCGTCTCGCAATTCGGCATGCATCAGGGTATCAAAGACATTGAATGCCGTCAGCACCACTCGCGGCAGGTTGTCGTTGTCACGCAACCGGGCCGGGTGAAATATGGTCAGGCCGTTGACGCCGCCGAACAAAAGCCGGCCGTCGGGCGCGGCGGCAAAGGCATGGAAGGAAAACTCATTGTCCTGCAGTCCGTCGCGTTCGGTATAGATACGCTGCGACCCACCGGGTAGAAGAATGCGCGCCAGGCCGTTGTTGGAGCTGATCCAGTAAGCGCCGTCTTCCGCCTGCAGCATACCGTACACGCTGTCGTCATGAAGCCCCTCCGCGGTGGTCAGCTTCACAAAGCGATCTTGATCGCGATCGTAGCGGTTGAGACCGCCGCCATGAGCAAGAGCCCAGAATGTACCGTCGCGGTCTTCGTACAATCCACAGATATTGTTGCCGCTGAGTGAGCCCGGCTGCCCCGGCTGATAGCGGTAGGTGGCAAAGCGGCGGGTACCGGGCAGGCGCCGGTTCAGCCCCTTGGAGGTGCCGATCCAGAATTCTCCCCGGGAATCCTGCAGCATCGACCAAACCAGACCACCCGTATAGTCGGCCGGCGAATGCGTGTCTTCGCTGATTGTAGCGATGCAACGACGCAGACTGTCATAGATCTGTATCCCCTTCAGGAGCGTGCCGACCCAAAGAAGGCCGTCCTGATCACGTTGCAGGGACCAAATGCGCGTCCGCAGCGGCTGTCCTTCGCTGTCCCGATAATCGGCCGGCTGTAGCGCCGCGGCCGTAGTATCGGGCAGCAGGAGACCGGCGTTAGTGCCCAGGAGCACGCTGCCGTCATCGTCAATGTAGATTGAGTTAACAGCGTTCTCACTGAATACATGTGCGCGGCCCGTCGCAAAGTACATACGTTGCCAGAAGTCGTCGCCGGGTCGCTGCCGGTTGAGTCCGTTATCGGTGCCTACCCAGATCACGCTATCGGGGCCGACGAGGATCGAACGGATGAAGCTGTTGCTGAGGCTGCCGCCTTGCTTTGTTTTTCTCTGCGTCACGAAGCGTCCCTGCCGAGCCGCAATTTTGATCAGGCCGCGACGCGTTCCGATCCACAAAAGGCCATCGGCGCTACGGAAGCACTTTGTGATTGCCCCAACCGGCCGACCCTCCAGGGCCACCACCTGCGCGGGCACCGTGCCGCCCTGCGCAAGTCGGTAAATGCCGGCCCCCGCCTGGTTGTCGCCAAAGGGAATTGATCTGAAAAGAATCCACAGGGCTCCGTCCGCCTCGGCATGAATGACCTGACATACTCCCTCCCAGGGCAGAAAGGCCTTCAGGCGGTCGGACTCGGGCAACAAAGGTTCAACAGTCCCATTCCGTCGGTCCATCCGAACAGCCAAAGGGCCGGCGGACGCAAAAGAAACTTCCTGTCCGCCGAGATACAGCAGGCCCTTCTCGTCTTCGCCCAGGCAGGGCAAATTCGGAGCCGGCAGACGAAACATCTTGAATGCGGTCCTGCCTGTGTCCAGCCGGTAGACGACCGCGCTTTCGGTGTATACCCAGAGACTTCCCGCCCGATCCTCATAGAGCTCGCGAATGTAGGGCGGGGATTCCGACGTGTGCACGGAACTCTTCAATGGCCGGACGGAAAAATTTTCCTGCGAAGGATTGTAGCGGCACAGGCCCCGATCGCTGCCGATCCACAGCGTCCCGCGCGAATCGCAGAAGACGACCGTGACGAGATCGGAAATGAGCGAGCGGGAATCGGCCGGATCGTGGCGATAGTGGCTGAACCGGCGGCTGCGCCGATCCATCCGGCTGACACCCTGGTTGCCGGCGATAATCCAGATTGATCCATCGGCTGCTTCGGCGACACCCTCGACACTGCAATTGGCGGGAGAAAGGGAATCAAAGGGTTTATGGCGAAAGGCCGTGAACGTGTAGCCGTCGTACAGGTTGAGTCCGTCGCGGGTGGCGAACCACATCAGGCCGTAACGATCCTGCATAATGTCAAGCACGTGACTCTGCGATAGTCCCTCTGATTTTCCGATATGATCAACGCGATAATCGAGTGCCTCCGCCAGCAATGGCGGCAAGCCGGTCCAGCAGGCAATCACAATGATGAGGCAGGCGACACAGCGTCGTCGCACGCCGATCGGAAGGCCGGCATAAGAGAGCATGCGCACTGGTCCTGAACTTTGTAATCCGGTAAAGCTTTGATGCACCTTTCGAGTCTGAATCATCGGCGGCGGCAACATGGCCAAAAATCAAGCCTCGTACAAGCCTTGCCGGCGCTCGTTTGCTTCAACGCCATCAACAATTTCGCGCTTGGATATGCTGCGGCCGACTCAGCTGACGCCGGCATCGTAATCCGTCAGCGAGGCCGGCGGAAGCGCCACGCGCAGTGCGTTGAGCACGGCGGCGACATCGATGAGTTCCTGCGTCAAGGCACCGGCAACCGGCGGCAGGTAGCCGGCTGCAGCCACCAGCATGGCGAGCAGGCTTAGCAGCATACCGCCCACGGCGCTCTGCAAGGCAATTCGGCGCATTCGGCGACCGACATGAAAAAACTCATCGACTTTTCGCAACGAACTATCCATAATAACGGCCCCCGCCGCCTCGGCCGTTATGTCGCTGTTTTGCCCGAATGCGATGCCGACGGTTGCAGCGCTGAGGGCCGGCGCATCGTTTATGCCGTCGCCCAGAAAGATCGTCGCGGCGCGGGCCGTTTCTTTGCGGACGAGAGCCAGCTTAGCTTCGGGCGATTGACTGAAATAGACTTCGCTGATGCCGACCTTATCCGCCAAATAGCGCACTTCGGACTCGCGATCACCCGAGACGATCAACACCCGATCAAAGCGATGGCGAGGCTGAAGATGTCGTATGAAGGACGCGCCGTCGGATCGTGGTTCATCGCGGAATCGCAGGACGGCAGCGTAACGATCATCGATCAGGATCAGGCATTCCATGCCTGCCGCGCCGGCGGGGAGCAAGGCCTCGCTCTCGGGCCACCGCCGCAGGAAATGGGCGCGTCCCGTGATTTCTACACGACGGCCATCGACGGTGCCTCGCAGGCCTTCGCCGGGCGCCTCGCTGATGGCATCGGCCGCCGTCAGTTGCAGATCGCCTGCATCGGCCGCCGCGACAATAGCTCCGGCCAGCGGGTGTTTGGAATAGCGTTCCAGGCTGGCGGCCAGGCGCAGCACTTCATCCTCCCTAAACCCAGGCGCGGGCAGAATGGCCGAGAGGACAGGTTCACCATACGTAAGTGTGCCTGTTTTGTCGAAGATGACGACGCTGCAGGTGTCGACCTTTTCGAGTACGGCGGGATCCTTGATGATAATTCCGCGGCGTGCGGCGAGCGAGATCGAGCCGATGATCGCGACCGGAATAGCAATCAGGAGCGGGCAGGGCGTAGCGACGACGAGAACCGCCAAAAAACGCAGCGAATCGCCGCTCGCCAGCCAGGCTGTAAGGGCGACCGCCAGGGCCAGCGGCGTATACCAGGCTCCCAGTTGATCACCCAGCCGTCGCAGACGCGGTCGATGCTGCTCGGAATCGCGCATAACCTGCATAATTTTGGCATAGCGCGAATCCACGGCACGTTTGTCCGCCCGGATAGTGAGCGCCGACGCACCGTTAATGGCGCCCGACAAAACGGCCGCGCCGGGGGTCTTGGACATCAGATAGGGTTCGCCGGTCAAATAGGACTCGTCCATCGCGCTCTGCCCCGCCAGCACGGTACCATCAACCGGGCATATCTCGTGCGGCAATACGAGCAGGGTATCGCCGACCATCACATCGTCCAGCTCCACTTCTTCGGTCTGCTCATTCCGCAAGCGATGCGCCAGCGTCGGCATGCGTCGTGCCAGGGCATCCAGCACCGAGGAAGCGCTGTGCAGGGCATAGGCTTCGAGCGCTTCGCCGCCGGCGAGCATCAGCACCACCAGACTTCCAGCCAGGTATTCCGCAAGCACGACAGAAGTAACAATGGACAGCGCCGCCAACACATCCGCCCCGAACGAACGACGCAACACCTGCCGTCCAATGCGGATAACCAGGGGCAGCCCCCCAAGCAATAGGGTGAAGAGCAGCGGCAAAACGTGGAAGGGAATGGTCAGGAAACGACCATCGAGTTCCATGCCGTAGCGCAGCAGCAGATGGAGAGCGATCATCACGAGCGCGAGCGCAGCAATTTGTCCCTGCTGCGAACGCAGAAGTGACACGAGGAGCGATGGACGATTCGGCGGCGTCATTTGCGCTTCCCTCCCGGTTGCGCCGAGGTCACCGGCGAGTCGGCGGCGGAAACACAGCATCGACCTGCTTTGCCGCCGCGCGCAACGCAATATGGAACTGGCGGTCCGGCCGGACGATCGCGAAGCCAGCGATGGATGCCGAGATGTGTGCTGCCGTCAGACGCGAATAATGATTCGGACCTCAGCCTTCGGGATGCGGATAGGCGTCGGATTCCAAAGCCGCCGGCAGATCGTTGGGCATTATGTCCGGATTGAAAAGGCGTCTGCATGATTTGAGTAATTCCGGCTGTAGAAGTTTGACGTCGCGAATCATCGAGAGCGGATGCGCTGTGGATGGGATGTCAGGTTTGGATGGCGGACTTTTGAAGCCAAATGCGGGAGTTTAGAACTACGAGGGTATACCCCTGCGGGCCCTGCCCCCACCACCACCGGCCATTAACAAATTTCAGGATCAGACCACAACACCCCCCGCCAATTCTCACTTCCAACTGGCGTTCCCGTTCTGTAGTATTCTGTCCCAAATTTTTCGCGTTCGTACGAAACGCTGCAACATTACGAACTCTGGCGCACATAAACATCGCGTTTTTGTCTGCTGGAATCTGTTAATAGTCAAGTGGGCTGTAAACCAGCGCTAAGGGGCTGCATTTCGTTCTTTCTGCTGAAACACAACCGGAACAATTTGAAACACCTCTCCTCAATGGTCACACCTTTACCCAAAGCAGACGGTTCGACGCCCGACGAAGGACTTGCCCGAGGGAATGAAATCGGCTGCGAAGAAGCGGCCCCGGGAACCACGCGACGCCCGAGGCGGCTAATGTTTGCCGTTGGCGGTTTCACCGGGAGATTCAGCCCCGGCCTCCGCAAAGCGCGGCCTGCCGCTGTCCTCTCTCATCTCATGCATCGGCCGCCCCGCCGGAATATCCATCAGGAAGGAGGTCAGATTAACATCATGATCCAGGCGCATCTTCTTGCGAATGCGGTAGCGGATCGTCTCGACGCTGCGAGTAGTCAGGCCGCGCAGAGCCGCAATATGTTTGGATGATAGATTTAATCGCAGCAAGGCGCACATTGTCAGTTCACTGGGCAGCAGACCCGGAAATTTCATAACAAGCGTCGGCTGAAACTCCGGATGAAGCTCGTTAAACTGTCGTTCGAAGGCTTCCCATTCGCGGCCGGCATTGCGGGCATCGCCAATCTTGTATAATAGCGTCTGCAGGGCCTTGGCAGAGAGTGCCTTCGAGCGCAGCATACGACGCAAGCCTTCTTCAACCTCGCTCAGCAGAGAATTGCTGCGTGAAAGTTTAATGGCATTCATCGCCATCTCCTTGCGTTTCGCGTCCAGCTCGCGCTGCACCACTTGCAACTGCCGGCGCTGACGTTGGAGCTGCTGACGGATGCGGGTCACTTCGTCCTTCAGCTTCCTTGTCGCTGTGTCGCGCCGGCTTCTGCGCTCTTCAGTCACTTTATACATAGCGACATGATTCCGCATACACTCATACGCTTTGCCGAATTCACCCTGTCGCTCATACGCTTCAGCCAGAACGTCGCTGATTAAACAACCGGCATTCACTTCGTCAACTCGCTGCCCATGCAGATGTGCGCGTTCCAGATAATCGACGGCGGCCTCTACTTCGTCGCCGAGAAGCAGCGCTTTGCCGATCTTGAGGTAAATACCGGCGCGCGCGCGATCCGGCAGTTGCGTGTGATCGTATATCGCCTGGGCCCGCTGCAGCAAGGAAAGCGAACGGTGATGATCGCCGTACTCGTGATAAACTTCACCCGCTCTGACCAGAATATTGTAGAGATATGAATCGTCCGAAAGCCCGCGGACCGCCGCCATCAGCCGGTTCATATTGCGATGATAGCTGTCAAGGTCGGGGACCTCGCTCCGCCGCAAGTCGATCTCGATAGCATACAACAGAGCATACACGCGATGATGAAGATCGGGATAGCGCTTATTGAGGCTCTGGCAGCGACGCAAGTATTCGAGCGCCCGGTCATAATCGCCCGTCAGTCGGTAAAGATTTGATGCGTCAAAGTAATATCGCCGACGCACATAATAATCTTCATCGTCGGCTGCCAGCTCTTCCGCCCGTTCCAAAAATTCAGTGGCCGCGCTGTAGTCCGCATGGGTTGTATAAAATGACGACAAGGCCAGATACATCCGACCAAGTGCCGCTTTGTCATCACTCGCTTCCAGGATAACGATGGACCGGCTGTAACAGTCGAGGGCCGCCTCGAATCCTACTTCGTAATGATACACCCAGGCCAGGGGACCCAGAACGACAGCCTCCCGAAACTCCAGCCCCAGATCACCAAACAAACGCAGACTGCGCTCGAGACTGAGCCGCGCATCGCCGAAGCGCCGCTGTACAATCTGGCAGCACCCTGCAATCATCAGGCATTGTCCAAGAAGTTCTGTCTGACCCTCGCTTTCGGCCCTTTGTTTCAGACTTTCGATGAGCCGGAGCAGCTCGGCACAGTGGTTAAAAAGGATACTCTCGGGCAAATGCTGCAGGAGGCTAATGGTATCGTCCGGCGTCGGAGACGAGAGCAGTTTGCGGCGGATGACATCGAAATTTTCGGTCATGACACTCTCCTTTCACGAGTCCTGTGATCGAAATAATATAACACCTGCGTGCCGCAAACTTCAAGCTCTTTGCCCACATTGCCCGAAGAGTCTCTGATGGATAAAGTCTTTATGACAGCAAAAAGCGGCTATTTTGTGCAAAATGGCTGAAAATCACAACTGATAGCAATATTGCGGCTGTTGTCGGCCAATAGTAGTTCAGCTGCGTCCCGCGAAGCAGGGCCAGACTTGCCATCTCTTCGAATGGGCTGTCGGCTGCTGCGCTCTTGAAAGCTCGCCGGCAATCCTGAATGCGCCATCATCGCCCGAACGATCAATCGTGCCCCCTGGACTAAAAACAGGACTAGCGATTGTTGAAGTTCGGAATCCCTGTGTTTGTTTAGTAAAGAGCTCAGGAGGAAGTAGTGCGGAAGAAAATACCTCCGCCGGTTTTCTGCTTTGCTGTGGCAGCGCTGTCTCCTAGTCACGCGAAATAGTATCTTCCGATCGGCGGCTTTAACCAAACGCGACTTCACTTTACTTCGACAATACTTGTGGGACTAACAATTGCCACACCGTACAAGCCAGTCTTCGTTTAAGCGGTTCATTTGTCGACATCTGCGATTAAGTCATCCCTTGCGCCTGAACGCAATCGCCGCAGCAGGGACAGTGCGTTCAGGGCCAGCGCCGCGCCGATCAGCGCCAGCAGCATATCTTTCTCCGAATCCCACACATCGCCCTGATGCCCGACAAAGGCATCGCGGATTGCCGGGTCATACAGCCAGCCCGCCGCCGCTTCGAGTATTTCATACATCGCGCTGAACGCCAGGATACAGCTCAGAGCCAATCCCGAGGCCCATGCGCGCGCCAGCGCAGTTTGACGCCACAGCAACTCGTACACCGGGTACAGAAGTAACACACCGAAAAGACAGTGGGCGATGCGATCGAAGTGATTTCGCGCCAAGCCCAGGCTATCCTGCAGCCAGAAGCCGAAGGGCACTTGAGTATAGCCGTAGTGAGCGCCGACCGCATGGACGGTCAGAAAGAGTGTTAAACACAGATACGAAAGGTCGGAGAATGGAAAACGCCGATAGCTTAGCGCCAGAACCGCCAACAGCCCGAATACCAGATAGTTTTCCAGCAGCCACTCGGGTCGATGGAGCGGGTCAAGAGCCAGGGTAATCCATACGAGTGTGTAGATCCCGACCAAGGCCTGTAGTAGCCGGTTGCGGGCAAAGTTTGGGACGGGGTTCGAAGAAGCGGTCGTAAACAAGGTCGATGCTCCTGAGCAGAGGACGAATTTGCATTTATACACAGAACAATGAATTGTATAGCGGCAAACTACAAAATTCACAAACATCTGAATCCGGGAGAAAGGCTCCATCTCTCGCAGCGCAAATCAAAGGAAACCAATGCCCTCGATGCCGCCAGCCATTTGCCACTTGTTCGATCCGACACAGGGACTAATTCTCTTCCGATATTTTCATTGTCACCGCCGGTCACTTAAAGTCTGCTTGATTTCGCCATCGCAGCTAATTGTTAAGAATAACATATCCGCCGAATTGATCCTTGCCTCCTCTCGCTGGATGGTCCCTCTGCATTGATGTCAGGACCGAAAACATACGAACCGATGGAACAAATCGACGGCATCTCAACAGCTATGTTTTTGGTGAAAATAGGAGTGCTTCGAAATTTCGCCGTGATCAAAGATTTTGTCGCAGTCGCCTTCACAGCGCTCCTTCGTTTTGCCATTTATCGCTCTTGCGTAAAAATTAATTTGACATATTTCGAATTAAAATACTATCTTTGATTTGAATTTTATCGAATAAGAAACAAGAAAGACCATGAAGACAGAACAGGAAAAGAGCCCGAGTGAGTTAGACACGCTCGCCCATAGCTTTGAACGGGCGACGGGCAGCTTCCTGACACAGGCGGAGCAGCGGCTCGAACTGGCGCGCGCAATGCAGGATCAGGAGGCGATTGTCCGCGAGCATATTAAGATGGAAGTGATGAAGGCGGCTCGCGGTCTTTTCAGAGGCAGTTTCAAACGCGCCTGCGGACGAGGTGCATGGGATGAATAAGTCAGCGTCCGAAACGAACCTGGAGCTGCGCGCACAGCTCTTTAAGGCGCTTGGGCACCCCGCGCGCCTTTTAATATTAAACTTACTGCAGACGAAGGCTCGCCACGGTGAAGAGCTCGCGGCGATCCTGAATCTGAAGCCGGCAACGATTTCCCATCATTTGCTTAAGCTCAGCAAAGCGGGTTTGCTCGATCAAAGGAAGGATCAGTATTACCAGACCTACTCGCTCAAAAGCGCCGTCCTTGAACAGCGGCTGAGCGATTTGATACGTTTGCCGCAGGTGGAATTGCAGCTGGATACTGCCGTGGATGCCTATCGCGACAAGGTGCTTAAGACCTTCTTCCGCCAGGGCAGCCTGGTCTCGATTCCGGCCCAGCGTAAAAAGCGACAGATTATCCTGGAGCAGTTAACGCAGGAGTTCGAGCCGCAACGCAGGTACAGCGAACGCGAAGTTAACCTGATCCTGGTGGAGTTTCACGAGGATGTCGCCACCCTGCGACGCGAAATGGTTGGCTATGGCCTGTTAACACGCGAGCGCGGCGTGTATTGGCGGAATTCCGATTCAGAGGACGCCTGAGACAAAACCATGTCTCCGGAAAAACTGCACAATATAATAAACATCTCAGCGTAACGTGTGTCGCTACGTTGAGCTACAACTGCATTATCTTTCACTTCTGCTGCGCCGATTACGCCAAAGCTTTGACGGGTCTGCACCAATTTCTGACAAGCCCCGCTAGAGAATTGCGCCGGGATCTCAAAACCTTTGCCCGCCTGCTGCTCGTGATTGTACACTATGAGCTGGGCCGGCTCGAAAGCCTTGACACACTGATACGCTCGGCCTACCGCTCGCTTAACAAGCAGATTGGCGACTTTGAAAAATTTCTGATAAAACATATCCATGCTATGGCCGGCGCTGCGAGCCGCGAAGAACGCAGCGGACTTAACAGTATCCTTTATGAGTGAACCCGGGATTATCTCGCGAATTCACAGGCAGAAAACAATCCGGGCATGACGGAACTCCTGTTTTGGGCTGAAAGCAAGGTGGAAGGACGGCCTATCAATGAAATTTACGCCCGCAAGGTACAGGAGCGCCGGAACTCAGACGCGGTTGGATGATGGGCACTGCATATGGTGGAAGGCGCGTCAAAAGTCGCTCGATGCGAAGCGCGTAAGACATCGAATCACAGCGAGCTGATCTCAGTCCCTTTGCATCTGCTGCTGAATCGTCACGATGATACGTTCGGCCGGCTTCCGGGACGTTATCCCGAAGCTCAGCAGATAATAGCCTTCCTTGATTGCTCGTTCCGGGTCGACGTCGTCGGTCACGAAAAAAGCCTCATGCTCCTGCGCGCCCATCAAAGCGCCCTGCTGCCCTAGCCCCCTCAGGATTGAGCTTACATCGGCGTTCTTTGTCGGCGATACGCGATATAAACCGTGTCGCAAGTCCGACTCGCTTCGGTCACGCGTCATTCGTCTCCGCTACAAGCATCCAAGGATTACCGTCCGGATCCCAGAGACAAACTGCGGCCCCTCCGTCCCACTCCGGGATTTCTTTGAAGCTGTAGTCGCCGGCCTTGGCGCGTTCCACGAAGGGCGTCAGCTCTTTCACCCGCAGATGAAACTGTTGAATGCCGGTGGCATTGGGGTCGACATTGGCGGGAGCCAGGGGCGCCAAAAGCAGTTCAATACCGGCGATCGTCGTGATAAAGTGTTTGTGTCCGGCAAAATCGAGCTCCCGGAATTCCAGGCCGAATACATCACGGTAATAGTCGCGGAGCGCCTCGATTTTACCGGTGGCCAGATCGATTTTTGAGAAGGCAAGGATTGAGTTTTGCGTCTGTGTCATACTTCCCTAAGCTGGGTCTGTGAATTTAAACAGAGATGAGAAGGATATCGGATCGGTTCCAACGCCTCTAATTGTAAGACGAGACGATAAAGACTCTTCAATGGAATTGTAGAATCACAACTCAAGAGTTTTGAGAATATAAGCAGGAAACTGTTTACGATACAATTTACCCGGAAGCAAATGAGGCCCGCAGCAAAGTGCTTTGTCATGCTGACAATTTGATCTTCCGCTAAAGACTCGGAACCAAAGTTTGGCTCAATCACAACAATTCTGCTTGAAGTGGATTTATGTAAGCGCCAGAGCCGATCGATGACTTCAGAGCCTGGCGGAATGCCGCGGCAGCGGTAAATCGCCGGGCAATAGATCAAGACCGGCGAAGAAGCGCGTGGAAACGGGCAGGGTGTCAGCGCAGTCACCAGTTGTTATCAGATCGGCTAGAAAAAGTTTTTGTAGCTGGAAACAGCAGGCCAGGTTGCCTGCCGACTCCACTCCAAAGCTCGCTGTTTCCCCAAAAATTCGCATTATACGCTTCATCATAAGCAAAGGTGTCGGGGATGCCGCATGGGTCCGCGTCCATCACGAGAAATCGACGCGGATACACATTCCACAGCAAGGACCCTTTGCTCGATTCCATCAGTCTACAACCGGAGAAATGCTATGCGCCGAAGTATCCTTATCGCCGCTGCTGTCCTTATCCTGGCGAGTGTCGTTTATTATTTGACGAATGGCGGGATGGTTCATGCCGGCTACCCGCAGCCGCAACTGCCGCCGCAATCCTGGCTGCTGCCTTTCAACATCAACCAACGGCACATGCCCGCGGCGGATGCACCGGACGAGGAGTCGAACATCAGTCAGCGCGACATCAACGAGTTTGCCTGGCAATCCTTCATCGCGCTTAACTGGCCGCATAAGAAAGGCGGCGCGCGCGGCGAGCCCGACACCCTGGCGCGTCTGGCGCCGATCACGACAGAGCGCCTGTCGGAGGGTCCCGTCGTATGGGAAACCTACCGCCGGCCGGACGAGGTGTTCCTCCCGCCCTCCGAATGGCCCGTCAACTGGAACGACGGGGGACCGCTGCCGCTGCATCCGGCAACGGGCAAACGCATTATCGATGTTAACTCGGTCAACTATTCCGAATTCGCCGACGGTATCAACCAGCCCTACACCAATGCCAATTTTCCGACCGGCCCGGTACCGGATCAACACGGTGAATACCTCCGCTACGAAGTGGCTATGAACCAGGCATACTTTTCCTATATTGCCTTTTTTCGCTACTTCAACGCGGGCGTTCAGACCCGTGCCGTGAAAAACTTCATTGACTATGTCAGCCGCAATGGATCGGCGCCGCCCCCGCTGCGTCCGGGCGAACGAGCTCGTTTTTTTCAACCGCTGCCGACAGGGACCGACTTCTACCTGCGTGATTCCTTTGACCTGCCGACCTATGCCCTGCAGGGGATGACCGAATACAAAGCAGCGTGGAAAGTGTTAAAAACGGAAGGACCGGACGCCGATGTCATCGGACGTTTCTACCGGCGGGAAGTTATGTTCAAAGAGCCGGACGGCAGCGTCAGCGGTCCGCACCTCGTCGGCCTCGTCGGACTGCATATCCACCGGGTGACACCGTTCGGCCATCTGCCTTCCACCTTCGAGCAGATCGACAATGTCGAGCTGTTTCCCGATGGCGGCCCATTGCCGCTCCCGGCGCATCCCAACCTTAACAGCGGCCGCAACAGCGCTACGCCGCCGCCCTACCTCAATGGTTACAGCATCAACGATTCCAGCGGCTATTCCGGTATCTTCCCCAGGCCGATCCCCGAGGGCGCTGCGCTGCCGCCTCTCGACGCTCGTCCCAGAGTTAATGTCTCGCGCGTGACCCCGATCCCGGAAGAGATCCAGGCCGTCAACACGATTTACCGGGAAAAGCTCAAAGGGTCGGTCTGGTATTATTATCAACTGGTCGGAACGCAAAACCGCAATCTGAATCGGACGCCAAACCCGGAAATAGGCCCCGGCATCCTCGGCGCACAGAGCTCAAACACGCAAAACCTGATTAACACAACGCTGGAATCCTACACGCAGAAGGGTTTCAGTTGCGCCCGCTGTCACCTCAATGCCTATCCGCATGGCGTACAGATGCCCTTTCCGACTTTCGAACAGAAGTTTAAGGATCTCCATGTCATGAGCTTTCTGCTGCTCAATGCCAAGTTCGACAGCACGGAGAAACGCTATGAATAATGCTCTGATTGATGGGTTCATTTCCCGACAATCCGAGTCAACACTGTTGCCGCATCTGACAACCGGACTCTTCAGTGTTTCTTTCAAATAAATTTTCTGCATGCTCTTCCCACTTTCAGGTAAGAGAGCGAGGATTGGATCGAGCGCTGAGCGATGATGGATTGAAAATTTCAGACGTTTCGAACTCCCCTGGCCCTTCTTTCGCAAAGAGGGGGATTAGAGACAACTTACTTGAAAATATATTAATTGTTAACCAAAGGAGGCTACCCCGTCGTGCAGCCTCCTTTTTATTAACTTCGCTTGTTTTCGTCAGGCTGCAACAGGGCCTAGCGGACGACAGTGAACTGCTGTGAGTTGATTGCGTCGCCGATGCGCAGTTGCATCTGGTAGGTACCCGGTGTCAAAGCCGAGACGCTGATACGCACAATATTGGACCCGGCCGGACGCGCACCGATCGTGTATTGCGCAAGCAGATGTCCGGCAAGGTTAAACACTTCGATTGTCGCCTCGCCGGCCACAGGCAGGTTCATGACTATCTCCGCATCGTCGCGCGCCGGGTTGGGGCGTATCGCAAGGATCGTCGGCTGACCGGGAGCGAGGTCCTGCATGGAACCCAATCCGCCCGGTTTCGGCGATATGTCGCCGGGGCAGAAGCAGGAGGCGCTCTCTTCTTCGCTGCAGAAGGGCAGGCCGTTGGCGTCGAGAAATTCGATCCGGATAGTGCGCGTCGCGCCGCCGCAGGGCAGGTCATAGCGCAGCCATACTTTCGCGGGATCGCTTAAATCCACGATGCCGGCGGGTGTCGGGTCGTAGGGAACTTCAAAGAGCAGCGCCCCGCTGCCGACATCGGTGACGCGGATGCCGTGCACGTCGCAGCCCTGGCTCGGATCCTGATGCAAGTGCAGGAAGCGTCCGCAGGGGTTTACCCACTGGGCTGGCGGCTCGCCGCCCGATTCGATGCTGATGTCCGCATGCAGCACATCGCAGCAATTTGCGGGTACCTCCGGACAGTCGATATCGGCCTCAATTCCAAAACACGATCCACTGGGATCCTGCGCTATGTAGTGAACAAACAACTCGATCGTTGCCGGGTCGCTGCCGGCCGGAAGACAAATGCGCCCTACCACTTCGCTGGAATTCGGTCCGATGTAAGCGCCGTTAAAGCCGGGGTCAACCTTCGACCAGCCGAAGCGCACGCCGACCAGCGTTGTGAAGACCGGATCTTCGGTCCAGTCAGGGTTGGAGGTCGATTCGAATCCGATAATGTCCGGCGACCCGCCGACGCTGACGCCGTAAATCACGCGATCGCAATCCAGGTCGTTGGCCAGGACAACATCCCAGCAGCACATGTCGCCGCCGCCTGCGATCGGTTCGAGTCGGGCGCTGAGCGAGCCGTCCTGTGATTGAGAGCATTTGCAGCGGCACAACATCGCTACGAGGGCCGGATCACAAATCTGGTTGTCGCCGGCGTCGAGAAACTCGATGTCAAATTCGGCATAGTTTGTAAAGTCCGTGGACGGCGCGCAGTATTCGAAGCTTTGCGTGCCGTTAGCCTGCAGGGGCGGGTTAAACTCTTTAACAAACTCGTGACCGGGGAAGCGACCGCTTGTGATGCGCAGCTTGTCCAGGTCGCAAGATTTGTCGAAAGCGCGTACGGTCACGATGTAGCAGCATTCATCGGCTTTGGCATAGTTGCGCTCGAACTCGACATCGTAGCAAGTGCAGGGGCACTCGATCGCGCGCTCGATCGGCTGAGGACACAGAGGCACACGATTGCGGTCCTGCAGTTCCACCTTCAAAGTCTTCGACCCGCTATGGAATTCATCGACACAGAAGTCGAGCGTCGTGCTTTCGCCGGGGGCGAGGGCCGGATCGAGGTTGTAATCCTGCCATTCCGTGCCGACACGCAGGTTAACATTCGAGAGCGGACAGGCATTTTCCAGGCTGCTGATCGTTACCTTATAGCAGCACTTACCGGCTTCATCTTCGCTTGCGCGTTCAACCTGTACGTCGAAGTTGCATATGCAGTCCGACGGCAACAGCTCGACTTCAACGTTATCGACAAAGTAATACGCTTTAAATGGTTCCCCGGGAAAAACCTGCGGATCAACCTGGTCGTAAATCATCTGTGGTTGAAAATTACCGATGGTAATGTAGTGCTTATCCTCATGCTGCACGGTGAAATTGTCGGAAATCGTAATCCACTGATCGTCATTAGGACCACCGGTGGAAGTTAACAAGACATCGGAATGAACCTGAGGTTGACAGGCCAGAGGCAGGCTGCTGGTATTCCACATTGAGGTGGCACTGAAGCAAGCGCCGATGTTCTTAATGCTGTAATTGAAATCAGGATGTTCTGCGCGGACAACCTGAAAAGAAACAGCATACTTTTGCCCAAGCAACAGCGGCTGCAATAAGCGAGCTTGAACGTACTCGCGATATTCCGCGCTGCCGGAATTAATACGGCCGATAATAATGCCGACGTAGCCTTGACCATGGGCCAATTGCATCCCGGCCCAATTTGACGGCACCCCCATGATAATCGGACTTCCCGGAGCCGGCGGTTCGGCGTTTACGTGATACCAGTCGCTCGTTCCACCGGTCGGAAGGTCCCAGCCCAGTAGTCTGTCGATCTGGTTGTCCCACGGTTGGGTCAGGGAACTTGGCCAGGCCGGGCATACCGAACAATTTGGATCCTGCAGCTCAAAGCTCGGATTCGGTACATATTGAGACCATAGGGGTAGCTGCGTCACCTGCAAAGCCAGGAAGAGGGTGATTAAAAACCCGCTTCGCAGGAAGCGCGAAGCGAAACGGCAAATCCGGTCTGTAGTCAGCCGGCGTCCATTAACACTCGGAGTACAGTACATTTCAATCTCCTTTACACTTTGGGAATAAGGGAATTTGGAGCGGGACAGCTTGCGGCCATGAACACAACCCAGCGGGCAAGCCATATTGCGGCAGGCTGAAAGCCTGCAACAATGATCCTCACTGCAAAGCACAAGCGATGAAAAAAAGAAGGGTGGAGACTTCAGATCTGCCAGGCACAGACGTGACGCAGCTGAAGTGCATACGATAGACTAAATGCCGCTATTAGAAATTTCCATACTCGATGCTGAACAATTATTCGACAGTAGCTCCCAGAGAAAAGTGGTAAAAGCATCAAACGACGAAAAGCCGCCCCTCGCGAGGCGGCTTTTGCTTTAACAGATGTCCAAAACTCAGGCCAATTATATCAGGCGATCAGGGCAGAACCGAGAACGGCAGCGTTACCTGTTGACCGCCGGAATTCAGGCGCATTCGGTAACTTCCGGCCGGCAAGGCGGCCACGCTCAGGCGTACGACATGCGAGCCCGCGGAGCGCAGACCGATATCATAGTGCGCTATTAGCTTGCCCGACAGGTCAAATACTTCCAACGTCGCGGCCCCGGTCGCGGTCAGGTTCATAATAATCTCCGCATCGTCGCGCGCGGGGTTGGGGCGTATCGAGACAATTTCCGGTCCCGCAGTTTCAACGCCGCCGGTGGCACCGAGGCCGCCGGGTCGTAAGAAAATATCGCCGGGACAGTTACATGACGCACTTATCTCTTCGCTGCAAAAGGGCTGCCCGTGGATATCCAGAAATTCGACCCGAATGGTTCGCGTGACGCCGCCGCAGGGCAGATAGTAGTGCAGCCACACGCGTGTCGGATCACTCAAATCCACAACGCCGTCCGGCGCGGGGTTATAGGGTACATCCAGCAGCAAAGCGCCGCTGCCGACATCGGTAACGCGAATGCCGTGCACATTGCAGCCCAAGCTCCGATCCTGGAAAAGATGCAGGAAGCGTCCGCAGGGATTCTCCCAATTGAAGGGAGGCGTACCGCCCCATTCGGTGACGATATCCGCGTGTAGTACGTCGCAGCAGTTTTCCGGCGTCAATGGACAGTCGATCTCAAACTCAATATCTTCACAACTACTGGTTGCCTGCGAATAATGGACAGCCAAATCGACAGTCATCGGGTCGCTTCCGGCAGGCAGACAAATCCTTCCGACAATTTCGCTCGAGTTTGGTTCAACATAGGCACCATTAAATCCGGCATCCACTTTTGACCAACCAAAATCACTGATGAGCAATCCTTCAAAAAGCGGTTCTACAACCCAGTCCGGATTGACGGTTGACGGAAATCCAACTAATGGAAGCGGACCGCCGACGCTGACGCCAAAAATCACCCGGTCACAATCCGCATCGTTGTTTAATACAACATCCCAACAGCACATATCGTCGACGCTTTCTGTCGCTTCGAGATGTGCCGAGAGTGATCCATCGATAGTCGAGACGCAAGCACAACGACACAACATCGGCACCATGGCCGGTTCGCATAATTCCATGTCGTTGGCATCCAAAAATTCCACATCGAATTCGGCGATCGCAATGAATTCCGTGCTTGGTGCGCAATACTCGAATGTCCGCGAGCCGTTCGCCTGAAGGGGAGGATTGAACTCTTCAATAAATTCGTGCCCCGGAAAACGCCCACTGGAAATGCGCACTTTGTGAAGGTCGCAGGACTTGTCGAAAGCGTTAAGAGTAACGAAATAGCAGCATTCATCAGCCTTGTTGTAATTGCGCTCGAATTCGACTTCGTAGCAGGCGCATGGGCATTCGAGCGCTGTTTCGATTTCCTGGGAGCAAATGGGCACGCGGTTGCGATCCTGCATTTCCACCGCGAGCGTTTTCGTTTCGCCGTGAAATTCGTCGACGCAGAAATCGAGCGTTACGCTTTCACCCGGCGCCGGCGCCCGCTGCAAGTGATACTCCTGCCAGTAGCTACCGACACGCAGCCGAATGTTAGGCGCTGGACAGGCATTCGCGAGATTGGTGATAGTCACTTCATAGCAGCACTTGCCGGGCTGGTCTTCAATTGCCCGTGCAACATCCACAGTGTAATTACAAGTACAATCGGGCTCTAACAGCTCGATCTCCACATTGTCAACATAATAGTACGTCGTAAATTCACCGTCAACCGGCACAGTCGGCTGAACCTGATCGCCGCTGATATCAGACTGAAAATTGCCTAAGGTGATAAAATACTTGTCCTCATGCTGCACCGTAAAGATATTGGAAATTGTCATCCACTGATCATTGTTGGGGCCGCCGGTAGACGTCAAAAATACATCTGAATGAACTTGCGGTTCGTAGATAAGCGGATCCCACAGATTAGTCCGAATTGGCTGCTCGCTGAAAAGAGCACCAAGGTTTCTAATACTGTGACCGGTACCATAGTTTTCAGCCCGACTCACTTGAAACGATACGCGATATCGCTGCCCCAAAAGCAATGGCTGAAGCAACTGAGTTTGCACGTATTCGCGGTAAGCTCCTCGGTGATCGTCCTGGATGATCATACCCACATATCCCTGACCGATTGCTTCCTGCACACCCACGACGTTCGTCGGCACACCCACCCATATAGGTCCGCCGGGATAAACCGGAAGGGCATTTTCGTGATACCAATCCGACGTACCTTCAGTCGGGTTATACCAATGATTCAAACGCGACATCTGATCTCCCCCAGGTTGTGTGTGATTATTCGGCCACAACAGAAGGATCGGCTCGCGCTCTTCAAAACTCGGATTCGGCACATATTGCGCCCGGATCTCCGAAGTCACTGCCTGCAAAACGATGGCTGTCAAAACGACAAATCCAAGCTGCAGCAGACGTACCGCAGAGCCAGGATGCCGATGGTTGTTAAATCCAATCGCAACAATACTTTCAATCGCTCGCATACTTCTCACCTGTTTTAAAATGAAAGTAGATTAGCGCTGTTTCAATAAAGTTTCTTGCACTCTGCTCCTCCCCTTAAACCACGGGATAAGACGCTGACTGAGCGCCGAACGAGGAGGGATTGTGAGTTTTGGAAGTTTCAAAATCCCCTAATCCCACTTTCGCAAAGAGAGAGGTTAAGAAACTAATTTGAAACTGCATTAATTGGAGAGCGAAAGGGTTCACTTTCGTGATCACTCTCCACAACAGTTATTGAATAATGGAGTACGGGAGCTACGATTCGGAATAGCTAACCTGGTAGCTTTGAAGGGGTGGGGTAGCACAAACAGTGTATCACTGAGGTTAAGGCTTATACCTCACTAGCTAAATGCGCAGAAGACCATTTTCCATAAAAACATTTTGCAGTCTTCATTTTTTTTGTCGAAGCTGGAAAGCCTGGCTTTTTGATGCTTTGTCTCAACAGCGCGTATTTGCTGCATGATCTGTTATGACAGGACATTCGCGTTTGAGCGACCTGACGATTAATCATCGGAAGCGGTGAAATCTTAACCAGCCACTGCCAGGCGACGAAGAGTGTTTGGAGACGTCAGCGCCGATTGCGCATACTATTCTCCGCCCGTTGAGAGCTGATTGAGGTTGTTGATTAGCTTAAACCGGTGATCTCCGACTGATAGCGAAGAATCCGGTCGTATGGGCAAGGCTGTCAAGAGAGTTTGCTACTGGCGAACGAGCTTGGATTGGCTGCGAAGGCAGTCGCTGTCTACCGAACATACACAGTTTCGCCGTGGTCGGCTGTATCCAGCTCCAAAAGGTTTGTAGGACCGTGCCCTGCCTCAGGGATAAAAACGGGCTCCCAGAGCGCCGGTGAAGGCAGCACCGAAGTCCGGCACCACACCGACCAGCGGACCGACTTCAAGGAAAAACTCCAGTGGCGCGCGGCGGGGAATAATGTTAAGTCCGAACATCATTCGCACGGCCATGCCGAAACTGTCGCTGTCGCGGTAATAGAAGCCCCGGCCGCGATTTTTGTAAAAGACAACGCCGCTCGACCGACTGCCGAAGCCAAGCACCAGGCCGGGCCCAGCATACATTTTGACGATACTCGAATTGAAGGCATCGAAGTGCCAGAGATAGTCGGCGCCGATGTGCGGCGAGCCGAAGAAGGAACCGCCGATAACGCCTACCAGCGCCGTTTCGCGGTCCATCCAGTATTTGACGCCCAGGCCGGTCGGTTCACCGAGCGTGATGCCGAAGCCGAATTCCTTGTTTTTCGGCCCTTTTGCAGAGGATGGCGTTGGAGTAAATGTCAACAGAAGGACGCTAATCAGGAGCAATATAAAAGCGCTTAGCAGGAAACGTTGATTGAGCATGGGGATCGGCATAGATTGTATCCAAAGCAGAATTATGGATGCAATTACAGCCAAATCCGCAAATAGTTGGCGGCGGCGACCATACTTCATTGGGGCGTCCGCTTGTCGCGAAGCGAGGAGTCAAACCAGACTGAAAACACTCGCGCACAAACTTCGCTGATCGCAGTATTTATGTGGAGCTCAACGTAATACTAGAAAGGGCGCAGCCCGCATTTCCCGCTGCTTGTCCACCAGCAGAAAGTATGCGCCCATTGGCAATCGGCTCAAATCAATCTCCAGTGTTTGAATCAAGCCCGGAATTCCGCGAACCGGAACTTCTGCATACAACCTGCCGACGACATCCCGGATGGATAATCGCGCCGATCCGGCTGACCGAGCCTGATATTCGATCCGCAGGATGTCGGGAATAGTCTGCGAGCCGAGGATGCGAAAACGAGGAAGAGAAGGTCTGGCGTTGCGCGCGGCCACTTCGTCATCCAGATAGCGGCCGATTAATGGCAGCCTAAGGCTCTTTTCACAAGGTTCCAGAAGCAGCGTCATATCATTTTCATAGCGTCCCGCTTCCGTCGGCTCGAAGGCCAGCGAGAGCGGACGGCTTTCTTTGGCCTGCAGCGTGAAGGGCAGGGTCGGATTAACAATCCGAAACGGCGACACAAGTGTGATACTCGCGACCGTCACAGCGCGCGTGCCCTCGTTGCGCAAGCTAATACTTGCGCTGCTGAATGACTGCCCCTGCCGCAGATGGCCGAACTTGAGGCTCGACTGACTGAAAGCGACTTGAGGCGCCGGCGTCACTGCCACCGAGAAGGACAATCTTCGCGAACATCCGTTGTCGGCTGTAACGACGATCGTATAATTTTGCGTTGTGGCGCTTGTCGTTTCGCTGCGAAACATCGGTCTGAAGGAAAACGGATCGCTCAGCCCGTCTGCGGGCTCCCAGCGGACGTCGAAATCCACGCTGCCCTCGGAAATAAATTGCGGATCCAGCACTCTCGACTCATGACTACAGACACTGGCATTATCGACCGTAGTACCGACACGAACAGGCTTAACGCTTATGTTCACGGTAGTGGAAGCGGTGCATCCGCTCTCGTCTGTTACTACAAGGGCATAGGGTTGCCCAAAAGCTCTCGGCTTAAATTGCTGTACTGCCTGCGAGGGATCGCTAAAGATATAGCCGGGTGCCCAGGAATACGTCAGATAACCGCTGCCACCCACGACGCGCGGCTGCAGGGTCACTTCAACGCCGTCGCAAACACTCGTGTCGTCCGGCAGAGTAACCCGCAGATCGCATGCCTGGATCCGGACGTCCTGAATGTCGAAAGCCGCCAGATAGGCATCTTCCAGTCCGTGAAGTTGATTGCTGTAGGGTGAGGGAAATGGCGGAAAATCCCCTGATGACGTGCTGCCGCCCACATAAACTATATCCTCTGCGTCAAGCGCAACCAGCCTGGCTTCGTCACGCTCCGAACCACCGATGAAAGTGGCGTAGAGAATATCCGAAAGGTCGGAAGTAAGACGTACGAGAAAGCCATCGCTGTTGCCGTTGTGCCCCGGATCAAAACTACCGTTGGTGAAGGGAAAGACAGGACTGTCGGTTTGGCCGACAACATAAATACTGCCGTCACTGCCGATCGCCAGGCCGCGCGCTTCATCCCGGCCTGAAGCGCGAAAAATCAAGGAAGCGCCGATGTCAGTTCCATCGGAAGCGATTGCAGCGACAAATGCGCCCTTGCTGCCTCTAAGCCTGGAGTTCTTCACTCCTTTAAGTGGGAATCCCGCTGCCAGGGTATGGCCGACAGCAATTGGCGCTCCATCTTTGTCGATTGCAAGGTCATGGACAATGTTGTAGCCCTCGCCGCCAAATGGAATCGAATACGCGAGCGCGGATCCGGCGGCATTCAGTTTGCAGACAAAAACGAGCTCGTTGTTTTTCGCCGGATCGATGTAACTGCTGTTCGTTGCGGGGAAATCCAGTGACCTGGTTCCACCGGCGATCAGCAATTCGCCTTCGGCCCCCAGGCAAATCTTGCGTGCAAAATCATGGTCCGTTCCTCCAATAAACGTTGAATAGATCAGACCGGAGAGACTGGGATTAAACTTTGACACAAAAGCATCATTATGCCCGCCGCTTGCGGAAGCAAATGCATCCGGGGTTGTTGGAAACTCTTCCGAGCGCGTCACACCCGCCACATAAACATTATCCCGCTCGTCGACCGCCAGCGCGTATGGAAGGTCTGCATCTTCCGCTCCCACATAACTTGCAGACATTAAGGTGCTGCCGTCGCCGCTGAGCTTCGCCACGAAACCGTCGGAGCTCGCCGCGAGATTCTCTTGGAACACGCCGGGTGTTGTCGGCAGATTCGATGAAAGGGTCTGGCCGGCAATGACAATATTACCTTGTGAATCCAGGGCCATTCCCTGACAGACATCAGCTGCCTCACCGCCGAAAATACTGGCGAACACGAGGGTTGCGCCGTAATCGCTGAACTTTACAACGAAGGCATCCTCATTGGCGCTGTGCGAAGTCCGATATGCGCCGACTGTACGGGGGAAATCATCGGCCTGTGTGGTACCGGCCGCCAGCACTTCTCCCGGCGCACTCACTGCCATGCCCACAATAGTTTCTCTTGCCGCACCGCCGACAAGTGTCCCATTGATAAGAGGATCGATTACCAGCGGCAAGGACTTGTCGTAGCTGCCGATCCTGAAGCCAATCGTACTGTTGTGCAAACTAAACTCGGCTGGAATAGGCTGCGCCGCCCCCTCACGCACCTGATACACAAATAGTCGGTCGTGGACAACAACTCCGTGATCGATTGTTAAGTGCAGCGCCCCGTCCTGGCTAATGCGACAGCTATTCGCGCCCTCGATCGTCAAGCCGAGCTGCGACGGATCGGCGCCGGGTTCCACGAATATATCATAACGCAGTCCGCCTTCGCTTTCATAGAGCTGTAGTGAAACTCCCTCGGCAATGTTATTCAAAAGTACTTTCCGATAACATGCTACCTTTCTTTGCCAGGCGCCAGGATCGTTGCCCTTAAAATAATTACAGTAAGCAGTCTGTTTTTCCATTCCTTCTACTCTGACCGAAGGTCCATTGGCAACATACATACGCACTACGTGACCTTCGCGTCGATGCGCATCCGCGTTTAGCGGCTGCTCCGCTACCATTTTCGGCGATCTGTTCGTCGGACGAATATCTGGCGTCGCTTGATTGACATGATAATCGAATACAATCGCCCGGTCGGTAATCCAGATGTTTTGGCCGGCGGCAAAATAGGCAAAACGCACCCTCCGGTCCCATTGTCCCTTGTTTTCAATAAACAGGCCTTGCCCCTCTAATCCCTGCTTGCGGGTTTCCGGCTCTACTTCAACTCTCGCGAATGACTGCGACGTAATAGTTAACAAAAACAAAATCAGGGTTATGAACCCTGACAAAGGCTGCGCGTGTGACATTGTCCGTTTCCCCCGGCTTCTGGGATTTCTTCATTACAATCGAATATTTACGAAGATAACAGAGGAATGAGCGCGATGCAGAGCCCAAGTTACACGATTACACGAAGATCACAAGTTTCTCGCGGACCAATGTCCGCCACGACGTCCGGCTCATGAAGAATACAGCAAAGCCGGTACGGCTCATCAAACAACCACCACGCCGGCATCACCCTGCCGTAGCCGGGCGCCGGGTGGTGGTTGTGCGCATGTTATTCATCACCAGCCGACAAGACGAGCACCTTGTCAACTAAGTTATTTTCAAGTCCCCCTCTTTGTTGAAAGAGGGGCTAGGGGAGTTAAGAAGTCCATAAATACTCATAACCCCTCCCAACCTCCCCTTACCTTAAGGGGAGGTGTAACTATAAAAATTTTCGTTGACAAAGCACGAGCGACCTCAGGGCTTTGCCGAAACGAAGATAATCCTCAGGTACTCCGGCAGCATCACATAGGCGCGATAGCCCACGACACCGTCCTTCGAGACCGTCAGCAAGGCTGGTTGGGGCGCGGTGGCGCCGACATGAATAACGAACTCTCCCGCTTCATCGCTGCTTGCCTCCGCCAGCCGCGCAGCTTCCCCATCGCTCCCGAACAACTCCACGCTGGCGCCGGCAAGGGCAGCGCCGGCGCTATCGACGACACGGCCACGAATCACTAATTCTTCGGGGGCCAACAATTCCACCACTTGCTGCGGTAGGTCGAGCATGTAGGAGACGATCGACAGAACGGCCACGATGCCCGCCAGCCAGCGCGCGAGCCTGTTGTGCCGCAGCGAACTTACGATAGCTCGACCGGAACCCATGACAATATCCCTTCCTGCCTGATAACTGTGACTGCTGTGACCGGATTGCTGTTGCTGCGGCGAGTCCTTGCGATCCTCCGCAGCGGAATTATGATCAGAACTACTGGCCATTTGGCGTCTCCCAATTGATTTGCAAAGCGAATTTATACCTGACGCCATGCCCTTGTGCGTTTATCCCGGGGGCAAGAATGCGAAAGCGCGCATCGCACACGCAAGCGAACAGCTCTGTGTCAATCAACAGACGGCCTCATTTTGGAGAGGCAATCTTTGCTGCGCCTTGCCCTGATCGGCGCGGTGACGCCACGTAAGGACTCAGCTGATCTATGGCATGTGAAATCGGTCGTTTAACGCGCTGAGTTCACCAAGGGCCGGTCCTGCGGCATCCCTGCCTTCAAGGGCCGAACATACATGATGCGCCGGTAGCGCTCCATGCCAAGAATCCGCCAGGATTAACACGCGTCGCAAGCACCGAACGAAGCGACGGCGGCGATTTGTCTGCCTTGGATGGAAAAACAGCCGCTTTGCGGCGACGCGCTCTTGCTGAAGATGAAGTTTCAAAGCACTGCATCGGCGGATGTTCAGGGTCGTGGCTTCTCAGCTTGTCGCTCCCGGCCCTGCAAGGCTGCCCTCATTGAGCCTTGCCTCAGAGCGGCCATAGCCTGAGCGACATCATCGAGGCATTCGCATGCGACCTGACCGGCAGATCGAGACCCGGCAGGAGCGTCAGCGCACATCAACAGAGTATTTTTAACTCTCGCTGTAGAGGGTTTTGTAGGGTGGCGAGGGAGAAATATTAATCCTACTTTGGCTGCGGGTGCCGCCGCTAAGATCGGACATCCGCTTTACACTGCCAGTCACATTACAAATAGCGTGTACCAGGTGACGGCGCCACGACGCCTACCTGTTTGTCATTGACGTTTTGTGACATCACTGGTCCAGAGATCAGGATCGGCGTATTGCTGTTAATCGATACATCGCAACTGCTTCCGTCCCGACGGCGCGAAGGAAGGGGATCTGTGTTTTCACGCTTTCAAAAGGCGCCTACTACGAGTAGGCTTTACCGGCGCAGAGGCCGGGGAGTTTGATTTCTGTCCGCAGTAACGCTGCCAATCGCATTCCGCCTGTCGACGACAAGACATTGACGCATCGCGGCATTGTTTAAGCTTTTGCATCACTGCCAAACTAAACTTCCGCATTCTCTGCGGCGCTTCCAGCGGAGCGCGGCCGGACCGCGCCATGCCTGCAATTAACCCATTTTAACCAACTAATCAAGAGAGGTCCATCGTGAATATCTCGAAGGATGTATTTAAACTTATCAAATCCCTGACACGGCACGAGAAAGCTTACTTTAAACGCTTCGCTACTGCTCATTCACCGGCCAATTCAAATAACTATACGATATTGTTCGATGCCATCGATCGTCTGGCGGATTACGACGAGCAGGAACTTCGCAAAAAACTTGCCGGCCAATCTTTCATACGCCACCTGCCGACGGTCAAACATCAGTTGGCTGGCCAGGTGTTAAGCAGTCTTGCCGCCTACAATGCGGAAAGTCAGACGAGCGCGGGGCTATACGCCCTGCTGAACAGCGTCGAGAATCTCTATCGGCGCGGCCTCTATTCCTTTGCAGCCAAGAAGCTTGCCAGGGCGCGCAAACAGGCCGCAGAGCGCGACGCAGGCGGTCTGCTGCTCGAAATTCTGGAATGGAAACGGAAACTGCTGCTTGTAGCACCATGGAGCGTCCCCGGCGATGAACTGAACGACCTGCATCGCGATATTCAGGATACGCTCGCCTCCATCCAGGGGACGGCCGATTATGCATCTCTGCGCGACGAAGTTTTCGCGCTCACGCAATTGCGGCTGCCCGACCCGGAGCAGCTACTCGATGCCTCGCTTTCGCAATTCGCCCGGCAGGAAGTGATTGCAAGGCAGCAAGCGGTCCAATCCTTTGGCGAGGAGAGGCTGCGGCTGAGCGCCCTCGGTCTGCTGGCGCAACTGCGCGGAGACTTTAACGCCGCTCGTGAATTCCATGGCACGTCATACTCGCGCTGGATGAAGTCAGCAACGGAGCGTCATGCCCGGTACGACGAGTTTATCGACGAAGCGACGCGCTATGCCGCCTGCTGCGCGATCACCGGCCGGGCCGGTTCGTTCAGCGAAGTCTTGCAGGCGATCGAATCCGTTAAGGCCGATAGTTTCACGATAGAGGCGAAAGTCTTCGAATCAACAGTGTATCTTAAACAACTACACTCTCTGCAAAACGGTATGCTCGCCGATGCCCGCGATGTCTGCCGCATTCTCGAAAGTGGCCTAAACACCTATGATTCCGTGATACGGGACAGTCATATGTTAACGCTGTTGTATAATGCAGGCATCGCTCACTTCGTCAGCGGCGATTTTGCGGCTTCGCTCGAATACCTGAATCGCATACTAAACGCCCCGCCGGGCCCGATACGACAGGATCTGCAGGACAGCGCCAGAATTCTGCGTTTGCTCGTCTACTTCGAGTTGGAAGACTACGAGCTGCTGGAGACTAAAATTCGCTCCGCCTCTCGGTTTTTCCGCAAACATCGCAAGCACACGACATTCGCAATGCACAGCTTGCGGCACTTAAAAAAAACTGGTCCGCTGGGTCGGCACCACAAGGGCAACCGAGATTCAGACACAATGGCGCGAGGAACTGCAGGCTCTCGTCCGCGACAGGATGGCAAGGGCACAGGACGCATCGCCCCAGCTAGGCCTGTGGCTCGAGAGCCGTTGTCGTAAGATCACTATGGATGCAGTTTACCCTGACTTCTGGACAAAAGCCGGCAAAGACGAGCCATGGAGCGGCCGGGTCTTCCCTGCTATTCACGATTGAGCGACGGTGACCGAAGGAGCTGCGACCTGGCGACAGCGCCCAGCGGCATTCCCCGCTTTGCTTTTGGAGCCTCGTTCGGCAGGCCGGTTCCGTCTTCCTTTCGGAGCGGGCTGCGAACGCAAGGGAAGGGCGTATGCCGCAGGAGCATCGGATCAAAGACGACGGGTATGGCGAGTCCGGATCGGACAAACTTGTGGCTGACGCCCTGTTCGGCAATGGCACAGGTGTTGAGACCGATGTCCCGCTAGTCGCGACGATTGCAATCCGGGATGGACCGCCGGAATCACGACGGCAGATCCTGATCACGCCGGTGTTCGCGCGCTTCACCCGCGCCCGTCGACGGCAGCGAAGCGAGGACGAAAGACTGAATCCTGCCGGGGCTTTGAAATGGCTTCCCGCATTGATATTTTCGTCAGTACTACTCCGCAAACAGTATAGGCCGGCAGGTGAGACAGACAGCGTTGAGCTTTGGTTTTTTGATCCTCGCCTTTTTGATAATCCACCGGCTGAGCCAGTATTCCTACTTTCGCGGCTTTCTTTCGCTCGAGCTGATCATCAGCCTCTTCGGAGTTATTTTTTTCGCTCTGGGCCTCTATTTCAGCAAAAAGTATTTCTGGCGCCAGCTAGGGAGCGCTGCGGCTGCGCAAACGGCCGGGCAGACAGGGCCGGCCGAAGGCACAGTGGATGAAGCTCGCATCCGGGAGCTGGGTATCAGTGCGCGGGAGATGGAGATTCTGTCGCTCATCGCCCTGGGTCATTCCAATCTCGAGATCGCCGAGCAGCTTTTTCTGAGCGAAAGCACCATCAAAAAGCACGTATCCAGCATCCTCGTGAAGCTGGATGCCCGGCGGCGCACCCAGGCGGTTCGGGTTGCGAAGGATCTCGGTATTCTGGCCTGAGGAGCGCGCCTGCAATCGACAGCCGGCGCCTGACAAATACTGTTTCGGCGTTCGGCCCGATTGCGGGGTTTCGAGCTCAGAAGCAGACAGCTGCTCAGGGACATCGACAGTCCCCTTTTCCTGAAAGCAATCCAATCAAATGAACGGCAGGCAAGCTATGAAAGCAATCGTATTGAAGTGGGGATCATTCGCAGCGATAAGCGGGCTGATTGTTTTTGTCCTCGCAAAGCTTTTCACCGATCCGACTGCCCAGACAGTGCTGGATTGGACCGAAGGCTTGCTTCTGGTGCTCCTTATCAGCCTGGGGATCAGACAGTATCGAGACAAATTTGCCAATGGACTCCTGCCTTTGGCCAGAGCCTTCGGACTGGCAACACTCATCATTATCATACCGACCTTCACCACGGTCATAGCAAATGTTGTGTATGACAATTACATCTCAAGCGAAAACCAGAGTTTTGCCGCCGAGTATGACAGGATAATCGATATCAATCGCGATGTATTGCAACAGAATGAGCAGAAAGGGTCGGAGCTCTCAAATCAGGGGCAAGACAGCGCTCTGCATGAAATCGGACGCGCCATCGCCACCAGACTGGATGATCCCGTCACACGTTTCGTGGCCTCACTTCTTTCGGCCTTTCTCTTCGGACTACTTTGCGCGCTGGTGGCGGCAGCCATTAGTTATCGTACGGCTAAAGCATAGGAGTCGAGCCGTCCGGCTAGCGAAGCTATGCAGATTTGCGTTCATGGACGCTCCTTGCCCTCATCCGGACTTCGAGGAACTTTTGTCCGACTGAGTCTTATGGTTGGCAGCCATCGACTGATTCGAAGCTCGTCCTGGGCGCGCCAGGTCTGCGCCCTCGATTGTGCGGGCTATCGCCGTTCATTACCGATTCTCGCTCTGTCTGGTATGGGATACTTCTTATAGGCAAGAGCCCGATAGATCAAATTTTAATCTACCTGATCAGTTGTGTGTGATTTGTGTACAACACAGTATGGATGACTGAACAATGATGAATTCACTCGCCATGAAGTGGGGATCGTATGCGGCAGTCGGCAGTATTCTTATGTATGTCCTCTTGGAATTCCTGATTCATCCGATGGTTCTTCCCATACTGGAATGGATGGATACTCTGCTGCTCTTGTTCTTCATCCTTATGGGGACCAAACAGTTTCGCGACGCCCAAACTGATGGCTTGCTGCGTTTTGAGGATGCTTTTCATTTTGGCATGCTGGTCATCATCATTCCTTCCCTTGCCATAGCGATCTGGGATTTTGTCTACATCAACAGCATGGCGAGCGACCCACCGGGCGCCGGTACATTACTCGAAGAATTGTACAATCTGGACCTCAGCGAATTGGAGCTGAACGAGTCAGAAATTGAAAGCCTCGAAAGAGTCCGGCAAGACAGCATTCTACGGGATTGGGGGCAAAATGTCGCCGCAACAATCGACGATCCGGTTACGCGTTTCCTCATGACGCTTATCACTACGTATTTCACAGGCTTTCTTAGCGCGCTGGTAGGGGCGGTCCTGATGTATCGCAGGATAAAAGCCTAAAACGCGCAGCGCTTGGGGCTATCGCAAGGGCCAAACGGCATCGCACGTCTGGCCGATACAGGGGCAAAGGCCGCCGCGATCATCTTGCCGGGCAATTTCTCACACTAAGGCAAAAGCGCCGATTACAGCTCAAAATCGAGGCACCAAAGTATATCTCTGACTTTTGGTACGAAAGTATACCCGCAGCCCGGTCCCTGAAGCATACATTCGCAGCCACAAAACAAATGCCTCCTTCACAGTTTTTGGTGATGATCTATTATGACTTCAGTTGCAATCCGATGGGGACTTTTTGCCGCGCTTGGCGGAGCTCTGACTTTCATCCTTTCTATGCTCACGGGCAATTTCGACTTCCAGCACGTAATGGGCTTCGCCGGTTTTCTGGGGCTGTTGTTGTTTCTGATTCTGGGGATGAAACAGTATCGCGATAAATACAATGGCGGTGTTCTGCATTTTGGTCAGGCGATAAAGCTGGGCATGCTGATCATCCTGATACCGACGACTACCGCGCCGATCGTGGACCTGGTGTACACCAGACATATAGACGCCGGATGGTTCGACGACTGGTACGATTACCAGGTCGAACAGTTGGAGCCGACGCTGAGCGAGGAAGAACGCGCCGCCGAGATCCGGAGCCTGCAGGAAGACCTCGCCATGTTTGACGATCCCTTCTCGCACTTTATCCTGATGCTCCTCTTTACTTTTGCCAGCAGCGTAATCTGTACTGTTATCGCCGCCGCCATTATGCAGCGCAAGGCGGCAACATAGCAAGTGGCTCCGCCGGACGACAATTCGTCATCAACCGCCCGCCGCCCAATATGTTCGGACTGAAAGCAAGACGACGATTATTTGCGTCCTCCCGACGCGACGGGACTTCTCTCTTCAACAATAGCTTGTTTCAATCCATTTCGGGAAAAACCATGAAGTATACATGTATGCTGCGTATTGAACGGCCGCTGCAAACGGTCTGGACTTTTTTCATCGATCCCGCCAATCTCAGCCAATGGTCGCGGGGTTTCAGCGGCTATGAATTGCTGGAGGGCAGGCCCGGCAGCGTCGGCGCGCGCGTTAAACACCGCTACGAGGAGCGGGATCGTCCGCTGGAATTCATCGACGAGATCACCGAGGTGGAGCCGCTGCGACGTTTGTGCAGCCGCAAGAAGCATTCGACGATGGAGATAAACGTTGTCAACAACTTTCGCAGTGTTGGCGACAGCGTCACCGAGCTCGATTCACAGGTCGAGGTAAAGTTTCTGACGCCGATGTTCAAACTATTGGGGCCCTTCATGAAATCCGAGTTTCGCAATCGCCAAAACGCCGACTTCAAGGCTTTGAAGAATGCTTTGGAAGCAAAGTAGGGACAAATATGCCCCAGATTGGGCCTGTGGCCTGCAGGCCGGCTCAGCGTGTGACCAGCAGTTGCCGCCGATGCATCGCGCCGCCATGCAGGAGTTGAACATAGTAAAGGCCGGGCGTCAGGGAAAGGGCGGGTATGGTCAGCTCCCTGTGTTTGCCCATTTTCGGCGCTAGCTCGCGCCGCCACACTTCCCGGCCGAACATGTCCACGACACTGAGCATGGCCGGCGCTGCCTTGAGATTGCGCAATTCCAACTGCGGATTGTTCGAAGCGGGATTGGGATGGATGCGCATCTGCAAACGCGCCGCGAAGTTCACGGCGTAGCCCAGGCAGTAGTTGTCGAGCAGAACGCGGCCTCGCTCCCACCGCAGGTCAAGACAGGCTTCCTGGGCAAAGCCCTCTAATTCGATCGCCTCAATCTCAATGTCGGATGCGTGCTCCAGCCCGATCAGGCCGATCAAAGTGAGGAAGGCAATCGTGTCAAGCGGCTGATCGATTGTAGGGTTCGGCAGATCCAGCAGCAGCAGTTCGTCGCTTCCGTTAAGACTGCGGCGGACCACTCGGCCGGCATCGATATTCCTGAAAGCCAGCACGCGGGCATCATAGCGCAGGGCAATGCGAATTCGACCGAGCTCAAGCGGCAACAATTCGGCCGGCGCTTCGGCGACAAGAGGCAGGCGCAGTTCCTGGCCCGGCGCGCCGCTCGTATCCGGCAGCGAGATCGACACGTCGCCCCCCTCGACAACTCGGACCTCCACGCTGGCGCTACTGCTGCAGCCCGCCTCCGACCAGCTGCGAAGGGTGTAGACCGTCGTTGACCGTGGCGTGGCAATCGGATCGAGCGAAGCAGGGTCGGACAACCCGGTAGTCGGACTCCATTCGAAATGCTCGCCGGCGCTGGCACGTAACTGCGCGGACTGACCCGGGCAGATCGCGGCGACATCCGCAATCTCCACGCGGAGATCATCGATACGCACCATAACGCTGGCGCTACTGACACAGCCGTGCTCCGAAGTGATGCTCAGCGTATATTCGCGATCTTCCGTCGTCCGGACGATCGGGTTGAGAATACCGGGATCGCTCAAGCCAGCGGCCGGACTCCACTGAACTTCGCCGTCGCCGCGGCCCTGCAGCATGCCGGATTCACCACGGCACAACAACAGATCCTCGCCGGGCTCCACGGCGGGACGAGGCCGAACAGTGATGCGGCGCTCGCGAAAGGCTTCCTGTTGATTCTGGCGCGTTCGCAGCCGTACCGGATAACTGCCGGCACTGGCGTAGCAGATCGGCGGCGGCTCCGGGCCGAACCAGCTTCGCGGTACGCCCCCTTCGAATTCCCATTCCCATTCGCTGGCAAGCCTGTTGCTGTTGACCCTGAAGATGGCGCAGTCGCCCTCGCAGATATCCTGAATCTCGAAATCGACTTCATAGAGCAGGCAGTTCGGGCGGTCCGGCGCAAATATGTAATCCATGTAATTTGGCAGGCCGTACTGCATTGCGCTCCTGTCGTTTCCTTTGTCAACAAAACTTACGTTGATGTCGTGCTCCCTCAAATCGGCGGCTGCGCCCCGGGCATTGGGGTCGTTGATGACCAGCATCGAATGGCGGGCTAAGTTGGCGATGTAAATCCTGCCGTCCGGTCCGATTTGCGCGGCGCCGGGCGACACAGAACGATCCGACTTACGCAGCCGCACGCGACTGTCGATAATCGACTGCCGGTCGGCCGGGTCCACGGTATACTGGTCCACTTCGCCGAAATTACTGATGGTATACAGTCGGCGGCTATCCGGCGAAAATGACAGACCATAAGGATGAGTGACGCTAAGGTGCGGAATTGCGCGCGGATTACTTAACAAGCCGCTGTCGGTATCGAAATCGTAAATTTCGAACTGGTCGGACTCATAAGGATTACAGCCGAAGGCCAGCATTTCGCCGTTCGGGGATAGCTTCATCACTCCCGACCATTTATCATTGAGGCGCCGGCTGATCAGTTTGGACACAACCGGGGACTCCCGCACGCCATCGGCATCGACCAGAAAGGCGTACATTCGAGTCTCGACGGCATTGGCGCAGAGCACCCAGTGTCCGCCGCGAGCGCATGCTATCGTACCGGTTAGCCTTTCGCCTACTTCTTCGTCCCGAAAAATCACTTTACGCTCGGCGACATCGCCCATTCCATCCCGCAGATCGAGATCCACAAGAAAATAGGACAGGTAACGGTTAAGCGAAATCTCGGGCTCGCTGTCCGGGGCGGCGTTGCTGGTAAAATTACCGGGATTAAACACGTACCACTTATTCGGATCGGTCGAATGGGGCACAACGAGAGCGGCCTGACTGGTAGAAAAACTATAGGGACGGTAGTTCGGAGCCGCTACATACTGCGGATTTGAACCCGGCATGTGCTCGTGATTCGCATCCCAGATAGTCTGGCCGTCGGTGTAAAACAGAAGCTGGCCGGTCGTGAAGTCCGACCAGCTCGCGCTGCCTTCAAGACTCCGCAGCTCGCTGGGTCCGGAAGCATCGTAAGGATCCTTGGTGAAGTCCAGCGTGCAGAAGTGTCCGAACAGCCAGTGGGAAGCCTCCTTCTGCGCATCCAAGCCCGTCACACAAAGAAAAACAAGCAGCGATACAATCGACATTCGCATTTCGGCAGCCCCCGATATCCGGCAAACAAATGTAATTTTCGCGCAGCTCATCTATCCGGCGGCGCGCAACAGAACGACAAAAGGCAGGGTTTCGACCGCGAAAACACCAGTCCGCGCAATCTGAAGGCAAGGACAGGCTGAACGATGAAATGGTCTCGCAATTACAGCAACCGGCATTGCGATTCGATATGATTGATCGGCTTAACGTGTGATCAGCAGCTGCCGGCGATGCATCATGCCGCCATGCAGCAGACTGATGAAATACAGGCCCGGCGTCAGGGAAGCGGCGGGAATTGTCAGCTCCCTATGCTCGCCCTTGTCCGGCGGCAGCTCGTGACGCCATATTTCGCGGCCGAACATATCCCTTAAACTGAGCGCAGCGGGCGCCGCGTTGAGATTGCGAAGCTCCAGCTGTGGATTGTTCGATGCAGGATTGGGATACACGCGCATCTGCAAACGCGCCGCGAAATTCACAGCATAGCCCAGGCAGTAGTTGTCGAGAAGGACGCTGCCCGACTGCAACTGCAGGTCAAGGCAGTTAGTGTTATCGAGGATATCCGCCTCGAACTCGTCAATGCCGATGAGCGAACGGTCTTCCAAACCGATCAAGCCGATCAGGCTGACATAGGCAATCGTATCGCGCGGCTGATCGATAGTCGGGTTGAGCAGTTCGAGCGACACAATCTCATCGCTGCCGTCCAGACTACGGCCGGTCAGGCTGCCGGCTTCAACTGTTCTGAATGTCAGCACCCGGGCGTCGTAGCGCAGCCTGAAAGCGCTGCGGCCGAGCGCGAGCGGCAATTGGTCAGCCGGCGCTTCAGCGACAAGAGGCAGGCGCAGCTCCGCACCCGGCGCGCTGCTTGTGTCGGGCACAGACAGCAGCAGGCGGCCACCCTTGTGTACCGGGACCTCAACGCTTGCACTGCTGCTGCAGCCGTCACTCAACCATGTGCGAAGAGTGTAGACCGTTGTTGTGCGCGGCGATGCCGACGGGCTGAGTGAAGCCGGGTCGCTCAAACCGCTGGTCGGACTCCATTCGAAGGGCCCGTTGGCGCTGGCGGACAATTGCACCGACTGACCAGGGCAGATCGCGGCAACACCGGCAACCGACGCTCGCGGTCTATCGATGCGCACCTTAACGCTGGCGGTGCTGACACAGCCATGCACCGACGTGATTCGCAGTGTATATTCGCGATCTTCCGTCACTTGCACGACCGGATCCAGAATCGTGGGGTCGCTCAAACCCTCGGCCGGGCTCCATTCCACCGTGCCGTCGCCGCTGCCCTGAAGTCTGCCTGGACTGTCCCGACAAAGCACCAGGTCTTCCCCTGCCGCCGCCTGTGGCAGTGCATAAACCGCGATCCGGCGCTCGCGAACTATTTCCTGTTGCCCCTGCCCGATCCGCAGGCTGATCAGATAGTTTCCGGCTTTGGCATAACAGACCGGCGGCGGCGCCGGGCCGGACCAGCTGCGGGGCTCGCCCCCTTCGAATTCCCACTCCCAACGGTCGGCAGGCAGGCTGCTGTTGACGGTATATTCGGCGCAGTCGCCCTCGCATACGGTATCGTAGTCGAAATCGATTTCGTGCAAAAGACAGGGAGCGCGGTCCGGCGCGAATATGTAATCCATGTAGTTCGGGATGCCGTAAAGCAGGGTGCTGAAACCATGCTCCTTTCGAACATGACCAACTGAGATATTGAGACGCGTCAAATCGGCCGCAGTCCCCCGGGCATTGGGATTATTGATGACAAGCAAAAATTCAGCGGAGTTACTGGAGAGGTAAATCCGGCCGTCCGGGCCCAACTGCGCCAGGCCGGGACGCGCCCAGTAATTAGCTTCGCTCAGTCGCAGACGGCTGCCGGCAATAGATTCCTGATCGGCGGGATCAAGACTGTATTGATCTATGACGCCGGAATTGCCGCAGGCATAGAGGCGGCGGCTGTCGGGTGAAAAGGATAGACCATAAAAGAGCGGAAAATCATCCAGCGGAATCACGCGCGGATTGCGTACTTCGCCGCTGTTGACGTCGAAGTCGTAGATTTCGAACCGACTGGCGTCGTAGGGGTTGCTGCCGAAGGCCAGCAATGTTCCGTCCGGCGATAGTTTCATAACACCCGACCAGGAAGAAGAGGAGCGCCGGCCGCTTAAGGAGGACACAACGGGTGAGGATCGTACGCCGTCGGCATCGACCAGGAAGGCATAGAGACGCGTTTCGATCGCATTGGCGCAGAGTATCCAGTAGCCGCCGCGCGCGCAGGCGATGGTACCGGTAAGGCGTTCGCCCATTTCCTCAGCCTGCAAGAGGATCCTGCTCTCGACGACATCACCCCTTCCGCCGCGCAGATCGAGGTCTACAAGTTTATAGGATAAATTCAAAAAGGCAGGGTCTTGTCTGTTGGAATTGCTTGTGTAATTGCCGGGATTGAAGATGTAAAATTTGTTCGGATCGCCGGGATGGGGCACGACCAGCGCGGCCTGGCTGGTCGAGTAACTGAGGGGACGATAATTCGGATGAGCGCTATACTGGGGATTCGATGACGGCATCAACTCGTGCCCGGCATCCCAGATCGAATGACCATCGCTGTAAAACAGGAGCTGTCCGGTCTTGGGATCGGACCAGCAAGCGCTGCCCTCGAGGCTGTGCAGCTCGCTGTGCCCGCTGCCATCATAAGGATTCTGCGTAAAATCCAGCGTGCAATAACGTCCGAAAAACCAATGAGAAGCTTCTTGCTGCGCAGCCAGTCCACAGCCCAGCAGAAAAACGATCAAGGCCCAAAGTGATATCCTCATAACGACGACCCCTGTTCCGCAGCGATTGAGACAATGCATACCGATAACCAGCCCGGCCGGGAGCAGCGCACGACGAGCGCCTGCGGACCTGCCATCGATGCATGCTGTGTAACACAATCACGGGGATAAGGTCACCGAGAGAATCGTCTCCTGGCTCTCCGGCGCTGCTGGAGCCTGAGGATTCCCGGGATTCCTGGCAACGCTGTGCGCCTCTCCTGCGATGGCCGGAAAGACTTATATCCCGCATATCGTCGCGGAAGGCGCAGCGAAGGATGATGGGAAACTATTATTCAACAAACAGCTTGCGCGTGAAGGACTGCTTTTCATTAAAGCAGCGGACGAGATAGGTGCCGGGGGGCAGAGCATCCAGTCCGATCGACATCGAGTTGCGGCCGTTGACGACAATCCGGTTGCGATAGACGCTTTGGCCGAGCAGGTTGTCGATGTGAATCTGAAAGGTCCCATGCAAATCCCGCAATTGCAGCAGGGTTTTGGATGTTGCCGGGTTGGGGTAAATGTCGAAGCCGGCCGGCGCTTCCGATTCAGCGACGTTAACAATCGGACCGATCGAAAAGGCGTGAATAATGCGATGGCCGAATTCGCTCTCGAAAGAACGCAGGGTACTGCCGTCGGGCCGAAGGATACGCAGCGAGCCATTGCCCTGCGCCTGAAAGGCCCAATAGGAGAGGCCGTCATTGTTGCTGTCAACCAGGTCGAGCGTGTAACAGCCGTTCGGCAGGTCGAGCGTATCCGAATATTGGGTGTTAATGCGCAGGTTGGCGCGGCTGTGAACCACGTCGCCGCCGGCATTGCGCACTTCATAACTGTTATCGGAGGCCCGGGCGTTGGTCCGCAGTTGAATGACGATTCGGCCGTCGTAAATGTCCGGCAGCTCGAAGGTCGTCGTGGCGCGGTCGTTGTCGGCGTATTGATCGGCCTGACCGTTGGGTTCGGATACCGTGGCAATAAAAGTATTCGAGCCGTTGCCGTCAAAGAAAAGACTGTTTTCGATGGGCAGCGTCACCTCTTCGCGCTCCAGAAAGCGGAGGCTGCCCGTCCAGCGGAATTCTTCACTGCGCCCGCCTTCAACCCTGTAACGGATTTTGAGGCTCGTCAGGGTCTCCGAGCCGTTATTGCGAATAACGATCCGCGGTGAGCCGCAGAGGGGATTGTAACGGCCATAGTACTCCCAGTCATTGGGCGTTACGACGTCGTAAACCTCGGCGTCCAGGCTGAAGGACGGCTGCTCGTATTGCATCAGGTGCGTGGCTATGATGTAGTCGCCTCTCCCCATGTCCTGATTGGTTAAAGGCACCGGCGTAATGGCGTAGTCGAAGTTAATCGTCTCGCCGCTGACAAAGCGCGTTATGTTAAATTCGCTGTCCTTAACAACGTCGCCGGGGCACCAGCCTTCGCGGGCGCCGGGCCAGGTGCCGCCCTGGGGAAAGAGCGGATTCATGGCGCAGTCACGCGTCTGCCAGATATGCCATTCCGCCGCTTCTTCACCGTTAACAAACAGATAGTGTGTATTGTCTTTCCATTCGCAGCAATGCGGGTACTGACCGCTATTGCTGTGATGACCATGGCCGGTTAAACGCATTTTGAGCTTAAACTCGCGCGCGCCCTCTGCGACATTGATTGCCGTGTCGGACATTTCGAGATCTTTATCCAGGCGCTCGTAGCGGAACGAACGCTGTTCGCCCCATACTTTCGTGATCGCCGCTACTTTGGCGGGCGGCGTGCCTTCGGTCATCACGAACTTCAGATCGATCAGCTCGCGCTGATCGCCGGCCTGAAGATCAACGAGGCCGTGCAGCAGGTGCGCATAGTCCGTCACATCATAGATCCAGGTAAAGCCTTCCGGTCCCAGATCGAGGTTAATGCCGTAGGGCGTGATGTATCGGCCGATCTCATACCGGACGACCGGGCTGTACCACTCGCGCAACTCCTGATCGAAGCCGGCATCGGCGACGACCCAGGTGGAGTCGGCTTTGTTGCCCTCGCTGTCATAGAGATAGCGCCAGGTTTCGGCCTCCCAGTAGAGCGTGGTATCCGTCGGGATCGTCGGATGGTTGACTGCGTCGTCGGGCACCTGCCGCCCATCGGCCGGATTGTCGTAAAACAGCACCGTCATGGGGCGGCGCGTGATGCGCTCGGTGATCAGCGTGCTGTCGAGATGCGACACATACTCGCCCTGCTCGAATACGATGTTTGGGCGCATGCCGAGGGACTGAATGTTAAGCCGCAGATCGGCCGGGTCGACGCGCCGCAGCCCTGCGCCATCAATAAAGCCGGGACCTTGCGCGGCCGGCGAGCGGTCGGGAGTGTGGAAACCCTCGCTTGCATTGAAATCGTAGTAGCCGATCAGGTTGGCATAGTCGGGATGCGAGGCATCCGGCGACTTATCTTTCCATTCGTCGATCAGGGCCGCATCCAGCGCCTTGTCCCAGATGCGAACTTCATCGACGAGGCCGTCGAAATAACTGTTTAACCAGCGGCCGACAATAACACTCGCTTCCGGTGTTTCAAGCGTTGTGAGGCTGCGACGAATAAGCTGTCCGTCATAATAGATGGCCGTGCCGGCGCCGTCGAATACCAGAGCGTAATGGTGCCAGCTTCCCAGGCTGCCGGGGAGCGTAACATCGTAATCGGGTTCACCCCACAACTGCACGCGCCACTGGTTGTCAGTCCTGCTGGTACGCAGCGAGAAGTCCGAGCCGGTTGCCCAATGGCCGCCCGCCTCGAAAATACCGGCATCGTTGAAGCTGCGTGTCAAGGCCCATGCTTCGATGGTTCGCGGACTGTCGCCGGCCACCTGCGGACCGGGGCCCAGATCGACCAGCTGGCGTCCACCGGAAAATTCCATCGCATATTCGTCGGCGCTGACGGAGACACCCGAGGCCCACTCCGTCGACGTCGCCAGCACTTCGTTGTTCTTGCCCTGCTCATTGTTGGCGAAGCTGAATTCGACGATAATATTATCCGTACCATTCCAGGTGAAGTCCCGCACAAACTGGATGTCGTGCCAGCCGCCGCCGTCAAAGCTCGTGTGGTGGTCGTAGACACGTGTCAGGCCGCTCTCAAAGGTCGCGCTGGCCATTTCTTCGCGCGTGCTGTGTTTCAGGGCAATCCGCAGGTAGCGGATCTCCGAGCCGACCTCCGCGATATTAAGTCGCAGACCGCTGATATTTCCGGCCTCCAGACCGGCTGCCTCCAGCTCGGAAGCGCGCCAGAGAAATTGCGCCCTGCCCGTAAGCTCCGCGCTGCTGAAGGGCGACGCCAGGTGTTCCGCGCCCTCGCCGATTGCGGCCGTCCTGAGATTCAGCTCTTCGGTGATGACCCGGTGGTATTGCCAGGACTGATACTCGTCCCAAACCGGCGATTCCGTGACGTCGAGACGCTCCGGCGCCTGCCCGCCCACCCGGAAGCTGGGGTGCGAGCGATAGGTGGAGTCTCTTTCGCCGCTGTGATCCCAGATGAATATCGGACTCAAGGCATCCCATTCGCCGCAGGCAAAGCGATCCGCCGTCGTGCGCGCATCGCATTTCAGGGTATAGTACATCAGGACTTTGCGCCAGGATTTGCCCTCCTCAGGGAAGATAAACTCGCCGCGGCGCTTCGTGATGTCGTTAAAGGTCAGGGTTTGCACGATGGTTTCGCTCTGGCCGCTGAGGTCGAGGGCGCTGGTTGCAAGGAAGGCCGCGCAGAGTAGGCAGCATAGTAGTGATTTCACGAAACTGACTCCATTGAGAAGTGAATTGATACGATGACGGTCCCCATTGTAGCCCCGCTACGAACTTATAAAATTTCAGCACATGGCACAGGTTTCTCGCGCGGATGAAGCAGGGTGAAGGGCAAGGATCACGGCGCTTAGGCCACCGCCGTGATCCTCTTTGCCACAATTTGTTATCTGACGACAAATGATTGCCGAAGGATGGAGCCGTCGGCGCCGCTCAGTTCCAGCAGATAGATGCCGGACGGCAGCACCGGCAGCGGCATGCTCATGGTCGATACGCCCGAGACATGCAGCGCTTGTGATGAACGCGCCACTCTCTCACCCAATAGCGTGTAGACCGTTGCCGCAAGCTCGGCGATGCGCGGCGACTCCACTTGCCAGGACAGGCTGTTGCCTGACTGCAGGGGCTGTGGATACAAAGCGAGGATGCGCGGCGCAAGGCCGGTTTCGGCTTCCTTTTCGCTGATACTCGTTGCCCGCCCTTTCGTAACGAAGACGATTTGACGATAGGCTTCGGGCGCGATCGTATCGATCTGAATGTCGCGGCCGAGGCGCATGGTGACGATGAATTCGCCAAAGCGCTCGACGTCGCGGCCGACAGTGCTGCTGAGCAGCAACAACTGGTCGACGACAAAGCCCTGCTCATCGGTCCGTCCGCTGAAGACCTCCTGTCCCAAACCGTTGACGACCGTGATTTCGGCGTCGGCGACACCCTGATCCGTGGTGTCGACAACAGCGACGCTCAGGGTCGCGTAGCGTCGGATCGTGGCGTCCGCGTCGCCCCAGGCCCGGCTGTCGTCATAACTACAATCGATACATTTCAGATGACCGTTGCCATGCAGCACGATATCGCTCGAATCCACCAGACTGATCTGCAGACCGCGAATCAGCAACGTGTCGAAAGGCCCGTAATCGTCGATCACCAGCCCATTGCCGCCGCCGGCCGAAATTTCAATAAAATCAAGCTGCGGCCGCGCGGCGAAGTCGCCGCCCAGGTGCAGAGCGTCGCCTGTGCTGTTGCCGATCAGCAGATTGCGCAGCTCCAGGGTATCAGCGCCGTCGATCCGCAGCGGCGAGCTCAGGCCGCGCAGCGCAAGGTCATGCAGGCGCTGAACGCCGCCACTAATATGCATGGCAAGGCTCTGTCCGCTGTCGGCGTTGATGGCCGTCTGCCGCAGGTCCAGCGCGCCGCCGGCGACGGCCTCGATCCTCAAGCTGTCCCGGACGGCGATGAATGAATTGCTGATGAGCGGTAGGGCCTTGTCGATACGCCAGTCGCCCCTCCCTTCGATCAGGCGATAATTCTTCGGATCGAACGCTTCGTCGGCGGACGGCAGGCTGTCGGGCAGGAGAATCCGGTATTCGAGGATCGTGGTATCCTGCGCCGCCGGATCGATAATCATCGTTTCGACGAGGCCGCCTTCCTCCGCTGACGCCGGAATCGCGCCGCTGATAAAAATATCGGCGCTGTCGTTGGCCGGTACGGCGAAGGACGCCGGATCACTGCGCAGCTCCCATGCCGCCGGGCCATCGGTCATCGTTTCGTAACGCAGCGTGGCACTGCTGCTCACAAAAATGTGGCGGTGTAAAAAGACTTCGCCCGCCTGCTGAACGGCGGCATAAGTGATGCGCTCCTCAACGCCCTGGTCTTCCGGATCGGCCTGGATGACGTCCGGCCCGCGTTCGCGTTTGCCCGCCGGATTGCGCAGACGCCGCACGCGGATACTTCTGCAGTCCGCGGGCATTTCGGTGATACAAACTTTTTCGCCGGGACCCAGATTGGGACGAATACGCTCCACGAGGACGCGCGTGCCGCCTTTACAGCGCGCCGTGATCCGGAAACTGGTATTCGCCGTGCGCCGCCGCTTGCCCGGATTTTCGATATAGACCGCCGCCCGGTAGCTCGTTATCGTGCGACGTTTGCCGTCGGAGCCCTTCACTTTGCTGCGCAGGCAGATCCGCTGGGCATAGACCCAGAGGCCGCCGGCATTGGTCGGGATGGTGTAGCGCCTGCCGATGCGATCCACGCGAATTCTGACGGAGCGCACGCTGTCGTTCATTTTTTTGAGCTGCGGTTTGGGTTTGGACGCCTTGGCGTTCTGCGTCAGAACCCAGGCGATCAATTCGCAGTGGTCCACCGTACTGTCGCGGTTCAGATCGGCCAGCTCGCTTTTCGAACATTGCAGCAGGGCCTCTTCCCAGAAGGTACCGTTGCCGTCGCCAACCGGCGTGGTGTTGGCGGAATTCGAGCTTGTGATAACGATGCCTTTGATTTTTTTCTTTTCCAACTGCTTGATGATCGCGCCGCTATGGCAGGCCGTGACTTCGATAACCGCTTCGCCGATACCCGCCTCCTTCAGCTTGCAGGCGATCTCCTTATGTGACAGCACCTGACGGCCTTTACCGTCGGCGCTTTTGAATATCAGGCCGGATTTGAGGCCGTGACCTATGTACTTCAAATGAAACTTGCGGCACTTCTTGCCTTTGTAGGAGGCGAGCGCATCGCAGAATTCCTTGACGGTCAGGCCCGTACCGTTCGTACCGCTTTGCACATTGATATTGTCGCCGGTGATGCCGGGCCCAAGGCTGCCGCCGTTGATACGCTCCTTGTATTTGCAGATGTCCTTGTCGACCGCTTTTTTCTCGGCGTCGAGCCGCAGACGGCCCACAACAACCAGGGCCCAGTCGGTTTTGTTGCCTGTCGTCTTGGCCTGGTAAGGATTTTCCTTCGTTGCACAATTGACAGCCCTACCACGCAGCCGATTGGGATTGTTCTTATTGCAGATATCGCCGAACACTGCCGATTCATCGGCGATAAAAGGCCATGTCTCGGCCTGATGAGCTTCCAGATTGCCGTCGACCGCCGAGACCGTCACGAACTGGCAGGCATGCGCAAAGAACTGATCGGGCTGCTCATCGATAAAGAAGAGGTAGACCGGATATTCATACCGCAGGGTGAATGCGCCGTCGAGCGGCTCGATCGCCGTGCCGGGGGCAATCAGCGAATCCGACATTGCAGCGGGCGGACGAATATGCCAGACATCAATCTCATCGATCAGCGGATGCCCGGTGACGACTTCTTCGTCGAGGATGGCGATCGCTTCGGCCAGGGTCAACATTTGATCCTGCACCACGAACTCCGAAAAGCCTAAGTTGTTCGCAGGATTGATCTCGTCTGCAAACTGGATGTCGACCTGAATGAGGTAGTTGCCCGCTAGGTCCGGAATAAAAGGCGTGGACGCGTTCAAGCTGAGCTGCATCGCCGGATCGATATTCGCCGCCTCTACAACAGCGTTATACATCGGCTGATCGAGATCCAGGTTGATGATCTCGACATTGCATTGAATCGTATTGGCCGTCTGCGGGCCGACATTGCTGACCCTGAAACTGACGGTGACGGGCTGATTGTTCGCCACAATGTCTACGGGTGCGTCGATACCGTCAAACTGCATGTCAGTGGCTTGCACAGCAGCCGCTGACAGCTGCAGACAAAGCGAAACGATGGAACAAAAGGATAACAATGAACCTGGACCAAGTATTGACCTGCGCAGCATAAGAGCCTCCGGTGGATAGGTATCGGACAGGAGCGGGAAGCTGCTAACAAAAGACAATTATCGGCCAATGTCAAGCGGCGGCGGCGGAGTGTATACTGGGCTCGGAAAGCATCTCTACAGTTACTTTGAAATAGCACTAATCTTTCTCGCTCTTCAGATCAAAAGAAAAGCGCAAACACCGGCAAGGCTAAATCCGGTGTTTACGCTTTGGTTGTCATTCCCGCCGAAGCAGGTATGGCAAATCAGTAGAATTCGCTGGTCGGGCTATCGGTCTTTTTCAGACGGAACTCCAGCCAGTAGCGCAGCTTGCCGACACTCCTGGGGTCGCCGGACCTGGCGCTTGGGTGCGCGCCGAACCACCTGCCTCGCCATGGGTAGCTCCAAATAGCTGAAGAGCTGATGAGATCTCGAGCAGACGAAAACAACTCCCCTACAGCTTTGAATAAACTATGAAAGATGATCGCACCAAGTATTGCCATCCCGACTACGAACGCTATACCACCGAGAAGTACTAGGATTTCTGCAAGCACCGTTTCTACTGATATTTCGAGTGCAAGAATAATTTGTGAAGCAGCAATTGCACCAGTGGCAATCCCCAGTGAGATCGCGAGTGGTTCCCAGTCCTCGGTACGATTACGGTTCGGATTGTTTGGATCTCCGCCTTCACAATCGCCGTCATCGTCGATATCGTAGCCTTCTAATGTTGCGCTCACAAAGTCGCTCGCCTTGAGCTCGCCGGTATTGAGCAGCACCTGGTTGTAGTCAATAGTTTGATTGACTTCCTGGAATTGATAACACTGGTAGTGCGGTATTTGCCCTTTCTCTTCGATGATCAAATCGGTAAATTCCACCATATCTTCTTCGGTCTCCGCGTTTTCAATCTCTTCTTCGCTCAGGTCACTGCGGAAGCGCCGCACTTGGGCCGCCCATGGAACATAGAGCTCCACACCACCATCGCCCGAGCCTTCCAGAACTTTGATGCTCCTGAGCGTAACGTGGACGCCCGGAATCTCGGTTTCCGCACTAAAGGCGCCCGGGTTAAATAGGGGCTCGCCGAGGCTGCTCCTGATGCCGAAGCCTGCGACGATCGCAAATTCCTCGCCACGCGGAATGGCCGTCGCCTCGCCCGTGCCCGTGAGCTCCAGGATCACGTCCTTGCCGTCGTTCTCAATCGTCACGTGCGGACCATCCGCCGGATAGCCAGTCTGCCGGCCGAGATCGACCCGCTCGCTCTGGTCGATGCAGAACATATTGTTAAATATCTCGCCGAAGGAGCTCGGCGGCACCCAGAGCGAAGTCGCGTCCACCGGTTTGTTGAAACGGAAGTGCAGCTTGCTGCCGTAGCCGTCGGCCGGGTCGTCGAAGACTTCCACATCGTCCGTCGTCCGGTTTTTCAGATCCAGCGTCGAATACCACTCCGGCGACTGACGGTTGTTGTTGCGGTAGAAGCCGATCTGCCTGAGGCGGAAATTCTCGCGGAAGTAAGCCCTGATCTTTGTGTCTTCTTCCAGTGTAAAAGTGAACTCCTCCTCGGTCGGCGGCCCCGCCCAAACGTAGTTCTCAGGGTTGGGATTCGGATGATGCCACTCGATGAACTCAAAACCTTCTTCGCGCAGGTTGTACATCGCCACTACGTCGAACTCGGTCCGGCAGGGGAACTGCCGCGTTTCGCTGGGAGTGGCCGTTTGCCAGACCAAACGCCGCTCGAAGCTTTCGCCGTTGTCAAAACAAC
>JANQRB010000034.1 GCA_028284775.1 Candidatus Kapaibacterium sp. | reverse complement strand
AGCATAAAATGTCTGGCTCTGAACTGAAAGTGAATTGGTGGTTAGTGCGGATTCCGGAAAATTAACGAGGCCGCCTCATTGTTTTGAGACGGCCTCTTTTTATTTTTGATTCCCACTGCCAGTCATCTGACCGCTCGATTTGATCAGCTGCCAGACGTCCGGAAGCGACTGCCGACGCTTAGCTCGCCTTGCGACGCGCTTTTTCGACTTTGTAATCGGCAACCAGCTCTTTGTTGCCTTTGAGCGACTGCAGCACCCATCCCCAGACTTCCTCATAAGGAACGATTTCCGTCTCATCATAGAGATCTTTGTAGCGCTTCAGTTTGGAGACCCACTGCCGTCCGAGTCGTTCCACCCTGCGGTAATGCAGATTTTCTTTGGCCACAACCAGAAGCATTCGAATAAAGACCTGCGTACGATAGGTTTCGTTCTTATAAAGATACTTATGACAATACTGACTTAGTGAATCGAGGCGATCCAGAATCTGATCGACCTGTCCGCGTTTGATGTAAGTCACCAATTGGAGAATAATGAGGCTCGTGTTCCAGCCTTCCTTATCCTTCTGCAGTGTCGGCGTTTGGCTCATCAGTTTCTCCACCCGATGTCCTACCGACTGCGGCGGGGTAAAGTCATTGCGGAGTCCCGCCAGAGAATAGTAACCTTCATACAAGCGCCAACGTTCGATATAGGGCTGAGGCTGATCTTCAAAGCGTTCATTTTCGTGGACCATCTGCAGGGCTGTTCCGGCTTCGTTGAAATCACCGGCATGCATCGACATCACGAAACGAACATCCTGAAATCTGAACCAGTTGTGCGTACCTTCTCTTGCGTAGCGGGCACTAATTTGCGCGTTGAATTTGGCATTAACATAGTCGTGCATTTCACGGTATGCGTTTAGTTTCGTTCCGTGAAACTCAAGATATCTATCATTCAGAGCCTGATGAGGTCGGTTTCGGAGATGCTCGATCGCCGCATCACAGTTGTTGACGACTCCGGTGTAATCCTTTTCAATCTGCAACAGAACATTCTTGGCTCGAAAGTACGACAGCGCAATGCTCGTATCATCATATTTCTTATGCAAGCGCTCGAGCTTCTTATAGTTTTCTTTGATTGATTGTTTTTTTAAGTCGCTGGCAACAGCTGACTTGAAAAAATGAATACCAATTTTCTGCCAAAGTTCAGCAGCTTCGTCCTCGGCAACCAACAGCTGCCTGTGTTTGGCAGTCGCTTCGCACATTTCTTCAAATAGACGTCTTTCACCACTGTTTTGGTAAAGGCTTCGCAAGGTCTGTGCAGATTCAAATGCGATTGAGTGTAGAGAATAGTAGGCCGCTTTGTCGAGTACATGCCGGCCAATTTGCTCAGCACTTTTGTTGGCGGATAATTTGACGAGCAGTTTTACGAGAAAGATCTTGCGGCTACACTCGACAAAGGCTGCAAAGTACTCCGAGTGATTTTCTTTAGTGGGATTGATAAGCAAGAGCTTCGAGTAGAGAGTTTCTTTGAGTTGCCACTTTAGACGACGATACTTTTCACTGATGGTTCGCTCACCATATATGCTTTCGGCGGCATCAGCATCGCTTATCAATTCTCCGTTCTTAATCCCTGCAAACATCTTATACGGAAGATACTGGCGATTTTCTTGACTTTCAAAGTCCAATATTCCTTCCGGAATAAATTTTTCCTCCGTAACAATACCAATCAACTCTTTGAGCTTTTTCATGATAAATCCTCGATATCGCAACTAAAATAAACTTTATTGCACAATATTAACCAATATCACCTTGTAACAAACCCACTGCTTTACATGCTGCTTTTGAGCTCCGACCTAGCATCTTGCAATCAATTACCGAATCAGTTATCCCCTTTACTCACTTTTATCGGAGCGAATCGATGCACGAACTACTTTGCGTATTACTCCATCTGTTTTTGGTTATCAGCCCCAATGAATACTACGATACTGACATTTTTCAGATTGAGAGCATCAATCAAACAGCCGTTGACGCAGTTGAGAATGATGTTATATTATACAATTCTGTCATCCAAACTCACTCTCCCGATGCCAGTTTAATAGTCATCTGGAACACGGATGAACAGAATTGAATTCTGATGGGAGATTCGGATTGTGCAAGTATTTGATTAGCAATATTCATTCACTTACACTCACTGCATCAATTGCCAATTGCCGAATTGGAAAGATACAACGGTCTCCACTTCTCCCGAATTGACGGATTAGCTTATCAATTAATCGTTGCAGAACCTCTACGTGCACAAATGGGTAGGTCGGGCAGATATACGACTATCTAACGATAGAGGTCGCAAAACACGTTTGCAACGATAAACACTTATAATTTTCTATAACATTGCGCGTACCGGGGACTCTCGCAATTTTCCTGGTACGCGCTTTTGCACCATTGACACCAAATGTAAGGATTTTGCAATTCCTTAACAAAAATATTGTTGTTCACAATAAATTACACAGCTAATAAATCGCGCATTCGTAATCTCTAACGCTGTTTGCACCGCCCAAAGAAAATAAGTTCGCAACAGAGTACAATCACTGTTTATCCGCAATTTTCGTACAGGATGCAGATTACTTCACCTCAATTGCCCGCAAAAGGCGGATAACAGTAAATCTTCAGAGGGTAATTTTCGATTCAGATTCGGCAAGACGACAATTCAGCAAATACATAACATCACGGCGAACGCTATCTATAATTAATGAAGCGCTCAATAACCAGCATATAGTAAATCGGGCTATTTTGCTATGTATTCGGCGTTTTCAGCGCCTAAATATCCAATGCGTCCACCAGCTTGTACGCATTTGGCCTGATGTCGCCAGACGGATGGTCCAGGGCAGTCTGCAAGGGCGTAGTACGAATCAGCCTAATCACTGGCCCCGGAGTAGCTCAGTTATCAGGCGCAAAAGCTACGTACGAATCTTCTGAGTGGCAAAGAAGAAATTGTCGTCGATGCGACTGTCGCCCAGATCCGACACCCCGCTTACGCACTAAACAAGCGAAGTGATCGACAGCGAGCCGATGATCCGAGATAATGATGCCGAATTTAACGCTGTCGTGAACGCATAGTCACGCATCAGGGCATCGTGTGCCCGGCCTTAACCCGCTTAGCCGAAGGACGGCGAACTTGACTTTAGGCTGTTGAATGTTCCAGACGTCCGACGATTTCCCGCAAAACCGCAAGACAAAGATCGACCGTCTGCAGGTGCGTCCTGAAGGAAAGGACGGCTAGCCGTAGACAGAAACGGCCATCCAGTATCGTTGACGACAAAAACACACGCCCGTCTCTACGGATCTCATCGATCAGACGCTCATTGAAATGATCGGCGTTGCCTTTGGCAGGCAAATAGCGAAATGTCACGACGGAAAGGTCAGGCGCGGGACCGACTTCAAAGCCCGGCAGCTTTTGCAACTGGAGGTGGAAATATCGCGACAGCAATAGCTTCTCCTCCAATGCTGCGCGAAAGGGCGCCAGTCCGAAAAGTTTCAGTGGCAGCCAGAGACGGAGTCCGCGAAAGTGTTTCGTCAGCTCCGGCGATAAATCAGCGGGTGACAGCTCGTCCTGCCTGCGGCGCGCGTCTTGCATATAATCGGCCTGGTAATGGTGCGCCCGCATCAGGTCGTCGGCCCTGCGCACCAGTAATGCTCCCGAGCCATAGGGCAGAAACAAGCCTTTGTGCGGGTCGAGCACGATGGAATCCGAATGTTCGATGCCCTGCATAAGTTTTTTGCCGTAATCGCCCAGCAAAAAGAAGGCGCCATAGGCTGCGTCCACATGATACCAAAGCTTGTAGCGTTGCGCCAGCTCGGCGATTGGGCCGAGAGGATCCACCGAACCGGTATTGGTTGTTCCGGCCGAGGCGACAACTAACCAGGGGCGTAGCGATGAGTCGGCCGCATCCTGCTTCAGTGCCGCAGCGAGCGCGGCGGCGTCCATCCGATAATTGTCATCGACGGGAATCTCGCGGCGGACACATTCGCCCAGGCCTGCATTGCGCAGGGCTTTGTCGACGCAATGGTGAACGTGGCCGGAAAGGTAGACAACGGCACGGTGGAAGTCGCGGGCACGCAGTCCGGCAGCATCGCGCGCCGTCGTAATCGCAGCCAGGTTGGCAATACTTCCGCCGGAGGTCAGATTCCCGGCCGCCGAGGAGGGATATCCGACCAGCTCCGCCATCCATTGTAACAGCATGTTTTCCATACGCACGGCACCCGGCGCAGCAAAGTAGATCCCGGCGTACTTATTGCTCACCGCCGCCATAAAATCTGCGACGGCGGACGCGAACAGACCTCCGCCCGGGATGTATGCCAGGTGGCCGCCCGATGCTGCATTGAGACCGGGCCGGTCGACCTGTTCACGCCAAAGTCTCAGGATCTCGTCAATTGCAATTCCCTGCTCCTCAATCGGAGCATCGTAAAGGCCGTGACCGGCTCCTTCATCCTCAAAGACCGGACGCCTCTCCATAGAGGTCAGAAATTCTTCGGTATAGGGTTGCACGGCGCCCATAAGCCCGGCGCGCTGCACGGCATCCAACTCTAGCGCACGGGCCTGTTGTTCCAGTTGCCTGATTCTGTCGAGCAAAGATCCTTCCCCTTTTAGTCTCCTCCGCAGCCGCCACAGGACGAACAAGATGAACACGAACTGTCAGACCCGCCAAAGTCACTGCCGCCGCCTGTCCAGGAATCGACCCAGGAAGATGAGGCATCGCTGTCCAATCCCGAATCACCGCCGCTGTCCCATCCATCGACGCTCGCATCGCTGAATTCGGATTCGTAATCGTGACCGGTTTGATAGTCGATATCGCCTTCACCGGGCGCCTCGAAACTCTCCTCGGGATTCAGGGCATTGGAGTCACCTGCGTTAAATCCCTCCTCGCCTACCTGCATCATAGCGTCGCCGGCTTCATCGACCACGGTGACATCATTAACATAAATGTTGTTCGAATGCAGCATCGACGACCACATCCAGGCATAGAGGAAGCCGTCGTTGAAGCCATGATAGCCATAATAGACCGGCTGCCCGTGATGATCCTGACGAATCTGCTCACGTTCCTTAACACGCTTTTTTGGTCGAATAATCTCGGTGTCCGACTTTTTCACAATATCATCGACTTTGATGAATTTGCGGGTCGCCTGTTCCAGCTCGTTCAGGAATGTGTCGAACGCGCTGCGTTTGTTGCGAACAAAGCTATTGTAGGAATCCTGTGATTGGAAGACTTGCTGCATCCGACGCTCAAGCTGGGGTGGCCGTTCGTCTTTTAGCAAGCGCAGATCATTAACGATACCATTGATCGTCATCGATATCGGATACTCGCCAAGCTTATGTTTACGCTTGACCTGAATTTCCAGTAGATACTTGAGATCATGATCTTCGTGTTCGAGTACCAGGTACAGGCTCTTAAACAACTCCGATTCGATCTCATCCACACTGATCTGATACTCATCCAGGGCCTCGCGAAGATCATCCTGCTTGCCTTCTTCATCCAGGTAAAAATCATGATCGTCCTGCGCCAGCCGAACGACATTGTTAACACCGACCGAACGGACGACCATGTTGAGCTGCTGCATCACCGCCAGCGCCGTAAATGTCTCCTGCTCTTCTTTGTCACCCGATTTGCCGGCAGTTAAAAAGTAAAACAATTTGCCGAAGGCCTTGGTGGGCTTCACCGTCTCGATTTTTGTGATTTGCGATGGGTCGATAGCCAGAGTGCCCTTAAAATACATCAGTGCCTCGTAATAATTTGACGATTTTACATCCGATCTTTCAGCCGCAGCAACGCAGAATCGGCATTGATGTTGCGCTGCCGTCCGTTTTGATTATTTCTACGCTTCACAGGCGCCGCAGTCCGCCGACGGTCCGGACGAATCAACTCCCCAGAATTCCGAGTTAGGCGGACCGAAATGCAAACTGTACAATTTGAGAGTATCGCGAAATTGCGATCTGTTGTCACCTTCATCGCCGCCAGGGTGGTGATGAATAAAACGCCCGAAGCGACGCTCGCAAAAAGTTCCATAGCTTCGCGTACACAGAATGAACTCATGCCACGCTTTGTCGACGCGTTCACTGGGCGTCAGGCGCCGGGATGACCATTTAACCAGCGCGAGAAAACGAAGTACATCCGCCAAAATTTCCGGCACCCTGTGATGAGCAAGCACACAGGATACTCCAATTTTGTCGAAGAGAATCGGATTATCAGCCAGGATCTTCCTCGCTTCAGCGAGATAATCCGCTCTTTCCGGATCTTCCTGTTTCACTGAGCCATCCGATGACGTCACGCGCTTCCCTTTCCTTGACTGTTTGCACTTCATTGTGAGGGGGCAGCCGCTGCGCCCTGCTGGGCCAAATAACCCGACCGCAGGCTGGCGCCAAGCTTTCACTTTCGGCAAAATAAGAAAACCGGGCCTCTCAGAAAATCGAGAAGTCCGGTTCGACTTTTGACATCGTTTCGAAAACGAGCTATTGATACGCGGCGGCCGAGTGGCCCAGCGCTCTGCGAACAAATCCCATCTGCCCGATATGATATGACTCATGCTCGACCAAAAACCCAAGCGCATTCAGGATCGTTTGATTTCCGATGGGAAAGGGCTGCGGCGGTGCGGCCTGAAGCTGCTCTTCACTTAAGCTGTCAAGCGCTGGTACAAGCCGCGCGCTGATATCATCCCAGGAACGGATCAGATCGGCAATACTGTCATAATTCGCGTCGGCATTATAGGATTTATACTCGTCCGAGAGCGTCGGCGGCACCTGCAGTCCGGACAGCATCGCCATCAGGTAGCGCGCGACGGCGACATGGCCCGCCAGAAAATTCATAGAATTGGTATCGCCGCCAATACGCTTCTTTGCCTCTTCTTCACTTATTCCGGCCAGGCTGCTGTGAAAAAGCCGGTTGTTAACATCAAGCATTTCTTTGATGGCCGGAATGGCATGTACGCCGTTTGAAGTCATATCCTTAACTCCCTGAATCCAACATTGTAGAATCGCTGTTTGCGTGAACAACGATTGACAGGTAGCACATTGGACACGGTTTAGCCGCCAATACTGATATTTTTGATCTCTTCTTCCATCAGGAATATAGGGAGGCGATCTACGAGCTCGGCAAGGTCGATTTTGCGAAGAAAATGGGGCGGGAAAGCCCGGAAAAACAAACGTACTTCAAGGCGAACTTCCGTGAGGGACGTCAGCGAGCCAGCAGGAATGCGGTAAATGGAATTGCGCTCTTCCAGCGCCGGCACCGTCCGGAATTTTACTTCATGCGCTTCCCAAAAGAAGGGCGTGTGAACACCGTCTCTCAGCGGAATGCCATTAAAGAGCGCCAGATTCGAGTCAAGCGGCAGCGTGCCTTCTTTAACGTATTCTGAATCGGAATTCAGTAAATCGCCGTTCGGGTCGGTGAGGCCACTGGCAAAAACCGTATCGTTGCGCTGCGGATCAATTACCAGAACCTGCAGCCACATCTGGCGCTCGAAGGTCGATCCGCTGGGAATACTGTGCCCGGTATTGTGGTTGAAGAGCACCACGCGCAGTCGAAGCTGATCGCCGTCGACCAGGCTCGCCGGCGCGTCGACCGTCATTGACAAGGAAATCTGAAGCTGTTTTTCCACGGCCGCCAACATCCGCTCGCGACCCGGAAAATCGGTAAGCGGCACGTCGACGCCCGCCATCACATGCGAATGCAGTGAATCCCGGACAGGAGCGCTCGGTGCGGCCCTCCCTTTATAACGCGGCATGTGACATGTCTGGCAGAAAATGCCTTGCCTCGGATACACCGAATTTTCCCATTCGGTAGACGTCCTTTCGACGCGAACGCCATTGGGTGTAACGATATCGTGACAGCCGGAACAAACATCGCTGCGTGCGAATGCCGGATCATAGATAGATTGATGAACGCCGTTGGGCGAAGGATCGGAAATTGTGCCGATCTGAAAATCATTCATCCAGAACTCGTCAATGCCATGCCCCTTGCGCCAGGATTTCACTTTGTGGCAAACATCGCAGGACACTCCTTGCCGCGCGAGGCGCGACAGGCCCGCGGGATTGAAGCCGGGCGGCGTCTCGCCCAATCGCGATGCTATCGGACTGTGGCAGCTTACGCAAAACTGATCGAGGCGATTGCCCGACCGTTCCTGCCCGATTTCATTTAAGCGAAACATCACCGGATCAACGAAGGAATACGCGTGCATCGAAATCGACCAATCTTCATAATGCACCGGGTGGCAGCTCTTGCACGCATCTTCCGGAACACTGAAGACTTCGCGAAAGGCGGCCGCGTTGTCAGTCGGCGGCTGCACCGTCGGCGGGCCCGTGCCGGCATCACTACAGGCGCAGAGCAGCAGGGCCGTCAACGCGGCCAGAACAGGATGTATGCGCCGCCCCCGCCTGAGATCCGGATGCGTCCAGCCGATCGGCATCAACCCGGGCCTTTCGGAAGCAAGCAGCACCTGCTGTTCGCGTGTTGCCTCTAACCGGTCAAGTGAATAGTTCAATGCTGCGCCTTGTGATTCCGGCCTTTCACGGTGCATTGCGTGCTACCCGAAAGCCGAAGTAATTACTGGAAACTTCTGGAAATATGTCGACAAATCGTCGCGCGGCGCGCTGCAGACCGATGCCAAAGGAATGACAGCCCCCGCGTACGATGCGAAACTCTCCGCTTGCCGGTCCCTGTGGATTAACCCTCGGGCTACGGGCATAGTAGCCATCTTCAAAATAGTCTCCAACCCACTCGCAGACGTTGCCATGCATATCGTACAATCCAAAGGCATTAGGCTCCTTGCTACCAACCGGATGGCTGCGACGGTCCGAATTCAGACAGTACCATGCGACACGATCCAGATTGAGCTCTTCGGGTTGATCCGGCAGACAGTCCCCCCGGGGATTAAGAAGGTTGCCGCTGTACAGGTCGGTCTGTGTGCCGCTGCGACAGGCATACTCCCACTCGGCCTCCGTTGGCAAACGATAGCCGTTGGATCGAGTATTGACCGTGACGACTTTTCCACTTATTGTATAGTATTCTTCAAACCCTTCGCGTACAGAGAGCGCATTACAGTAGCGGACGGCATCATACCAGGAAACGGATTCAACAGGCAGCGATTCACCCTCGAACCAGGAGGGCGAGTAGCCGGTCAGCGAACGGTACTGGGATTGAGTTACCTCATAGGTTCCAAGATAAAAAGGGCGTGGGATCGAAACCGAATGCACCGGCTCTTCGGTAAAGCTTATGGTCGATCCCATGAAAAAGTCACCGGCGGGAATCAATGTCATCGCAACCGATTCCACCGCATCGCGAATATTCGCCTCGAAACCTGCTTCGGCCACGATGTGACCGTACTCGCGTGATACCAGACGCAGACTGACATAATAGCGCCCGTTGGAATCAAAACGTTTAATCTGGACGCGGGCATCGTCCGCCAGAATTCGTTCTTCGCTCCCATCGTCAAAGTTCCAGACATAATCGACCCCGTGCGGAATATTCTCTGAAACAGGGATGAAACGATACTCCGTGCGGGGCATTCCTTCCGAGGCGTCGGGTTCAGTCACGAGCCTGAGAGTAGGATCGCCGGTAGGAGTCAAGGTACCGTCATCGTCACTGCAGGCGCATATTCCGAACAGCAGAACAGCTATAAGCGTCCTGGTCGGAAATCGGGCATTGAAGCCGCCCGGGGTGTTTGCACTTGCAGTTTTGTGTTCCAACATTGTTCCCACTCGGAATCTATGTCCGGTCTTCAAGCAGCACGTCATTCGAACTGGCGCTTGAAGGCCGCAAATTCTTCCTGAAGATCACTGACGTCCTGCAATAGCTGCTGCACGGTTCTCTCAAGCTCTTCGATTCGTTCGTTTTCCTGCATCAGCTCGATTCTTGCCTGCTCCGGATGACTGGTCTCATCTTCTTCCTGCGGGGTAATTTCGGGTTCGCCGGCCAGCAAATGGGCAAAACGTGACTCCTTACGCCCCGCCTGACGGGGTAACTTCATCACGAGCGGTCCCTGTTCACGATCGGCAAAATCCCGCAGAACTTGCTCCACTTCATCGAGCGAAGCAAACTCATGGATACGCAGGCAGCGACTGCGGATTTCACCAATGGTCTGCGGTCCACGCAGCAACAGCACGCACAAGACAGCGATCGCCGGTATCTCCAGTTTCAGTAGGTCCGTCAGGCGCTGTCCGTATTTGTTGCTGCGGCTGCCGACCGACTGGATAAGTTGCCCCAAGCCCTTTTCACGAAGGCTGTCAAGCGCCCGCAAGACAATTTTGTCGTCGAGTGCCATTACCGGATCGCGATTCGATTTTTGATTACATGCATTCGTCAAGGCATTCAGGGTCATAGGGTAGTAGTCCGGCGTAGTATGCTCCTTCTCAATCAGGGCGCCCACGACGCGCACTTCGATAGGGTTCAGAATCTGCAATTCTGCTTTTGCTTCCTCATGTTCCATGAATCAAGATCCGATATTGACCATGAATGTAATCTGTTAACAATCTCAAGGCAGCCCGGGAACGTGTTATTGTCAATACGGATTGGCACTCTCGAACTTGTCCGCTATCATAAGTTCCAGGCAATCCGCAAACCTCCCGGAGCCGGAACAATTGACAGCTTGTTTTCTTTGTTGTCACGATCGGCGTGAAATTTGACGATGCTATGGCCGATAGCAAGGCCCAGCGCCGTACCGAGAACCGTATCGGAAAACCAATGATCGTCAACATAGAGCCTTGCCAGGGGTGTCAGACCAGCAAGGCCGTACAAAGCAACCGAGGCCCAAACCGATTCAATCTGATGCGCCAACACGGTCGAAATTGCGAATGCGACTGCTGAGTGACCCGAAAAGAAGGATTTGCGCTCGCTCTCCCAGCCGTCCAACAGGGCAAACGAGCGATTGTCTTCGCCGGTAATGGGTCTGGCTCGTCCGCTGATCATGGAAGTAGGAATTTGGACCACCGCTATGACAAGCAGGGCTTCGGACATCATCAGGCCGGTCTTTTGAATCCAGTCGTTGCCGGCAATAGCGCCGCCGCAATAGCTAAGCAGGGCTACAGGCGCCATTGTGAACGGCGAACCGTAAACAAAACCGATGGGCTCAAGCGCATCGCCCAGACTGCTCTGCCCCCTACGAAACTCAGACTGCACCTCGTCATCCAACAAAAAGGAGACGGCCGAACCCAGCGTTACAGCGCCGGCAAGCAGCATGTCCCGGCTCTCCCAACGAAGCGGACTCGTCAATGTATGCCCCACTGCTTCCAGGCCAAGCTCGATGTCGGAAGGCTGCCCCTGACTGCTGTCGACCGATGCCGGCAGCAACTGAATACTTCCAATGAAACAAATAAAAAACAACAGACCGAGACGCGCCGCCGCGTACAAAAACTTTGACCTGTCTTCTGCGGCAAAAGTCGGTATCATACTTTCACTAAGTTCAAGCGAGCTGTCAATGACTTGTTTTCGGACAAATTACAAATTAGTAAAAGCGCGGCAATACCGCTCCAAAGGCGCAGAACAGGCAAGGACTCTAATTTGTCGACCGTCGGGTTGTTTTGTATTCCAATTGCGTTATATTTTCCGATTCGAACGAAATTGCAAGCGCGGCGGCTAGACAACTAAGGGTAAGGAGTGAGTGCAAGGCCGGGAATCCGCCCCCAGGGAAATCAGTTAGGCCAATAGGAAACAAAGCAAAACTCGGTCGATTGTTCGCACTGAATAGTCGGCAAAAGACATGACCAAATCGTGGAAGGCCGAGATGCAACAGTTGAGTATTATTGCAGGATCAATGGCCGGAATAATCCTGCTCTTGTTGTTTGTGCAGGCCCGGTGGACGAGGCACCGCGCGCTTCGAGCAGTTGCAATCGGTCGCCGTGGTCTGTCCTTGTCTTCGGCTACGCCGCCTATCAAAGAGACCGCGGGAACGACGCTGCCGCCACCAGTTCAACGCTATCTGCTTAGCGTCCTGCCGGAAGAACCGCCGAATATTCGATTCGTAACCGTTGAACAGAGCGGACGAATGCGCGTCAAGGAGAACGCACCCTGGCGACGAATGGAAGCCAGCTCCTACTATGTCACCGACAAACCGGCACTGGTTTGGGATGCCCGTATCAGTGTATATGCCGGTCTTTGGAAGACCGCTCAACTAATGTATGTCAACGAAGAAGGCCTCGGCTCCGTCAAGCTCCTGGGCGGCATCTCGATGATGGAATCCGCCGGCGACGAAGCCGATATTTCACTCCTCTTCCGCTTTCTGGCCGAAGCTGTCTGGTATCCCACGCTTTTCCGGCATGAGTCATTGATTCAATGGACTGCTGTAGATGATAAAAAAGCCGAGGCCCTGATACGCGACGGCGAGCTCCATGCATCGGCGACTTTTCATTTCAGCGAGGACAATGAGATTGCGAAGATCGTAACCGAGGATAAGTACCGCGATTACAAGGGATCGTTCACTAAAGAGCGGTTTACGATGCACTGCGCCGGGTATCGCCTCATCAATGCCGTTAAGATTCCAACCGAAGTTTCTTTTCAGTGGAACCGGCCTGACGGCGACTTCACCTATGCCGAGATCAAAGTGAATGATGTGGTGTACGAGTGAAGTGATTCTAAATAGTTATTCAAGGGGTGTCCAGATCGAACTATCTCCCATCCCAGGGCATTACGGGATTCGCCATTTGCGAGTTATGAACCTAACCCAGAACTAAAAGGTCCCGTGTCGGGTACCTTTGCCCCAGCAATCAGGTCTATCGCCTGTGAGGCAGATGTTTTTCTGCAGTCGCCGGGCGCGGATGATCGCAAACGAAACAGACTTTACAAGAAAGTTCACTATGATGGAGCCACAAAGCAATAGAATACATAACAGTCGGTTAACTCTCAGATATCCTTAAAGCATTCGAACAACGAAAACTCCGAATTACCGACCGATCCGATTTGTAAACAGAACGCTGACAACTTTCCTCGGCCTGCTACCATTTGACCGCTTGGTTGGCGGGTATTGTATTCGTATCGTTGTAAGTTCTATAGCGCGCTTTAGGGAATTCCGACAGCTAAACAGACTAACGAGGACGCTGAATTGTAGAGAATTTAGTGCTGCCGTGTATTGGTATAGCGCATGCCTGAAGTTGGTGGTGGTGAGAGGGGGCGGGGCCTTCAGGCCATTTTAATCAATCACAACTGTTGCTATAGCAACCACCTACACTTATTCACACCTTAACCACAATCAACTCTTCAATTCCAAACATTCAACATTTTAAACACTGACACAAGAATAGCTGCCACTGTATCAGAGCAATATATGCTGACCACTGACGATCTCTTACTTCACTCTTCCACAGCCAATGCACCCGAACAGTAATCGTTCTGGTTTACAATCAAATTGCAATAAGGCCTGGTTCGGTACTGCGAAACAGTCATTTGGCCATTAACCGGACTCAAGGGACTTGTTTAAGTCGGCACATCAGCCTTCCAGCTGTAGTACTCGGAACACTAAGAATCAGCTTATCATTCACAAGTCACCTGGCACAGTGTGACGCTGCCGACTGTTAATCTCAAAAACAGCGGAGCCCTGCCCGGACCCTGTCAGCCTCCTGTTTACAGAATTTTGGAGTTTCGGCATGCCCGGCAATCGTTTTGACGAGGACATTATTCATCTGAATCACAGAATTCGACAGCTGACTGCAATTTCGCTCGCTTGCTCGGCCGCGGTCAGCTGATCGCTTCCGCCGGACACCTGTGTGGGACTCTTTGTCGAAGCCTGTGTCTTTGAATCCCCGCAGCAAAACAAACTTTAGAAGAGTTGTGTCATGCAAAGCAATCGAATGTTCTTTGCCCTCATGGCGGCAGCCCTGTCTGTGGTGTTTACAAGTTCCTGTGACACGTCGATCGAATCGCTCGCTGATAGCCCGAACGGAATCTGGTTCAACCAGGATCAATTTGTACCGGACGACAATACTGTTCGTCCCTTAATCCAACGCTACACAATTCAGCTTCTGAGCGATGGTCGTTTTGAATGCGAGCGTACGGTCCGCGAAACGGCGTCGGATGAAGTGCTGGGCTATCGTTATTTTGCGACCGGTCACTTCAGTGTCGAAGGAAATATCTTAAGGATCGTACTCGAGCAGAGTTTTACCAATGACGACGCGCTTGCGCCTTTTGCAACGCGGCAAGAATGGCGTCCCGCCGCAAACACGAAAGAAACGATCGTAAGCTACACTATCGACAATAATCGGATGATCTGGCGCTATTCCCCCTGCGGACCGCTGGAAGATTGTATCGATGAGCTGACCTTCTTCCGAATGTAATATCCGGCTGATCCGCACTAGCGGACGCTGCCTGCAACAATCGACACCTGCCTCGGTGAGCGGAATGGTTCCGGCACGGAAGGGCAAAAACTGCTCGACGGATTATCGACCTATGCGGCCAAACTGCACAATAGCCGCCTCACCCATCAATCGATACGCCTCGGCGGAAGGATGAATACCATCCGGCAGCAACTCGTCGAGCGGCCGACCGGCGGCGTTAAGTGCGGCGGGGAAGTCAATGAAGTGATCAGCCCAGGAGCGGAGCCACTCGCGATAGCCGTCAAGTGCCAGCGCCGAACGCCTCAGGGCATCTTCATCCTCGATTCCCCAGTTGCTGCGCACCAGATGATGAACGAATTCAAGCGGAAGCCCATACACGACATCAATTGAATGTTGGCGCAGACGGGATTCGATCAATTGTGTACGACGAATCATTTCTTCGGTCGAAAAGCCCTGCGCCGCATCATTGGATCCGCCGCTCAGGATGACGAGCGAAGGGTTTCGCGCAAGGACGTCCTCGTCCAGCCTGCGTGCCATCGCGCTCAGGGACTCGCCATTGACGCCGGCATTGATAACTGTCCGCCCCAGCGCGTCTTCAAGCATTTTCGTCCACAGCACGCTGCGCCTCACCGTTACTCCGGCCCTGCGATCGTGCTCGCCGGGGTAGCCCCAGGTAATCGAATCGCCAAGGGCAACGATAGTTCCTGACGTCTTATGTATCAATGATGGCCTCCCAAAGTATGCCCGCCACGCTACGATTCGCCCGGCCGGATATTTTTGCGGCGCTTGCCGACGCAATACTTTTTCCGGGCCTCGATCGTTGACACTCTTTTTTCAATGTCGGAAAAAACCACAGGGCAAACCTTCCGGCGCCGCAGATAGCAATGTATGACCAGACTCTTCAGACCAGACCTGCCCTTTGCGCCCCGCAAGTTACCCTTCTTTTACGGCTGGGTAGTCGTTGCGGCAGGCAGCCTGGGTATGATACTCAGCACGCCGGGACAAACGGTCGGCGTCAGCGTCTTCACCGATTTTCTTATCGCGGCGCTGGAACTCGATCGCGCCACCCTCAGCCTGGCCTACATGCTCGGCACCATTATCAGCAGTCTGTTCTTGCCGTATGCGGGCCGCGTATTCGACCGGGTTGGAGCGCGCCGGATGATCGTCGGCGTCAGTCTGCTCTTCGGCTTTGCGATCCTG
>JANQRB010000016.1 GCA_028284775.1 Candidatus Kapaibacterium sp. | reverse complement strand
CCCAACTGTTCCGTGCGATCAATCGTAACCGTCCCTTCGGAAATGTTGCGCAGTGTCACGACTCCAGTCAGTTCTTTGCGGCCGCCGATTTCGACGCCGCCGAAATCAAGTATGCCGCCCTCGACGGCAATTTCGAGGCGTTGGGCGATGCCGATCCCCTGGATTGTCCGTAGCGACGGCCCGAATTCGGATTCGATGTTGATCTGCGCCTGACGGAGGCCCAGTGCTTGCGGCAAAAAGCTGACAGAAAGTGGGAGCCGACCATCAACAGGAATAACAAGCGGCAGTTCTTCCTCGCTCGCGATCTGGAATTCGTCGCCGTTGAGCCCGGCCAGCACGAGATTATCGATCGCCGCCGGTACGACGCCGACATTGCGAAGATAGGCCGTCAGCGTTGAGTCCTTGCGTCCTCCAATAAGCACTTCACCCATATCGATATTGATTTCGGACAGTTCCGGCCGCACGATCGACCATTCGGCATCCGATACGTCTTGCTGCAAGGGTTCGAGTCTGTCGCGCATCGAAGCCACGAAAGCATCTCCGACGCCAAGCGCCCGCAAGAGCGTATCGCCAAAGAGGGCCTGCGTGACAAATCCTCCGGTGAAGTAGACAAACTCAGCGCCGTCGTAGACAATGTCTTTCGGGCGTTCCTCCAAGGCGTCGCCGGCGCTGCGGAGCCAATTCAAAACGCCGTCGCCATCATACTTCGCCACGAACAAGTCGGCGTCATTGCGTCCATTCAATTCCTGTCCCTGGAAATCCGCCCGTGCCTGGAACTGGCCCGTCACAAAAACGTGGCCGTCCGGGCTTGCCGCTACGGCCGCGCCGCGATCATTCTGAAGACCGCCGCTCGTCAGGGCCCAGGCCGGACTGCCGTCAGCGCCATATTTGGCGAGAAAAATATCTTCGAGGCCTGCGGAGTTCAAATTGCGCCCGGCCAGTCGCGTTGCCGGCCCGCTGTAGTAGCCGGTCAGGAACATGTTGCCATTGTCATCACGGCTGAGTCCGCTCACGATGTCATTGGCCGCGCCGCCATCGCGAAGCGCCCAGCGCAGCTCTCCTTCCGGGCTGAACTGAGACAGAAAAACGTCGATGCCGCCCGCGCTGCTGAGCTTGACCGCATCGATGTCAACATCGCCGCTGAACACGCCCGTCAGCAAGAGTTCGCCATCGGATGTCGTCGTCAGGTCGATTCCCCGAAAACCCTGAGGGCCGGCGAATCCTTTAGCCCAAAGTTCGTTGCCCTCGGCCGAGTATTTGGCAAGGAACATACTTCCCGGATTCCCGGCGGCAATGACACGGCTGCCAAAGCGGGCGCTGCCTTGTACCTCGCCGCTGATGTAAATGTCGCCCGCCGCATCTATGGCGATGCAGTTAACATTGTCGCCGCGATCGCTGCCGGCGGATCGGGCCCACAGCGCCCGTCCGGCGGCATCGTATTTCACGACAAAGATATCGCGGGCGCCCCGGCTGCGCAGACTCTCCACCTCGAAGCTCGCAGTAGCGGAGAACTCCCCGCAGACAACAATGCCGCCATCAGGAGCGACTGCCACCGCGTTTGCCACATCGCCCTCTTCCCCGCCGGCGCGCTGCAGCCAGAGCACTTGACCCTGGCTGTCATATTTGACAACGAAGATATCCGAAAGTCCAACTGACTCCGCTCTTTCATCATCAAACTGCGCTGAGCCGTGAAAGTCACCGACCGCATAGAGATTATTGTTGATATCGATAGCGAGAGACTTCGCTTCGTCGGTAAATGGACTCAGGCCGCCGCCATTGCGGGCCCAGCGCCAGCCATCAGTTGCATCTTCAGGGAAGGCTCCCTGCGTCACCCGCGCCAGACAGCGATCGCTGGGCGTATTGGGAACGCGCCAGGCGTGGCGCAATTCCGTGGCGTCGTCGCTGATTCGATTCCACGATGCGCCGGCGTCGGTGCTGTATTCAAGGCGCATGGCCTGAGCCCGCGGCACACCGCGCCATTCGATATCAACCGTTTGCCCAACGCCGTAGACCTCGCCGCCGTTGGGGACGGTTAGCAGCAGTGTCGGCGTGCTGGGCGCCACGCCAGGGAAGCCGCCGGAAACGGTAATCTCCATTTCTTCACAGAGCTCGCCCTCCAGGCCAAAGCCGCTGAAAATGAAGCCGGAGTCGGCCGGTGCAAACTCGACTGTCAGACGGCGACTGGCACCGGGCTCGATACAAAATGGCGGAGGGGCGCCGCCATAATCTATAATCCGAAAACTGGGGTCGGCGTCGCTGAGGGCATCAATGCAGATCTCGGCATTCCGGGCGCGGAGTGTTACAAAGCGGGTATCGGTGCTGCCCGGGAGCAAGGGACCGAATTCGCTGATCGACGGCTCTACGACCAAAACAGGGACGGAGCGCTCCGGAGCCTGGTAGCGGCCCTGGCCCACAGCGCCGAAAGTAGGCGCAAATGCCAAAGGATTGCGATCGCGCTTGCAGTTGAAGGGACTCTGCCATTCCAGGGTGCACAGATCGACTTCCTGGGCGTGGCGCAGAATTCGTACCAGCGCATCTTCCGCCTGGGGAATCGTCGTTACATTGTCAAAGAAGATGCCGCCGGTCGTGTCGGCCAGGGTTTTCAGAAAGCCGGGCACATCGATTTTGACACCGACGGAATAAACCACGATATCATCATCGAACGCGGCCTGGATGATGTCCTGTTCGTCGCCTTCGGCGTCGCCGTCGGAAAAGACAACGACGACACGTTTATGGCGGGCCCGTTTGGCAAGCAGGAAGGCCCCTGCCGGCGGATCAAGAAAGGCAGCATTAAACTCGGTACCTCCGCCCTGGCGAATGTTTTCGAGTGTTTTCTCCAAGGTAAGGCGGTCGGTGGTAAAATCCTGGCGGATGCGATTGAAATGCGAAAAGGTCGCAATGGCGCATTCCGATGGATCCAGGGGCATCGCTTCAAGCCAGGCGCGGGCCGCAAATTCGGCGATCGGCAGTTTGGCTTCCACTTCCATCGAGGTCGAGGCGTCGACCATTAACACAACCGAAATTGCTACCGGCTCCTGCGGCGGCGGGCAATCGAGAGCAGTGATTTCCAGCTCTTCGCCAAATTCCGTCACCAACAGCTCTTCGGGCAATCTTATGGGCAGCAGCTCGCCGCCGGAGCCATAAACGTCGATTTCTGCACGTATCGTTGGGAAACCCGAAGCGTCAATATTAAACAGACGCACCTGTTGCGCGCCGGTGATCGTTACCTGAAACAGTACAGCCCCGAGTACCAGAAAAATCAGATTGCGACTTTTCATTCCTCTCCTTTGCCTTCCCTTCTATTGGCCAAAATACGCCACAACAGCTACATGACACAAATCGGCTGCGGCAGACTCAACTCAAAGCAATTTTACTGCCGATGAGGTTGGGTGACTCAATCAGGCCTTGAATGCAGAATGCGACGCCATCAGGAACTTCGGTCTCTATTCAATACCTCTTTCGAGTTCGGCGAGGATTTGCGGCAGTATCTCGCTGCTGGAGCCCCGGATGAAAAAGCCCTTTCCACTCTCTTCGGCCATGGCCGCAAAAATGTCGCGTTCGATATTGACATCCACCAGGACGGCGCCGCGATCAAGAACCGTCATGACTATCTGATGAGGCAGGCTCGTCGCTCCCGATGTGCCGACAACGATAAGGACATCGGTTTTGCGGGCTACCACAAGCGAGCTGTCGTAGCGATACCAGCGTTCATCATAATACTCGTCAAACCACAACACGTGCGGTCGCGTCAGACCGAAGCAGCGGGGGCACTGCAAGAGCTCCCACTGATCCCGGTTCAAATCGTCGTTACGCTCGAGCGCCGGCAGACCTTCCGGCATCGGGAACAGCTCGTCGCAACAGCCGGCGGCGCAGCGCATCAGGTCGAGATTGCCATGAATGAGAAAGCTATGCCGGGACGTATTGCCGGCACGACTGTGGAGACCATCGACGTTCTGGCTGATCAGCATGAATCTGTCCCCTAAAAGTTGCTCCATTGCCGCCAGCGCGTGATGTCCCTGATTCGGGTCGGCCCTGCGGCAAACGCTACGCCGATAGATATACCACTTCCAGACCTCGCGCGCGGCCTTGCGGAACATCGCGACTGTCCCCATTTCTTCAGGCTGGTAATTGCGTGAGCCCACCGTCCAATACCCTTCGGGGCCACGGAAGGTCGGAATGCCGCTTTCCGCCGAAATACCGGCACCGGTTAACACCGTGATGGCAGCCTTACTGCTCGCCGCCGCTCTTAACATCGATTTAACATTCTCATTCAGCATGGGTCCGCTCCCTTATGTCACTTGTTTGTCGCATCCTTTGGATATTTGTGTTTGAATTGACCACTTCCCGGTCAGGCTGCTTCTGAGAATTCGGTCCTGAGCAACATACAAAATTCGGCGCTGCCGACTGGAATAAGAGCGAGCTGCACGCGTGAATTTCGCTAAGCAGGTAGGTATTTAAGAATATGTACCGCGCTTAATCCCATTTGAAAACAGGCCGGGAAGGTACAGGCCGGGGCATCGGAGGACCTTGCAGGGTAATGAAGTCTTGGGCCATTGGTCTTAACAGGGCATTCATTGGTGGTTTTTCTGGTTCCGACGATAGACAAGAATCGATCGAGCAAAGCGCGATTCCGGAGCAGCCTGGAATCCAGGTCCTCATGGGCTTAACATCTGCTGCTGCCCACAAGGACTGAGATAATAGACTCCTGCAAGCAATTGGAGGTGAGCAGATTCGAATGCAGCGCTCACAGCGGCGTCGTTGTCGTCTCGGCGGCAGGCAACTCGACGAAGAAACTTGCGCCCTTGCCGGGCTGGCTGCTGCACCAGATACGCCCGTTCATCGCTTCCACGAGTTTCTTGGCAATGCTGAGTCCGAGGCCGGTGGAGTGTTCACCGCCAGTAGGCTTAGCGCTGAGCCGGGCAAACTTGCCGAAGAGTTTGTTCATATCCTTTGCTGTTATGCCGGGACCTTCATCCTTGACCTGCATTCGTATCATTCGTGCCACGACGGCACCGGTCTCATTGACGTCCGACGGCTCCGTTGGCGGCTGGATTCTAACGCCGACCCTGGATCCGCGCGGCGAAAACTTAACAGCATTCGACAGGAGATTCTCAATAACTTCACGCGTGGCCCTCTTGTCGGCCACAATAAGACTTTCGGTCGTCAATCCCTCGAATTGCAGGGTTATGTCTTTGACACCCGCGCGGTCCTGATACAGACCGGTGACCGTAGTGAGCAGCTTTAGCAAATCGAACTCTTCAGTTTTAAGATTCATACGCCCGGACTCGAGCGTATTGATGTCCAGCAGATTCGAGACGATTTCGCGCATATGGGTTGCGGTGACTTCAATTTTGTCAATTTGTTTGACGAGGTCGTCGCCTGTCATCCGGCGATGATAATTCTTAAGCATCGAGGCAGTGAGGATTATCCCCGTCAGCGGATTTCGCAGGTCGTGCGCGACGATACTGAGAAACTCATTTTTCTCGTCATTCAATGTCTCCAGATTCTTGTTAACGCTGGTAAGATGCGAGTTGAGTGCCTCAGCCTGTTCTTTGGCTTGCTGCAATTCCCGATTCAATGCGGCCAACTCGATATTGCGAAGCCGATAGATTTCCGTTTCTTTCCGCGACTGCTCTACATGGTGTATTACCTGAAGATTGCGAATCTTGTTTTCGCTCTCAGAGCTGTGAACCTCCTGCATCAGCTGGTGATATTTTTTGAAATAACCATGCGCTTCGCGATAATTGCCCTCTCGTTCGTGCCAATGCGCCAGTGCTTTCTGAATCTCATAGATGAGATGTCGGGCTCTGATTGTTTCGGCTAGCGCCAGCGCCTGTTCCAGATTCTGCACGGCCTGTGACGGGGCGTAATGCGTGAATTCGGCATCACCGAAGAGCGTGCCCAGTGCGAGCAGGGACTCGGCCGTTCCACGTTTGTCGCCACTCTCCTTCTTGATTGCCAGGCTCTGCTGATAGTGTTCCAGCGCACGGTGTCGGTCACCCAACCGTTCACAGGCCAGGCCGATGTTTAACAGGAGATTGGCTTCGCTGGATACATCGCCGATCCGGCGCTTGATGGCGAGACTGCGCTGAAAATAGTCCAGGGCCGTCTGATAGTCTTCACGGTTGGCGTGGACGGTGCCGATATGACTCAGCACCCGGGCTTCGTCATCCTGATCACCGTTTTCACGAATGATGGCATAGCTGCGATTGAAGTGATCCAGAGCGTTCGGAATGTCGCCGAGGTGCTCGAAGACATGACCGATCGAAATTAAGGTTTGCGCCTCGCCCTGACGATCGCCGCAGCGTTGCCAGATGGCAAAGCTTTGTAAATAATGCTCCAAAGCGCTGGGATAATCGCCCAGATTTTGAAAGACAACCCCAATATTGATCAAGGTCTTGGCGACGCCGGTCTGATTATCAAGCTCGCGCTTGATCGTCAGGCTACGCTGATAATTGTTGAGTGCATTGGGGTAATCGCCTGTCGAAACATAGACATTGCCGAAGTTATTGAGTGCGCTCGCCTCGCCCGGTCTGTCGCCCAACTCTTTAAAGAGCGACAGCGCTTCACGCAGCTCAAGCAGAGCGGCCTCGAAATCCCCTTGTTTCTGACGGCAGGTCGCCAGAGTAAGCAGCGCTGCGGTTAAATGCCGTTTGTATTCGTACTCACTGCCAGTTGCCAGACCGTTGTCCGATTCGGGGGCAGAGGACCGGTCCTGCGCTTCATGCAGTCGGCGGCTGAGTGCTGCCGCTTCTTTGGCATAGTTCGCGGCGCGATGCAAATCGTGGTTAAGAAATTCTTTGGCAAGGCGTAAAAGGAGATCCACTCGCAGACCGCCATCGCTGCCCTCGAGTTGACGCTCGAGTCCCGGCCCTTTGTTATCTGTGCTGATCACGAGGCTCGCTCCTTCCGCCGGCATCGATACAAAGTCCTCGCTCGGCACTGACATCTTTTCACGCTGACTACTTCCCGGAACGCCACAGCAGACCCTCCCCAGTCTTTCAATCTTGCTGACCAGTACGCATGCAATACAATGAAGACTAATTGCTGCTCCATTGTTGCCTAAGAACCGCCGGGAAACCCGCATTTCCCTTCAAGTATTATTGTCGCCTCCGGAGGCACAACTTGCAACTGGCAGTGCATCTATGCAACCGTCCACGCCAAAAAGCACAAAAAAAATCGTTCGTTGTCACGCTTTGTGATACCGACTTCTCTTAGCTCGGCTGACTAGTACTCTTCCTGGATCGTAGGTCGTGGATTGCTATGGCAAGGACATCCGTAAAGGTGTGGTGCGGTGAAAAAGAGCCCGGGACCCTGGTCAAAGGTCGTTGTAGGATTGCGGGAACCTCCCAGTTTGATTTTGTCTTCGACATCCAAACCCAGGGTGATATAGCCTTCATCCGTCGTGAGCTGAAGGCGCGATGTACTCCCGTTGTACGTTGTATTGAGAATCATCCCCTCCCCAAGACTATCCTCGCTCGGTTGCAGCCTGTTGATGTAACTAAGAATCTCACCCTGCCGGGCGCTGGCTCTGATGGAATACGAGGCATCCTGATAGTGAAACACCTGAATCTCTCCTTCGGGGCTCGTCAGATGGTAGCTGCCGCTATCGAGCCTGCCCGCGGAGTAGACGATACTGCCGGATTCGCTGCGGACATCGAGATCAGCGGCGCCGATATTCTGCAACAGTACGTCTCCTGACTGTGATCGCGCCACAAGCCGGCCCTGCATCTCGGCGACTGTGATGCTGCCGATTGTAGTTGAAAGCCAAAAGTTACCATCGATTCCACGTATATCGATGCTGCCGGAATATGATGTCACGATCAATTCGCCCTCAGCCGGGAAGCTGATGTCGTAGTCGATATTGACCAGGCTGGCATCTGACTGTTCGATCATTATCTGATCATCGCGCTGGACCGGAATGACAGTCAGATCTTCGCTATCGCTTTCGGCGAGAAGTACCACCTGGCCGGGCTCTCCTTTTACGATGCGAATGCTGCCTGCTGCGTGCTTGATTGTCAGGCTGGGTTTCCCCTTAACCTCAAAGTGGCGGACGGTGCTGCCGGCCTGTACGACCGACAGTGCAGAGCAGAAGCAGATTGCGATTATGCAGACCAAAACAATCATTGGCCACAGTACGAACGAGAACGAAGAATGTTTGATGATAATCTATCAATGCACCGGCAGAATCGACGTCAGCCGGCGATCCCAAACAATGGGCTTGTCGGCATCACTGAGTTATCACAGTAGCAAATACGTAATGCTGCACCAACTAAGATTATAGAGTGAGCTCAAGAATTAGCAAACGGGCAGATACACTGCGAAGGACTTGCTACTGCATATTTCCGTTCATCCCAATATTATGTATGTTCGGATACAGTTTAAGTACCCGAAGGCACACGAACGGCATTAAACACAATAAGCATGAAGTTGATTGGCGTGACGAATGACGGAATAACCAGCGCCAGAAGTGCTGCAATGCCCGCTCATGTAAGATGAATGGTCAGGTTTGGAAAGCTGAATGACAGCACCTAGAACGAGGAAAAGCTAGCTTTTGGGGTTACGTAGCTCGCGACGGGCTTTGATGAAAACGATAACCGCTCCTATGAGCGCCGGCGGCAATGCGACCGCAATATCCCATTTATCTCCAAAAATTAAGAATTCCATTGCTGAAACAAGAAGTATACCGGCAAAAAATGCACCGATAGCCTGTACAACAGGGTGCGCAGTAATATCCATATGGTTCCACCAGGATCACAAGGAACTATGGTACAAAGAAATGATTTACATCTGCCGGTAGCGTCAATAATACGATGGATTTTCCGGGAATGCAAACCCGACTTTCGCGATCCTTCCAGCCGGGATATAACCAAAAGCAGGCTGCTTTGTAAGAAAAGCGGCGATGGCCTTCGCTGATTTCAAGGGGCTCATTTGACTCTGCTGAAGCATTGCTCGCGATCTCGAGGCCGCCGTCGATTGCTTCCGGGATATGCTGACTGCTATGCTTGAATCTCATTCAGATCGGACAATAAAACCCAGGCGCCCTCGACGGCGATAAATGCCTGCAGACCGAAGTCTTTCATCAATTGAGTGAGAAGTTTTACGAACTGACGAAATTCTTCAGTATCGCCGGGTTCAACACTAAGAAGCAGGTGAACAAGCTTCTGATTCTCTCCGGCGTTTATACCGTCGTCGAATTCAACAAATACCGTATTCTGCCCGGCCGGCGTGAGCAGTTCCCAAATTGCCACGTCCGGCAAAGTTTTGTGATACCGCCAGGATCCTCGTTTAAACTCTCCGACACTTAACTGTTGCCAGATACAGTCGATCAGTGATTGATGCGGGGTGAATTGAAGCCAGCGTTTTCGAAATGGTGCATCGCTGTTTCCCTGTTCGATTCGGAACACTTCCTTCTCTTCGCCCTTGCGCGGGGCAAGGCAAACAAATTTCTTCGTCATTCAGTCGCAGGTGTAATCTCGTGTATGAAGCATTGCCGAATTCTCAAGTTGACAAGTATACGTGCAGCGGAATGCAAAAGCAAAAAATTGTCGAATGAGTCAATCAACCGGCGATTTGTAGCAGAAAATAGTGGCAATCGACAGCACAACACGACTCCGGAATTCGCTGACGAATCAACACAGATTTGCCCTGCCGCTCGTGTATGCGATAATTGTCTTCGCTGATTACACTCTCGTTATGTGAATGGGATCGGCATTTACGCTCTTTTCAGGTGCCGGGCTTGCTGTGCCGAGTCCTGCGTCATTCATAACAACTCAACGTCATTAACCGTTTTCCGATTCGACTCAGGAGAATGTTGACAATACCATACTGCCTGACAGTCATTTAACGGCAAAAATTGCCTCAATTGCCCTGGCCGCGCACTTGCCGGCCACGAGCTGAGCTGCCTCACGTTGTAAATCGTCGCGCGTTTTGAGCTTGCGTCGCGCGTTAAAGTATTTGTGAAAACGCTTGTCACTGCTGCTCGGCCGCCAGGCTGGCAGCTTTTTCGAAACCTTTCTGATCGTATCCTTACTCGGATCCTTCAGTGTAAGGCGTGCTGTCGATTTTGCGCGTGCTGCTTCGTAGTAATAAACACTGTCGTTGGCGCTTCCCTGCAGCTCTTCAAAAACGAGATTTTTCAGGTTATGAACATTGACGACTTCAAGTTGGACAGTCGTGACAAATTGCAGGGATTCTCTGATCTTGGTGAACTTTGTCGGCTCCGCCACCCTGACAAATCGTTGCTTGCCTCCCTTGGCGGCGACAGACTTAAACTCATTAGTGACGTACCACAGTTTCTCGCGCCCCTTCTCTTCTTTTCCATACGGGATCAGATCATACGCTATCGATCCGGTTATCAGGTAGCTGATGCTATGGCGTTTGATGACATCGGCGTTGAGTACCTGAACGCGCTCGACGTTGCGCAGGTTGACCACGTCGATAAAAATATCGTTCATCAAAAGTTTAAATAGCTCATTGAAAAACGTGTTGTCCTCGGCGCCGTCAATCATGCCAACTGCAACAACGACTTTACCGCGTTCCAGTGCTTCGGCGCGCAAGGTGTTAACATCGCGAAAGCCGGACTCTACTTTGTTAAACTCGTTGTATGCCGACCTGTAGCTACCGGTCCTGTAGAGCCTGCGCCCCTCGGCATAGTGTAGTTCATTATTACACTTGCGGATATAGTCGTTGGCGTCGCGTAAACCTCTCATTTTGCTGAAATGATCCAGTGCTTCCTGAAAGCTGCCTGCTTCAAACAATTGACGCCCTTCGGCGTGGTAGCCGTCGATTGCGGATTCAATCGACGATCGCCGGGCATCGAGCTCATCGCTGCGGCCCAGACGCAGGCCCCGTTGTTCGGCCGCCGTGATGATTCGCCGGGCCGAGTTGGGACTGTCGTAAAGTAGCGCGTACATCTGCGCAAACTCATCGTCGCGGGCGAGTAGATCCGCAGCACCGTATATCGAATCGAGCGCACGTGCGCCATAGTCAAGCACAAACACCTCATATTCCGGCTCGTCCGGATTTTCACGCAGCTCATTGATACTGAGCCAATAGGCGGCGACGATGCCCCTTTGTTCCGCCGTCTCCTGCAGTCGTGTTTCGAGTGATTTACAAGCAGCAGCGCCGGCCAGAATGACAATGATCCAGGCCGTGAAGCGCCATCTGATGATATTCATAAGGAGATCCAAAGATGCTAAAGCAACAAAGCTAACGTGCCGGTTCGACAAAAATGCAAATTCTCCTCATTTGGTCAAAAAAAACGCTCTCGTAATCAAAGATTCGGCCGGCAAAAATCCGAACACGTGTGTACGGTCCGGGCGCGACCAGACTGTACACATGCGTAAAGCCTTAAACATAGTGAATTGTCTTGTCTGGTCCCCCCGCCGCGCGCCGGATGCCAGGACTTAGTGTTTAACAATCGACCTGGTGAAACGTCTGTCATTCAACTGAACCGTAAGCCAGTACACGCCCGGTCTCCAGTTCGCCACCGGCAGCTCAAGGCGTCCCGGAGTCCAGCTCGAATTCCGGGAGCTGAAGAGGCGCTGACCGCGGCCGTTGTGGCATTCAACCAATTGGATGCTTGCTCGTTCATCCGCCGGCTCGATCAGCAGGCGCTCTTGTAAAGGATTCGGGTAGAGACGCAATTCAGGCGGCAGGGGCAGCCAACCGCCGCGAACACCGGTTGCCTCGTTGTTGTAGCCCAGAAGCCGGTCCTGTCCTCCACGGTCACCAATATAGATATCGGCATTGCCGTCGCCGGTGAAGTCGGCGGCAATGATCGCAAGTCCGTTACCGCCCAGTGACGCCGGCAGCGCTGTCGCGCTGGCATTCTTGAAGATGGCGTCGCCCTGGTTTTCAAAGGCTGTATGACTGGCATTGGGGAAGTTAACCGTTATGAGATCGAGATCCTTATCCCGGTCGAAATCAATGAAGACGGCATCAAGCGTGTGGTCGCTATTTACCGGCAAGGACTCGGAACTCGCGTCGCTAAAAAAACCTTTTCCGTCATTGAGGTAAAGCCTGTTCTGGATGGATTTGCCGTTGAGGAATGCGACATTGGCCAAAAACAGATCGATGTCGCCATCGCCGTCGACATCCGCGGTCACGATTTTGCGTGTCTCCATATTCGGCGTCTGCGGCAGACGCTGCGAGCTTTGATCTTCGAAGTTAGCGCTACCGTCGTTTATCAGCAGGCGATTGCGATCCTCATTGCCAGCCAGCAGGTCGACATCGCCGTCATTATCGACATCCACAAGCTGAATATCCTGCGTCGGGTCCAGCCGCGCCGGCAATCGTAGGTCGCCCTCGTCCTGGAAGCCGCCCTGGCGATCATTGATCAGCAGAAAGTTTTGACCATTGTTGCCAAATACGAGATCGGGATACATATCCTGATTGAAATCCGCTACTGCTACGGCATTGGCAATAGAGGACGGCAGCGTCGTAGCTGCATCCGTGAAAAAGGCATTGCCGTCATTGAGGTAGAATTCATGAACGGCATTGTCTTCCGAGACGAAAACGATATCGAGGTCGCCATCACGATCGAAGTCAGCAACAGCGATATCTTCGCTGTCAAAATTGCGCTGCGGCAGGCGGGCCGCGGATACGTCGCTGAAGCGGCCCCCACCGTCGTTGAGAAGGAGCAGGTTCGGACTGAATTCATTGGCGATGAGGATGTCGAGATCGTTGTCGCCGTCGATGTCGATCGCCGCAACATCCATGGTCGGCGAGGTCGCCGTGGCGGGGGGCAGATTGCCGCTGAGGTCGCTAAAGTATTGTCCGGCAACGAGATGCGTGCAAACAATAAACGTCAATGTCAAGGATGATAAGGTGTGACGGTACAACATTGAGGCAGAGTCCTCGCTAGTGATAAGAAGTGAATACTCTTTGTAAGCTATGGTGTTGTAGTCCCGCCGTCCGGCAATTTCGGCACGCTGTGCCGCCGGAGAATTTGCCGGAGAGATTGAGACACATCGAATCGCAATAAAGTTTCAGGCCTGCGCAAGGATTCAGTGATAAAGGCTATACCGCAGCTTATTCTTCGTTGCCTTCGGGATCGGCGAGCTGAAAGCCGTCGGGAGCGTCTGCCCAGGACTCGTCCGGTGATTCCAGCCATTCTTCGTGTGAATACCAGCGAATGTCGGTGAAGCGTTCGTCGGCAAGCAGTACTTCATGAATAGCGTGCAGCAGCGCGCGATGTTCATCTTCATCTTTAGCGCCGAAAAAACGATAGATGCGGCCCAACTTGCCGAAGCTCATTATCAGCCATTCGCGCAATTCGTCATCGATTGATCCCAGCAGCACGCCGAAGCGTCGCCCGCCGGACAGCGTATGAAACACATAGGAATGTTCCGCGGTTTGCCGTTTTTCGATGTAGACGCCGCGCGAGGAAAACTCAGCGGCTAAAAAGTCGGCCAGCCGCCCGCCAGGTAAGCTTTGATCGACGTTTGCACTATCATAATCGGCGCAAAAACTCACGTGCGTTCGCATTGTCTCCCCTTGCAATCCATCAGGCTTCGAGAATATCGGCTGGCGACAACAGCCTCGTCAATCTATTCGAAGCGCAATATAGCGAGAATCGCCGATTGAAGACCGCGGTCCGTGAGCCTGTTGGGATTATTTCGGTTGCATACCGAGCTTCAATCTTTCAATTTGCAGTACCGCGTCTCCCTACGAGCCAATGTCGCAAGGTCTTAACAAAACGATGGAAGCCATCTTATGCGAACAGCCTTCTTCATTTCCTCAATCGTCGTCGTCACGGTGAATGTCGTACTTGCCTTTGTCTTTCCGGCAATCCTCTGGTCTCTGCTGCTCTTTGCTCCGCTCATCGCACTAGGCCTTTACGACTCAATGCAGTCGAAGCGTGCCGTGCTCCGCAATTTTCCGTTGATAGGACATTTTCGCTATCTCTTCGAATCGATCCGTCCGGAGATCGCCCAGTACTTTATCGAGACCGATACTTCCGGCCGCCCCTTCCCCCGGATCAAGCGCTCGGTAGTGTATCAACGGGCAAAGCAGGTGCGTGACACGATTCCCTTCGGCACGCAGTTTGATCTCTATGAAGTCGGCTATGAATGGGTCAATCATTCAATGCAGCCGCTGCACCTCAAGCCGGAAGATTTGCGGACGACGGTTGGCGGGCCTGAGTGCGGGCTGCCTTACTCGGCGAGCATTTTCAACATTTCGGCAATGAGTTACGGATCCCTTAGTTCGCGCGCCATTAGGGCTCTGAATCTGGGCGCCCGGATGGGCAATTTCGCACATAATACCGGCGAGGGCGGCATCAGTCCGTATCACCTGCAAGGCGGGGATTTAATCTGGCAGATCGGCACCGGCTATTTTGGCTGCCGCCTTGAAAATGGACGCTTTTGCCCCGACCGGTTCAGCGCGAATGCCGGACGGCCCGAAGTTAAGATGATCGAGATCAAGTTGTCCCAGGGCGCCAAGCCGGGCCATGGCGGAATTTTGCCGGCATCGAAGGTAAGCCCGGAAATCGCGAAGATTCGCGGCGTCGCCTTGGGACAGGATGTCCTCTCGCCACCCTCGCATTCGGCCTTTGACACGCCGATCGAACTCTTGGAGTTTATTGCCCTCTTGCGTCGACTTTCGGGAGGCAAGCCGATCGGATTCAAACTCTGCCTCGGCAAACGTCGCGAGTTTCTCTCGATATGCAAGGCAATGCGCGAAACCGGCATCAGCCCCGACTTTATCACAATTGACGGCGGTGAAGGCGGTACCGGCGCCGCGCCGGTTGAATTCTCCAATCATATCGGAGCGCCGCTGATGGAGAGCCTGATATTTGTCCACAATGCATTGAAGGGATTCGCTCTGCGCGACTCCATCCGTCTGATCGCCAGCGGCAAGGTCACCACCGGCTTCGATATGGTTAAACGCCTGGCCCTTGGCGCCGACATGTTGTACTCGGCGCGGGGAATGATGATGGCTCTGGGCTGTATTCAGGCCCTGCAATGCAATTCCAATCACTGCCCGGTCGGTGTTGCGACGCAGAATCCGCAGTTGGTGGCCGGTTTGGTTGTTGAGCACAAAAGTAAGCGTGTCGCCAATTTTCACCGCGAAACGGTGGCGAGTGTCAGTGAAATTATGGGGGCAATGGGTATCGACGATCCCGACAAGCTCCATCCATGGCATATCATGCGGCGGACGACGCCGACCGAGGTCAAACATTACGGCGAGATCTTCGAATTTTTGGAGGAGGGCGAATTGCTGCGGGACGACCTGCCAGGCTCGTACCGGCGGGCCTGCGAAGCAGCCCGCTCCGACACTTTTGCCCACATCGCAGACGTACCGTCTCAGCCTCATTTGGCTTAGTCCACCCTGACGACTATGGTCAGCGAAGCGCTGTCGAGTGTAAAGCGGGCATCGTCATAGGACGGTGGACCGAACATGCCGCGGGCATCATTGGAGAATCCATAGTCCTCCGTCGGCATACCCAGGATATTGGTGTCGAGTTCATCATCGCCATCTTCGTCGTGAAATACTTTAACGGCGTAGTCGCCCAGGGGCAGATCGCGGAATTTCCAGCTTGCGCGTCCTTCGTTGATCGGTGCCGTGACACCCAGATAAGGTGTGTCGTAGGCATAATAATTCTCTTCGGAGTTACTGAGGGCAATTTTCACTGTCCCATCGTCGGATGCGAGATCGATTACCTGTACAACGAGGTTGCCGTATTTCGATGTCGATGTCTCGCCGTCAGCCATTCCCATCAGGGCAGTAAGAAACAGTAAAAGCGCCGGAAGCAAAAGTTTAAGCATGTTGCGATTCGCTCCTTAAACAGATCGACGAACAATGAGACCGATACGAGAACGCGGCGGCGGGGACGGATCTCTGCGCTTCCTATCTACCACACCGGCTGTGCGATCATCTGTCAGCGCCCTGAAACGAAGTATCCACAGGATTAGTGAGCGTCGGCGGGATTAATGCACAATCGCTAATGCTTGAAAGTGGCGCTGTTCCGCCGTTTCAAGGACGACGAAATACATTCCGGCGGCTTGCCTGCCGGTCTGCCAGTCCAGTGTCGCGCGCCCTGCCGGACGCCACTCATCAACAAGCTTGACAACCGCCTGCCCCAGAGCGTTAAATACCGTCAGTCTCGCCGGGCCGTTTTCCGGCAATCCGATAGTGAGTCGGACGAGCTCGTCGGCCGGATTGGGCGTAATGCGCAGGACGAGAGGCGCGGCGTCGATCGAAGCGAGTGATGTATTGATACGCTGCAAGGCGGCAAAGAGGTCGAGTTTGCCGTATCCCCAGGCATTGTTCGGTAAATCACCGTGAGAAAATGTGTCGCCGTCGCGCCGGGCCGATTGCCGCAGGCGGGAGCGCAGGCCGGCGGCGCTGATCGTTGGCTCGGCTTCCATGAGCAGAGCTGCGGCGCCGCAGACAACCGGCGTGGCCATACTGGTGCCGCTTCGTACACGGTAGGCATTGGCCTCATCGGTAATGAAGCGCAAATCCCGCGTTGCGCTGCGCGAATGCGCAGATACAACATTCTCGCCGGGCGCGCAGATATCCGGCTTAAGCAATCCGTCCGCTCCGGGGCCGCGGCTCGAGAAAGTACTCAGTCGTCCGGCGGCGGGCATGCCGGGGCTATGAAAGATCGTTTCGTCACGTACGCTGCGGTAACTGTCGACGTTGACGTATGAGCCGACACTGAGCACGTTGCGGGCATAGGCGGGAAAGCTGCGACCCGACACGTCATTGTCGGCGGCGATGTAACGGTCGTTGACGGCGATGCGGTTTGCTATTGCCGGAGGCAGAGTCTGCGAGGGATTATACATCCAGCTATGGAAGATTCCGGCGCCGCGTGACAACAGCTTCAAGTAGGTGGATGGCCGCGGAATGGGTCGCAACTGAGGGCCATCCTGTTCAAATCCGACGATGCCGGACACGTGGACGGCGTCGATCAAAATCTCAACGATGCCGGCCGAACTGACCGCGCCGCTGAGCCCAAAGCCTGCCGTCGTCTCCGGCGAGTCCTGATAAATAATTTCGATGCCCTCGCCCTCAACGATTTCCTGAGCGCTGATCCAATTGGATTGCCGCCGGGCTACCACGCCATCTACCTGGGTCGAAGTGGCGGAGCTGTAGATCACCGAATCGACGCCGACTGCGAATTCGCTTGTGCCGAGGTAGCGGCTTTCAAATGTCAGATAGGCGCGCGCTTCGCCGTTGATGCCCGAATAGAAGTAAGTCCAGAGTGAATCCGCCTGGAGTTCAAAGCCGCCCCAATGAATGCGTTGCGCCCCCTCATTGCCCATAATTGCGCTGAACACCGTTTGCGGGTGCTCGTCCAACAGGGCATCCAGCATTTGCGTCCCGAGGTCGAGGCCGTTGCGTGGTCCGTGAAAGACGCCGATACTGGCATTAATCGAAGCCCGTTTGCCTGCCTGCTCGGCCTGCGCTATAATATAGGCTGTTGCATCGATAACGTTGGCGGCCCAGGTGCCTTCAAACGCTACGTTCTCGGCGAAGGTCTCGCCGTCCCGTCGGAGATTGCGAAATCCCACGACTACCAGATCGGCGCGCGGTGCCATACCCGTCAGCGAGCCGGCGGCGGTAGCCGCAACATGGCTGCCATGACCATTACTGTCGGAATGAGCGAAGCTGTCATCATTTGCCGACAGCGCCGTTTCGATCGCCTGGCGGCGCCACTCGACGCCATAGTCGTAATCCTGCGGCGCGACGCCTCCCCCATCGGCATTCTGATCCCAGATGGACAAAATTCGCGATTGCAGGCGGCTGTCAGGCACACGAAACTCGTCGTGAAAAATATCGATTCCAGTGTCGATAATTCCCACCACGACGCCTTCGCCCAGATAGGATTCCGTCAGCGGCGCCGTGCCGTTCCGCGCCTTGTCGACGCCCGATTGAAGCGCCGCATTCTCATTGGCAATGTAAGCTGGCGCGCCTAAGGCCAGCCGTTCGATTCTGCCGTCTTCGGCAAAGCGTCGTATCTGTAACAAGGGCATGTGAACAGTGTGCAGATTCCCGACGCTGGTGCCGATACTACCGCCCAGGCCGGCGACATATTCCGGCAGGCCAGTGGGTTCGGCTCGCACGACCAGCGCCAGCTTGCGCTCTGCTGGGAAGTCAAATTTTGTTGCCCCTGACTTCGGTCTCAGAGGCACTTCAGCGTCAAGAACGGCCGTTTTGAGAAAGACATCCATCTTGCGAAGTGCTGCGACATTGGATTCATCGTACCCTGCGGAATGACCGAGCGAAACAAAAGAACAAATCTGCAGCAGGATGATAGCGCCTGATCGGGCAAGTCTGTCGATAATTTTCATAAGCTCATCCGGGAGGAGAGATAATTTCGTCGTTCATTTCAGGACGGCACTTCGTCGACACATAATACTAATGGTCATCAGGCGAAGAAGTTCCCAGTCCCTAATCGGCAATTTACGCCAAGAACACCTGCAACAGCCAGCGGTGGCAAAGAATTTCGTAAAAGTGACAGGGAAAGCGTCGTGCTTAATCCGAACTTATGACTGGTAAACGACTCTGCCACAATGCTTAACATTACCACCCTTCACAGCTAGTGACGCCTGCAGCGAACTTCCGGGTTGAAGGTGAAATCCGAATTCAGCCTCAACGAAGATTATTCGGCATTGTGAGGCAGATCGCTATTAGAGTGCAGGCGCAGCTGAAGTCCTTAAACGTTTTGACGGTCGGGTCATCAAGGAGGCTTTCGAGCCACAAGGCTGCTGCAGTCGTGAACAAAAAAATACCATCCCTTTTGGGGGATGGTATCGTAGAAGCAGTCTAAAATGCGGAGTGCCCGGGACTTTACTTGATATAGCGGAAGTCGTGACCGGCTTCGAGCTGCAGGAGAAATTCGTACATCAGCTTAATCACATTGTCGACATCGTCTTCATGTGCTGTTTCCACGGTTGTATGCATGTATTTCAGAGGCAGCGAAATCAGCGCCGACGCCACGCCCTGATCCGAGTAGGCAAAAGCATCGGTGTCCGTACCGGTGAAGCGGGAAGCCGCACTGCGTTGATACGGTATTTTGTGTTTTTCCGCAACTGCCAGCAGCATGTTGAGCAGATTATTTTGCACGGCAGGCCCCCATGTCAAGACCGGCCCGCCGCCGGCGCTGGTATCGCCGTCGGTGATCTTTTCATACATCGGGCTCTGTGTGTCGTGGCAGACGTCGGTAACGATGGCGACGTCGGGTTTGATTCGACGCGAAATCATTTCAGCGCCACGCAGGCCTACCTCTTCCTGGACGGCATTGACGACATAAAGGCCAAATGGCAATGTCTTTCTCTTTTCCTTTAACAACCGCGCTACCTCGGCGATCATGAAACCGCCGATGCGATTATCGAGCGCCCTGCCGACAAGATAGCGGTCATTTAAGGTCATCAGTTCGTCTTCGAAGGTCACGACCGAGCCTACATGGATGCCGAGCTTTTCAACTTCTTTTTTTGAGGAGCAGCCGACATCGATGAAGATGTTTTTCAGGTTCGGCTTTTCTTCTTTGGCGCGGTCGCGGACGTGGATCGCGGGCCAGCCGAATATGCCTTTTACAATTCCGTCGTTCGTGTGAATGTTAACACGCATCGAGGGAGCAATCATGTGATCAGAGCCACCATTGCGAATCACATAAATGTACCCTTCGTCATTGATATAGTTGACATACCAGGATATTTCATCGGCATGCGCTTCGATAACGACTTTATACGCGGCATCGGGATTGATGACCGCAACAGCGGTGCCGTAGACGTCGGTATAATGCTCATCGCAATAAGGCTTGATATAATCGAGCCACAGTTGCTGACCTGAGCTTTCGTAGCCGGTCGGCGATGCATTGTTAAGGTAGGATTCAAGAAAAGTGAAACTCTTTTTCCTCATTTTGTCGTCCCGTTTCAGATAAAAGATAGTGATAAAATGCAATCGCTTCCGGCAGGGTGCAGACCGCACTCCCGTCCACGGAAATAATTAATGCTGTCATTAACGCTGCTCGGGGCAGCAGAGGGTATTCGACCGGCAATTAAATGCAATGACTCTCCATAGCGCGGGAAGCGCAATCAAGTCATGGCACCTGATAATTGAAAGTGACCGCGCAGCTTCGGACCAAAGCGCGATCAACGATCCGGCTTTCCTATCCGGGCAAAGGATTAGATCGGCACATCGATTACCCGGCCCCTTTCTATGCCGGATTCACAGAATTACAAAGACAATGGCTGCAACCTATCTGCACTAGTGGGAGAAGCCGGCACGCTTCAACAATGCATCATAAGTCGGCTTTTTTCCACGAAATCGCTCGTAGAGGACCATCGGCTCTTCACTGCCGCCTTTGGAGAGGACGTGCTCGCGAAACTGTTCAGCGGTTTCACGATTAAAAATTCCTTCATCCTTAAACGATTCGAATGCGTCGGCATCCAGCACTTCAGCCCATTTGTAGCCATAGTATCCGGCCGAGTAACCACCGCGGAAAATATGCGAAAAGCGGCAGCTCATATTGCTCATCGCGACATGCGGCAACACTTCCATCCCTTCCATGACGCTCTGTTCAAACTCGCCGACATCTTCTACCTTGTCCGGATCTTGGGTATGCCAGGAGAGGTCGAGCACGCCGAAGCTGATCTGACGCACTGTGGCGCAGCCCTCGTGCAAGGTGGCGCTCTGCTTAATTTTTTCCACCAGATCGGACGAAATACGCTCACCCGATTCATAATGCGCCGCAAACATATCCAGACATTCTTTTTCCGTCAGCCAGTTTTCCATAATCTGCGACGGGAGTTCGACAAAATCCCGGTGGACATTGGTGCCCGACAGCGAACGGTAGCGGCAGCGCGAGAGCAGTCCGTGCAGAGCGTGCCCGAACTCGTGAAACAGGGTATTCACTTCGTCAAAAGAAAGCAAAGCGGGTTTGGAGCTCGTCGGACGGGTAAAGTTGCAGACGATCGAAACGTGCGGCCGGTGATCGACGCCCTTGCGAAAGAACTGTGATTTGAACTTCGTCATCCACGCCCCGTTGCGCTTGCCTTCGCGCGGGAAAAAATCTGTGTACAGCAAACCGATAAACTCATCCGTACTGCTGTCACTTACCCGGTAGACATTAACGTCCGGATGATAGACCGGCACGTTATCGAGCTTACTGAAGCTCAGTCCGTACAATCGTTCCGCGACAACAAACATCCCCTGGACGCTATTATTTATCTCGAAGAAGGGGCGCAGCGTGTTTTCGTCGAAATTGAATCTCTTTTTCCGCAGCTTCTCGGCGTAAAAGCTGTAGTCCCAGCGCTGCAAGTCGCGTACGCCTTCCATCTCGAACTGAAGATCTTCCAGTTCTCTGATTTCACGGTCGGCCGTCGGTTTGGCCCGGTCGAACAAGTCTTCCAGAAAGGTTCGCACATGCGATGGATTACGCGCCATGCGATCTTCCAGCACAAAATGGGCGTGTGATTCGAAGCCCAACAATTGTGCGCGTTGAAAGCGCAGGCGGGCAATCGATTTTACATTTTCCTGGTTATCGTAGTTGTTGCGGCGGTAGGCGACGGAATGAAAAGCCTTGAGCATCTCTTCGCGCAATTGACGCTTTTCCGCGAATTTCATGAATGGTACATAACTGGGCGCGTCGAGCGTAAAAACCCATTTGTCTGCATGGCCTCGCTCTTTCGCCAGTTCGGCGGCGGCACGAACGACATTGTCGGGCAGCCCTCGCAAATCCTCCGGGTTGTCAATAAGCAGCGTAAAGCTATTGGTCTCTTCAAGAACATTGTCACCGAAACTGAGTGAAACCGTTGACAGCTGCTGGTCAAGGACTCGCAGCGTTTTCTTATCCTGATCATTCAGCAAAGCGCCATTGCGCACAAAGGCTTTATAGGTTTTTTCCAGCAGTGTCAATTGTTCGGGATTCAGCTCCAGGTCTGCGCGCTGAAGATGTACCGACTTGACGCGTTCGAACAAATCGCCGTTCAGATACAAATCACTGTAAAACTCGGTCAGGAGCGGCGAGAAATTTTCGGCAATATCCTGTAGTTCGTCATTTGTTTCGGCCGAATGCAGGTTGTAGAAAATCAAGGCAACCTGATTGATCTTTTCGTCACTCTCTTCCAATGCCTCGATCGTATTGGCGAACGACGCTTCAGCAGGATCGGCAGCGATTGCGCTCAGGCGCTGTTGTGCCGTCTTAATTGCCTCAGACAGGGCAGGCATGAAGTCTGCAGGCCTAATGTTGTCAAATGGAATCGCATTGTAAGGCGTTTCATACTGGGAAAGCAAGATATTCATTGTAACTCCGCGGAAACACACAAAAGCATCCAAAAATTCAAGATGTGCGGTATTGCATTGTACGTGTTTGTTGACGTTTTATCAGTCTCCCTCTGCCCGGTTATCTTTTGTAGTATTCGCATTTCGTTAGCGGGCCCCACACGTATTCAGAATACAATTTAGTACAGAAAACTCCGATAGATACAGCTCTGATTAGGTATTTATTAGGTATTGATTCCAAGTATTTCGGCAGGTTCAGACGAAGAATGTGCTGCTTTAATGTTTGCGGCGGCAAATTATTAGATAATAACAACCAACAATTATTGTCAGATTCCGGCCAAAAATGCAGCCAGATTTTGCTGGCTGGGTAAGTTCAGCTTACTGCGGATGTGTTTGGTGTGCGTATAAACGGTGTGTACCGAAAGATACAGGATGCCCGCGATGTCCTTGGCTGAAAGCTGCATCTTGAGCAAAATGCAGATTTTGATTTCCGTGCGTGTAAGGGTGGGCATTTTATGTCTGATCTCGCTGACGAAGTCGGAATGAACCTGGTGAAATTCTTCCTCCACGCTGTTCCAGGTTTCATCAATGTCAAGCCCTTCCCTGACATGCGTCAGGATTGCCGCAACCACTGATTCCCTGGAAACGTCGCTTTTTGCGTTCAGCTTCCGCAGATAATTGCGCAGCTTGTTCAGCAAAGCGTTCTTGCGCGATAAATGCAGCGAACGCGCCTTTAGCTCCTGCGCCTTTCTGGCTTGTTCGCTTTCAAGCTCCTGAATTTTGCGATCCTGCCGCTCGCGCTCTCGTTGAACACGTTCCTTTTCAATACGCCGTTCGATTGTCTCAACCGCAATTCTCTTTTCGTGGCCGAACAATTTGTTGCGCAGCTCGGACTGTTTCTTGAACTCATCGAGCGCTTTTTTGTAGTTGCGTCTGTCTTCGTAGATCATTGCCGCCAGTCCGTGCGATCGTTGCAGGATTCGTAAGTCCTGCACCTTTTCCGCTATGGCCATCCCGCGATGCAAATATCGCAGGGCGGTTTTGCTGTCCTTCTTATTCCAGTACGCGCCGCCGAGGTTAAAAAATACGGCGGCGTAGAAATCCTCCGGAAATGCCAGCCGCTGCGCCAGGTCGTGCGCCTGCTGATACTTTGTGATAGCTTCGTCCGTCTCGCCGACACGCGAGTGCACCGTGCCGATGTTAATCAACAGCGAGGGCAGTGATTGGTCTTTACCGAGCACATTTTCAACGATGGCTGCGGTACTGTTGTAGAGCTCGAGCGCCCGACTTTGTTCGTTGGCAGTGTTGTTGTAAATATTGGCGATGTTCATATTTAGCCGAACAATATCTTTGCGGCTCATAACCAGCTCATACTCTTTTGCCCGGTTGAACAGCTCGCTTGCCTTGTCGCTGCGTTCCATCCGGTAGTAGGTTATGCCCAGATGCAGCAGAACATTGGCATAATGAGCTTGCACGGCGGCGTCTTCGATACCTTCGCAGAGGGCCAGCGACTGATAGTGAATATCGAGCGCTGATATGAAATCGCCGCGCTCACGGTGCGCCTCCGCCAGAACGATCAGCGTCCAGAGATATTCCAGCGAATCAGTGGCCTGGTGCGATCGATAATAATCGAGCGTCTTGCCGCACATGGTGATGGCCTCTTCGTACTGCCCGGCGAATCGATGGTAGTCGGCCAAAAAGGTCTGGGTGATATGCAGGAATGGCTCGTCGCGCAGCAGCTCGAAGCCTTTGCTCGCATCGAGCAGGTAGCGGAAACTGCGATATTCCATCCACATCGCATTGTAACACTTGGCGATTTCCAGCGCGAAGAAGGCGCTGAACCATGTCTTGCGGGAGCGTCGGGCAATCGTAAGTCCTTGTTTAACAAGCGGAAGAAATTCACGCGGGTGGTCGCGGCTGGCTTCCCTGCCGGCCAGGTCCTTCAACAGAATCAGCTTCTCGCTCGTACGTTTTAAGCGGCCGATGTCTCCTTCGCCATATAGCAACTCCTTGGGCATCAATACTCCCGGCTCTGCCTTTTATCCAGCCGGTGACATTGTTCCTTGCTTTTGCGATTACAAATCCCGCTGCGCGTGCTCCTCGTAGGTATCACTGGGCCTCCTGCTCTTGCGGTGATTGCAATCCGGCGCGCCGTAACAGCGCTGCGCCGCTGGGCTCTCTTTCGCGAAACCGACGATATAGGGTCATCGGCTCTTCACTGCCGCCTGTCGCCAGAATGCTACGGCGAAAACGATCGGCCGTAGCCTGGTCGAAAATTCCCTGCTGTCGAAAGACGTCGAAGGCATCGGCTTCAAGCAGCTCGGCCCAGAGGTAACTGTAGTATCCGGCGGCATAGGCGCCGTTAAACACGTGCGCGAAGGAACAGCTGAAGCTGCCATAATAGGGCCCCCCCACAATAGCGTCTTCCGTGAAATGACGGGCGTCGAATTCATGCAGATCACCGATGAGCGACGGGTCCTGCAGGTGCAGCTTTAAATCAAGCCGGCTGTACTCCAATCTTAGTTTATACATCGAACCCTTCATAAAGCACTTGCTTTGTTGAAGCGCGCGCTGTAGCTCTCGTGGAATTGCCTCGCCGCTTTCGTGGTGACTGGCCAACAGATCGAGACCTCCGGGCTCGTTGACCCAGTTTTCCAACAACTGAGACGGAAGTTCGACAAAGTCCAGCGCCACCGAGCTGCCGGCAAGCGATGGATAGGCCGACTCGCCGCAAAGATTGTGAAGGGCATGCCCCAGCTCGTGCAAAAGAATCTCCACCTCGTCGAATTCGAGCAAAGTTGCCTTGCCTTCGGGCGCACGCGTCAGATTATAACTCAGGGCAACGTGCGGACGCGATGCCCGTTCCGCGAAATGATAGCCGCCAATGAAGCGGCTGCACCAGGCACCGGATTGTTTCTCCTTGCGCTTAAACAGGTCGAGATAGACTCGTCCCAGCGAGCGATTATCCGAGGCATCAACACAATCGTAGATTCGCACATCCGGATGATAAGTCGGCAGATCGGTCCGACGAATGAATTCGATTCCGTAGAGCTTGTGAATCATTCGCAGCAGCTTTTCCAGCAGCGATTCCAGCTCGAAGTAGGGTCGGAGCGTTTCTTTGTTAAAACGCAGTAGTCGTTCGCGCAGCCGTTCGGAATAGTACAAATAATCCCAGCGGAGGATTTCGCGGACACCTGTCATTTCTTCCTGCAGCTCCTCCAGCGCCTCGATATCGCCGTGTGCGGCGGGCAGCACAATGGTATCGAGCTCGTCGAGAAATGCCATCGCCTTCTCCGGCGACTTAAGCATACGCTCTTCCAGCTCAAGATGGGCAAAGCTCGGATAGCCGAGTACCTCGGCCTGTTCACGGCGCAGGCGCAGTATCGAATGAACAAGTGTCTGGTTGTCAAAATCCGGGCTGTTGTAATTAATGCACTGAATGCCAATGTACATTTGTCGCCGCAGCTCCCGATCCGCACAAAAACGCATAAAGGTGTCGTAGACGGAGCCGGAAACATCAAATATCCAGCTTCCGTCGTGACCTTTCTCTGTCGCCTTTTCTGCAGCCTGACGCAGACAGTCCGCAGGCAGTCCCGCCAGCCTGGCCCTGTCGCTGACGAGCAGCTCGTAGGACTCCGTGGCTTTGCGGTAATTGTCGCCGAACTTCATCTGCAACTGCCACAACTCCTGCTCGATTTCTTCCAGCCGCTGCTTCTGTTCGGCTGCAAGTCCCGCCCCGCCGCGTTTGAAGTTGCGATACGATTTTTCAAGCAGGGTGGCCTGCTCCCTTGTCAGATCGAGCTCAGTTCGTCGAAGATAGAGAGTTTGAAGCCGATCAAAGATGATATCATCACTATACACCTTGCTCTCGAATTCCGAGATCAGCGGAAACAGATCTTGGCCGCAGGCCTGCATGGACTCGGTCGCGCAATTGAGATAGGTCCCATAGTAGATATTCATGACGGTATGCAGATCGATAAACAAGCTCTCGAGCGCCTCCAGTGTATTGCTGAAGTTGGGTGGGTCGGAGTTGCCTTTGATCGCTTCGAAGTTCACAAATGCCTTGTCGAGCAATGTGCGCAACGCCGGCAAATAGTCTTCGACGGATATTTTATCGAAGGGTATTGACTCGTGCAGGCTCGCCAGTTCATCCAGGATTGGATTCATGAAAAGTTTAGTCCTTGAGTTGATTATCCAATGCCTGCTCAATGCGATAGAGTACGTGTTCACGATGCGCCTTTCCGGCGGCATCCCGATAGGCGCGCGAAGTCATCTCCTTCCGGATCCGCTTCAGCTCGTACAGGGCGCTCGACTGAGCAAGATGCGAGTAGCCGCTGTCGGCCTTCGATTGTAAAATGGCGCTCAAACGGCGGACATACTCCAACTGCAGGTTAAATGTCAGCGTTTGCGGCTCCGGGTCGCTTGTTCGGAAGATGGCATCACTGAGATCGGTCAGCATATCATTAAGCCGATAGCTGTTGCCATAGAGCTCGGTGTCGATGATACGCTGCATGACAGTCGGGTGCAGTAGATGATCGAAGACATCCCGCTGCATCGTCAGTATGCGGGCATGAATTTTGGGGTCTTCCGTCTGGCCGTAGTGGCTGAAACCGCGTCGCTGCGCCTGCAGGAATGCATAGAGATTCTCGGCGGCGGTGAATGCCTGCGCGTTAAACACATGATCGCGCAGCACCTTCATCGCTCGTTGCTGCTGCTCGGAAGCAACCGGTAGGAAGGGCTGTCCCGCGCCGCCGGTCTGCGTGGCAAAGGAGCGATCCAGCCGAAGCCCGCCGATATAACGCGAAACAATGCGCGCGGCATTGGCGTGGATGCCGGTCAGGATCAGGTAGGCATTGCGCAGCTCGTGGTATGATTGATATTCTTTTGACAATCGACTGCGCAGCTTGGGATAGGTTTGCGAAATTAGCTGCAGACGCTCTTCCGTATAGGCAATCGCATCGCTGGTCAGGTCGCCGATCATGATTGCCGGATCGATGCCCCGGCCCGGGCTGCGCATGTCGTCGGCATCATTGCCGAAGGCGAGCTGCGCTTCCGTCGATCGCGCCAGAATCCGCTGCAGGCGTTGTTCTTCGGCAGCGGCGTCCTCCAGCGCGCTGGAATAGCCAAATTCGATTGCCCACACATCGTAAGGGCCGGGCCGCGTGCTGTGATAGAGTCCCTGCTTTTCTCCCACCGGCGCAATATTGGGCGGAAGATAATCCATCACGGAACCGGAAAGCCCGACCAGCTCTGCAAGCGCGCGGTCCTTGACTTTGGCGGGACTGTGCAGCGTGCTGGCCTTAAAGTTGTGATTGAGACCAAGCGTGTGACCGATCTCATGCAATACCAGGAAGTACAGGGATTGGCGCAGCATTTCACTCCGCTCGGCCGGCAGCGCGTCAAAGGCTGATAGGACGTAACGGCCGAAGAGGTTTTCCATGTGCAGGTAGGCGCCGAGGCTGCAGTGATGTTCACAGTCGCCATGAGCCTCGTTGTAAACATCTATCAATGAGCTGGCGAAAATTTTTTCGGTGCGCAGCCGGTTAGTGATCCAAACAAATTCAAGCATGATGTCGGCGCCGAGAATCTGACCGCTGCGTGGGTTAACAAAGCTCGGACCATAGCCGCCGAAAGGCGGAACAGGCGATGAGGTCCAGCGCAAGACGTTATAGCGAATGTCGCCGGCATCCCATTCGGCGTCGTCAGGCTGAATGTTAACCTGTATGGCGTTGCGAAAGCCGGCGGCCTCGAAGGCGAAATTCCAGGCCAGGGCGGCGTCACGCAAGGTCGCGCGTACCTCATGCGGCGTAGTGTTTTCTATCCACCAGGTAATGGGCTCGACGGGCTCGGAAATCGCCGCCGACGGATCTTTCTTTTTCAGATGCCAGCGGTGGATCACGTCTCGATACGGGGTTGCGTCGGTTGACGTCATATCCGTAATCTGACGTGTGAAGTATCCGACGCGCGGATCATCGTAGCGCGGCTGATAGTCATTTCTAGGCATCGCTATCAGGCTGTGGCGGATTGTGACGCTGACGAAACGTGCATCGGTAACGGCACTGTGCCCCCCGTGAAGCGGATACTTCTTTTCATAAACATATTGACCGACAACGTCGGTATTCAGCGGGTACGAGCTGATGGCGGCGATTTTGTTTTTGTCCTTACTCAGCTCGCCGAGCGCAAAACGTTTCGAAGCTTGGTCACCCGGCATCGAACTCTTGATTTGTTGCCAGCTTTCCTTCAGGAAGAGATCTTCCGCCTCGATCAGCCATTCGCTTTCGTCGTCATTTGCAGCATGAATCTTCTTGCTGCACAGCAAAGGACGATTAATATTCGCACTCGCGGCGCGATGCAGCGGACTCTCCCGGTCGAAATAAAACGAGGTGTTTTCCAGATAGAAATCCAGCCGATCGAAGTATCGCTCGATACTGAATACCCTGGCACCACGATAATTGCCGCGAAAGTGTCCGGCATCCACGACGCCGTCTTCGATGTAACTGAAATGAATAAACTCCTGACCTAACTGTTCTTTCTTAACAAGCAAATAGACTTTGCCGGAGGTCGGATGTTGAAACATCGTAAACAAGCCGGGATAGGCGGTACACTCTTCGCTTACCGACTTCAGCGATTTAATCTTGTGCTCTTTGCTGTCGCCGTCGTCAGCATCCGCAGCGCGACAGTCAGCCCCGTGCAGAAACGGCAGTGTCAACAAAGCCATTGCAAGAACAATCATATAGCGCAGGCCGTTTGTAATAACGCTCATAGTATATCCTTAGAGATCATTGGACTTCTTGCGAAGTTGTGGAATAGCAAGTTGAGCTGGCCCGCCGCTCCGCACCATCCGGGTAAAGCGGCGCGGAGCAGCATGACAATTTATTCAATTATTGTATATGATAGCCAGTGTCGTCATTTTAACCGATTGCGCAGGCGCAACATTTTGCGATGTTCCTTGTAGAGTTTGCTGCGTTTGCGTTCTTCCCGCCGCGCCGTCGATGCAGAGATCCGATTTTCCTGGTATGCGATTTCCCGCTGCAGTTTATGGAAAGAGCGCAGGCGTCCCTCGTTCAGCTCGCCATTGACGATCGCGAGCTGCACCGCGCAACCGGGCTCTTCGCCGTGACGGCAGTCCGAAAAACGACAGGAAGCGGCGAGTTCTTCGATATCCTGAAAGGTACGTCCAAATCCCTCTTCATCGCTCCACAGATGAATCTCGCGCAGTCCCGGCGTGTCGATTATGATCGAGCCTTGCGGCAGTAAGTAGAGTTGCCGATGGGTCGTCGTATGTCTGCCGCGATCCTTGTAGTCGCTGATGGCAGCCACCTCCGTGACATCCCGCCCCATCAGGGCATTCATCAGGGTGGATTTGCCAACCCCGGATGAACCGAGCATAACGGCGGTTCTGCCGGGTTTGAGATATTCACGCAGGGCATCGAGACCTTCACCCTGCACGGCGCTCGTCAGGAGTACGGGGACGCCCATCGCTATGTCCCCGATCGCTTCCAGAAACTCGGATCGGTCGGCACATTCATCAACCTTTGTCAAAACCAGCAACGGCACGGCGCCGCCGTTCCAGACCATTGTCAGGTAGCGCTCGATGCGGCGCAGGCTGAACTCTTCGTTTAACGAGCTCAATATCAATGCCAGGTCGATGTTCGCCACCAGCACCTGTTCGGCCGTTCCGCTGCGCTGTTCAAGGTCGGGCGCCGTGCGCGAAAACTTCGATCGTCGCGGCAGGAGACCATGAATGACGGCCTTGGATTCTTCATCGGCTTTGGTAACTGCCACCCAGTCGCCGACGGCCGGCAAGTCGGCATCCCGCGGCGTATTGTGCAGAAAGCGGCCCGCCAGTGTTGCTCTGGCCTCACCTGATTCATGTACGATGCTATAGTGAGACTTGTACTGCGCCGCAATGCGAGCCGGTAGCAGCGGCGGCTTAAATAAGCTGTGAAAATCTTTTGCGAGCTGGTCATTCCAGCCACATTCATTTATGTTCATTGTTGAAGTTCCCAAGAGATAATATGTGCCTGTAATTCTGAAATGCTGCGGCCTTTTCAACAGAAGGACGCCGGTACCAGGTCATTGAACCCCTGGTTGCGGCGCAGACGAAACGCTACGTGCGTGCGATCGTGTCGTTCTCGCTCTGCCAGTACTGACGTTCCTGCTCAACAGCTAATCGTCGGCCCGGTCCATCTGCCGGTCTCGCGAATTGGAGGCCGGTTTTCGAGCGGACAGTCACAAGTCTACCGGCTTTTCACGAAGAAAGGACGGACACGGTGCAGAATATTAGTACGTAGCGGACGATCGCAACGGAAGGAATTGTTGCGATGAAGCTATGCGGTAAGCGGGAAAGTAGCGGCGGATTGAGTGAAAATGACGAACACTTTCTATCGACCCTAGCTCCACTTCCCGCATTTCGCGGCAGGCAGCATTTGAATGGCAATCATCTTGGTCATCTCCTATCAAGATTCAACAATAAGGAGTGCGGCAAATCTATCATCTTTGTCGCTTTCTGACAAGAGAAGATTGAAAAAATATTAGTGAGCCATCGCAGTGACCGTTGGCTGTGAACAATGGATGAAAGGCGAAGGAACATCCTTGGGATCGGTCTGCCGGCCGCTGAAAAGCTGCGCCGGATGTATGGTTTATGTAAATAGCGCCGCACAGGGAATTATTGATCTGGCTGGCAATCGCAGACTTGGCCAAACAGCAATCAAAACTGGCTCGAAAGTGAATGTCAATTTCGTATTGTCGTTAATTTTGTAGTGATGTAATTCGGCAGCTTGAGATAATTATTCTGTGCATGTGCTTTAGTGAGTCAAGCCAATTTGCTGCATAAACTATTTAATAACAATAAACTTCCTCCTTGCCTGATAGGGACCGGACTCCATCGTGTAATAGTAGAGACCAGCTGGCAAATCGCGCACTTCAAGCTCGTAATTGCCTGCTTCATGAATTCTGTTGACCAATTCTCCGAGCTTAATACCCAGCGAATTAAACAAAACGATCTGAGTCTGACTCCGCAGGCCGATGCCGTAGGGAATGATCGTTGAAGATTGCGCCGGATTCGGCTGCGCGTCGCCAAGTAAAAAGCTCACAGTACTCAGGTTAAGACTTCGCTGGTTTCGCAGACAGATCGGCGATAGAGGAATGCCGCCTGAACTGCTTTCCACCTCGAAGCATGAATTTGAAGAAAATACTTCAAGCGTCGTGATATTGATTGAAGCAAAGAGTGTATCATAGGAATGAAGAAACACTGTTAAGGGAATTATGCAAAGATTGCCGGACCTTTGCATCGGCGGACCCGTGCCGGCAACGATTAACTCATTGGCGGCACTATTCTCTTGTGCCGTCCACCGCCAGCCGTCATTTGCGTTGCCATTGGCGATACCTCCATTCAGATAGGCGAGTCCCTCCGAATCATACGACAGTACAAAGCGCAGTGAATCGATGCCGATTTCCGCGATGCGTTCGTTTGCAGGTGACTCCAATTCAACAGCAAGGTCTTTGCGCTCACCCGGCAAAGCTTGCTCTGTCAGTGTTGCGGCTGCGAAACGCAGACGAAGGGGATCGGCAACCTGTACCGAAACATTGCGTTCGAACACGCAGTCGTTTTCGTCTACGATTCGGACCTTAAACACGCTGTTTTCTTCGATAGTCGCACGTGGATCGGCCCTGTGTGGATCGTCAAGCAATTCGGCCGGTTCCCAGGAATAAGCGATGCCTCCCCGCGCACTTAATTCTACCTGCTCTCCGCGGCACACGATTGAGCTGGCGCTGACGGTAATCTCTGGCCTAGGGTAAACGTTTATCGTCAGGCTGGTTGAGCCCGTGCACGATCCGCTGCTAACCCTCACGGTGTACTTTGTCGTAGTAGTTGGATTAGCAAGAGGATTTGGAATGTTATCGGCACTTAAGCCTTTCGAAGGCGACCATTGATATGAATCGCCCCCCGTTGCCTGCAGTTGCATGGTTTCGCCATTGCAAATCCATTGATCGCCGTTGGTCTGAACGTCTAATTTGTCTGAAACGATAACCCGTACCTGGTCTTCGTCCGTACAGCCCTTCTCATCAGTGACCCTGACAGTATAGTCTGTTGTTGTTTGAGGTGACGCAATCGGATTGGCAATCGTGGGATCACTTAAGCCTTCTTCAGGCCGCCATTCATAGTGCAGGCCACCACTCGCCTGAAGCTGAATGGCGGCGCCGGCACAAATCTGCCTGTCAGTGCCGGCATCGGCAACAGGTCCTTCGCTGTTAATGACAGCTCGCAGCGCTATTCGCAGCGTATCGATACACTGGCCGGATTTATAAACGATCAGAATGCTGTCTTCGCGCTGAGTTTGCCCCTTTGCCTGAAAGCTGATTGTGAAATTTGTCTCTGTATCGGGATCAAGATAGAAAGGCAATCGTTCATGAGCAACACTAAATGGCGACTCACTAAGGACTGCGATAATATCCAACACCTGATTGCTCTGATTGCGAATTTGAATAACGCTGTCCCGCCTAAACTCGCTACATCCTTCGAATACACCAAAATCGACAATATCAACGCTCGACTCGGGCGACGCCATTTGTTCGACATTGGCCTTGAGTAGTGTCCGCAGCTCAAAATCACAAGGACTCCCGTGGACCAGCAAAGTAGTCTCCACAGGCCCGGTCTTTGTTGGAGTAAATATGAACCGCAGGTTAAGCTGCTTTTGGGATAAGAGGAATTGCGGAAACTCCGGTTCGACTAATTCGAACATGTCGTTTGACATTGAGATGCTATCGATAACTGCGTCGCGGACACCGATATTGTGAATTTCGATTTCCCGCTCGACAAGAGCTTCCGGGCAAAGTACAGGGCTACCGAAATCCACCACATCCTTCATCTGAAGCCTGGGAGCGCGTACCTGAATGATCGTACTTGAAGGATCGATGACGGGACATTCCGCTTTCGTGATTGACAGGCTTACCCGATACTCTCCTTCTTTGGCATAGGAATGTTGCACGTGAAAGCCTTCGGCGCCTGTGCCGTCGCCAAAATCCCAAAGCCAGCGGGCATCGGCGGTATCGAGCGGCACACGCAAGTTGGCGCGCAGTGTAAACAGCGAATCGGGACAGACTACCGCGCTATCCAGACCGAGATCCAGTTCGACGGCAAGGTTACGGTTTGCGCCGCCGAGATTGTACATGTACGGCACGTCAAATCCATCTATCGATTGATCGCCGGATCCGTAGACGTAAGCCGCAAAGGGATTCCTGGCCTGAAGGCGGTGATGATCCACCACTAAATCCGGTCGCAGGATAGGAAAAGAAATGCGCGCGTAAGAGAATTCGGGATGAACCTGTACCGGCACAAACTTATCATTGATCGGCTTTCCGTCGACCAGGATATCATCATGCAGGAATTCAGTTTTTGTTAAAACATTTACAAAGGTAAATCGATGCGGAAACTCCCCCGGGTGGTCGGGGAATAGTTCGTTGGTCAGTGCTATTTGTTCGAGCGGCGTTACGGTAGCCAGTGAAACGGTCTTGATGGAATCGGCGCTATTGGTTCCGCTGTGAGAAAATTGGGCAACTTCAACCGGATTGTTAGCGTTGAGGTAAACGGCATCGAAGTACCTCTCCGTCCAGACTTCACCGGCGTCCAGGCTGATTATTTCAGTATTGTTTATTGTTAGTTCCGTGTTATCATATGCTGCGACGACACGGCAGCCAAAGCCGCCGGTCGCACCTCGAAGCGGCACGAGGATGTACTCTCTGCCCCAAGATGAGACCGGTAACAGTTGTGCGAAGGCGTTGTTAGTACCTCCATTAGTAAAGAGATTATCCGCGCCATGGGTAGCTGAAAAAACCGCAACCGGCTTTGAGGCTTTGATGAAGCTGCCGCTCATATCGATATTCGTTTTTACTTGATGTGAGAGCGATCGAAGTACGTACATTTCCCCCCTGTCAAGGCTAACGTTTACCGGCTCGCCAATCGGAACACCGTGAATGGTTGTATCGGTCGGGATGATCTCAACCTCGGTATCGTCTTGGCCGGCGATGATATTGATGCCGGTATGATTCGCATTGCAGAGAAAGGCACTGGCTCTGTGGCAGCTAACCGCGGTAATCGCATTATAGTGGGTGCCGAAGGCTTCGACAGGACGCAGCGATGCCATATCTTTATGATTGGTTGACCCGTAAGTTCCCACTACCATTACCTGGACAAAGACATCGTCTTCGGCCTCGATAAGTACACCATCACCCCGCAGCTCCCCTCCGAAACCGCAGGGAATCACATGTCCGGGTACCTCGACAAGTGTCAATCTCTCGGGATCGGTTGAAAATTGCCGCTCCCAGCCACTGTCGGAGTTCCAAATGCGCCCTTCTGTCGGAATGTCGGATCCAAGGTACACGAAGATTCTAGATGACGGTGAACAAGGGCCGTTGACGGGCTCGCCAAATTTCGAATACACATTAAAATAGAAATTCGTCCCGCGATTGTTGAGTTCGACGGCCTCAATGCTCAAATGGGCAAACAAGAGCGTTGCCAGGGATGCGCATAAGATTACGAGATTGTGAATTTTCACCACAGCAATTTTGCCGGTACTTTGAATCGATTGTTATGCAGGGTTAAAGTATAAAATTACCGCTTGCCGACAAGGCAATTAATTCTTGCGAATGTCATCAAAAGGATCAAGACCGGAGAGCTCCATTTCTCCGGTCTTGTTTGAAACATTTGACTTTAGTTTTTGACAAATTTTTGTCTGAATTTTTGCGCACCAGCCTGTACCTGCAGCAAATAGGTTCCCGCCGGCAGGGCGGAAACATCGACTTCGCGACTGTTTTCTCCCTTCGATCCGCTTTCGAAGATTCGAATATGCTCCACGCCGATCATATCACAAATCGACAAATGCATTTCTGAATCCCGAGGCAGCTTGAGCGCTACATGTATCGAATTCTGAGCAGGATTGGGACTGATGCTAAGGTTTTCATCGGGATTGTGACTCTCGAAGGAACCTGTGTCATCATCGTAGGCCGGCGCAAGTTTTTTGCCAGATCCTGCAGGTCAAACTCGAGTTGCGCAATGAAGCCATCTTCGTGACCGTTGTTCAGGGGGCCTGCGTTTTCCGGCTGAAAAGCCCAGGGATGCAGGTTGTCGATATTCGCGAAGTTATCGGCATTGGTCCAACCGGCAATGACAACCCTGTCTTGCGCATCGATGGCAATGCCGTTGGCATGAACACAGCCGTTATTGCCTAAGAAGTATGTGCCACCATTGACGGCGTCCTGGATCAGGGTCTGTGCGCTGAAAACGGCGACGTAGCTGTCTCGGTTACTAAAGTTGTTGCCGACTGGAAACAATCCGTTCGCAAAATTCGGCAGATTGTCATCATTTGATGTCCCGGCAAGAAGCACTTGGTTGTTGCTAAAGTCGATTCCTGTTGCGTCCTCATCATTACCATTGATTGGCGTCCACACATTCGCTCCCCAGCGAATGCCGAATTGGTCATACTTCAAGATGAAGGCGTCAAATGATTCTGTCGGAACCAACGGCAGGAGACTGGTTGGAAACAATGGAAACGCAGGAGTCGCAGCAGTAAGGTTATGCGTAATCCCCGTTGAACACACATTGCCATCCGATCCCGTCGTTATGGCTGTACCAAAGTCATCATCATCGCTTCCGTACATTATCGCCCAATCTGCGGCGCCGTTGGCGCTGTATTTGGCCAGGAATGCGTCATACTTGCCGCCGGGGAAGTTATTGACGCTGCCGTAGGTCTCGAAGACGGGCCGGTTGAAGGGCGGGTTGGGATGATTGTCGGTATAGCCAGTAACGACAATCTGATCGCCGTCGACGATGGTGACACCCATTCCCACGTCTTCCCAATATTGACCAAGATAGGTAGCCCATAATAAAGCAGATGTGCCGGGGCGATATTTCGCAACGAAAGCATCATAGGGCTGTACCAGGGGACCGGCATAGTAGCCGATGTACTCTTTAGCGGCACCCGCCGTCGCAATTCCCGTCCGACTATTTGTCCAGCCGGTTATGACGATATCACCGTTTGCGTCGAATGCGATGTCTTCGCCGCCGTCTTCCAGCGTCCCTCCGAGATAGCTGGTCCAGCCGTCGACGGTCCCCTGATCGGCATTGAAGATAGCGAGAAAGGCATCGTAGCTGCCGCCGCCGTGTACGGTCTGGATTGCTGTGGCGATGCCCGATTCGCTCTGCGTATACCCGGTAATCGCTACCGATTGCCCGTCAAGGCTTACAGCAACGCCTTTGCCGACATCCTCCAATTCCCCGCCGAAATAGCTGCTCCATATCAGGTTGCCGTTCGCGTCGAATTTGGCCACGAACGCATCGGTAAAGGAAGGTGCTAATATTCCCTCGCCAGGCACTTCCTGGTGAACGCCGGTCGTCAACGGAAACTCATGAAAGCTCTGCGCAAAGCCGGTTATATAAATGTTCCCGAGATTATCAACCGTCAGGTCTTCGATGCGATCGTTGTAACCCACCAATTCCATAGCATCCGGCGCCGACGTGCCGCCATAAAATGTCGGGAACATTCCCTTTTCCTCGACCACCACGACGAAAGCGTCTAGGTCATTAAAGAGGCCGGAATGCTGTTGCACTTCATCGCGGAGTGTCAGGTTGTTACTGTTACTTGTTCCCACCATGATGACGCGGCCCGTTCCATCGACCGCAACGGCATTACCTTCGTCCAAACCATTAGCTCCATAATAGCTGGCCCAGAGAGGATCGGCGATCCAGCTCATCCCATCGAACTTGGCGACGAATGATTCTTCCGGATTCTGATTCGGGAAGCCGAGCTGCTGGTTCAGGGCATAATGAAAGCGCTGAAATGGTTCGACAACCGGCAAATCGGCCGACTGCGCCGAGCCGGTAATGACGACATTGTACAAGCCGGTGCTGAAGTCTTCATCCATTATGCTTATGCCATGACCGAACTCGTTAAATGTGGCGCCGCCAAACGTTAAGGCCGTACCGATCGATCCGCCCCCGGCCATATTCAGTCGGTAAAGCAGGGCATCATACTGAGCGGTCGCATCGTCGCCATTGCCATAACCGACAATGACCACTTCCCTGACAGAAATCGGAATCGAGATGTCGTTGCGGGCATAGGCGATGTCCATTGCCCGCTGATCGCGATTGCCCACGTTCTGTGGCTCCAGGTAGGTCGACCAGACCAGGTTGTGCGTCTGATCGATGCGACAGGCAAAGCCGTCGTAAGTGCCGCCGTCATAGGTTGGATTGCCGGCCGCTAGCATCGGGAAGAATGCCTGCGCCCATCCGCAAAAGATAATGTTGCCTTCCCGGTCGCCGGTGATACCCATGCCGCGATCATCGTTCGGGCCGCCCCAAAAGGATGAATAGTACAAAGTTGTCGCTGAAAGCTGAACAACGAAGGCATCGTTGACTCCGCTATTGTTAAGCTGCGCTGCGTTGCCTGTGACGGGAAAGTCATTGGCTGCCGATGTGTTGACCGAGTTGGTGTAACCGGTAATCGTCGGCCGCTTCGGTGCACCGACCAGCGCAATACTCATTCCGTAATCGTCGCCCGCTCCTCCGACATAGCTGCCCCAGGAGAGAAAATTAAAGGTGGGATCAAAGCGACTGATGAAGGCATCATAGCCGCCGTTGTTGTTCATCTGAAATCCATTCGACACCGGTAGATTGATACTGTTGGTGTAACCGGTTACGATCGGATAATTCTGATCATCAACAACTACCGAGGTCGCAAAATCATCCTGTTCACCACCGTAGAACGTAGCCCAGATCACATTACCGTCGGGATCGAATTTAATTATGAATGCGTCGTGGAAGCCACCATAGGGAAACCAGCCGTCCTCGGGGAAAAATTGGCTGTCGGTATCGCCGACGACATAGATATTGTTGTTGGCGTCCACAGCTACATCCCTGGCTTCGTCCTGACCACCGGTCGGTTTTTGGCTTCCGTAATACGTTGCCCAGGAAATGAGCGGATCTATCACGAGGGTCAGAGAAGGATCATATTCAGGCAGGTCGAAGCTGACAATGTTGTTACGTACTTGATAGTGTGCTTTGATGACTTCCCGTTGAGCAGAATATACCGATCCTGATTCCGGGCTCTTCAGATATGTTAAGGGAATGTCCTCGACCATTTCGCCGATGGGCGTCGTAACGAGAAGTTCCTGATCCGCATTCAAAGCTAGCTTAGTGGCGCCGATATACCGCATACGTATGTCGGCCGGGTTGCCGCCGGGATGAACGATGAAATCATACTTCAGACCGCTCTCGGTTAATCTGAATTGCAAGTCGATGTCTTTGTAGATATTCTGATAGAGAATCTCCTGGTACTGATAGGCCACTATGGATTGTGCCTGGTCAGCACCGTTAACAAAATTGTAAGGTGATGTCCCACGTCCGTTTCCTATCAGCTGCACGGACGGATTGCAGCCCTGAAGCTCCACATCAAGGCGGTAGCGCATTGCTTTTCGTTCCGCATGTGCTGCGTAGGATGGGACGATGCCTTGCTTGTTACTGCTGTTTGCCGCAGCTGACCCGGTAAATACATAACTGATGCGATCGGGCATAAAATAAGCGTTCAATGACCCCTGGTGAATCGCAAATTTGATGTCCGACACGACTTTACCATGTTGATTGCGAATCTGGCCATTATTTTCCAGAAATGATTGATTGCTGGCGGCAAGATAGTTGCCGGCTTTCTCGATTGCCTTGGCCTGCTGTGTCGCATCCGCGACTGATGAACTGTGCAATTCTGTTGTTCCATGAGCAGAAAGCCGCGATTCGGCAGAGATTGCGACTACACTAGCTGTTGATCCGATTGCAAAGACAAGCAGGATCGCGATTGGTATACTGTTAAGATAAGGTTTCATTTTTTCGCCACTATTGAATAGTAAAAATTGTTTTCGTAGTTTTGATCAGAAGGCTTTTTTGACAACAAAACAGACCTGTGACGAGGCAGAAACGAATCTGCCGTCAGATATACTGTCGGTACTTCGTGGAAACAATAGCCAATGTTTCAGATCATCATGCCGGCTAAAGCATTAAACAATGATCTAAAGCATTTCGTCGCAGGTTTTTTTGTTAAGTGCGGTTTTACATAGTATTATCACCCCACTCACATGTTTAAGTGGATAAAATTCACTTAGTGCAGCCCTGACTCTGACGAATTCTTAACTACTGAAGCATTGCGCAATGATTTCGTCTGATGCTCTCAGTCCACCGGATGACCGGCTCGAACTACTGAGCCTGACAATGGAAAGGCTCCGAACATAGTGTGTTCGGAATTCACGTTCCGTAGATAGAAAGTTCAATACCTTGAGCTTGAACGATAATCCGGGCAGATTAGAGTTTTAAATTCTGCAAGCTAGAAATTAGTTTGTGGGCGGCTAATTTCTACGTAATCTGAGGTGAATGTAACATTATTCTGAGAATTGCAAAAGGAATTAATATTTATATTGAATTTGCGGAATGTTATTGAATAAAGAGCGATGTTCGGAATGAAAGTGCAAACAGTGCGAGCTTAATGATCCAGTTGAGCCGGGTACTACTACCAGGGCCACTGTTCGCAGACATTCGCATGCAAATGAATATCAAGCAGACAAGAAGGGCCGCCAAATTGGGAGATCGGATTGCCGCGAACAAGGGGTGATTTAGCGAAGCAGGATGCTGATGGATTCCTCAGGCAAGCGTCGTCCCGGCGCTTCCTGCTCTGACGAATCTCGTGCCATGCTGTAAACTCGCTCACGGCCTTTGTGGTATTCGCTGCTTGGGACTCAGCGCCGACCCCTCAGGCGAAATCCGGCCGTCTTTCGCAATGAGCCCGTTTGCCCTGATCCTGACATGAATCATTGCATTCATCCGCAGGCAGCGGTAACATTGGCCTCAACATGAGAACACGACAAGCAACAACCAATAAGGGCTGACGAAGGGATAAACGGCGCTATGCGGGTTCGACGGCTGACACTCCTTACCATACGAAGCTCGGTCATCCGAGGATTGGCTTTGCGATGGTGGCTGACACTCTTCATTGTTCTGCTGCTGGTGGACAGCCGAATGCCGGCCGAGACCGGCGCAGAGTATACCTGCCGTTTTATCACAAGCGAACAAGGATTGTCGCAAAGCTATGTTTATGCGATATATCAGGACCAATACGGCTATTTGTGGTTCGGTACCGGAGACGGTCTCAACAAATACGACGGTTATAGCTTCAGAGTAATCCGCGGTCACGTGGCCGACTCACAATCTCTTTCGTACAACACGATCACGTCAATCGCCGAGGATCCGGTCGGAAGCCTTTGGCTGGGAACCAACGGATACGGTCTTAACCGTTTCAACCGTTGCAGCGAAACAGTCCGGCGCTTTTATCACGACCCCGCCGACTCCACTTCGCTGGACAGCGATCAAATCTGGGCGCTGTACACCGACAACAGCGGTCGGTTGTGGGTCGGCACCGATCAGGGACTCAACGTTTTCCGACCCGATATCGAAGGATTTAAGAGAATCGTATTTCCCGACGACACTAAAATGCGACTGAAGCATGCCCCCTTCGCCTTTATTAGCGAAGCTCCGATCGGCACCCTGTGGATTGGACTGAGCGAATCCTGCGTGAGCAGATTTAAACCAGATGCCGGCATTTCCGCCCGGCTGGATGCGGCTGAGCTTGCCGGGCATCCCTTATTCCAGATCGGCCAGGCGGACCACAGAGCCTGGCACGTCTCTCGCAACGATGTTAACATGGCCAACTTTATTATTCGCGATGAGTTTCACAACAAAATGCCCGCTCGTCGCCGACTTCTTCCCGGCGAAGAGTATTTCCGCGACCTTACAAGCCTGTATCAATATCTGAGCGTAGACAGCACGGCCGGCGCCTGGGTAGCGGTCAGTCCCTTCCGGCAGCCTCACGGCGGTCTGTACTCCGTCGCTGCCGCGGGGTCGGCTCCCGGGTCGATCGTTTCTGACCCCTTTCGGTATGTAGAAGCTGAAATACTGTCCTTTCTGCGCGATCGATCCGGCATCGTGTGGGTTGGAACAAACAAAGGTATCGCGAAGTTATTGCCTCGCCGCAAGCGAATCAGCACGCAGCGTCACGAGCGTGACAACGAGGCCAGCCTGAGCAGCAGCCGGATTCGCTGTATTCACGAAGATCGTCTAAAGCGGCTTTGGGTGGGGACGGACAACGGGCTGAATCGCTGGGACGACACACAAAAACGCTGGCGGCGATATATGGGGGGGCCTGCTGATCCATCCGGCTTAAGCGACGGCACGGTTAATGTCATTGTGGAAGAACAGGACGGCACGCTGTTGTTTGGTACGAATGGCGACGTCAATAGCTATCTTCCGGCGGAAGACTCATTTGAACGGGCGTTCCTTGACTCTTCCGGGAGCGGCCCAACGATGGTGTGGTCAATGTTTCGGGACAACGAGGGGCAGTTTTGGATCGGCACCAACAAGCAGGGAGTGTACGTATTCGACTCGCAGGGTCGCAAATTGGATCGCGTGCAGCAGGAAAGTGGCAGCCGGTCCGGTCTCAGCAATAACAGTATCTGGTGTATTCGGGGTGATGCCGATGGCTCGATCTGGTTCGGCAGCCACAATGGCCTGAACCGGCTGTTGGCCGACGGCCGTACGTGGCGTGTGTACCGCAACGACCCGGCGGACCCTCGGAGTCTTTGCGGCAATAATATCTGGGATCTGAATCACAGCAATACGGGTCGGCTGCTGATAACGGCCCATGGCGGCGGCATCAGTGTGTATAACCCGGACGACGACAACTTCACCAGTCTGAGTGAAAAAGACGGCCTGCCGAGCAGCGCCGTTTTTGGCGTTCTTTGTGATCTGAGTGGCAACTGGTGGATCCCCTCGAACGCGGGACTGACGCGCTACAGCCCGGTCAGCGGAGTACTGCGAACCTACAAAGCCGGCGATGGTTTACAAAGTAGTGAGTTCAGCTATAAGGCTTTCTATCGCGCGGCGGACGGACCGCTGTTTTTTGGCGGTCCGAACGGACTCAGTAGCTTTAGGCCCGCAGAACTCCGAGACAACCCCCTCCCACCGCCACTGGCCATCACACAGCTCCGCGTCTTCGATCGCAGATTGTATGCTGAGTTGCAGCAGGGCGACAGCATCGTGATCAATTACGACGAAAATTTTGTTTCGATCGAATACGCCGCGCTCGATTATGTGAATCCGGACGCTAACTCTTTCGCCTACCGTTTGGACGGTATCGATAGCGCCTGGGTGCGGGCTGGGACGCGGCGTTTGGTCTCGTATACCGACCTGCCGCCGGGAAGTTATCGCTTTCGCCTGCGAGCTTCCAACAGCGACCAGGTCTGGAATTCCGCCGCCATGCAGATTGCCATTCTCGTTAAACCACCATTTTGGTTAAGTAACTGGTTTCGTCTCGGCGCCTTGCTGATGATGGTCGCCCTGCTCGTGAGCGGCGTCCTGTTGCGGACAACAGCAGTTAAACGCCGGGCAGTGCTTGAACGAAATGCTCTGCAGGCGGAGCTGCATGCCCTGCGTGCGCAGATGAACCCTCACTTTTTGTTTAATGCCCTAAATTCCATTCGTGATCTGGTACTGAAATGTGATGTCGATACCGCCTCAGATAATCTGGCTCTCTTCGCCCGACTGGTTCGGATGGTGCTGGAACATTCGCGCTATCCGCTCATTTCGCTGGCAAATGAAATTCAAATGATTCGGTTGTACCTGAGGTTGGAAGATCTGCGATTCAGCGGCAGGTTCAGCTTATTCTTCCATGTGTCTCCCGAGCTGTGCGAAGACGACATACGAATTCCGCCTATGCTGCTGCAGCCCTATGTCGAAAATGCGATCACGCATGGCTTGCTGCCGATGCACAAGGGCGGTTCGCTCTGGATTACTGTATTCTTGGAGCAAATGACGTTGCACTGTGTCATCGAAGATAATGGAATCGGACGCTGTCGCGCCGAGGCACTGCAGCGCGAGCTGAGGAGTGGGCATCGGTCCTTGGGCCAGTCGCTCAGCCGGGACCGCATTACTTTGCTCAACTCACAGTATAGCGCGGAAATCACGGTTACGATCTGCGATCGCTGCGATGATGCCGGTCGGCCCGCTGGTACCCGTGTGGAGATTCTGGTGCCGCAGCTTGCCCTGAACAAAGAAATATATCAGAAATCACAAGGTAGGCCATGGAAATGAATTCGACGATCCGCGCCATTATTGCGGACGATGAATCGAGAGGACGCGACACACTGGCGGAGCTGATACGCAAACACTGCCCCGCGCTTGAGGTGCAGGCGCAAACCGACTCGGCCGATTCCACCCTGAGCGCAATTCGCCGATTACAGCCGGATGTCGTGTTCCTGGATATTCTGATGCCGGGAGGCAGCGGATTCAAAGTCGTGGAAACTGTCGCCGAACGTAGCTTCGATGTCATATTCGTGACCGCCTATGAGCACTATGCCCTGAGGGCAATCAAGGCCGCGGCCGTCGATTATCTCCTTAAACCGATTCTGGTGGAGGACCTCCTGGCCGCTATCGACCGTCTGACCGGCAATCGAAAGCGTGACGGCGCCGCGCTTCCCTCGCTCCCGTCTTCAGGAGAGGCTTTAGCCCTTCGTACTTCACGCCGCCTTAGCCTGCCGACCGCGCAGGGCTATCGCTTTATCGACATCTCTGACCTCATGCGCTGCCTTGGCCGCAGTAATTACACGGAGTTTCACCTTTTGGGCGGCACACGAATTTTGGTCTCGAGGACGTTGGCGGAGTTCGAGCGCAGCCTGGTCGGACACAATTTCATGCGTGTTCACAAGGCCCACCTGGTCAACTTGCACTATGTGCGAGAATATCATAAAGGCCGCGGCGGAATCATCATAATGGCAGACGGAGCGGAAGTGGAAATTTCAACCCGCAGGCGCGATCTTTTTCTGCAGCGCATCCACACCATGTGAGTAATCGGCCGTTGCGCTCAGCGTTGCTTGTCCATTGCTTCGCCCAAACCTGAGTTTCACTCACTCAGACAATACATACGCTCAATGGCGATAGCTGCAGTCGGAATTTCATGCTAGCATTGTCGCCGATTCGATCGCGCGCTTATCGATACCTAACGAACTACAAATTGAATCACAATTTGACTTTAATCAGAGGTGTACCATGCTAAGAGTTCATTCCACGCCGCAACGGCGCCGAAGAAGGGCGCGCCTAACTTGCAGACTGCGGGAGGTCATCGGCCTCGGAGCCTTCGTGTTTACGCTGCTATGCTGCATGACGCTACGCGCCGATCACATTGTGCCGTCTTGCGGCCTGCCATTCGAATATGAGTTAACGCCGATTGAGTGCGCGGCGAATGGCGAATGCTGTTTTAGGCTTTCTTTCATTGATCCACCGCCTTTGTCGGACGGATTTTTGTTGGAAACCATCAGAATTAGCACCACTGCGCCGGCATCGATCAGTCATGCTGCCGGGCATCATGGCTACAGCGTCGCGGTTTCACCAAGCCTTATGTCCTGGAGTAACGCCTTTCCGACAGAGAATTGGCCGGATGCCGGAATCATCTGTCTGCGCAGCGGCGACGAGTATATCACGCTAACGGTGGAGTTGTATATTCGCGATCTGTTGTACGACGACCTGATCCAATGCGTCGACGAGGTGGTTCTGTGCTGCGGCTGCGCGATTGACCCCGTGATTTGCGAAGTCGGCAAGCTGAACCTGACAACAGGTACCGCGCCATGGATCGTGACGAGTACGGTCAATAATCCCGGCAGCGATCCCTACCCACCCTTTGTCATTCAAAAGCACTCCGACTGGTCCGATCCTCTGCCTGGTTCGGAGTGGATTTCACCGATTGAGTCCGCCGATAACTTCGTCAGTGGCGTAACGGTCTTTAAACGCTGTTTCTGCCTCGAAGGCGATTTCACTGAACTTCAGATCTACATGGAAATGCTGGCGGACGATCATGCGACAGTGTATCTGGACGGGGTGATAATCGGCATAAGCGATGCCCCCTACAATGCTACCGTGCCGCCCGATGTCGTTAATGTTACACTGCTTAAATCTCGCGGTCTGCACTGTGTGGAAGTTCATGTGCTTAATGATCCGGCGCGCGCAATGGGATTCAATGCCTTCGGTTACATTCGTAATATCGGTCCGGGTATGTTGGTATCCGATGAATGCTGCCCTATGCATCCGGGTGAAATCGACCCTCCCGATATAGGCCCTGCGCCCGTTCCAGGTAAACAAAGTTCGGAGCTGGAGCACGCAATGCATAGTAGTAATGATGAACATGTAATCCGGGCCTTGCGTACGCAGCCCAATCCCAGCGATGACGGGACTACGGTGAACTTCAACCTGCGGGATGCCGGTGAGCTGCGCCTGCAACTGTATAACGCCGCCGGCGAATTGCAGCGCGATCTTGCTGCGGGCTTTTACGGAAGCGGCTCACATACCCTGCTTATCGAAACCGTATCGCTGGAAGCCGGATTGTATTTTCTGCGGCTTACTACCGCAAGCGGCGAAACGGCCGCCATCCCTTTGTCGGTTGCGCCATAAGCGCATGAATACATAAGGCGAAGCTTTGTTAACAATCCTTCGCTGCCGACAGAAACAATGAGGCAACTATTAATTGCTTAAATGCGGCTTTCGTATTATACACAACAACGCCCGGCATTGATATGCCGGGCGTTGTTTAATCTCTCGATTTGCTGCTGAAGGCTTTAACGAAGAAACATCGGCCACTTCTGCGGATCCGCCTCGTTCATCATTTCGTAAACGGCTTCAACGATCGACTCGCTGCCCGGTTTGGACCAATGGCCGCCATCCGAACCGTAGGCCGGGCGATGCTCTTTACCGCTGAGGGTTTTGGGCGCGGAGTCGAGCCAGCGATAGCCTTCCTGCTCTTCCAGTACTTTTTGCATCATGTAGGCCGTAGCGCCGCCGGGCACATCTTCATCCACAAAGAGAATGCGATTGGTTTTTTGCAGGGATTCGACAATCCGTCCATCGCGATCGAAGGGGATGAGCGACTGAACGTCGATCACTTCCGCGTCTATGCCCGTGCGTGCGAGCATCTCCGCCGCTTCCAAGGCCAGATGGCAGCAGGCGCCATAAGTGACGACCGTTACGTCGCTGCCCTGCCGCAATACTTCCGGAACGCCGAGAGGTACCGTCAATTCGTTAATATTCGACGGCAGCGTCTCTTTTTTGCGCGGCCCATTGAGCACTTCGATTATTATGGCATTTTCATCGCTTTGCAGCATGGTGTTGTAGAAACCGGCGGCACGGACATAATCGCGCGGCACCAGTACGTAGACGCCCTTCACGAGATTCAGCAGCCCCGCCATCGGCGAGCCTGAGTGCCAGACACCTTCCAGGCGATGGCCGCGCGTCCGAATGATTACCGGCGCTTTCTGACCGCCCCGCGTCCGCCAGCGAACCGTCGCCAGATCGTCTGAAATAATCTGCAGAGCGTAGAGCAGATAGTCGAGGTATTGAATCTCGGCAATCGGTCGCAAGCCGCGCATGGCCATCCCGATCGCCTGTCCAATAATGGTGCATTCGCGGATGCCGGTGTCCGAGACCCGCAGGAGGCCGTATTTAGCCTGCATGCCGGCCATTCCCTGATCGACGTCGCCCAGTTTGCCGACATCTTCGCCGAAAGCGATGACACGCGGATCACGAGCGAAAACAGCGTCGAAGCAGCGGTTGATGACTTCCGCCCCGGTAATTCGTTCGGGATTCTCGCTGTATCGCGGTTTGATCTCCGCGATGTTCAGCGCCGTGCCGGAATAGAGGTGGCTGCCGAATCGTTCGTCGTTGTCCCGATTGAATTCTTCCTTCCAGGCCGCCAGCTGCCGGCGTTCGGGGCTCGGTTCGTCCCAGACGGCCAGTAAAGCCTTATTCAGGTGGGCGGCAATATCGCGGCGAAATGGTTCGCGGACGGCCTGCAGACTCTGACGGATACTCTGAAGCTCGTCCTTGTTGCGGGAAGCGCCGCTCAGCGAATCGAGCAGCTTAAGCGTCTTGCTTACTTCTTCCCGGATCGGTCCGGCATATTCTTTCCAGGCCTGATCCTTAAAGGACCGGACCTGCTGCTTTTCGTGCGATTCGATTTTCTGCAGATCCTCTTCGGAAGCAATGCCCTGTTCCAGCAGCCAGCGGCGAAACTGATGCAGACAGTCGTGTTCGCGCTCCCACTGCAGGCGATCTTTGCTCTTATAGCGCTCATGACTGCCAGAGGTGGAATGCCCTTGCGGCTGCGTCAACTCGGTAACATGGACGATTGCCGGGACATGCTCGCGTCGCACGCGCGCTGCCGCCTTGATATAGGTTTCCACCAGTGCGGGATAGTCCCAACCTTTGACCGTATACAGGTCATAGCCGCTCTTGGAGCCCCGTTTGCGCTTAAAGCCTTTCAGCAGCTCGGAGAGGTCCTGCTTGGTAATCTGGAACTCGTTCGGCACCGATATGCCGTATTCGTCATCCCAGATAGAGAGCAGCAGCGGCGCTCGCAGCACGCCAACGGCATTGATCGATTCCCAGAACATTCCCTCCGCGCAGGAGGCGTTGCCGATGGTGCCGAAGCAGATTTCATTGCCATTGTTCGAAAACTGCGAAAACTGGTTGAGGTCTTCAAGCTCCCGGTACAGTCGCGATGCATAGGCCAATCCCACCATGCGCGGCATCTGGGATGCGGTGGGCGAAACATCTGCCGACGAATTATACATTTCCATCAGATTTTTCCAGGAGCCGTCTTCGTAGAGGCTACGCGTTGCAAAATGCGAATTCATCTGCCGGCCGGCAGACGAAGGCTCTTTTTCGCTGTCCGTCTGGGCGTAGAGCTGTGCATAAAACTCCTGGACGTTGGAGATCCCCATGGCAAACATAAAGGTCTGATCGCGGTAATAGCCCGATCGAAAATCGCCTTTGCGGAAAGCTTTGGCCATCGCAAGCTGCGCCACTTCTTTGCCGTCGCCGAAGATGCCGAACTTGGCTTTGCCCGTCAATACTTCCCTTCGTCCGAGCAGGCTTGCCTCGCGACTATGATAGGCTATGCGATAATCGCGCAAAATTTCTTCGCTGCTCACCGTTATGCTGAGATCTTTTTCTTTGATGGAAAGGACTGGCATAGGCATATCCACCGTAGCAGTTGATTGAACGTATGATTTCAGTATGGCGTTTGCCGGCTGCTCATTGGCTCTGCGCTTATGTCAATCTACCCCGTGGTGCATTCGGTCACCCGAGCAATTTGATAGCGTCAAACGCAGCAAAAATTCGGTCGCTTCGCGGAATTGACGGTCTGGCGCCGACATCCCAAACCGAGCGAGCTGACGATCTTCTTCCAACTTTATTGCTGATGACCCTGGAATATACGTGAAAGCCGCTTTAGGTCAAAATCGTCGAATAATTGCGAATTTCGCAGCTTTAGCCTAGCCTTCTGGTGATTCGCGCAGCTTGTTGAGCAGGTTGAGCGCCGCTATCCGGTATGCTTCGCCCAGAGTCGGAAAGTTCAGTATGTTTTCCAGGAAAACATTGACGTCATTGTCATTGACCAATGCCAGTTCACCGACATGAATCAGGTCGGTGGCGCCCTCGCCGATGATCTGCACGCCCAGGAGCTTCTGATCCCCGGCTTTGGCAACCAGTTTGAGCAGCCCGTCCTGGATGCCGGCGATCTGACCCCGCGCGACCTCGTTGAAGCGCGCGCGTCCAACGACAATCTCGCCGTAGCGTTCACGGGCCTGATGTTCATCCAGGCCGACGCTGGCCAGCTCGGGGACGGCATAGATGCCGATCGGCACCAGTTCGAAGGGATGGCCGGGGTCGATGTCGAAGGCGGCGCACATCGCCCGGCGCCCCTGCTCCATCGAACAGGATGCCAGAGATGGCGGACCGATGACATCGCCCACGGCGTAAATATGCGCCACGCTGCTTCGATACTCTTTGTCGACGATTACATGACCGCGCTTGCCCTGCGCGACACTGGCGGCCTCCAGGTTGAGACCTTCGACATTGGCCAGCCGACCGAGCGCAACGAGCATCTTGTCGCTGTTGATGATCTCGCCCGTTTCCAGTTCACAGACGACCTGGGACACGCCGTCCCAACGTACTGCGGCAACTTGCTTCTGGCCGAGGAAGGTGCCGCCGTATCCGGTGAAGCTCGCGACAAACTGATCGGTCAATTCGGGGTCCATAAAGGTCAGGGGGCGCGGGGCGCGATCGATCATCGTTACATCGACGCCCAGCAACGCGAATATCGAGGCATACTCCGCCGCAATGACGCCGCCACCAAGCACCGTCAGCGATCGCGGCAGATAAATCATGCTCAGAATGGAATCGCTATCGAGAATGTGTTCATGGTCCACCGGAATCTCCGGCGGCTTGCGTGGGCGCGATCCGGTGGCGATCACTATCGTCGCGGCGCTGTAGCGCTCCCGCCCGCCCCCGACAGTTGTCACCTCCAGTTCGTGCGGCGTAACAAAGCGAGCCCGACCGTGAATGTGCGGTATGTTGTTGTCCCGCAAGTGGTTACTTATGAATACCTTATGCGCCTCAAGCACCTGCGAAAGGCGGTCCATCAGGCTGGCGACTTCCAGGTCTTCCCGGAGAGTACTGTCGAAAATGTTGGCGCTGCGCTTGAGTTGGGCAATCGTGAGCGCGGCCTCGCGGAGTGTTTTGCTGGGGATCGTACCCTGGTAAACGCAGGCACCCCCCACGAATCGTTCGCGTTCGACAATCGCAACGCGCTTACCGGCTTTGGCGGCCTGGACGGCGGCTTTTTGTCCGCCGGGGCCACTGCCGATTACCAGAACATCATACGAATGAGATTTTGTCATATAGCCAGGGCTGAAACCGTCTCGACGACCTCGTCGCGTTTGCTCAATAAGGATTCCACCTCGTCGGGATACAAATTGAGCGCAGCGAAGACGGGGTCGTTTTGCAACGCTTCTTCGCTAAGTTTGGGATCTATCAACCACATGGCTAGGCGGTCTGAGAGATATGTCATGGCAACCTGTTCGCCGTAGTCGGGCGCATTGCTGTAATCGCGATAATACACGCAGGTGATTCGCACCATTTCCGGCAGGTTCCATTCAAGACACAGTTTTTCGCCGATGGATGAGTGCAACTCATCCATCAGGCTAATTATTTGATCGCGCGTCAGATTAAAATTGCACGAATCGATCGCTTCGACGATGAGCTGTAAGACGACCGGTTTGCCGACACCGTGAAGCAGACCGCAGAGAAACTGTCCTTCCACATTGCTGCGCCGGACACGCGCCACTTCCTTGCCGTAGACGCCGGAAGCCAGCGAGTGACGCCATAAGTCACGTACGATATCGTGATAGGCGGTAACGGCGAAGACATCGCTCTGCAGGGAGACGGCGATTGCGATTTCACCCAACAATCTGGTTCCGAGGCGCGTCACGGCCTGCTGTAGCGAGACGATCGTAACGGAGCTGCCGTAGAGGGCAGAATTGGCGATACGCAGCACATGACCGGCAAGGGCTTGATCCTGGTGTATGAGTGTTGACAACTCGCCTATATCAGCATCGGCCTGATTGGTCAGCTCTACGACGCGGCCGGCAACTTCAGGAAGTACGGGTAAGCTTATCTCCCCCGATTCGATTCGATTTTGAAGGATTCCTCGACAAGCTTCAAGCGCTTTGTTATCTGCTTCCGTGGCAATTTCAACAGCCATTCCCTTGCTGTACCTCCGGCATTTTGGGCCTTTCTATTTTGCGTGTACCAATTGAAGAACATAATATGCCGGGACAATATACAACGGGTAATCCCGCAATTCCAACGCGTTGAAAAATTCTACGGCCGAAAGGCCGAGAAAGTGAAGAGCAGCGATTCGTAGGTCCACTCCTGAGATTGCTGATATCCGGCCCCCGCTTTGGATTTGCTGTAGCGCAGGTCCAGGTGTCGGGCGCAAAAGCGCAGGGCCGGACTTGAGGTCAGAAGCGCTGCCAGTTTGAATATTCCCCGCAGTCGCCAGCTCCGGCCATGAGACACTTCCGTAATGATCAGGTTGTTGCCTATCGGATAGTTCCAGTTGCCTTCCTGGTACGCGAAGACTTCAGCAAGTTCAATTCGCCAGCCGCGTCGCTGCTCAATCGTAAAGCTTTTGTCGCCCAAAATGAGATGTCGGAAAAACTTAACATCCTCCAGGGCGTTTTCCAGCTCGTCGGTTCGCGTCTCCGGATTAAAACGCACAAGATTATCCTGTGCGTCCACCGTCCAGGTATAGGAGGCCAAACGCCAATCCATGGTGTCAAAGCGGCCGTCGATAGCGGCAGTGATACTGTAGCCCAGCCGTGCCATGCGTAGGAGCTTTTCGTTAATCGCGCCGTCGTTATAGACCAGATCGTCGCCGATATTGGCCAGCGAGTAACCAAGCCCCAGATCAAGACGCGGCTGCAGGAAGTCGCCGAAATGCAATGAAACACCAGCGGCATTCTGAAGAATGGACAGCATGGGTATTTCCAGCAGGACGCCGTAGTCCAGCGCCGACGACGATGTGATTCCGCTGCCGCCGGCGGGCAAGAAAAAGCCGAAGTTGTTGTCCAGCGACTTCAGCGAAAGGCCGATGGCCAGGCGGACGTAATAGTCGAAGCCGAGTCCGAAGCTAAGGGCGGAAACGCGATCGAAGAGATCGACGCTGCGTCTGACGCCCTGATCGTCGACATAGGGTACATCAGGTCGCTCGATAACGTGGCGATGATAGCCGAGGCCGACGGCCAGTGGCAGGCCCCGGTAGAGATCGCGCAGATTGTAGCCCAGCTGTGCAGCATAGTGGCTGCGATTCATTTCAAAGAAAGCGTCCGTTTCAGTCGGCCGCATGTACGCTGCCACTTTGTTGTCGAGTGCGGCGCGCCCGACATGGGCCGGATTGACGGCAGCCGCATAGGGGTCGTTGCCGGGCAATGCAACGCCAACGCCGCCCATGCCCGCGAATTCAGGCGAAAGCGGCTCCGTCGCGATAGCCGCTATCGGCCACCAGCGTACGCTGGTCTGTGCCAAAAGTCCGTCCGGCGTCCAGGCAATTAACAGCAGAATACTCAAGGCTTGATGAAATCTCATGATCGCCTGTCGTCAGCGCTCGTTGGCATTACATTCGGCGGCGCAGTTACAAATCCGCAGAACACAGTATGGCTGCAAAGACAGCAGCAGTTAGAAAAGAGTCTCAGGTCGCAGACCAGCGGCGGATGCGCGTGGCGCGTTCAGACGGCAATCATATCGGCCCGGGTCGCTTCAGACCGCGTCGCGCTTTGTACCCTGCGATAATAGCCTGTAAAGAGCGCTTTTCGCTGTGCCAGGTCTCCTGCGCGACAGAAGGCGATTCTGACATTCCTGAATTTGGGGCGGCAAAACTTCTTTTTGGCGATACTTTGCAACAGAGTCAACTCAAGAAAATTCAGGCCAAACAAGAACAGCTCGAAAAAATTTAACCTTCGCGTCGTAAAGCCGAACTGTTGCAAATGTTTATCGTCGAAAAAGTACAAACAGGCCTTTATGGTCGTGTCCTTATGGATCGCGCCCCTTTCGATGGCGTCGCATAATTTGATCATACCTTCCGCCATCGAGGCAATATGCGACTTTGGCCCCCATGCCTGCCGCCTGAAAAAATCATAGGATGTGCCCAAATGGATTTCGATCAGGTTGCCGGGCAGTCGCAGGATGAAGAACATCGGCGCAAAGTACTGATACCAGCCGATCCGGATAAAAAGAGGTGTTGTCAGGTAGCGCAGAATTCGGTAGGCAAGGATCAGTGCAAACACAATTGCAAAGACATTCAATAGAGTCGTCACAGCGTATTCCGCTTTGTTTCCGAGAGTGTTTACGAAAACTAGCATCCTGATTTTAGACAGCCGTTAAGGAAGTATTACAAAATTTTAATCGCCCGCAAGCATTGAATAGCTTAATTTCGTTTTTCAAGCGAGTGACCACTATTGGATACACCGACCGGCTGTGCAATGAACAATCCTCTTGCGGGATTACGCGACGATGAAGTACGGCAACGCCAGGCTGACGGCCGGTTTAATCAGAATGCGCAGCGCCACGGCAAGCCGACCGCCGAAATCCTGATCGAGAACATTTTCTCTGTTTTTAACATCATCAACCTCTTTTTGATCGGCGCTTTGGTCGTCGTCTACATCAGTGTTGCCGATAAGCGTCTGCTGCTCGATAGCATCGGGATTTTCAGTGTCGTGATATTAAACACTTTGATTGCCCTTGTGCAGGAATTTCGCGCACGCAGGCTGTTGGAAAGGGCGCGCCTGCAGCTTAACCACAGTGTGACCGTCATACGGAATGGATGCGAACAGCGCATTGATCCGTCGGAAATCGTCGAAGGCGATACGCTGCGTATTGAACGCGGTGACTACGTAGTAGTCGACGGTCCCGTCTTCAGCGCCATGAATCTCGAAATCGATGAATCCTTGCTAACCGGCGAGTCATTGCCCGTATTGAAACGTCAAGCGGACTATCTGTATTCCGGCAGTTTTTGTGTAGCCGGTACAGGTTACTACACCGCAGAAGCGATCGGTGGACAGTCCTATGCCGCCAGTGTGACGGCTCAGGCGCAAAAGTATAAGTTTGTGACGACGCCGTTGCAGAAAAACATCAATCGCATTTTCGAGGCTTCCTTTGCTGTTGCGATAGCGGTGGCGATTGTCGAAATCAGCCTGCGGCTTCAGTCGGGCCTGTCCCTGGTCGACATCGATTTTGTGCGTTTTGTCGCGACGATCGTTTTTTCCCTGGTGCCGGAAAGTCTGGTCCTCTTTTCGACGATTAGCTTCGCGGTCGGCGTTCATCGCGTTGGTAAGCTGGGGGCGATAGTTCAGAAACTCAATGCGATTGAATCATTCAGTACCATCGACACGGTCTGTCTGGATAAGACGGGCACTCTGACGCAAAACAGGATTGCGCTGCGCGAAATTATTCCTTTAAGCCCGTCAGGTACTTCCGCCGAGCTTGAATCGCAAATCCGGGCATTCGCGAACGCCAGTTCCGATCGCAACGCCTCGATAGATGCCCTGCGCGGTGAACGGCAGAGCGGCAGCGCAACCGTGATCGAGGAGATGCCCTTCAGCTCCGAGCGCAAATACAGCGCCATGCGCCTCAGTATCGGAGCGCAGGAATCCGGATTTATCCTGGGAGCTCTCGATATCCTCAGTACAAGCCTGTCAGCGTCTATGCGCGCCAGCATCGAGCAGAAACGGCATGAACACAATGTCGTCGGCCAGCGTAGCCTGTTGTTCGCGGCTTTTGAAGGCTCTCGGAGCATTGCTGCGATAGAATCCCAGGCTGCCCCGTCCTCGTTTGAAGCGCTGGCGATCGTAGTCTTGTCAGATCCTCTTCGCGAAGAAGTGGGACAAGCTTTAGATCTGTTTCAGGTGCAGGAAATCAAGCTGAAAGTACTCTCCGGCGATTCACGGGATGTCGTGCTCAACACTCTGCAGCAGGCCGGCTGGCGGCCGGATCCCGCCGAGATCGGCAGCGGTGAGGAGCTCGACCGTCTTTCGGGGGCGGAACTGGCAGCGGCCGCGCAGCGCAAAAATGTCTTCGTGCGTTTAAGCCCCCGGAACAAGCTGGATATCGTCCGGTCCCTGGGCGGCCGTTCCAGGGTTGCAATGATCGGCGACGGCGTTAATGATGTACCCGCAATGAAACAGGCCGACCTGGGTATTGCGATGGAAGAAGGCAGCAGCATCACCCGGGAAATCGCCGATATCGTTCTGCGAAAAAACAAGTTTTCACTTTTGCCTGCTGTCTTTGACGAAGGACGCCACATCATCAGCGCCGTCCTGTCGATCGCCAAGCTCTATTTAACAAAGAATTTGCTGGTCCTCTTTCTGGGCCTGTTTACTGTTCTGTTTGCAGCCGAGTTTCCACTTACGCCCCGTCGTTCCTCGCTGCTGAGTGTCATCGCCGTAACCTTGCCCGTCTATTGCATTACAGCCTTTGACCGTCGCAAGCGATCGGCCGGAGGATTCTTCCACGAGCTCTTCGGATTCCTGGGCGCCTCGCTAGTCGCCTTGCTGGCGGCCGGTTATCTGGCCCTTTACATCGCGGGACAATGGACTGACTTTGAGGCTGAATCGCGGGCCATGATATTTCTGACGGTTTTGCTTATCGTGTCTATCGCCAACTATCTCTATGTGGTTCTGCCGGAGAATGAAGCGAAGGCGCGACCGTTCCTGCTGTCGGCTGGGATCTTTCTAGGCCTGTACATTATACTCGTCAGTACCGAACTCGATCTGGCGCCCCTCAACTGGATCAGAACATTTTTCGAACTGGGCTATGTCGGCTGGCAGGCGTGGGCTGTGATTGTTACGTCCAGCGGTATCGGCTTGCTGCTGCTGCTCGCCTGCCATAAAGTTATGGACTGGCTACGGTCTGAGAACGGCCGAAGCAGACAGTGAAAGGAAGTGCAGTCCGGCGTTCTGTTGACTACGTCTAAAACAAATCCCACCGACCCGCTTCGTAATAATGGTAGAGCTGCAGGCTCTGCAGTTCGTTGATTTCCACCGCGGGCAGGCGCTCAAGCGTTCCCTTGCCGAAGTGAAGCATGCTGTACATAGCATCACGATCGAGAAAGCATGTCGGGATGCCGGTCAGGTCAATTTGCAGCAGTGCATTTTTTGTTTCATTCGGCGGCATAGGCGCATTCCATCCCAGAACCCAGCCCCACTCACCCATCGTGGGGACGTGATTGTGGTAGGCGACGGCGCTCAATCCGGCCGCGCGCATCGTAGCGAGCACGCAGAGGAAGGCATCGCGTGCAAACATCGGACTCGATGCCTGCGTTACCAGCGCACCGCCCTGCGCAAGATGTCGAGCGGCAAGCTCATAGAACTGACGCGAATACAAACGCGCCAGGCTGATCGTCTTCGGGTCGGGCAAATCGATGATTATCACGTCATAGAGCAAGCTGTCTTGCTGCAGAAAGGCGTAGGCATCCCGGTTAACAATCCGCAGCCGCGAGTCCTGCAGCGACTCTTCATTATAGCGCCGCAAAATCTCATTGCTAGCGCCCAGCCGGGTCATAGCGGGATCGATGTCGACAAGCGTAACCGACTGCACATCGGGATGCTTCCAGACTTCGCGCAGGGCCATCCCGTCGCCGCCGCCGAGCATCAGCACGCGCGACTTCGAGGCGCTCAGCAGGAGCGCCGGATGCACCAACGCCTCGTGATAACGCTCCTCGTCATACGTAGAAAATTGCGTACTGCCGTTGAGGAACAGCCAGTAGTCGTTTTTCCACTCCGTCATGACAATCCGCTGATAGGGCGTTTGCTCAAGGTAGATAATCTTGTCGCGGTACTGCTGCTGTTCGCCGAGGTGAATAATCGATTCGCTGAAAATGGTCAGGGCCAGCAAAAACACCGGCAGCAGGCCGCCGGTAATCGCAAGCGCCCGCCGGTAATGCAGCTTTTCACGAAAGGTCCAGAAGAGAACAGCCGCTACGATGAAATTGATGGAGGCGAGCAGTATCGGTGTATAGCTGAGTCCCAGATAGGGCAATGCGAGAAAGGCGAAGAGCAGGCCGCCTACCAGCGCACCATAATAATCACGCTCCATGACCGATGCGATATTTATGCGCAAATCTTCAAAGACCGCGTTCAGGCGGGTGGCGAGCGGTATTTCGAGACCGATGAGGAAGCCGATGCCGATCGCAATCGGATAAATGACGATATAGATCGCGTCGATATACCCAAAGAGGAAATAGGTCAGTGTCGCGCTGAGCGCGCAGAGCAGCGACAGAGTGAATTCGACCGCGATAAAGAGATCAAGCAGATGACGACGCAGATAACGGCTTGCGCGGCTGCCGACACCCATGGCGAATAGCATCATAGAGAGAGTCAGGGTCCATTGCAGAACAGCGTTGCCGATCAGATAACTGGCCAAGGTCGACATGACGTATTCGGCGACGATTCCCGACAGCCCCGTCATAAAAATGCAGAGCTTCAGCAGATGATTACGGCCGCTGTTGCGGGTGGCGGGAATGCTATTGTTCATTGTCGGTCAACCGGGTTCGGTCTGTAAACGCTTAGCGGAAAGTCGGCATTCTCGGACAGGAACTTGCCGGCGGAAGGCCACAGCGACTCTGTGACCCATCGGCTCAAAACACCCAGGAAATGAGGAAAGATGCGAGGACGTATGACATTGCTTCAATTGTGCCGGCGCCGACATTCGGATGTTCCTGATTAACAAGCTCGTCGCTTAACCTGGCGCCGGGAAGCAATATTTTGTCGGTGAAAAGACGCAGAAGCGGCAGGAGCAGATAGCCGACACCAATGATACCGGCGAAGCTCGTCAGGTTTTCTTCCCAGGACACGAAATCGCCGGCCGTCGCTACCCGCATCAGATTTCCCAGAGCAATCAGTACACCGGCGAAAGCCACGCCGACAGCGACGTTGTCTTTTTCGATTTCGGCGTGAATATCAAAAGGGGTAATCCAGTTGTACACCAGTCCGCCGACAACGAGCGCGACCTGGCCAATGGCCCAAAACGCCAGCGCCGTCACAATATCTCCTTCGCCGGAAAGCGCGCCCGACAGGACAAGACCGACCGCGACATAATTGGCGGCTTCGACGATGCCCGTGCCGATGTTGCGGTCATCGATAATCTCTTTGCGGTTGTTAAAGGCGTGCAGGATGAATTTGTCGTTGATGACAATCGAGATACTCTGCAGCACAATGGCAAGCAGGCCATACATCAGGATAGCGATCACATCACCGAGCAGATCACCGGCCGGCCCGGCCAGAATGCCGCCAATTGCGAGCACCAGGCCAAAGTAGTAGCCGCCAAGCGCCATGGCGAGGGCCGGATTATCATTATCCACCAGCTCGCGTTTAATGTTGACACCCCTGTTTAACAATCCGTAGCTCAGCTTGCCGATGAAGATGAGAACAAAGACGGAGGCCAGATACACAAAACCGGTTAGCAACTGATCGAGTGACATAGCGTCATTGTTAAGGGTTGTGAAGAGAGCAGAACTTTGTCGCAAACTTCCAAAATTGTCTATTTACCGCCGCGGCTGCTGCGGCTGCGAAATCTGCTGCCGCTGCTGCGACCGCTACGGCTGGCCCGGCTGCGCACCTTGTCGGAAAAGCGGGCTTTACTGGCGCGTTCGCGCGCCACTTTGCGCTGAAAAAAAGACTTGTTGCTTTGCTTGGTGTGCGTGCCGTTGGTGCCATATTGTTTATTCGAGCCGTAATAAGGGCGCCGCGAGTCGATGTTGTTGCGGTAGGAATTGTAGTCGTTCATCCCGATCGGACCACGCGCCATGTTGAACATCGCGCTCATAAAAGCATACTGGCCGTAAAACTGCCAGAAGCTGCCGCCCGACGGCGAATGAGCCCAACGGCCGTAGTTCTGATTGCCCACATACTGATAGCCGGGCGGCTGTGCCGTGGCTTTCACCTCGCCGTTGGCGGTGCGCGTTGCAAGCGCCATTCCCAAATTGCTTTCGTATTTCTTGTATTCCTCCGAGCTGACTTCCATCCAGTTTGTGATTTCGGTGTTAAAACTCAAACTGTCGGTGTCAGCATTGCGTTCAGCCCAGATCAGTTTATACTGGTGAAGATATTCCGTGAAAAAATTACCCTCGGTCTTCATATCATTCAGGATTATCGAATACTCCGGGTATTGCGCGAGATCCTGTTTTAAACGCTCTACGGGCGGTTTGCCCGAGCAGGCTCCCAACAGCAAGGCAAGCAACAGAGCGCCGACGATGCCGGTTGGTATTCGACCACGCTTTGCCAATGTCTTGTCCATAATTCTCTTCATGTGATTACGGCCATCTCGCAGGCCGGCAAATTGTACAAACGCAGCAAGCACTAAGCTCATGAAGCACCCTTGTCACTGCGTGGAAAAATTCCGGTAAAATCCTCTTCATTGACGCTGTGGCCCGCGTAACTCTGGAAATCTGTTTCGCCCCACTGCTCGATGCTTACGAAGCGCCGGTTGTCGTCGGCAAGAAAGGTCCAGTACAGCATCTCGTCACCGTCGCCTTGTTTACCGCCTTCATAATACAGGCCGGCACCGCTGTCATCTAGGTAATACTGCTGTCCTTCGAACACAATCCGATCCGGCGGCTCTTCGTTGTCGATAATGTGCCGGCGCAGGTTGCCGTCGATTTTACCGATGGGTATCGACCAGGACCAGGTCCAGTGCAATCCGTCGTCATCACTCACTTCCAGGTAACGGCGATCGCCGCCTTCGCGCAGCTCCCATTCATCAGCCTTGCTTTCGTCCGTATAATCATACTGATGAAAAGAAAGTACTTCCCACATCCGGAGATCGTATTCAACGAAGTATCCCACCATCAGGTCAGTCAGCCTGAGTTCAACCGAGGGCGGCGAAGATGGCGGCTTTTTTTTCTTGAAGAAGTCGAACAGTCCCATAAAAGATTTCTTCCCGCATCGAAACTGTTTGTGGAATAGGGATGAATTAGGGTCTGGAGAAGCTGATCAGTATCGAATTCGGAAGCGCCAAATTAGAAAAAGCAGGGGCTAATATCAAATGATCGCTCGCGGGTCTGCGCCGACTATTGCTTAATCTGCACGCGACGAATACGCCATGGGGCGTCCGGCGTCCTGCGCTTCAGAATCAGGTCGTATTGAAAGCGTTCTTCGCGACATTCGGAACCGCGTTCCAGGACAACTTCCGCCACGACCGACGCGGCATTTTCCTCGATAACTTCCTTTTGCACGGCAATGAGCTGTGCCCCGCACAAATTCATTCTATTGAACGACTGCGCATAGCTAGCATAATCGCCGCGATAGTTGCGTTCGCGATAGGAAGATTCAAGCAATTGCCAGCCATTGCTGAAATCGCGATCGTTGAGATAGGCCCAATACCGGCCTACGGTCTCGGAAGGCGACACAAGCGGTAATTCGATCGGCTCTGGCGCGTTGACGACACTGTCTGTCTCATCGGGCTGGTCGGGTGCCGGTCGCTTGTCCTGACAGGCTGCCGCGCTCAGGCAGATAAAGAGGAGAATTGCGATAAAAACAACTGAATTTCCTGGCGGACGACGGCGACCGCGGGTGAAGAACACGATAGTTTACTCCGAAAATTAGTAAAATCAAGAGGCCGAAAATACCACTTTAGACCGACGGAAAAAATTCCAGTGCCGGGCAATCGCGGGCCGGCAGCGAAAGAGATTCAGTTTAGTCTAGCCGAAATTGATGGCGAGCTTCTGTCGTCGCCGGTCCGCTTTGCAGGTAGCGCCGTTCGCTGAAACTGACCGAACCCTTGTCATCGATGAGCAGAACGGACGAACAACGCGTGCCGTAGCGCGCGCCGGTAATAAATAAAGGCGAAAGCCAGCGTTCGTTGTCAATGCCCACACCGGTATCGGGCAGCTCGTCGTCGGCTGCCGTTTCCGAATCGGCCAGTGCTGCGAAGAGCGTATCGGTCAGCAGGCCGGCCTTGCGGCTTCGTAAGCCCTGCACAAGCCGCCGACTCTTGCGAACTTTGGGCCAGGGCGTATTGAGTAGATGATTGCTGAGCCCATGGACGCCCGGCGTCACTGCCTGCGCCGGACCACCGCGGTTACCGTAATACCAGAGTGACTCACGGTCCCCCATTAGCATATTGAAACCGCGATAGCGGTCGCCCTCCTGCGTCAGGCGGGCTGCAAAGTCGGCCGGGCTGTCGTCGCCGGCAAGAAAATTGCGGACCAGGTGACCGCGGGACGGCGCAAAGTCTTTGCGTTCGGTCGGGTCGCGATAATTGGTGATCCCCGCCAGCCGACCCCACAGCGTTACGCCCAGCCAGGTTCCGCCCGCCTGCAGGTCCTGCCCCGCCAGAATGCCTGGTTCGTCTCGCCAGAAATGAACAGCCATCGTCGGTCGCTCGTAAAACTCATCCCGATTAGCCGCCAATACCAATCTGTAAGCGGGATGTTGCCGGTAGGAAAACGCTATCAGACACATGCTGCGAACTTACACATTTTTTGGCAGGGCATTCCGGCGGCGTAACTATTGGTCAAAAGTGCTGTTTATCGGCACAGAGAAATCGAGACCTCAATGAATTGATTATCAGTACGACGGATCAGTATGAAGTACCCCCGTAAGTTGCCGCTTGTGGTTCTCGCGCTGTTGTGCGGTAGTTTTTGCAGCCTCAAAGCGCAGGAGCCGGTCACCTGGGACCTGATCAAAGCGCCCGACAGCTTCGGCGAAAACGTGCTGCAGATCGCCGTTCACTGGACAGGCAGCGTCTTTCTGTCCAAATATCCGGCGGCCACCCAACGTTCGACCGATAAAGGCCAGAGCTGGCACGATGTCTCCACGAGCCTCGGCGGTGTCAGCATCGGCTGCTTTATCTCGCGCTCCCGCCTCCAATTGTATGCGGCCAGCGATAGGGGCATCTATCGCAGTACCGACGATGGCCAGTCTTGGTCGGCCTTTGGCGTGCCGGTCCAGGAGAATCTGGGCCAGTACGAACAGACGATAAATTCGATTCTGTTCGATTCGAAGGGGCGGATGTTCGCCGCTGCGTTTCAGGGTATCTTCCGCTCCATTGACTTAGGCAAATCCTGGGAAAAGGTGCTGGATCGAAGAGATGCCGACAATCTCATCGAAACGGCAGATGGCGATCTCTTTGTGACAGTGGGACGGATCGACGGCTGGGGCGGTCAGATGACGCAGTCCGCTCGGATACTGCGTTCGACAAACGGCGGTACGGATTGGAATGAGACTGCACTGCAGGATGATGAAGTTGTTGTCTTCCGGTCACTGGCGCTTGGCGACAATGGCAGCCTGCTTGCCGGCGCTCAAGCTTTTGAGGGCCGCGGCGCGATGTATCGCTCCGGCGACGATGGGCGCAGCTGGGGCACAACCAGTCTGAACGACGTCATTACCGCCATTATTCCCCTGCCCGGCAGTCAGTGGTTCGCGAGCGCCGCCAACAGCGGCGTTTGGCAATCGACTAATGACGGCCGCACGTGGTCCAGTCAGATGAACGGAATGAGCGAGCCGCGCATCATGCAAATGGCAATCGATGAAGCGGGTCACCTCTGGTGCGTTAATGTATTTGCCTTTGTCTTTCGCAGTCGTGAGCCCCTACGCCAGCCGATCGAGTTTCCCACGGACGAGCCGAAGGATGATCCGGTGAATACCGATGTCGATGAGACCTATTCCAATGAAAACTCTGTCCTGCTCTACCCTAACCCTGCCCGTGACAGGTTAATGCTTCGCCTGCCGGTAGCTGACGGCGACAATCGGCGCATCCGAATTATCGATCAACGCGGAGTCCTGGTGCGAGCCCGCGACAATGCCGGCGCACAGGCTGGCAGCGATGGCATCCACTTTCTTGACCTGGGCTCGATGGCGTCCGGCAATTATCTTGTACAGATTGAGACGGACCAGGGATCGACTGTACTGCCCTTTACGCTCAGGCGCTGAAGAAAGCCGCGTGACAGGTGGAAATGGTCGAGGGCGACCGGTGGCATTCCGGCGAGAGCCCTCTACGCCGTCTTGCAATCGGTTCATCACCAAATGATGTCGCTCTGGTGTCCCAGTCCAAGCAGACAGACAGCCACGCAGATTGCAGTCATCATCAAAATGGCCGGCCAATAGCGAATACGCAGGAGGGCGAGAACAGCGAAAAGATTGACGAATATATTCGGAATGTACATCAGCGGTGAGGCGCCGATAATGTTGATCCACCAGATGTTAAACGAATTGCGACAGTCGTCGTTGGGAAGCAAGAGCAGGAAGTTAAACAGAAGCAAGCTCAGGACAGCCGGCACGCTGTTTCGCCTGTAGAGCAAAGAAAGACCGATCGAAACGAGCGTGCCGAGCGCCGCCAGTACAAAGTTAAACCGCAACACAGCAGTCTGTTCATTCCACACAGACAGAACATCGCTCTGAAATGGATAGAAAGAATGGACGGCCGTAGTACAGAAATATGAGACTATAACGAGCAGCCAGGGTGCAGCGGCTTGCCGGCCGGGCTGCGATACAATGGCATTGAGCTGCCAGAAATCCCGAAGAACTGCCGTGCTTACCAGCAGCAATATCAAGACGCCGGCGCCAAAGAGCGGTACAAACCACGACGGAAACTTATGCGACCAGATCGCCAGATCAAGGACCGTTTTAACGCACAGGCCATTGGCGATCACAAAACCGCCGGTAGTCAGTATTTTTATCTGTCGGAGCAAGAAGAATCGCTTCTATCCGCAATGCAGTCAACAAGAATACAACTCAGTCTGGGGCCGCATTGAATCGCTTAAACAAGAACGATGCGTAAAGGCTTAGCGCAGCAGGCGATGGTCCGAGGGACCGCGCCAGATCAGGCGCAGGGCATCGAGGCGAAGACGGGCGGCTTCGATATGTTGTTTCAATTCGCTCCGATGATTTTCGGCCAGGCTAATCTCTTCATCGCGAACGTGATCATTAACGGCTTTCAAGGCGCGCAGCCGCTCGATTTCAGCACCCAGCAGTTTTTCCATCGCGTCCAGCGCTTCCTGTTTAAGCGGCTCGGCCCGGCTTTCTGCCGTCTCGCGACTAAAGCTGAATAATTTCGGAACCAGCATTTGCGACACTTGCTGATTGTTCAGCAAACGAAAGGCCGGCCCGTCAGTCAGATGCGTATTCAGCTCGTCGCGATCAAATTCGTCCGTACTGTCTTCCTGGAATTGGTTGACGACAACCCGCAGGGGCGTCGGCGGTAAAAAGCGGTCGGCCTGCAGGGCGGGTGGCGCAAGACATTCCAGCACAAAAATGGCTTCCATCATAATCACGCGCGAGTTGCGATCGCGCCAGAGCGCAAAAGAGGTGTTGCCGTATTCCGAGCCCAGCATAACATCCATTGCCCCGATGATCATCGGATGATCCCAGGTGAAAAAACCGATGTCTTCGCGTACCAGCGCGCGCTGCCGGTCAAAGGACACCGAAAGCCCGTCGTCGGGAATCGTCGGGAAAGCATCGGTAAGTAGATTGCCGGGTTTCAACAGGTAGCTGCGTTCGGCCAGTTCCTCGACGTTTACGCCAAAGTGTTGGAACAGACGCAGGCAATATTTTTCAAGCGCCGGATCGCTGTCTTCATTTTGAATGGCGAGCTCAACGTCGGCGGCCTGCAGCGGCCGGTAGGAATTCATCTCCAGCAGGCGATCGCGTCCGCTTTCGATCCGGCCGCTGACGTCTTCGCACAGACTGCGCGTGTCGGCGATCAGCGCTGCGATGTCTTTGTCCGCGTCGGCCTCGGCGGCATGCAAAGCCGCTGCGATCAGACGATCGCGAAAAGCTTCTACGTAGTCACTGCCGCCGACAACACTGGCTTCGAATGCGTTAAGTCCCTCCTGATACCAGCGATACAGTACTTCCTGGGCACTTCCGGCAACATAAGGAATGTGAATGTTAATCGTATTTTTCTGACCGATACGGTCTAAACGGCCGATGCGCTGTTCAAGCAGTTCCGGGTCCAGCGGCAGATCAAAAAGGACGAGATCGCTGACGAACTGAAAATTGCGTCCTTCGCTGCCGATCTCCGAGCAAAGCAGCACCTGGGCTCCATCGTCCTCAGCGAACCAGGCGGCGTTACGGTCGCGCTGATTCAGGGAAAGCTCTTCATGAAACAAAGCGATTTTCGTGTTAATCTGCTGCTGCAGTGCCTCCTGGGCCGCGGCGACTTTTTCCTTGCTGCGGCAGATGAGCAGGACCTTGCGTTCTTTGTCTTTCTTAAGCAATGACACGAGCCAGGTGATGCGCGGATCATCGCTGTAATCATAGGCCGCTTGACCCTCGCGTAGACCGGCGTCGTCTTTGAATTCCTCCAGGAGCAGGGCCTTGCCCGCCGCTTGAGCGGCGTCCAGACGATCCGGCTGTGCCTTGCGTTCCGGAAACCCGGTCATTGCCGCCCGCGTATTGCGAAACATTACGCGGCCTACGCCGTGCAGGTCCAGCAATTCTTCCACGAACTGCTGTTTTGCCTCCGCATCGCCTTCCTGCAATGCTGCAATGCGCTTCTTGTTGTCCTTTTTCTCGCCCGGCAGCAGCGTGCTCAGGCTGTCGGCCTCGTCTTTACTGAGGCTCGCGCCGTCCATCAGACTGGCCGCTATTTCCGCTACTTTATGATATTGCTCTGATTCCTTGCTGTAAGCGGCCAGATCGGTATAGCGATCCGGGTCGAGCAGACGGAGGCGCGCGAAGTGGCCCGCCTGTCCCAGCTGCTCGGGCGTTGCTGTTAACAGCAGCAGACCGGGTGTACTGCGCGCGAGAGCCTCGACGAGCGCGTATTCCGGGCTTGCCTCTTCCTCCGTCCAGCGCAGATGATGGGCTTCATCGACGACCACCGTATCCCAGCCGGCCTTGACGAGCTGCTCCCGCCAGTCCTCTTTGCCCGCCAGGAAATCGATGCCGCAAATGACAAGCTGATTGTCATCAAAGGGGTTGCTGTCCGGATGCTGTTCCATCGCGTCGACACAGCGCTCTTCGTCATAGAGCTGAAACCAGAGGTTAAAGCGCCGGTACATCTCCACGATCCACTGATTTATCAAAGGCTCGGGCACCAGCAGGAGCACTCTGCTGGCCCTCCCGCTCAGGAGAAGCCTGTGAACGATAAGGCAGGCTTCAATCGTTTTGCCGAGGCCGACTTCATCGGCCAGCAAGACGCGGGGCAGCAAGCGATTGGCTACTTCGTGCGCGATATAAAGCTGGTGCGGTATCAGATCGATCCGACCGCCCAAAAATCCGCGGACTGCCGACTTGCGCTGCTTCGCTACGTGAAGCAGGGTGTCGTAGCGAAGGCTGAAGGTATGTGAGTTATTGCCCTGCCCCGCCAGCAGACGGTCTTCCGGTTTGTCAAAACTGATGGCGTCACTCAGTTGATCTTCCGGTACTTCAACATCCGTCCCGACATAAACGAATAGTCCGTCGCGTTCGACGACTTCTTTGACTGTGACCTTGCTTCCGTCCTGGCGCTGAACTTCGTCGCCCGACTTATAACGAACGCGCGCCAGTGGCGCCGATGCTTTCGCATATTGCCGCGTAGCTCCGACGGCTGCGAAGTGAATACGGATACGACGGTGATCGGCTTCGACAACTTTCCCCAGGCCGAGTTCGGGCTCCATTTCACTTATCCAGCGCTGCCCCGGCAGAAATTCACTCATTGCAACATCCCAATGTTAACTGATTCGCATGCAGTCTGTCACCCAGATTTTACTCGCAGTTCGCAACTTACGAATTTTCAGCGCAACGAGGGCACAGCTCCTCTGCCTTCGTGGCTCATTTGTTTTTTGTCCTGTTACGCTTTTTTGCCTTCGATCAGAAAAAAGGCGATCGCGGCCGAAAGCAGGCTCAGAGCCGCGCAGATAAGCATGACGATCTGGTAGCTGTCGATAAAGGCCAGTCGCAGCGCCTCCTGCGCCTGTGGTCGCATGTGCTCGCGCACGGCATCCGGCACAGCGGCATTGCCAAGATGCCCGGACGTCGCCAGTACCGCCTGGTGCTCGGCCTCGTCGAGCGGCAGCGCCGTCAGCCTGCTTTCAAGGGCCGTAGTGAAGTTGTGAAGAGCCAGCGCGCCTACAATGGCAATCGCCAGGACACCCGCCGTACGGGAAACGGCATTATTAACACCGGAAGCCAGGCCGGCACGCGCCGTATCCACCGAAGTCATTACGGCTGTCGTCAGCGGGACGACCGTCAAAGCCATTCCCAAACCGAAGACCATCAGGCCGGGGAGAAAAGTGTGCCAGTAGTCATCCATTCCGGCGGTCGCTCCGATCATTGCCAACAGGATAAAGCCCACAGCGGTCACGGTCGGCCCGATGATCAGAAGCAGGCGAGTACCGATGCGATCCGCCAGGCTGCCGGCCCAGCGTGAAAGCAGAATCATAAATAAGGCAAAAGGCAGGAAGGCCAGCCCGGCGGCGACCTGCGTATAATCCTGTGCCTGAACTAAAGTCAGCGAAAGAATGAGCATGCCGATTGACAGCGCGCCATATAGTAACAGCGTAAGTACATTTGCGCCAGTGAAGGTACGCGCACGAAACAAGGGTAGCGGCAGCATCGGACGCGGGCAGCGGCTCTGCCTGCGCACAAAGGCCGTTAGGGCTGTAACGCCCAGCGTCAGACCGAAGAGGACGCTCGGATCGACCAGCCCCAGATCGGGCATTGCGATACAACTATAGGTCAGGCCCGCCAGCCCGGACGATACCAACCCGGCGCCGGGATAATCGATCCGGCCGTCGGCGTCGGGGTCCCGGTTTTCCGGTACATAGCGTTGCAATACTACGAGTGCGCACAGCCCCAGAGGCAGATTAATCAGAAATACCGCACGCCACATTCCCAGATCGGCCAGGTAGCCGCCGAGCACCGGCCCCACTACCGTCACGATAGTAGCGGCAGCCGACCAGGTGCCGATAGCCCGCCCGCGTTTATGCGCCGGAAACACCGCGCTGATGATTGCCAGGCTGCCCGGGATCATCAAAGCGCCGCCGATACCCTGCAGCGCTCGAAAAGCGATCAGCATTTCGACATGGGGCGCTAGTCCGCAGCAAAGCGAGGCAAGCATAAACAGGATAATGCCGGCAGCGAAAACTTTTTTGCGGCCAAAGACATCGCCCATTGCCCCTCCTACCAATATCAGAGAGGCAAGCATCAAGAGATAGGCGTTAATGAGCCACAGCAGCTCTGAACCGCTGGCGCCAAGATCGTGTTGCAGCGCGGGCAAGGCCACATTCAGCGCGGTTGAATCGATGAATGCCATACTCGACGCCAGAATAGTGGCAATCAGTACCCATGTCCCCTGCCTTTCGTCAAAAGACGGCATTCCCTGTACTTCGCCTGCATCGCCTTCGTTTGAGAGCTTCTTGTCGGCCGTATTGTCCCGCTGCATGGTCGAGTGTGCTTAGTGATACAAAGAGCGCGCAAACTAGGTGATTCCCGGCAGCGAGCAAAATTCAGGGACCGAATCGACGCGGGATCAGCGCCGCAAGGCGTTTAACAGGTGTGAATTCGGGGATTAAAAAAAATGGTGATTCAATGGACGTACTACCTGCAGGCGCGGCTTCATACGCCCGGAATCGTTTATGACAAAATGAGTCTTCCCTTCGTCCCGGAAGCATTCGTCCGCTGCGAAACGTTGCTGTTGTGCAGACGGCGTATCAGCGAAATACAATCAAAGTCGCCTGTGCCCGCTCGCCATTGGCACTGACGACACAGAGATAGACACCTGCCGCCAGACCGCGCAGATCGGCGACGAAGCGGTGACGACCCGCCTCCTGTCGTCTGGCTGACTGCAAACTTGTACCGCCGCCGCGCTGATCGATCAGCTGCACCTGCGTGACGGCAGGCCACGGCAGAAAATACTCGATGAGAGCACTGGCGTCACAGGGATTGGGACCAGGCGCGTAGAGCGTTAATCTATCGGGCAACGAGGGGCCCCGCATGATACCGACGGTTTCCGCCGGTCCCTTGAGAGCATACATGCGTGCTGTGGCATTGTCGGGGTTTTGGCCGGGCTCGTAGACGCGAATATCCGTAGCGCCGCCAAAGGAGGACGCAATATAGAGACCGCCATCGGGCCCGATGGCGGGATGATTCCATTCGATATGACCTTCCACCTCATAGTTCCAGACGGTGCTGAATTGCATTTGGTCCTGATTGTAATTAATGGCAAAGACATGACCATTGACCGGCTCGACCAGCGCCGCTTTGAACTTGCCGCGCACACCGACATAAATTGTTCCGTCCGCGCCGATAGCGGGCGAGTTGAGGCCGCCGACCGCCGCCGGCACATCGTCCGACGGATCGTAAGATGCCAGCAGTTGACCGTCGTCGGCCGCGACGGCATGCAGTGCGCCTGCCTCGCGATTGTTGTTGTTGCGAATATTGGCTGTGCTTAGGTAGAGTCTCAGGGTCTGCCCTTCCACCTCGCGCAGCGCGATTCCGCCGATGAACTGCGCGCCATCTCGCAGTTCCAGGAAGCCCGAATCCCAGTGCGGGACGGCCTGCCAGGCGCCGTCGTCTTCTTCTTCGTCGCGCAATGCCGTTACCAGCGGCACATTTTGGGCGAAGGGCGGCAAATTAGCGAAACCGCCGATGTACAGGACGCCGTCGCTGCCGACTGCCATAGTAGTTGTCCAGACAGCCTGATCTTTGTGCTGCAAAGGCTGCCTCCATTTCAGGCGCTCCGAATCACTCAGCGCTTTGTCATCGACTCGCAGGGCAAACACGACGCCCGGCTGCTCCGGATCCTCCTGAAACCAGGTACTGAAGTAGACGCTTTGCATGTCGGGGCTGAAGGCCGGTGAGCTGAATATCGGCTGCATACTCAGCGAGCTCGCCGCGGGATAACGCCAGCGCAAGCTGCCATCGGGATTGATGCAGTATATAGCGTTGGTTTCATGAGGTCCAACGCCCCAGGAACCGACATAGACGGCGCCGTCAGGGCCGAGCAATGGCGCGGCAATGAGCTCGCCGCCGCCATCGGGATCATCCGGCAGGTCCGGATTAAAGGTCTTGAAACGCCAGCGAATTGCGCCGCTTGTCAAATCGATTGCATAGAGTTTGCCGTCACCGCGCCCAAGGTAGAAGACGTCGCGTGCTGTATCGATCGCCGCCTGTCCTTCCACCGTGCCGTTGTGAAAATTGGTGGCGCCGGAGCGATCCTGAAAATCATAAAAGAAGGGTGTTAAGTCCAGGTCGACGGCCCCGCCCCAAAGCGGCGAGCCATCACTGCGGTCGAAGCCGTAGACCTTGCCGTCGAACTTGTCGATAAACTTGGGACCACGTCCTTCCGGATCGCTGCGGACAAGTCCCCAGGAACCGACAATTGCGCCACCCTGATACACGCTGGCGCCGATGTTAACGACAAAGGCAGCAGGAACATCGGCCTTCCAGGTGCGTGATTCGTCAATCGACAAAGGGCCGTTAGCCGCGCTTTGCCCCGTTCGACGTCCGTCGTGCGCTTTAGTCAGCCAGAGGTCGCCGCCGGAGGGCATCCCGGCCAATGGACTGTTAAACCAGCAGAATGTCAACAGTCCCGCAAGAAAGAAAGTAGCTGAAGGAGTCGGCAGGATAGTCCGGAAAAATGCTTTCACTAGGTCCCTGGCATCGATCCACATAGACGCTCCGAATAAGTTGGAGCGGCATAATACGAAATCAGACTGCAAGGGAAAAGCGGGCTGCCTGCAGCGTTGCGGGCCCGGCGGCCGAATATCCTGAATTCTGTCTGAGATTAATCGTCCTGAGGCACTGCAGTAGTTTCTGCGTTCGTGCCCGAAGCATTGTCTCTGTCTTCCGGCAGGAAAAACTCCCGATGGCGCAACTCATCAAGCAAGGTGAGGGCCAGAAACTGTCCGAAGACCGGCCAGCCGCAGCGGTAATCGGTAAATATATCGGATGGCGCCTGCAGGAATCCCGAGTGAACGAGGCTGATACGAGCGCCGGCGCCGTCCGCTTCCACCTGCCACTCGACTTTGGAACGCCAGTCAAGCGTGCTGTCATACCAGGAATAAGCAAGGCGACTGCCTTCTTCATATTGAAGGACGCGCTGCGGTCCGTCGAGGTCCCAGGCAAAGTTGATGGCGCCACCCTCGCGAGGCTCTATCCGCGCATTCGCCGCGATCCAATGCTGAAGTTTAGCGGGATTGACCAGCGCATCGAAGGCCGCGGCCGGCGCCACAGGCACCTGCAGGCTGTAGCGCACTTCGTCTGTGGGCGCTGCGTTCAGATCGGCTTTGCCCGCACTGCGGCCCGTTATCAGATAGATGCGTAGGGCTCCCAGGATGTAGCTCCAGAGCTCGCGCAGGTTAATCCGCGGAATCGAGCGGTCGGCCGGCGCTTCATGTGACATGAAAAAATGCGCGTCCTGACTATTGGCGGCCGAGTGGCTGACGCTAAGCCGTGTCATATCCGCCTGCTCCTCCAGGCTGAGGAGGACGGAGGTCTCCACACCGAGAAGTTGCCAGCCAAAGCCCAGCCGCCTCCGGTCTTCAAAGGCCGAGATCCACGCGCTGATATTGCCGGGGATTGCCCGGCCCCGCAGTCGCAGTCTGCCCCCTTCACGCGCTTCGACTTCGGCTTCATCACTAAACCAGATGTTGAGCGCTTCCGCGCTGGTCAGTGCTTTCCAGACGGTCCCGATGTCCTGCTTCAATAGGATGGAACGGTTGAAACGAATCGCTGCTGACATATCATATCCTTTTGTTAATGAATTATGCGGCATTGGAGGAGCCGCAGACTTCCAGACATCGATTAGCGTTTCAAATGTAAATAATTATATTTATGTACACAATAATATTTATTTATTTTTCAGCCCTGACGGTCCTTTGTCTTTTCGCCTGTCGCGCAAAGGCAGCAAGCAGCGGCAGCGGCAAATGATTTTGCCGCCCTGGCCTTTTGGTGTAATTTCGCGTTGAAACAAATGCCGGTAGCAGGTCCGCAAGAGGTCGATACGAGGAGAGAGCCGGGTATGAAAGTCAGCAAAGCGATTGCCGCCCTAGTGTTGCCGGCGCTCATCACAATGCTATCATGTTCGGATGGCGGCACAGAGGCGGACCCTTGCGAGAGCGATCCGGCATGCATCAAGGTTGAGATTCCCAGTCGCGAAGGCAATCCCGTGCGTGAGTTCTGGCGAAGCGCGCCAGGCAAAGACTGTCCCTGCGCCGAATAAAGAGGCGAAGCCGGCTTATCCCCTTTTATGGCGTTTCACAGCTCAATCCACGGAATTGAATTACAGCGGAGCCGTCAGCGCTTTCGTCCTCGTCCGCCACGACGGCGGCGCGAGCCTTGGCCTTTCGGTTTCGGCGGCGCTTGTGGCGGCGGCGGCGGTTGTGGCGGCGGAGCATGCAGGGAAAACTGATAGAAGTCATCGAGCAGCAGAGCCAGCAGTGCACCTTCTTCGTCGTTGTCGCCAAGGCTGCGGACGAGCGGCAGAAAGCGCTGTAGCCGTTCCTGCTCTACGGCATCGCGCTGACGCAGACGCGATTCCAGGAGCACAGTGACGCGCTCCGAAACGATAGTGGCAATTTCTTCATCGTCGGGAAGTTCGCGTTCCAGTATGTCGATCTTGTAGCGGCGGGCAATGCGCTCCAGGCGAATACGTTCGCGCAGATCAACCAGGGTGATGGCCTGTCCTCCGGCGCCGGCGCGTCCCGTTCGGCCGGCCCTGTGTATGTAGGATTCGGGATCTTCGGGCGGTTCATACTGAATCACATGCGAAAGGTCGGGGATGTCGATCCCCCGCGCCGCAACGTCAGTTGCCACCAGAAAACGCAAGCGCCCCTCACGAACGCGGCGGAGTACATTATCGCGTTCGCGCTGGGAGAGCTCCGAACTGAGCGCGTCGGCATCAAAGCCGAAACGCTGTAAAACAATTGCGACAAAGTTGACCTGCGATTTGGTGTTACAGAATACAATTGCGGAGGCCGGATTTTCCTTCTCAAGAATTCGCACCAGGCAGCGATCCTTATCCATATCGGGGACAGGGTAAAAGACATGCTCGGTGTTAAGAACATGGACGTGATCGCGGCTTAAACTCAGTAAATCGGGATCGAGCAGAAACTCGCCGGCCAGGCGCATCACGTGCGGCGGAAAGGTGGCTGAAAACAGATAGGCGTTGAATCGATGGCGCGGCAGGAAAGCCTGTATGCGCTTCATGTCGGGATAAAAGCCCATCGACAACATGTGATCGGCCTCATCGAGGACCAGCACGTCCAGGTTTTCCAGTGATAAAGATCGCTTAATCAGGTGGTCGAGCAAGCGTCCGGGAGTCCCGATGACAAGATGGGCGCCTTCGCGGAAAGCCTTCAGTTGCGCACCATAGCCAACGCCGCCAAATACGGCAATCGTCCGTACGCCTAACTCGGCACCGAGCGTCAGCGCTTCCTGTTCAACCTGGCGAGCCAGTTCGCGCGTCGGCACCATGATTAAAGCCTGGCAGCCGCGGCGCTCGGGATCGAGGCGCTCCAGAATCGGCAAAAGGAAGGCACCGGTTTTGCCACTGCCGGTTCGTGACTGAACCAGCAGATCTCGCCCGGCGAGTACATAGGGAATGGCGCGACTCTGCACCGGCATCAGACTCTTCCAGCCCGCATTCTCTGCGGCGCGGCGTGCGCGGTCAGGCAAATCTTCAAGCTGAATTTCCGGTAGTTCGTTTTCCGGTGATACTTCCAGGGTGTCTGCTTCGGGGGACGCTTCGCTGTTGGCTGGCTGCTCTTCGGCAGTACTTTCCGAATCGGATGACGGTGATGCAGCTTTTCGTTGTTTTTTCATACAGACCAGAAATAGATTCACTGACAAATGTTATGAGTGCAGTTGTCGTACGAGGCTCTTCCCCGCCGCAAAGCCCTTTAACCGATTAAAACGGCAAGTATAGTGAATCTCGGTGATATTACCTTGGATTATTCCGGATTTGTTGTCGCCTGTGCAAGGTCTAAGGGCGGAAGGTCGATTGGCGGATCTCATCAATCCGTCAGGGCTGAGGCGTCGAAGGGGCGCAATCTAGCCGTATTGGTCGGTTTACCTGCAACTGAAGGAAACTTGAATGTCGGCGTTAAGTTGAAGGCGGCAGACGATGCATAAAGTGAAGAAATCCATCGCCCTCATTTATTCCAGTCGCAGACAGTTGAGGCTCCGTCGGCGGCAGCGGCTGAAAACCGCAGGCCCGCGCTACCCTAATACTGGCGATATTATCAGGGCAGCAACGTATCAAAAGCACTTCGGCATGCAGATCTTTGCGGGCGAACCCTACAACGGCCTGGAGCGCTTCTTTTGCAAAGCCCTGCCCCTGCCGGCTGTTCCCAATCAGATAACCGATTTCGTAGGCGGCCGTGGAATCGAGCGCCGTCAATTCCAGATGCCCCAGCAGCTCCGCATCATTGCGCTGCGTAATCGCCAGCGTATAGCGTTGACGGGTGAACCATTGAAGCAGACAATGGCGAAGGTATGCTTCGGCGCACTTCCCGGTTTTAAGCGCGGCGAGCTGAGTTGGCAGATCACGCCGGGTCTGGCCTGTCAATGCGGAGAGCATTGACAACAGCGCCGAAGCTTCGTCCAGCCTGTAGGGGCGCAGCCGCAGCCGGGATGTCACTAACTGATCGGGTAGCTGGAGAGGAAATGTCCGCATCCGGATATCCTCAATATACCGATTGCAGGGCTCGGTTGTAGAACAAGCTGCCCGCCGAGAGACTGCGGACAGCTTGCATTCTGTTTCAACCGGAGAGTAGAATCCTTAAAGTCCCGCGATCCGCCGGGCTTCGGGAAACAGCGTTTGCGCCTTTTGAAACTGGCGGTCGATGCTCAAAAACACCTCGACGGACTCATCGACATTCCAAATCGATCGTGCCAGTCGCGACTTCATTATTGTTTGAATTCGGACTTCATCTTGTGCGAAGTCTTCGTCACTCCATTCAACATTTTTCTCTGAAGCCAGGTGACGAAGCTCCTGCATCATTGTCTGGTCGATGTGAAAATCGCGCAGGAAGGCGACCAGACTGTCACTGTAGCGAGCTCTGAGATTTGGGCCCTTGCCGCTCCACCAGGCATCGTTAAAAAGGGTGAAAATGTTCTTGCGCATCAGGCTGCGAAACAGCAAGGTTGTCGTGTCCTGTTTGACGACGTAATCGGGCACAATGCCGCCGCCGCCGTACACCGTTCGGCCGCCAATGGTTTGAAAAGCTTCGCGTTCTTCGCCGGCGTCGTCGCTATGATCGTAATTCTGGCCTTCTTCGAGCTCCGCCCGGCCTTCCCCTTTATAGTACTTTTCCCTGTCTTCATAGGGGCGTTGTATAAGGCGCCCCGAGGGCGTAAAGTACTCGGCGGTAGTTAAACGGAAAGCGGAGCCGTCGTTGAGCGGATACTGCAGCTGCACCAGTCCCTTGCCGAAGGAAGTTTCACCGACGATCAGTCCCCGGTCCAGGTCTTGTAGTGCGCCGGCAACGATTTCCGAGGCCGAGGCCGAACCTTCGTTAATCAGGACGATCAGCGGCAGATCCTCGAAAGCCCCCCGCCGCGTAGCGAACATGTCCTCATCGAACTCGGCTCGCCGTCCGCGCGTGTAGACAATCTTGTGGCCGTCGCCGACGAATTCATCGACCATCTTGAATGCTTCGTCCATCAGTCCGCCGCCATTAAAACGCAGATCCAGGATTAGCTTTTGCATTCCCTGCCCTTCGAGTTCTTCCAGGGCTTCCACTAATTCCTTATGCGTTGTTTTGGCAAAGCGAATGACTCGTACATATGCGATATCGCTTCCCTGAATCAGCATCGAAGCATCAACGCTGTGAATGGGAATTTTGTCGCGGACTATGTCGAATTCCAACAGGTCGGCCTCGCCGCTGCGCTTAACGTGAATATTGACCGCGGTCCCGCGCGGGCCCTTCAGCTTTTTGGGGACATCATCGTTGCTCAGGCCGACGACACTCTCTCCGTTAACTTTTACAATTTTATCGCCCGCCAAGACACCTACTTTTTCACTCGGTCCGCCGATCATCGGCGTTACGACCGTAATCGTATCGTCGAGCATGTTAAAGCTGACGCCGATACCTTCATAGCCCGCCTTAAACATTTTTTCGTCGATGTCATCTTTGGCTTTCTTCGGGATGTACACCGAATAGGGATCTTTCAGTTTCGCGAGCATGCCTTTGATGCCCGCCGCCACCAGCTTACTCGTCTCGACCTCTTTGAAGTAGTTGCGCGACGTCGTGTTTAACACCCGCGAAAACTTCTTGACTTCCTGATAGACATTATCGCCCGACAGCAGGGGGGGAATGTGCATTCCAGCCAGGAGTGTTAAGGCGATAACTGCGGCCCCGCAGATAATTTTGCTAAGCTTCATGTTTAACCTGCCGATTGTATGTATTGATGAGCGGACCTATTTCTTGTTTTTCGTTTTTAGGAAGCCGGGAATCGACCGCAGGCTGGAGAGAATTCAAAACAGCGTCTCGGCGCTGCTCCTGCGCTCTTCATTCATTACGAAATCTTCGCCGGCGCTGCTGTCATTCGCCGCTGCCTGTTGTATCAGATCCCAGAGGGAATCGAGGGCCGCGATTTCGCCTGCCTGTAGAACCGAATCTATGTGATGTTCCGCAACAAGCTCCAGGGCAATATCTCGACCCTTATTGCCTTTGTCCAGCGCCTTGCCTTCCATTGCCGGAGCCTCGTCGCCGATAACATTTTTTCGTGGAGTGCCTGACGGCGAGACGGCGGCGCATTCGGCCGCGGCCTTACAGCTCTTCTGAGATGGATCCGCTGTTTCCGGCTCCGGGGCAGGAAATTGTGCCGGGGCGACCGGTGCCGCAGCTATCGGAAGCGCTGTACTGCCGATTTGCCCGCGAGCATCGGAGGGCTGAGGCAGCGCGAAGAACGAGCAACCGAGCAGCAGCAAGGCCATTGTCGGAATCGCCAGCAGGTACCTCCAGACGACCTCAGGCCTTGAAGGCAAACGACGCAACATTTGCAAGCGCGCATCGATCGGCCGTTGACCAAAACTATGCGCGATGGAAAGGGATGCCTGCCGTAGACAGACCGACGCCAGCAGTCGTTGATATTCGCGGGAACCCGCTCTGCGACTGGCCTCCTTGTCCGCAATAAATTCATGCAGGTCATTCAGTCTGCGGCTCAGGAGCCAGGCGGCGGGGTTAAACCAGAACAGGATTCTCACTACATTCATTATCAGCATATCGAGCGAGTGCCGCTGTCTGATATGCGTCAATTCATGGTCCAGAATTGAAAGGCGCTCCGAACCCTGCAGCGGGACGTTATCGTCCCAGAACAGCATAGAAAAAAATGAAAAAGTCGGCATCTCACCGTGTGTCCGTACAAGCGTAAACTCGGCTTGCTGATGAGCACCGAAGCGAAATCGCAGCGATGCAATCCGAAATAAATCGTGCGCGAAGCGGAGGCCGAAGACGACCAGCCCTGTCCAGTACAGGGCTTTCAACAAGTCCAGCAGAGTCCAACCGACCGAATCGGCCTTGCTGTCCGGCAGGACGACGCTTTGCAGGACGTATTCGCCGGGCGTGCTGACGAGCAGCCCCAGGCCCTCCGGCCGCAGAAGGGGCAAGACGAACGACAATCCGATAGCAGCAAGCAGAAATACCCGATTCGTCTGCAAAAAAGACTCGCGCGCCAGCAGCAGGTTGTAGAGCAAGGCAAAAATGCCCAGACAGATATTAACCTGCAGAAAGTACCAGGCCGTTTCCATCAATCCGCCTCTGGTTTGTTGACGTCTTCTTTCACGAGCTCCAGCAGCTCTTCGAATTCAGCCAGACTGAGATTATTCTCCCGCACAAAAAACGAGACCAGCCGTTCAATAGAACCGCCGAAGTAGTTGTTCAGCAGCATTTCCAGCGAAAACTTGCTGTAGTCTTCTTTGGCAACCAGCGGAAAGTATTGATGACTTTTACCAAAGGCATTATGGGCAACAAATTGTTTGCTTTCCAGAATACGAACGATGGTCGATACAGTGTTGTAGGCCGGCTTGGGCTCCGGGAGCTCGACAATAATTTCACGCACGAAAGCCTTTTGCAACTTCCAGAGCGCCTGCATTACCTGCTCCTCGGCCTTTGTCAAGCGTTTCATACGCCGAAGATATAACTAAGGATTTAGTTTTTCAACTAAAAAATTAGTCATTTCTATTCTCAGGCCGATAGCTAGACGTAATCGCTTCGAATACGTGAGCCGAGAACACCGACGGAAATGAAGAAGTAATACTTCTCGTCACTGTCCTGGAAAGGCAGCACAGCGGCCCACTCATAGGATAGTCGATTCTCGAGCGTACTGGAAAACTCCGCTTCGCGGACAGTCGTATCGATGTGAATGCCCGCCAGCAGACGCCGGGTCATTTCACCGAGCGTCGTGGCGATACGCAGCAGACTCTGTTTGGTTTGCGGACGTCCTTCCGTTGCGGGCAAATCAAAAACATTGCGTACCAGATAGATTAACTTGTCGCTTACCCCCGATACCGACACCGCCAGCTCAAAACCACGCAATACATCGTCAAGAATCACAACGGCCTGAACGTCGGGGACTGCCGATAGGCCGGGAGTAAGTTCAAAGACCATTCGTTCGCGTGCCAGCCTGTTGACCAGACTCTCCGTCTGCTGTTTGAACTGACCGACGACATCCAGCTTAAGGATGCTGAGGACCTGCCGATTGCGTTCCGCGCCGAGGCTCATGGCTTCGGAAACAAAGGCGTTGACTAGGTCGCCGCTGTCGAACGACTTGCGCAGCAGGCCATTGATCAGCGCCGTGGATTTTTCCGCAAGGTCTTTGTCCGTCAAAACATACATTGCCGGCGGCGGCAGGTAGGCCACTTCGCGGATTTTGAGCGCCGCCTGTTTCCAGTCTTCCTCAATCCCTTCATCAATCAGGATAACGTCGAAATTGCGTTGCAGAAAGTTGACCGAGGCCCCCTGTTCGGCCGTCTCGGCAATCTCGACCGAGAATGTCTTCCCAAAGGTCTTTACAAAAAAATTGATGAAGGACGCATCGCTGCAGATCAGCAGGAGTCGCTCGACCGGCAGGCGCTTAAAGCCGCGAAGGAGAAATATTCCGTAAATGCTGCGTTGTACCAGGTCTGCGAAGGCTTTGGCTTCGATCGGTTTTTGCAGGTATGCACCGACCTTGCTGCTGCGCAGCTTCTGTAGCGTTTCTTTCGTGGGGCGTGAAATCACGACGATCTTCAGGTCCTTCGCCAGTCCTGATTCGCGCAGCTTACTCAACACGACAAAGCCCGACAAGACGGGAAGCTCGACATCGATGAACAGAATATGGATTCTGCCGCTCTCCAGGATTTTTAGTGCATCTATCGCATCGGCGGCCTGGTGTATCTTCATCGGCACATTGATTTTTTCCAATTGCGTTTCGATGATTTTACGACTGAATTTTTCGCTATCGACAATAAGGACCTGTAGTTCCATCGTAAAGGCTGTATGCTGCTGTGAGTGTAAATTTTTGGCTCGAGTATCCCAATAGACTACCCACCTGCCTGACCGACAACACAATTAATCTTCTGTTCATGGAAAATGCGAAACGCGTGTAAAAAGGTAATAGAACATTGCAAGAAATCAGTCCACGCGCAATTTGCTGTTGAGTTTCGGCTTGTCGAAGTAGGAAAACTGCCCGTTCAGCGGGATCAGAACGACCCTGTCCACTTCTGCATCGGCGGCGAGACCAAACATCAGCTCGGTAGTCTGATCTGCGCCGCTCCCTCCTGCCGCGACGACTTCTTTTGTGAAGGAAACGCCTTGATCGGTATAGACGGTCACGGTTGTCCCCAGGTTGGCGACCTTGTCGGGCATCGAGACCGTGACAAAGTTGCCCTTTGATTTGTTAAGCAGGGCTCGTGCCGGTCCCCCGATGTTCACCCAAAGCACATCATTACGTCCGTCGCCGTCCAGATCGGCAATGACGGGTGTTTGACCGTAGTTGCGATTGGCCAGACCAAGCTGCTCCGCCTCGCAGAAGCGCGCATTGCCTTTGGGCGGAATCTGCAGGAGCGCCTTGCCGGGCAATTTGGAAATGTGATGCATCGGCCACTCAATGTCATTCTGCGCAGCCAGGAGATCAAGACCACCGTCAAGGTTGAGATCTTCAAAGCAGAGGCCGCGGCCGAAACCGAGGTCATCCAGGCCATAGCTCGCCGTGACATCGTCAAAGCTGAAATCTTTATTGTTGCGCAGTAAAAGCCAGGCGGTGTTGGGCGTCTGGCTACTTTCCAGATCATTTTCCAGAAACAGAGCCGGCACCGAGGTCCCGGTATTGCTGAACAGCAAATCCTGATCGCCGTCGCGGTCGATGTCGCCGAAGGCCATGCTCTGCCAGTGCCCCGGCCCCGACGGCAAAGGTACCGACTCAAAACGCTGGTTGCCGAGATTGCGATAGACGGCAATTTCACCCGCCGACTGCACAATGACCAGATCCTGATAACGGTCTTCATTGAGATCGACAAAGGTAGAATGGATTGCGTTATGAGCCTTGCCCAGCCCTGCACTCTGGCTGATATCGCTAAAGTTCATCGCTCCGTCATTCAGCAGCAGCATATTGGTCTGAATCCGGCGGGAGTCGTTGAAATTGCCTTTGACGTATAGTGATTTTTTCGTGACGAGAGACACATAGAGATCACCGTCGCCATCCTGATCGATGTCGGCAACGGTTATGCCTACCGGCACGGCGTCGCGTGGAATATCCAGCGCAATCTGCCTGCCCTTAAACACAGCATTGTGTTGGAAATACAGAAACAGTCCCGCCTTGCGCGCCACCAGCAAATCCGTCTGCCCGTCACTGTTCAAATCCACCGAACAGATTCCATAGGTTGCCGAATGATGCGAAAGCCCCTTGTCGGCGATGATATCCCGCAAGCTGCCGTCGGCGTAGCTCAGCAATACATCCGCCTGCCCTTCGCCGCCGCCGATCATTACTTCCATTTTACCATCACTATCTATGTCAATGGCTGCCGCGCCGACCTGCGGATGAGACTCCTCTTCGTTCCAACGATGCTCGAAGTCGACGTCGATTTCGACAAATGCCTGCATCGGCAGATTATAGGGCAGCTCACTGACGGACTCCGACGGCCACAGCCAGGCCAGCGCCGTAACTACTGCCAGCGCGAAAATTCCGACAATTGCGATCACGATTTTCTTAGTCATTAAGTCCTCTGTTCTCGGTATGCTGATCGGTTTCGGCTCGTACTTCGCTCTGCATTGCCTCTCTCCCGCCTTCCTCCGACCGGATAAGAAGGTCGAACTTCCATCCCGAGTCGGATCTCTGAGATCGACCGACGTAAAATTCGGTATTTTTTGCAAGTCGGCCAACTCGGTACATCAGACGGCGGAATCTCGCGCTGTATAGCAATAGTACACAGTGCCGAGGCCATTGAGCATATGCGTGTTGAACCGCAGCTGTTGATCGGCGTGAAAGATTATTGTCTCCGGCGACGAAGCCAAATTCCGAGCTCGTCATTCAAGCTGATGTTTACGATAGACAATCTATGGTCGCCAGGTGAATGCTGCCGCTCAACTGCGCATAGGGCGGGCCAAAATGTAGAAGGTTGATGCGCGTGAATTGTGGGCCGGTCGGTTGCCTCAGGCTGTAGCCGGCAGCGTGAAGTCAGGGCTTGGCTGCCAAGGCCTGTCCCGGATTGATTTCGGCCTGAGCCGCTGGATTGTATGCGAGGGCAATGTTCGCGGCTGGCAGCTCCCATTCTTCACCGACGGTGACTCTCGCCCAAAGCTCCGTCGTCAGACTTTTAGCCTCGACCTTGCGGCTTTTGATGCTCAGCTCAACCCGATGCTGCGCCGAGCCTGCAGACCTACTAAGAATCAGGCCGTGAAGCAGAAACACCAAGAGTAGTCTGAAAGAGTATTGCAGATTGAATCCTGACGCACCGGTTTGGCGACTCACGTTTTGCTGCAGCGAGCAATAGTGCAACAGCGTCCTGGCCGTTGTCACGATCAGGACGCTGTTGTGCGGAAATCGATTGGGTGGATTGCAAGGAGGCTCGAGAGTCAGCGCATACGCTGCCTCGTTGCCGGGTGGAGCGAACCACTTGCTCAGTCCGGTACGCCGCCGGGATTGCTTAAGCCAAAGCTCGGTACGAAGAGCGGGATAAAATCATCGCTGCCGATACTGCTGTTGCCGTTGAGATCACCGGCGATCATCACGTGAAAGCTGCTGTTGTTCCGTACGATGCTGCGCAGGGCTTTGACACCATTATTAACATTTGCGGGCGAGCTGAAATTATATTCTATCGTGTCGCCCGGCTCGATTGCAACAGGCTGCGCGGAAGCTATGGGCAGGTGGCCGCTATGCCGAAGAACGATCCAGTAGTCCCCCGCCGCAAGTCCGTGGAAATCGACACTCAGCAGGCCCGACGCGTTGACGGAGGCAGGCCGCGAATCAATTAAATCGGCGCTGCTTAACACCGCGCCTGCATACAGCTCTACCAGTAAGGCCGTGCGGCGATGCTGCGTTCCATCCCAGAAGCCGTCAAGCAGGACCTGAGCTTCGATGGTACTGATATTGAAAACTCCCACGGCGATCGGGTCACTGTGAATCGTGCTGCCACAGGCCGCTTCCAGCCGCAATTGATAATCGCCGGCGTCGCTCAGTTTGATGTTGTTAAGCGGCAGGCTGCTTTCCGTAGCGTCGCTCAGCGGCAGCCCGTCTTTTAGCCACTGCAGGGATGTCACGTCGCCCGCCAGGTCGACGTCAAGCGTGATGGCGTCGCCGGGAGACAGATTAACATCGGCTGACTGCGACTGAATGACGGGGAGTTCTTCCACCGTGAGAGTAGCGGCATCACTGGTTACGCTTCCGCAGCTGTTGCTTATGAGGGCTCGAAGCTGCTGCCCGTCACGCAGCAAGGAGACATCCGTCAGCAATAGCTCGTGGCCCTTTGCTTCTGCTATCGCCTTCCAGTTCAGACCGTCGTCGCTCACTTCCCAGCTAATCTCCGGCGCCGGTTTGGCACTCGCCGTGACCTTGAAACCGGCCTCAGCAGTCTCGCAGACCGTGAGGCTCAGCGGCTGTTCGCTAATCGTCGGTGCTTCATCGATGCCAAGGCTGACGCTCAGCGATGTTGCAGTTTGTCCGTCGGCCGTCACGACGCAGCGTAGCAGACGTCCGTCGTCGTCAGGCGTCACCGCATTGAAGCTCAGGCTGGCACTAAGGGCAGCGGGGATGTCGACAAAATTTCCGCCCGCTTCATCAAACTCCTGCCACTGATAGTCAATCGTCGCTCCGGTTGCCCTGACGGTGAAAAGCGCATCGCCGCCCGGGCAAAGTCGGATGTCGGCCGGCTGCTCGAGAATGACGGCCAGATCGTCGATAGTAACCGGTACCGGTTTGATCCGGCCGAATCCGTTCAGATCGCCGGTATTGAAGTTGAGTTGTTTCAACTTGTGAAAAATCTGGCTGCTCGGGCTTGAAGACATAACATTGAGATCGTCTTTCAGACTGCCGTCGCGAATCTCCATCTTCACTGTCGCCAGATGCATTGTCCCGCTCAATTGCGGATGAGGGGGGCTAAATTTCAGGAAATTGAGGCGTGCGAAGCCTGATCCAGGCGTTTGAGTTATGCTGTAGCCCGCGGCAATCAACTCCGGGTTGGCGTCGAGGGCCGGATTCAGGTTCGCCGAATACAGCGCATCCGGGTTAAACGAAACAGCTACGTTAATCGCGCCGAATTCCCAGTTGGCGCCGTCGGCAATCGTCGCCCACAATTCAGCCGTCAGGATGCCAGAGTTCACCTGGCGGTTTTTAAGGCTGAATTCAACCCGGTTTTGCGCCGTGGCAACAGCGCAGTTCAGGCCGAATCCAAGCAGCAGGCAAATCCCTAAGAATTTGAATTCGCGTTGCATAATCTTCCTCGCAGGATATTGAAACATTGACAACAACTACCGCGGTAGGCTGTTTTCCCAAATGGATATATCAGGTTGGAATCGCTTCGCAAGGGGCTGCGAGCCTTGCGAAACATCAATATCTTCGAGCTTGAGTGCAGTTAAGCAAACAATAAGATGATACAATGTCTTCACAAAGTCAAGATTATTTTGGCCGGATCTGCATTGCGACGACCACAGGATTTCGCAAAAATAACAGCGCCGTCCCGCAGGATTGCGGGCCGGCGCTTTGGCGGTCAACAGGATTGACCGGGCAAAACAAAGTCTTGCTAGTCCGCGCCGATGATGAACTGTCGGGTATGGAGCCGTTCGTTACAATACAGCCGTACTTCACATTTACCAATACTTTGACCCTAAGCGTCTGATCGGTGAAGTTTTCGCGGAGTGTTGGATAGCTCAACTAACAAGCCAGCGAGATGTCGGCGTCGCTGAGGTGAAAACGCTACCGGCCAAAATTCAGCCGAATGTGAATTTGTCGTTCACTTTTCTATTGCCCAATCCCAGGAATCTACTCGAATGTGTCGATAGCCGTATGATATTTGGCGATAAACTGAAGCTAGAGTCCGGCACTCGATTGCTGGTTGCGATTCCCTCACTAAATCCGATAGCATCCGACTTGATAGCAACTGCCGGAGAATACTTACACGATTGTCGGCCGGAAGTACAAATCAACTGCCATTCGGCTTAAGACATTAATTCTATTCTATTCTATTCATCGGCTTTATGTTAACGACCATTGCTTAATGCGACTCCAACGACCTGCCTATGATCCGGCTTTCAATACATGTGATGTACTTTGTAAACGAAGCCTAGCGAAATCCAACGTTGTTTAAACGCGAAGGACTCCGCTGTGCGCGCGTGCCTGCGACAGTGTTATCTGAATCTTGCTAGCAAAAATCTCTTGGCAAGCTGAAGCCTCACCAGGTATCAACTGCGTACAAACGTCTTTATCCCGACCAATCGGATTGTGCCGGAATGACCCCTAGCACCCCCCTCAATCAAACTCCACCGTCTGCGGAGCGCGCGCGGCGAAATCATCCAGATTAAGCAGTTTTTCACTGGAGAAGCGGATGAATTTGCTTTCAAAGCCAGGCGGCAGCGAGGAATAGAAGGCGAATCGAAACTGGAAAGTCTGAAAGACGAGGCTCTCGTTGCGGATGCGCATGCCGAAACCAAGGCCCGAGTAGAGGTTGTCGATCGTGACAAATTCTTCATTCAAGGCCACAAAGCCCAGATCGGCGAAGCCAAACAGCGCAAAGTGAAAGCCGTATAAACTCCAGGGCGTAAACAGGACCGTTTCGGCATTGATTTTTAGGAGCTCGTCCGCGCGAATTTCTTTGCTCTCAACAATGCCGCGCAGCACATTGTCGTCGTCGAAGTCGACTTCTTCTTCACCGCTGTCGTTTATGCCGCGCGAATATTCCCCGGAAACGAATTGACGCAGGCGGTAATCACCCAGTGAGATCAGCTGTGAAAAATATGACCCTCCGCCTTTCAGCACGCCGTGTTCGAATTCGCGTTCGCGCAGATATCCGCCCGCGCTGACAAAGGCGCTGAGATAGCCGAGGGGGCCGATGTAATCACCGAAACGATAGCTGCCGCCAAGATAGAAGCGATTAAAGAATTCCGCATTCTCCCAGCCGAAGAGGGTTTCCAGGCGATGGCCGTAAGGAATGTCTTCCGTTCGGCCGAAGCCGTAGATGAGCCGACCTTTGTAATAATTGCGATTGTTAAAGGTAATGCCGCCCAGGAACAGGGCGCCGTTGTGAAAGCGGAAATTCGTGTCGCGACGCACTTCAGGGCGGTGCAGAAAGCTGCGGCGCTGCATGCGTCCTGCGAGAACGATACTCGATCGGCTGCGCGCCGGGTCTATTCCCGATTCAAGTGGAAATGCGCGTCCCAGCCAGATATCATGTTCGTCCACTTCATCATTGATGATTGCACCGGTCGTGTCGTCCTGATCGACGTAGGTGAGGGTTCGGCCGTAGCGCGCGCCGCCGGCAATGCGGGCGCCGGGAGCAAAGAAGCGGCGCGACGCCTGAATCTGGGTCACTTTGCGTTCATAATTGTCTGCATAGAGACCTTCGAGCGAAATGAAGCTGCCGCCGATGTTATCAATTGTATAGGCCGCCTCGAAGCCGGTTGAGGGCGTCTTGTCGGGATCGAAGAGAAACTCCAGGTCGAGGTTGTGACCCAGCCCAAGAAAATTGAAATCGAAGAGCTCAAAGATATAACCGTTGAGTCCACGGAATTTGAGGTCGACGCCAATGGACCAGAGATCCTTCGTGATGACCAGAACATCGACGGAATCGCTGTGTTCGGGCACTGGGCGCACGTGGATACGCGCATCTTCGACATAGGGCAGGTCGCGCAGAATGCGCTCGTTGTCGGCAAGAACATAGGGATGCAGTCGGTCGCCGGACCGGATCAGGAGGTTGGCGCGCAGCACCGGATCGCGCGTCGTAAAGTGCAGACTGTTGCCGGCGCGCGCCAGCCATGAAGAACTTCGCCGCGTGGTGTCGGTGACCGATGTGCCGATTGCATCCAGTTTACGCAGCTCGATATACCGGATATATTTACCTTCAAAAGGCAGGAAGACTCGCTCGCTTCGCTGGACGCGGCCGGCGCCGGTATCGGCGTTATTCGGTGGAGGCGCGAAGAGCAAATCGAACAAACTACGTGTAATCCAATTGCCGCCGGTCAGCGATCGCAGTGAGTCGTAATGCGCGGCACGGTTGGCGCCGGTGTTCTCCAGGATTTCGACGCGCAAGGTGTCCGGCAGAATAAGTACCGTGTCGGCCGGCACAATCAGAACGCTGTCGCCAACCTGCAGATAAGCGCCGGCGGCGATTATCAAGGTATCATAGCGCAGCGATGAAGTCTTCACGATCACGCTGTCATTTAGCGCGGGCACTATTGCGCGCCCTTGCCGGGTACTGTCGGCGGCAATTGCCGTAATAACGCAAACGCCCAATGCAGTTAGCGTCACGACAAAGTTCCACGATTGCCGTAAGAGTGTACTTCGTTGTTTCATTGCATCCTAAGGTACGTGTTTTTCTCGATGCCGCCGCACGCAGCTGCGCATCGAAGCCCTTCGAGAACTGATTGTCGCTGACTGTCTGAATAGTACGGCCTGCGCATAACAGCGAAAACTCCGAAGCGGCGCCAGAATCAGTTCCCGGTCTCTGTGTGGTACAAAAATCGTTTCGTCTATGCTGCCATCGCTGATGGTGTTCATCTGCCGATCGGTCGCTGTTGTTGCTTGGTGTGCCGATTCGCTAAAACTCTGCCGCTCCGGAAGATGGCGATGCCAGGGCATTGTGAGCCTGTACGCCGTGCGCTGTTGCAGTGATTATCCTTGATTATCCTGTCTGCTTTGCCGAAATTGTCCGCCCCACTCGTTCATAGCTCAATGATCATGCAGCCGGATTTTTGAGGCAGCGCCTCAGCAACTAACGTTAGCATATGCAATTCTACACTTCAGACCAGGGTCCCCGACGCCTGGGCGCTCGCAAGATCGGTCTATTCGCAGCGAGTGTTGTAGTCCTTTGCTGTCTGCTTGGCGGCAGTAACAGCGCCGACGGATACCCGCCGACTGTCAACCCCGATGAAACCGGAGACATCAGCCGGGCCGAACAACTCTATTTGTCTGCCAAACAAGCAGCGCATGCCGATGAGCTCGATAGCGCCCTGACACTGTTCAATCGCGCCGGTCAGCTCTTTGCTGAATCAGGCGACATGGCGGGGTATGTGAAAAGTCTACAAGGCTGCGCCGGCCAATTGACGAGCCTGATGAGACTCTACGAAGCCAAGGACACGCTCGAAAAATGTCTGAAGCTGGCCCTTGACCTTCATGGCCCCGAGAGCAAGGAAGTAGCCTACATCAATTCGAGTCTTGGTTTTTACTATTTCTATGCCAGTGAATACACGACGGCCATCGGCCACTTCGAAAAGTCAATCGATATTCTGACCGAACTCTACGGGGCCGATGATCCGCGGCTGCAGAAGAGCTATCAGAACATGGGACAGATTCTCGGTACGATCCATGGCCAGGAAGAAGCGGCGCTGGACTTTTTCCGCAAGGCGCTCAAAACGCGCAGCGACACCGCCAAGAAAGATCTGGCAATGGCATACAGTTATATTTCCCTGAGCCGTCAATATCGCGACCTGGACGAATTGACGAAAGCCGAACGATTCGCGCGCAAGAGTCTGGCGATCGTCAAGGAAAATGTCGGCGAGAATCACCACTATACGGCCGGTTGCTATCGCGACCTGGCGGCCGTTTTTCTTGTACAGGACGAACTGGATTCAGCGAAATACTACCTGGACAAGGGATTCAAGATTGCGATTGACAGGCTAGGCGAAGATCACGTGCTGGCGGCCTTCTTTCACAGCACCTTTGGCCGCCTGTACCGTATCAGCGGCGACTTCCCTGCTTCGATGCAGCAGTTTGAGCGAGGCATGCGAGTCTTGGAGGCCAGCGAAAGTCCTCAGCACTTGCTGAAAGGCAGTATCACTCTTGGGCTGGGTATTAACTATAGCCAGATGCAGCGGCTCGACGAAGCCCAGGAGTATTTTCAGACTGCACTCAAAATTTTTACGGAGCACGAAGGCCCGGAATCAATCTCGGTCGGTAATGCTTTTTTCAATATCGGGATGCTGTACCAGCGCCGCGCCGACCACGATTCGGCAATGCATTTTTTTCGCAAGGCAATGACCATTTTCGAAGAGTTTTACCATAGTCAACATTCAAAAGTCGGCAGCCTCTTGAGCAAGGGCAGCGCTTCGTTGTCGCGTCAGGGTTTGCGCAGTCAGGCGCTGCAACGGGTCGAAAAATCACTGGAAATAAACAAGAAGTTGTTCGGTCGCTATCACGGCCTGGTCGCCAGCAGTTACCGTTGTCTGGCCGATTTGCATCGCGATGCCGGAAATCGGCGGCGGGCGCTGGAGCTCTACCAGCAGACACTGCACACCTACGATTCCACCTGCAGCGCCACTGACCTGCGCGATTGTCCCAAGGGCGACTCCTGGATCGACTTCACATCGATTCTGCCTCTGCTGATTGCAAAAGCGCGCACCGCCTCGGCAATCGCCCGTACAAGCAATCGAGTGCAGGATGCGGAATTGGCCTACCACTCTTACCGCAGTGTGGCGGACCTCTTTGCTCGGCTGCACCTGACATTCAACAGCGACGAGGCCAAAGAGTTTTTTTTACGTCGGAATGTAGTGGAGCTCCATGAAGAATTGATTGCCGCCGCGTGGACCCTCCATCAGCACAAGGCCGATCCGGCAATTCAGCGCCGGATCTTCGCTGCGATCGAGACCAGTAAGTCCGTGCTCCATCTCGAAGCCCTGCGCGATGCCGACGCCAAAGCCTTTGCTGATATCCCCGACAGTTTGGTCGCCCACGAAGCCGGTCTGCGGGAACGACTGGCGGCCCTACAACATACGCTGGTTGAATCGGAGCGGAATGCGGCGGCGGGCGAGCCTTCATCGGAACAGACCGCCGCTACGCGCGACACCGTATTCTGGCTGCAGCGCGAACGTGACGAATTGTTAGCGCGACTTGAACGCGATTATCCGGCATACTTTGAGTTGAAACATCGACACCGTGTTGCCGGCGTGGATGATTTGCAGGAAGTACTGCAACCGCAGCAAACGCTTCTCTCCTATTTTTGTGGCGAAAATGTCCTTTATGTGGCGGCCCTGAATCGCGACAGCATGGCGATCGTCAGGGTGCCGGCAGCCGATAGTATGCGCTTGCATGCTGCAATACTGCGGGCGGAGTTGCAGGGCGATGCCGACGCAGGCGATGCGGAGACGGTTCAGCGTTTTGCACACTCCGCATACTGGATGTGGCGCAACATTGTCGACCGACCGCTTGCCGCCTTAGGCGGCGCAAAGCCGGAACAGCTTATCGTGGTACCCGACAACGAGTTAGCGTACCTCCCCTTTGAAATCTTCGTCAGGAATGCGGCGGTCGACTCCGGTGCGACCTTTCAATCGCTTGACTATTTGCTTCATGATTGCAGTATTTCCTATGCTTATTCGGCGACATTGTTTCGCGACAATGAACGGAAGCTCCGAACTTCCCGCAGGACTGAAACTCCCTTCGTCGGCTTTGCGCCGGATTTCGGCAGCGACACCGTACTGGCATATCGCAGCACAAATGGCGATACGCTGCGTTCGCATTACGCTTCGCTGCCCTGGGCGCGACGGGAAGTTGAGGCCATTGCCGGTCTGCTGGGGGGCAGTGCCTATAGCGGGAAGGCAGCGACGGAATCGCGATTCAAGGACGTCGGCAGCGGCAGCAGCGTCATTCATATCGCCTCCCATGGCCAGGTTGACAATACCTTTCCCCTGGCATCGCATCTTGTCTTCAGCGATGCGCAGGACAAAAACAACGACGGCAATCTTTACGCCTATGAGATCTACAATCTCAAGCTCGACGCTGATCTGGTGGTTCTCAGCGCCTGCAATACCGGCATCGGCGCTCATTTGCCGGGCGAAGGGCTGATGGGGTTGTCGCGCGCTTTTTCCTATGCCGGCGTTCCCGCCATTCTGATGACGCTCTGGCGGATTAATGATCACAGCACCTACGACCTGATGCAAATGTTCTACAAT
>JANQRB010000189.1 GCA_028284775.1 Candidatus Kapaibacterium sp. | reverse complement strand
TGTCGATGCGCCCCGCCAGAATGAAATCACGGCCGGTCAGCTCGCGTACGCCTGCGCCGAAGTCGGCGGCGTCATCGCCGAAGAGTTTCATCCATTGCTTGTTGCCGTCGCCGTCGGTTTTAAGCAGCAAAAGGTCCTGCTGCGTAAATGAATTTGTCTGGACCGAAAGGCCGGTCAGGATGTAACCACCGTCGCCGGTCTGTTGTAGGGCCAGCCCATCGTCATCCACATAACCGCCGTCAAACTTGGTTACGAACTTGAGGGCATCGGGATCACAGCAGGGGCCGGGGCGGCAGACCTCCGTTTCATTGAGAACGAGCTGGCAATACAGCGGTTCGTGACTTGCGACGGCCGCGCTGGCGACGGTTATTGTGGCCGGTGACGTCGACGTCGAACTCGGCTCGTTTACGATCGGTTCAATTGTGGCGTGGCAGCCGGTTCGGCCTTCGCAGTCAGTACGGATCAGGTAGAACTCGTCATCGAAGCTGATCATATCGCTCGTATTCAGGGCGCTGCCCGTCGCCGCATAGCCGCCGGTGCTCAGTTGAATAACATCATAAGCGATGGCGCCGCCGGGAAAGAGGCCCTCGAAGCCACGCGCAAAGTTAAGCGTGCCGCTCAGGTCCAGGTTGAGCAAAAGGAGTCTGCGGGCGCTCGCCGTGTTGAACTCACCGCTGGCAATCAGCGTGCCGTCGCAACCCTGTTTAAGTGCCTCGATTCCGTCAATTAAACTCTCTCCGTAGGTTTTTGACCATTGCAATGTTCCGCTGGCGTTAAGCTTGAGAAGGTAGGCGTCTTGCTGGCCCGCGCCGAAACTGCTTGTCTTGCCGCCGACAAAGATATTACCGTCGCTGGCGACCACCACGGCTCGGCCTTCATCGGGAGCCGTACCGCCAAATGCGCGCGACCACTGCAGCAGGCCGGCGCTGTTGATGCGCAGCACATAAACGTCTTCCTGGCCCGCACCGAAGCTTTGGCTTGTGCCGGCAATCACCAGATCGCCGTTGGCTGCTTCCTGTACGCTGTAGGCTTCGTCGGTCCCGCTGCCGCCATAAGCATTCTGCCAGAGCAGGTTGCCGTTTGCATCGACTTTAAGAACCAGGCAGTCGGAATTGCCCGAACCGAAGACACTCGTGCGGCCCACGGCGATAAAACTGCCGTCACTGGCTTCCAATACGTCATAGCCGTCGGCGCCGCCGCTGCCGCCGAAGAAGCGCAGCCATTCGACGCTGCCGGCGCCGGTGGTTTTCATTAACACAAGACCGCCCTGGCCACCCGCGTCAACGCCGGAGCCGGTCAGAATCAGTCCGCCGTCGCTGGTGACGCGCACAGCGTTTCCGCTGCCGTCATCGTAAAATTTTGTCCATACGATCGTACCGAACTGATCGACTTTTACCATGCTGATCTTATTGGCGAAAGATCCCTGTGTTAACATCGCCGTTCCGGTCATGATGATTTCGTCATTGCTCGTCGCGTCGAGGCCAAAGGCAAAGTCCATCAGATCGTCGCCGTATAGGCGCTCGAAGCTGCTTTGCTGCGCGTCACAACAAGCGCCTTGCGCCCGCAGCGTCGGACATTGATAATTGAGCAAAGTAATAGTTATGGCAATGGTTGTGACCATGACCATTGTTGAGCTTTTCATTGCAAACATCTCCCTGGTTTGTGACATAAGGTTTAGTACATTACGGTGGTATGCGCAGCGTTGCAGAGCATGCAGAAAAGCCTGGTCAATCGCGATGGGGATTGTGTAACATTAGTGCATAGCGAATCCTCTCCGCTCACTTGTGTGAACAGCGTATCGCATTGCCTTCCCTGCTATTACTCTCAATGCGCACGACGATATCGGTGTGCGCTCCGCTACTCGAAGAAATACCTGCGTGAAATATACATTCGAATCGGCCGGAAGCGACTACGATAATAATACGATGGTCGGTCTGAGCAGAGTTTACATAGCGGATAAATGCGAGCTGAGATTTGTCGTGCGGGGTAGCCGCAGTTTTTTTCTGACGTTGTAGCGATACGTTTCAATACTGCGCACGGATGAACAGAGTAATTTTGCAATCTCCTTGCTGCTCAGATCCAGCTTAATAAAGTAGCAGACCTTGATCTCTGTAGGCGTGAGATGCGGATACTTCACGGTCAATCCCTGCATCTCTTCGCTGCTGCCGTTTTGGATTGCACGCTCGAACACATTCCAGTCCTCTTCCGAGACTTCGATGCTGCGCATATCTGTCAGGAGTTCGCGGAGCATCGTCCGGGTGGATTCCGGTCCGGCCTTGAGCGCAACCTTGAGCTGTTGCTGCATCTTGCTGAGAAATTCACTCTTCTGGGTGAGGTGCATGGAAATCGTCGTGATTTCCTTTTTCTGTTCTTCGATGGTTGTCTGCAGTTCCCGGCTCTGACGCCGATAATCTTCCATGGCCGCTTCGATCTGCTCGATCTCGCTTTTAATCTGCAATGCCGTTGCTGCCCGTTGACGTTGAACACTTTGGATAATGTCCCGTTTCGCATTGTAAATTCGCAGATAGGCATAGGCCTTTTGGACATCACCCTGCTCGCGATACGCTTCCGACAGCTCCGCGCCGACGCGGAAGCCCGCATTGTCCTGATCAATTTTCATCCCAAGCGCGTAGGCCTCTTCGAGCAGTGGGATGGCTTCATCCACCTTACGCATTAAACGAAATGTTTTGCCCATCTGCAGCCGCAGATTCGCAGCCTCCAGGCAGGTCGGGAAGCCCGGGCCGATCAACTCTTCGGCACGACGAAAGTAGGTCAGCGCCTTTTTGTAGCGGCCGGCTTCGCGATACAGGGCGCCGAAGTCGAGCAGCACTTCGGCGATCGCGGGAAAGCTCTCACGGCTCTCCATAATTGCCAGCGCCCGGCGCAGCTTTCGCAGCGGCTCCGTCAGATCAACTACGCCATGCTGCTGTTTCCCGAATAAAGATTCATTCAGCGCCATGTAGTGGAGTACATTCGCCTCTTGAAATTCGTCGCCGGATTCGACAAAAATGTTTAATGCTTGCCGGTAATAGCGCAGGGCATCGCTGTAGTTTTCCGATTGATAGTAGGTGAAGGCGATGTGATTCAACGCCACCCCCTCGTTGCGCCGGTCGCCGACCTTGCGAAGGATGGCAATTGCCTTGTGAAGATTCGTCAGCGCTGTCGGCACATCGATAAGCAGGGCAGCGAGAACGCCGATCCTGGTGTAAACAATGCCGAGGCGCTGCTGGTCATCGTACTGCGCAAATATCTTCAGACAGTGCCGGTAGCAGTTCCAGGCCTCTAGAAACTCGCCGGCGACGGCATGATAGAAACCAAGTTCGGCCCGCATTATTGCGGCCTTGTGGGAATCTCCGGTCTTTTCATAATAGCCGCGGACCTGCTGCGCGTAAGCTACCGCCTCATCATAGCGACCCAGACGGTAGCAACAGTATGTTAACACTTCCTGGCAACGAGCGACGAGGAGAGTATTGCGTAAACGCCCGGCTGCTTTCAGGCAATTGCAGGCCAGTTCGGCAATATCCCTGGCGTGATTATCGATGAGCTGTGCCGTCGTTCGGTGTAAACGATCGGTCTTTTCTGCGAGGGTGGAAGCACTGTTCAGCTCCCGCTGCAATTGAGCAAAGCCACAGTCCATACAGGTCGCTGCTCTGTTTGGTTAAACAACTTATGAATACAGCTACGGTCGGATACATGCGCTACACCGTAAGCTGTCGGACAATCCCGGCGCCGCCCGGGTATCCTGTCCCCGCGCGGCAGTGTGATCGATTCACGGGCGCTTGTCCCAGGGCCATCGGTCCTATCTTGCAGTCACGAGTTGCCGACATCAAAACCGGACGAGTTCATCGCAAACTGCTCCGCTATGTGAATCCTGAGTTTTTTGCTCCCGGCAGACCATCAAGTGTGTTTGTCGGAGCGGCACCCGGGTATCGAATCAGGCCTTTGCCATCCTCGCGTCACTCAGGCGAATTCCCTCCGGTTGCATTGATCGAATCGCCCGGCTAAAGTATGTCGCCGGCGCAAGGGATTCAATCAGTGAAATTCTGAAAATGCTCTAAGGGTTTTTCCGATTTTGCTCTAGGGGTTTTTCCGAGTGATCTATCGGAAATTTTCTTAGGTCGGACTTTCCGAACATGATCCCTGCAACAGTAAGGCGCGTGCGGGATTAGCCGGATCGCCAAGTTCGCGCGCCGACTGCTCTGCCTGTTCCGCCAGGTCCAGGCAATAATCGACGTCCCGGTGCAAGTGCAGACCGGCCCTGGCATTCAGTCGGCCGCTGGCGTTGTCCGGAAACCCTTCCGGTTGGTGAATTACTCTACACATCCCCAGGCTTCACCCCTGATCAAATCCGCAAGCTAGGCAATCTTCAAGCGGAACGGCTTGTGTCGCGATCCAGTAGTTGCTGCAGCTCCGCCTGGATCGACGTGCCGCGCGGCAGCGCCAGCTTGCGTCGAATACAACGGCGATGCCAATCCACGGTCAGCCAGGAGATATGCAGTGTGGCGGCGATTTCCTTGCTCTGCATGCTAAAATAAAGCATAAGACACACTCTCTCTTCCGTCGGCGTCAGGTCCGGGCAATGATGCTGCAGTGCGCGCCGCAGACGATCCTCGGCGGAGAAAGAAGCGTCGCCGCCGAGCGTCGCATCATCGGCGATTGTTGCGGCGCCTGTTGTTTGCAGACTGCGTTCGATCAGAGACTGGCGTTCATTGCGCGCAATCGCCTTCTGCTCGCTGAAGGCTTCCTCCAGTACGGTCGTGGCTTTGGCTTCATCGCCCATCGTCTTGTAATAACCGTGTAATTTCGCCAGCATGCGGGCGCGCATGTCGTGATAGGCTCCCTGGCGAGCCAGCGCCAGGGCCTCCTCCTTGATACGCAGGCATTCCTGCCACTGCTGCTGTTTCGCCAGGTAATCGGACTGCATTTCGAGCAGCAGAATCCGGTTAAGATGATTTTGCTGTCGATCGAAAAAGCCGATGATGTCCTCGAAATTGCGCTGCGCCGTTGCGGAATCACTACATGTGAAGTGGTAGCGGGCACGTAAGAGCTTTGCATCGGCTATCGTCTTGGCGTCGCTGATGTCGGCGCAGAGGGCCTCGCATTCCCGCAGCTGTTCGAGCGAGCGGTCGAATTCGTTACGCAGAAGATAAATTTCGCCCTTCACCCGGAGCGCGCCCACGAGCACCTGGACATCATTATGCTTCCGGCAGTGGGCGATGCACTCGTCAAGGACGGCCAGGGCCTGATCGTAGTCGGCCTCCAGATACAGCAGATTGCCTAAGGAATGAAGTGCGCCGGCGGTACCGTGAACGCTGCCGATGCGGCGGAAAATCGGAACGGCGCGGCGATAATACTGCAGAGCCAATGAACGCTGCCCCAGGTCCCTGAGTACATTGCCGGCCGAAAACAAGGTGGCACCCATCCCATAGCCTTCCTCGCATTCTCGCAGCACATACTCCGCACGGCAGAGAACATCCAAGGCCTTTTCAAGCAGCCCCATT
>JANQRB010000184.1 GCA_028284775.1 Candidatus Kapaibacterium sp. | reverse complement strand
AAAATACCGCCGCCGGGCTCCTTAAAGTCGGAAATTTCGAGCAGGCGCTGACGCGTGCGAGTGAATCCGCCGAATATTTCGATGAAGCCAAGGATGAAGAAGGCAAAGCGCGCACGCTGCTGTTGCAGGCTCGTGCTTTCTATGGTCTCAATCGTTTCGACGAGGCAGCCGCAAAGCTGGACGAAGCCGAATCACTGGCCAAAAGCAATAAAATGATTGAAACGCAGGCATTAATCAAAGGCGAACAGAGCCTGCTGCTGGTCAAAAGCGGCAATTTCGAAGAAGCCCTGCTGCGAATCAACACCTGTATTAAACTGCTCGAATTACAGGGCGGATCCGACGAGCTGCAACACTGGCAGGATATCAGGCAGGTCATCCGCGATGGCCTGAGCGAGCCAAGACAATAATGAATACAGGTAGGTGACGAGATTGAATTGACAGCGCCCGGTTTATCGCCGGGCGCTGAAGTTTTAAAGGCCGGGATTGCTTTCCGCAGGAAATGTTGCTGAAAACCTCGGAGCGAATTTTTCGAAGTTGTCTGCTGCGCTTCAACACCTTGAAACCGGCGTCGTTCCGAGCCGAACTTATCGGCGCGCCGAACAAAGTTAAGTTCGGCTTGCGAAGCTGCGGGCCGACTGGCCGCCTTTCCTATTTCGACCGGATCGGTGTTTCGACCAGAACACGGACGGTACGACTGTAGAAGCGTCCTTCCGGCAGATCGTTGTCGAAGGTGAACTCGTCTTCGCCGAAACCTACGATCTGGCTTGAAAAATCACCGAGGGCGGCAGCTGTCTGGTTAGCACGCCGCAGCGAAAGCAGGCGGTTATACTCATCATCGCCCAGCCGATCCGTGGTGCCGGTGATATTGATGCGCGAATCAGGCTGAATACGCTTCCGAATAAATGAAATAACGCGCTGATTGCGCGCGTTGAGCGTGCTGCTGTCAAAGTCGAAGAGAATCAGGGAAAAACTGTCGATCAGTTTATCGCCGAGGCGCTCGCGGCGTTTACGGACCAGAGTGCGCTGTTCAAACTGGATAACGGCATCATTGGGGGTGGCGATCTCCTGTCCCGTGCTGTCTCTGAGGTGCAGCCGGTAGCGCAGGGGTTCATCGGCGATCGGCCGCAGAATATCGTTGTTCAAATCCCAGTCGATGTTGGCGGGGACGGCGCCCATGCCGCGTATGTCTTTTAGTACCTGGCCGGCCTGCATCACTTCCAGGCGCCATGATCTGATACCGGCATCCGACGCAACGGAGGTACGGAAGCGAATCGTGGGAGGATCGACAATCCGCAAAGTGTCGCTCAACGTCAGCGGATCGAAAATCGGGGCGATATTGCAGGCAATTTCTACCCGACGATTTTCCGCTATTCCTTCCGGCCTGTCCATGTTGGACGCTTGTGCCGGCCGGCTTCGCTGCTTTGTGACAATGCGCGCCGGATCGATTTCCCAGATATCGCGCAGGTAATCGCGGATTGCTCCGGCTCGCCGGTCGGCCAGTAATGGGGCTTCGGCTTCCGCCGCTGTGCCGTCCGTGCAGCCGGTAATCGTAATGACCGCGTCAGGATACAAACGCATGCGCTGCCCGACAATATTCAGAACGTGATGATAGATATCCAGGGTCGACTCGCTGTAGAGACGGCCAAGGTCAAAGCCGGCGACGGCAGCCCGGTCGAGTTGCTGATAGCGCGCCGGCAACTGTGCCGACTTTTCATCAAAAAAGAGATAGTTCAGCAGGGGGATATGCCGGTTCATCACAAACTCTTCCAGCGTTACCTTGGCTCGCGTGGTGACCGAATCGTCCGCCAGCACAAAGATGGCCGCGACGCTTGCCACCAACAGCGGCTTTACATCCGGCACCTGCAAAATGTAGCGCTCGATCGGCTGCGTGATATGGAAAGTCGATCGGCTGACCTTTTTGGTTTTGGTCTCATAGATAATCGTATCGAGAACGACGCCGGACTGGCGGATATCGGCCATCGGTATCTCAACGGTATCGCGGTGCGGGTTGAGCGTATCATAGCGGACAAAACGCCGCTGCAGAACCGAAGGCCGATCCCTTGGGCTTTGCTCCCTGGGCGGCGGCGCAACGCGCGTCGTATCGGCCGCTTTGTCCGAGGGGAAGTACAGGACGGCGCCCAGGCGCAGCGAGGTGATGCTCCAGTCGCCGTCGCGCCAGATTTTTGAGAGCGGAACGGACAGACGCAGCTCCGGCTCTGCCTTCAGGGGGCCGATTGAGATCGTCGGTTTGAGGAATTGCAGGCCCGCCACCAGCGCGAACTGCAGCGCCGATGCATCGTCGAGGCTGCCTTCGAACAGCGTATTGGAGGGCGTATTGGTCTTGACGAGCGTTGCGCCGCTCGGCTCGAGCACTTCTTCCACTTCCTTAAGCTCCGAATGAAGCAGTACAGCCCATTCCCCGCCCCAGTTAATTCGCAGCAGATCCTGAATGGTGGTGCCCATCAGTGCCTCAAAACTCAGCAAGGAAAAGTTTGCTTCCACCCGATGCTCGAAGGTACCGATTTTGCCGTCCACAAGCGGCAGGAGTGACTGCAGACGGGGAGTGCCGTCCCAACGGCTGTAACCGGCCCGCATTGCAAAGAATGAAGAAGAAGAAAAGGGAAAATCGAAATTGGCGAGGATACTGTATCCGAAGCCGCTACCCGAGCGGAGCGGAGCGTAGGCGCCGGAGTCCTGCACGCCGGGCAACAGCCGGAAATTGGTGGAGTGCATATTATAGTGCAGGGCCGGCAACAGACCGAATTTAACCGACTTGTCATTCTGGGCACCGGCAAAGACTGTTGCCATCACAAAGAAGGGCAGCATCAAGCCGATGAATGCGCAAAGCCTCACTCCAGCATCACTTCCGGTACACAAACGACCGCACAACAATTCGTTCACCCGAACTTACACGACAAAAATAGCTTCCGCTGGCGGGGATCGATGTCGCCGCAACAATGACGTCACCATCAGCCGCAACTGGCTGCGCAAAAAGGCTGCGACCCTCGAAATCAAAAATTTCCAATAATCCGGCCAGGCGTCCCAATCCCGAAACGACTATGCGCAGATCTCCTTCGGCCGGATTCTGTTTGATGCGCAGCAGCAGGGCGCCCGGAGCCGGATTGATCAGCATCCGATCCAGAATGTCGGTTAGGGTCAGCGAACCATTGTCGGGCGGTAACACGTCGACTTCGATCAGCTCGCGACCATCGTTTCCGAAAAAGCGCGCACTGACAATGTTGATGGACGTCATTTGCGCATTACCCCAGCCGCAGCGCATCGGCACAAGGAACAACGGTCCTGTCTGCAAAGGATCATAGCTGCCTTCGATAACGATGCGTTGCTCGCCATCGCTGAAACTGCTCGCTATGCTTTCATCGGTTGTGCCAAGGATAGTCGCGTTGTAGGCCAGTTCGAGTGCGTAACGTTCTACGCCAAGATCTGTGAAACCGGCCGTCGAATCGATGTGGACGGCAACATCGAAACGGTCGCCGAGTTTCTGGCGATAGTCATCGATTCTTAGCTGGATGTAAGCGGAAGCGTCGCTGCTGCCCGTCAGAGCGATGCGATGCTCGCGCTCGCCGCATGGGCCGGCCAGTATCAGCACGATTTCGGAGCTATGCTGCCCGACCTCGGCCGCGGTGAATGTCAGCTCGAGATCCAGCCCGTCATTCGCCTCGATGATGTGGGGCAGATCCAATGCGGTCAGCAGTGTGAATGGGGCGTCGGGGCTATTGATGCCGGTAATGCGGTAGACGCCTCCGCTTTGATTATCGATCCGGAGGCTGCGCTGGAGACTGCCGCCGCGCCGCAGATTGCCGAAGTCGAGCGATTCTTCCACCAGGAGTGGGCCGGATGCAATCAGTGTCCCGCTGAGGCTGATAAGCTCGCGCCTGTCGCAGATTCCGTAGTCAACAACCAGGCTGGGATTCGAGCTCAGCCGAAGGTCGGCGGAGATATTCACGACCAGTTCTTCGCCGGGCGGAAGTGTTGCCTCGTCCGGGCTGACGCTGACGGCGTTCAGGGGTTCGGCGGTGAAGCGCAGATCGAGGGGGAAGCTGCCGCTGTTCCGCAGCGTCAATGTTGAATCCCAGCTGTCTTCACAATCGAAGGCGCTGAAGACAAAGGCGGAGGGTTCCGTTTCCAGCCCTACGGCAGCGCGTTCGCCGCTGAGCGGTACAAACAGGGTGTCGATTACCGGACAGCGCTCGGAGCTGATGGCGATGGCGACGGCGGAGTTGTGACTGTCGTCGCTCTGTGGCTGATACAGCACCGGAATGATCAGGCGATCCTGATCGGCCAGGGTTATCGGCGTCGCTGGCAGGGAGCTGCCGATAGCGAAGGGAGCCAGAGTCTGAACTCCTTCGATACGGAGATCGATGCCGGTACGATTATAAATTGCGACCTCCGCTTCCGCCGCTTCCTGGCAGGATGGAATAATACCAAAGTCGAGCGTGGCGGGCAGGGTAACAGGCGCGCTTCCCGTCTTGGCGCCTTTCAGGTCAATGTCGAGCGTAAAGGAGCATTCCTTGAATCTCAGCGTCAGGACGCCGGAATTGACTTCGTCCGAAGGATTGTAGCGCAGCCTGATGGTTGTACTGCCGCCAGAGGCAATCTCACGCGGCAGTTGGGTCAACACCTCGAATGCCGGATCCGTTGACAAGGCTTCCAGAATACTGAGGGTCGCCACATTGCGGTTGCGCAATGTCAGCGTCGCCATACTGCTGCCTTCGCACTCATCCAGCCGGCCAAAGTCGAGTCCGCCGGGCGGATCGACGCTGAGCAACGCGGCGGACAGGACATTCAGAACCGCCACATCCGAATAAATGGTCTCGTCGCAGGCCAGCAAAGCCGCCCGTATCTGGGTGCCGTGATCAGACGTCCTGACCGGATCGATTCGCAAGGTATCATTGGCCCCGGGGTCCGTGATGTCTTCCCAATCGTCGGCGGCGCCGCTGCGCCGTTGCCAGCGTATCTGCACATCCGCTCCGGTCGGGCTGCGGTAGCCGATCGAAAATTCCGCTGCCTCGTCGGCGCAGGCGATCCTTGAGCCGGGCTGGCGCGAAATGACGGGCGCGCCATGGATTTGCAGCGTGACGGCATTGCTGTACACCGTACAACCCGACGGCGTGACATAGCGAAGCCGGTAGCGATAGCCGTGTATGCGCTTGCTTGCCCCGACAATGGTATACTGATCGTCGTTGGCCCCGTTGATGGGATGAAACTCGTCCGGCGCTCCCACGGTATTGCTGTCGATTTCCCAGAAATAGCTGCCTTTGCCCGCATCGCCGACCGTAGAGCGCAGGGTCAGCGATTCACCGGCACAGAGGCGTCGCAGACCGCTGCCTTCGATACGAAGGACGGGCGTTTCCTCAATCAGCAGTTGCGCCGCCTGCGAATAGACGATGCCGCACTCATTCTCAAAACAGGCGCGATAATGCAGCATGTGATTGCGCTCGCTGACCACGCGCGGCGGGTCGGGGCCGATGTCGCGCCAGGTTCCGGGCGCGCCAATGATACTCTCCTGCCACTTCGCAAGGCGCGGCGTCGGGAAGCCTTCGGCGGCGGCCGACAGGCCCGAAACGGCGCCGAGACAGACCAGTGCCGCTGTCGGCTGTTCCGTCACGAGGGGCGGCAGGTTAATGCTGAAAAGACGCGGCGAACGATCGAGAATCGTGGCGCTCGTCACGTTGAGAATCTGTACCTGATACAACTGTCCGCCTTCGGCCACTCGCGGCACCACCCAGCGAAACTGAGATACGCTGGCCGAGGTGTTGGCTGCAATCGTATCGACAATCGCCCCCTCTTTGGCGCTCCAAAGCGCAAGGCGTATGCGGTCGACCCGCTGCGTCGGCACCCACTCGATATTCACGGTATCGCCCGCGCAGATTACTTCGTCGCCGACAGGGTACTTGAGATCCACCGATAGCTTGAAGCGCGCGACAAACGCGTCAGTGCCGCCGCCCTGTTCTTCCTGGTACGCACCCTCGCTGGTGGTAAAACTCGAACCTGCCGAGCGCGTGCTGCCGAGTAGAAACACATCGCCGGCACCGCGCACATCCAGGGCGATCCCCTCGTCGCGTTCATTGCCGCCAAAATAACTGAGGTACAGTATCTGCGGCGGCGTTGCGCCGCTGACCATCCCGAGGAAGGAATCGCCGGGGTCGCCCTTGCTCTCGGTCTGCTGGGCGTCAGGCGTAACTTCAAGGCTACGCGACAGAGTGAAGCCGGTAAAATAGACATTGCCTTCGCCGTCAACTGCCAGGTCGTTGATTTCGGTCCAGCTCGGCGCACCGTCATTGCGCGATCCGAAGTAGCTGGCATAGACGGCCGGCGTACCGCTCGCGGGTAGTTTCAGCAGCAGAGCATTCTCGTCTTCCGAAGGGTTGGCATACGCGGCATTAGCCGTGATCGGAAAGTCGCCGGCATGGTTATGACCCGCCACATAGGCTTCGTTAGCGCCGTTAACGGCGATCGCTACCCCTTCGTCTTCCTGCACCCCGCCATAGAGGTAGGAATACTCAATGCCCGTCAGGTCGAATTTGATCTTGGTAACAAAGATATCTTCCTTCCCCGCCGTCGATGAGGGGGTGGCCGGAAAATCCGATGAGCTGGTAGCACCTGTCAGATAAACGTTTTTCGAGCCGTCCAGGGCAATTGCATTGATCCGGTCGTTCTGGCTGCCGCCCAGATAGGTACCCTGCTGCACCGGCAATAAATTCAGCGTCGATCGCAGATACAGAAGCTGCAGCAGAAAACCATCGCCGCGACCGCGATTGACGGATTGGATGAGCGAGCGATCCATACGCGTGAAATTCTGCGAGCTTGTTTCGCCTGCACAGAACAGAAGTCCGTCCGGCGAGATTGCCATAGCATTGATCGTCTCTTCACCTCTGCCGCCGAAATACGATGAATACAACAGTTCGGCGCCATCGCTGCGCATCAAGGTGATAAAGCAGGCCTGCCCGCCCAGCAGGGAGAAGTCACCCTGGTGCGCCTGACGAGTGATCGGAAAGTCGGCTGAACGCGTGTGCCCGCCAATAAGGATGTCGCCTTCGGCCGTCAAGGCCAGCGCCTTGCCGACCTCTTCGTCCGCGCCCTGAATAAAGCTGGAAAAAACCAGCGCGCCGCCGTTCGGATGAAGCTGGCTCACGAAAACATCGAGATCCTTGCTGATTTTGCTGTCGACATAAGAGCCCGGTGTGACGGGATAGTTGAGTGATGGCGTTGCGCCCGTAATAAACGCACCCTTCGTCCGCCGTCCAACGATGTCAAAGGGTTCTTCGTTGTCCGCGCCCCCGACAAAGGTGCTGAAGATCAGTGGATCGATAATGAGCGGCCGCTCTTCGTCGTAGGAGCCCAAGTCGAAACGAATACTCCCGTCCTCCGACAATGCAAAGGAACAGGCGATCTTGACTTTGTCGTCCGTATGATCCTTGTGTTGATAGGCGAAGAGCTCGGCGTGATGAATCGTGCCGACGCTTGTATTCAAACGCAGGACGCCCTCGGCATCTATGGCGATGCTGTCGGCGCCGCTGACGCTGAATCGAATCACCGAGGGATCCGCCAGAGGCTGCACAATCAGGTCGTAACGCGGCCGCTTCTCCTGAAAGTAAAGCTTTAGGTCGATTCCCGGATAGAGCTCCCGTAGCCTCAGTGAACGATAGCGTGGCACGCGCGTGACGCTTCGGGCATGCTCGCCGCCGCGAAAGTAATTGTAGTAGCCCGGCAGGACTTCGTCGGCAATGGGCGCGGCTGCCGGATCGCCGCCGACAAACTCCATGCGCAGTACATGACCACGACGCTCGCCGGCTTCGTGCGCCGGAACCGTCGCAGCCCCAGGAACGAGCGAATTGCGAAAGTGATCGTAGACGAGCGTATTGCCGGCAAGCCAGATATTCATTCCGGGACTGCTGGTCACATAAGAGACATCATCGTCCCATTGTCCGTGGTTGGCGATAAAGGCCGCCTCGAAATGCCGGGAGTGGCTGCCGGTATCATCATTGCCGGCAAGCAGGCAGGGGACGCGGCCCGGCAGCATGGCGACGAGGGTCAGCATCAGAAGCAACCCCGAACGCACATTGATTTCCGGACCCTTGTTTAAATCACTTGCCATTAATCCCACTCAACATCTGATTCCTGCGAACTATCTTATACGGCAGCGGGTTCATCGGGCTGGATGTTCCGTTGATAGGCGGCGCTGAAGTTACGAGTCATTCGCCTGAAAATCAACGCTTCGGTCTACAAAATGACGATTTTCACGTCAGTGGACGACCGCCCCGCTTTCTGCCGGCCAAAAAGCCGTCGCGTCTGTTTTCAAATCCATTCTATTGTCCGTAATTTGATGCCGTTCCGAGCGATCGCATACAATGCGGACCTTCTCCATTCAGCAGATTCAAGCCGTATGAACGACACACGATTGAGTACAGTGTTTCTCGGGTTTCTCTCCTTTATTGCCCTGGGGGTGCTGCTGAAAGAACTTCAGGCCGTGCTCCTGCCATTTATTATCGCGCTCTTTCTCTTTTTTATCTTCAAACCGGTGGTCTTATACCTGCAGGCGCGTCGGCTGCCGATGCCCCTTGCGATTCTGCTGGTATTGCTCGCCGTTGCCGGACTGATGGTGCTGGCGTCGCTCATTATCAGCTCGAGCGTCCAGTCATTTCAGATTCAGGCGCCGAAGTATGCCGAACGGCTGGAAGGGCTCGTGTCCGGCATCCTGAGCCATCTGCCGAATCCGGATTTATTCAGCGAGATGTTTCAGGTGGAGAATTGGAATGAGCTGATCTCGGTATCGTCGATTACGACAGCCTTTACCGCCGGATTGGGCACTTTCGTTACCTTCTTCAGCAATGTCTTCCTGATTGTGCTGTATCTGCTGTTTCTGCTCGCCGGCAGCGGCCAGTTTCAGGATAAACTCAAGGCCGGCTTCAGCAATAATCAGGCGCGTCACTTCGCCGAAATGGCGAGCAATGTCGATGCCCAGATTCGTCATTACGTCGTCGCCAAAATATTTATCAGTCTGGGAACCGGTCTGCTGACCACGATCATTCTGTGGCTCTTCGGGGTGGACTTCGCGCTTCTCTGGGGATTTCTGACTTTTCTGCTGAATTTTATCCCTAATATCGGATCGATTCTGGCTGCTCTTTTTCCGATTGTCATTTCGCTGCTGCAGTTCGACTCGCTGGGGATCGCGCTTGTCATTGCTCTCCTGCTGGTATCCGTCCAGACGGTTATGGGCAATGTCGTGGAACCCAAGGTAATGGAGGCGCGACTTAATCTCAGTCCGGTTCTGATTCTGCTTTCCCTGATTTTCTGGGGCTGGCTCTGGGGCGTCATCGGCATGGTGCTGGCCGTGCCGATTATGTCCACCATCAAGATCGTCTTCGCGAACGTGGCGATCTTGCGGCCGCTCAGCGTTTTGATGAGCGGAACGGTCAATGTTGCGGAGAAACCCACGCTTGATATTCCAAAGAAACCCACGCTTAAAACTCCGGAGAAGAACATTGAAAAGTAAGACCGGCTGCCGACTGCTTCTGTATACCGGCTGCGCCCTGTTGCTTCTGTCATGTCTGGCCAGGAAAGCCGGCTCACCGTCCGCCAAGACGGTCGGAGCCGCCGACGAAGTTGGCCGAAGCGTCCTGACGACGGTGTCAAGGTCCACGCATTCCCTTCCTCTGCAGCAGCTGCGACTGCCCGACGGTTTTACCATCGATGTCTGGGCTGCAGAGCTTGAAGGAGCGCGCTCACTGACACGGAGCCCTCACGGCGTGATCTATGTCGGCACCAGGGGCGAAGGCAGGGTTTATGCTTTGCGCGATACGGACGGCGACCACAAAGCCGATAAGCGCTATACGATTGCTTCCGGTCTGACAATGCCCAACGGCGTGGCATGGCGCGAAGGCGCCCTGTATGTCGCCGAGGTGTATCAGGTGCTGCGCTTTGACGATATCGACCGGCATCTCGACCGTCCGCCCGAGGCGAAGACCGTGCTGAGCGGCCTGCCGCGCGATCGTCATCACGGATGGAAGTTTATCGCCTTTGGTCCGGACGGCAAGCTTTATGTACCGGTGGGCGCGCCCTGCAATGTCTGCGCCGAGGAAGACGAACGTTATGCAGCCATTCTACGGGTGAATCCCGATGGCAGCGATCTGGAGGTCTATGCCGCCGGGGTACGCAATACCGTTGGCTTCGACTGGCATCCCGCAACCGGTCATCTGTGGTTTACCGACAACGGCCGCGACTGGCTGGGCGACGATCTGCCGCCCGACGAGCTTAATCATGCGCCCGAGCAAGGCCTGCATTTCGGCTTCCCCTATTGCCATGGCGGTTTCTTCAGCGATCCCGATTTGTGCGAAGAGGGCGACTGCTGCGGCGAGGCCTACCGGAAGCCCGCCTGGAAACTGGACGCACATGTCGCGGCGCTCGGTATGCGCTTTTATACCGCCTCCATGTTTCCTCCCGCATACCAGGGGCGGATTCTGATCGCCGAGCACGGTTCATGGAATCGCAGCACGCCAAGCGGCTACCGGATCGGCATGGCGACGCTGGCGGGCGAGCAGGTGGTCGAGTATCAGGTATTTGTCGACGGCTGGCTGGATGACGGCGAAGCGTGGGGCCGGCCGGTTGATGTGCTGCAAATGCCCGACGGCGCGGTGCTCGTGTCCGACGATCATGCCGACGCCATTTACCGGATCTCCTACGAAGGCTGAGCAACGGAAGATCGAAAAAAGCTATGGACACTGTCTTAACAGAAACGGAACTCGTCAACGTACTGACCACACTTAACGCAATGGAGATTCGCCTCCTGGAGTCGATTGCGGTCATTCTGGCAATCTGGCTGCTCAAGACAATCATTCTCAAGATAGCTTTCCGCAAAGTAACCGACCTGACCGATCGCTATCGCTGGCAAAAAACCGCATGGTACAGCGCCGCCGCGCTCGGCGTTCTGCTGGTTGGGCGCATCTGGTTCGAAGGCATCCACTCGCTGGCGACATTTCTCGGCCTGTTAACCGCGGGCATCGCGATTGCATTGCGTGATCCGCTGGTTAACATTGCCGGATGGCTGTACATCGTTTCGCGGCGTCCCTTTCACGTCGGCGACCGAATCGAAGTGGGCGATGACGCGGGCGACATCGTCGACCTGGGCATGTTTCACTTTGCGATTATGGAGATCGGCAAATGGGTCGATGCGGACCAGAATACCGGGCGGATTGTGTATATCCCCAATGGCGTCGTTTTTTCCACGCCGATCGGAAATTTTTCCGAAGGATGGTTCGAGTACATCTGGACCGAGATTATCGTCCGTATCTCCTTTGAAAGCAACTGGCCCAAAGCCAAGCGCATCTTAAACGATATCAGCATGAAACACGGCAAGGCCTTGAGTAGTGCGGCTCAGCGCAAAGTACGCGCTACAACCGGACGTTACATGGTGATTCAGTCCTCGGTGCGTCCCACCGCTTATACCAGCGTTAAAGACAACGGCATTCAACTCGCGACGCGTTACCTCTGCGATCCTCGTCGCCGGCGCAACAGCGAGCAGGCAGTGTGGGAAGACATCCTCACGGAATTCGCCAAGCATGACGATATTCAATTCGCATACCCGACGCAGCGTTTTTTTAACAATGCGCAAGAGGGCAAATCAGGTGCCCGGTCGGCTTTTACGGGGAGTGAGGATCAAACAGGCGAAAGCGATAAGACGCCGTCTGCCGCGAGCAGCAAGAAACCGCCCGCCGGCAATTGAAGGCATTCGCGATCGCTGTAGATCGACTTAGACCATGCCGCCGCGTTTGCGGGTGAACCATTCCAGTCCGAAGGCGATAATCGCCAATGCCAGCAGCCAGGGAACGCTCCACAGCAGAATTTCGCTTTTTTCGGTAATCGGTCGCGCGGCGAAGGAGCTGCTTGCCCTGATATCGGCTGCAATGTTCTTTACCGTGTTGGCTGTGTAGAATCGGCCGCCGGTGCGCTCGGCCAGCGTGCGCAGCAAAGGGGCGTTCATATAAGGGTTTTGATACTCGATGTTAAGTTCGCCGACGCTGAAGCGACCGTTATCCCTGCCATAAAGACTTTCGTTAACCAGCACCTTGCCGTTAAAGGCGTAGTCGCTTTCCGGCAGGCCTTCCACTGTCGCATGATAGCGCCCGCCGCCCAGCGAGGAGAGTATAAGGTCACGCGGCTCCGGACCTCCGGTAATCGTAACGCGTACATCGGCGTTGTCGATCGGGTTGTAGGTCGCATCATAGACCTGGCCGATCACTTCGACACGTTCGCCATTGGCGTACAAGCGCTGGGAGGTCTTGATGCGGACCAGCTTACCCTGGTCTTCCGTCGTCAGCCAGCGAATCGAATTTTCAATAAAGGAGCTGAAAATGTCCCGGGCATCTTCGCGGCCGCGCGCTTGTTCGACCGCATAACCCTGAAGTTTCCAGCGAAAAAGACCATAGCCAAGGACGGCCAGCGTCTTACGGTTTTGAAGCGAGCGCAAGAGAATCAGCGGTTCATTCAGCGGCGCGCTGTTAATCTTGATCGTGGCGAGAACCCGCGCTTCCGGTTTACTGCGCACAAAGGTTTCGGTCCGAAAGATCGGCGGCAGCTTATTCCACAGCTCGGCATCGTCGGCCCGACCATTAACCTTCATAACGGGATGCGTTACCGCGCGCGTACCGACATCGGCAAAGGCCAGCATCTCCTGCGACTGTGACGCCGAGGTGGTAAAGGGGAGATAGGGCTCCAGTGGCCGTAGACGGCTGTAGTCCAGATTCCTCGCGGCGATAAACATCAGCGGCTTGCCGCGCCGAACTGCATCGGCAATCATTTGCACCGATGCCGGATCCGTACTCGAAATAGGGAAGCCGATCAGGATAATCGCCTCGGCTTGCGCCAGAGCCTCCGCCGTCGGGGCATCTCCCAGAAATTCAGCGCCTTTTTTCTGGACAAATACCCGCACTTCCACGTCGCGATCCTGTCCGAGCACATTGCGGATAAAGGCGAGGTCGGGTGTCGGCGCCCCGGCTACTATCACGATACTGCGCTTGGTTTTTAACACTTTCACAAACTCGACGGCGCGGTTGTTTTTGTTCGTCAGTTCGCCATCCAGGGCGCTGAGGTCTACCTGCAGCTTGCGGGTTCCTTCCTGCTCCGGTCGGTACTCGAAGACAAGCGTATAGGTATTAACACCCGGCCGCAGGCTTATGGTCTGTTCGTCAATGACTTTACCGTCGTCCCGCAATTGGACCGTCACGTCGCCTTCTTCATAACCGATCGACTTAACATTGACGTTAACAGGCACGGGACTGCCGACATAAGCGATTTGATTGGTGATCAGAGACTGGATTGCGAGGTCTTTCGGTTCGGTCGAATCCCCGATGCCGACGACATACACCGGCCGGCCGAGCAGCTCGGCGTTGTAGACAGGATTCTCACCCGCATTGTAGGATCCATCCGTTACGAGCAGAACGGCGCGGACATTCTCGTGCTCGGCTTCGGCCAAGACTGCCGTAAAGGCGGAAGAGATGTTTGAGAGCTGACCGCTGAAATCAAGGGAGTCGGCGTTAAATGCGTCCAGGTTGTCGGGGTGGGAGTCGAAGCGCAGGATGCGGGCATCGTCTCCGAATGAATCGGGATTCATCGAGGCGAGCGCCTGCCGATATTGCGCCTGCCGATCCACCGATGCGTCCGTGATCGCCACCGATTGTGAATTGTCGAGCAGCACCGCCAGACGCGGGGGTTCCTCGCTGGCCTTGATGATGTTCAGAATCGGCTCGAACAGGATAAAGAGCAAGAGGGCAAGCCCGACGCTGCGCAGGCTGATCAGTGTGATCCGGCGCAGCTGCGTGATAGGCGGCACCGTGATACGATAGGTGTAAATACTCAACGCCAGTCCGATAAGGCAGCAAAGAATCAGCAGAGGCCAGGAGCCGCTCAATCCGAAGTCGTACGAGGTCATGTAATCTATACCAGATAGTGAGATGTCAGCCAAAAAAGTTTGTCTGTTTTACCGGGGCACCCTAAATTGCAAATCTTGGTCATTCGGGGTGTAGCTCAGCCCGGTAGAGCACTACGTTCGGGACGTAGGGGCCGGAGGTTCAAATCCTCTCACCCCGACCAGCATAAAGAAGCAAGTCGCACAATGGAACGGCTTGCTTTTTTTGCGTCTATGCCGACGCGAATGCCGGTCACGACTCGCCATCACCAAGTAATTGAACTGCCGCATCTTGTGCATCATTGAGAGATTCCTCGGCGCTTTTCGTCCCATAGAGCGCCTCCACGGCGGACTCTTCGATAATCGACTGGATGTCGAGCCACTGCTGATGCACGGGCGTCATCCGCGCAAATTGCAACTGCTGCGCAAACGACATCTTGTGAGGGATAGTTTCAAAGTATTTATGCCGAAAAAAGTCTTTGTCCGCCGGGAAGCCGGCAGCTGCTACCTGCTGACAAAATGCGAGCGCTTGCCTGCCTTCCGTCAGCCAGCGGGCAAATGTCAGCGCCAGATCTTTCTTATCGCTGCCGGCACTCAGCGCCAGATACTCGCCGCCGGCAAAGGAAGCGCTCTGACCGCCCTCGGGCGCCGGAATGAGCATCGTCGAATATTCAAGCTGCGGGTTTTCCTTGGCGATCCGGTCGAGCAGCCAGGAGCCGCTGATCCAGAAGCCCACCTTGCCCTGGATAAAGGCATTGTCCAGCTGACGTTGTGTTTCAACATACCCTTTGGCCGCTAACTGCAGATATTGATCCAGGGCCGCTATATTGGCCGGACTATTGAGCGATGGCGCGCCCGTAGAATCGAAGACGCCGCCGCCCTGCATCCAGTAAAAGGGCAAGACCTTTTTGTAGAGACGATTGGGGTCGGGACCATTGGCGCCGAAGCCGTATACATCGTCCAGTTGCTGAATTGCGTCGCAGGCCGCCAGCAGCTCGGGCAGCGTCGCCGGAACGCTGTCCTTCCAGCCGGCTTTTGCCAGCAAGGCTTTGTTGTAATACATCACTCTGGTGTCCACAACCCAGGGCAGCGCATAGACCTGACCTTCGTGCAAGGCGGGCGGGTGGGCGAAATCAAGGAAATTGTCAAGGGCAACGCTGCTCTCCGACAGATTCTGCAGGACACCCGCGCCAGCAAACTGCGCGACCCAGTCGGAGCCCAGTTCAACTACGTCGGGCGCCGTCCCGGAGCTGAAAGCCGCAAAAAGTTTCGTCTTGCCGTCGTTCCAGGATAAATCGGTAAGCTCCACCCGGCAGTTGTGCTCCCGCTCGAAGCCGGCGATGACATTTTGCAGGGCGCTTTTGTGGCTTGGTTCGCTCCAGAAATGCCAGAACCGCAGCGTCCGGACGGCCGGTTCTTCATCGGTGTCGGCTTTGTCACTGCTACATGCACTGCCCGCAAGGAGCGCGAGGAGCAGGGCCGACAGCAATAGTCGGAAATGCAAAGGGCTGGACGATTGCGGGGCATGAATCTGATTGTTCTTTCTCAATTCGCACTCCATGGAATACCTGTCATGATTCCGGTTCATCGTTGATTGGCATTAAATGAGAGGCTGGGCGCGGCGCGCCTTTCACCCGCTCATGGCGCCGGCGGCCGCCCGGAAACCGTTTGTGTCGCTCTCGCGATGTACGGTTCGTATCGCGTGCTCCTCCTTCAGGCTGAGATCTGCCGCTTTACATTCGAGCAATGATCGCATCGCCGAATTCGGAGGTCTTTACCTGTGTGGCATCGTCCATGAGCCGCGCGAAATCATAGGTCACGGTGCGCGCCCCGATTGCGCCGTTCAGGCCCCTGATGATACAGTCCGCTGCCTCATGCCAGCCGAGATAGCGCAGCATCAGTTCGCCGGAGAGGATCACCGAGCCCGGATTTACCTTGTCCTGCCCCGCGTATTTCGGCGCCGTTCCATGGGTTGCCTCAAAGATGGCGTAGCCGCTCTCAAAATTAATATTGGCGCCCGGAGCAATACCGATTCCGCCGACCTGCGCCGCAAGCGCATCGCTGATATAGTCGCCGTTCAGGTTAAGAGTCGCAATGACGTCGTACTCGGCGGGGCGGGTGAGAATCTGCTGTAGAAAGGCATCGGCGATCACATCCTGCACCAGGAGTTTATCGCCGGGTTTGCCGCCGCAGTCTTCCCAGCTAACCGCTGTGTCGCTGAACTCGTCGCGTACGAGCTCATAGCCCCAATCCCGGAAGGCGCCTTCGGTAAACTTCATGATATTGCCCTTATGCACCAGCGTCAGAGACTTGCGCTGCTGCATAATCGCGTAACGGATAGCAGCCCGCACAAGACGCCGGGTACCGGGACGCGAGACCGGCTTGATTCCGAAGCCGACTTCGTCCGGGGCCTCACCGCCAAATCGAACTTTCCGATAGTAGTCTGGAAATTCGTCCTGCAGAAACTGCAGAAACTTACCTTGCTCGTCGCTGCCCGCCTGGAATTCGATTCCCGCGTATATGTCTTCGGTATTCTCGCGAAAAATTATCATATCCACCAGGCCCGGCTGTTTGACGGGCGAGGGCACGCCTTCGAACCATCGTACCGGGCGCAGGCAGACGTAGAGGTCGAGTTTCTGCCGCAGTGCGACATTGATGGAGCGAATCCCGCCGCCGACCGGTGTCGTGAGCGGTCCCTTGATCGCAACGACATAGTCGCGTATCGCTTCCAGCGTATCTTCCGGCAGCCAGGTGTCCGGACCGTAGACCGTGTTAGCTTTTTCGCCGGCGAAGACTTCGAACCACTCGATTTTTTTGCTGCTGCCATAGGCCTTTGTCACGGCCGCTTCCAGGACGCGCCGCGCCGCCGCCCAGATATCGGGACCGATGCCGTCACCCTCGATAAAAGGGATAATCGGATTGTCGGGCACCGAGAGGCTGCCGTCGGCATTGACGCTGATGCGGCCGCCTTGTGCCGGGGGGCTCAACTTGACGTAGGGCATAGTATTTCCAATCTAATATGTTCGTAACAATGCTTGTTGTGTCGGTTGACGTGTAGCCGGGCGGGGCGCCCCGTTGTGCCCGGAGGTCTGATTCTGCGGTCACCGTCAAAGGGAGAAACTCCTAAGATAGCGAAAATCGGGCAGTGCGACAATCCTGGCGCGCTGTGCGGACGGCAGCGCAGGCCTTGCCTTCATTGGTTGAGAATCGCAAAATGCGTATCTTTGAAATCTTTTCTATTACCTGTAATCCGGATGGAAATCTCCTCGAACTTAATACGGAGCTGGACTGATGGCGATTCGCGTAGCAATTAACGGATTCGGCCGCATCGGGCGCCTGGTATTTCGGCGCATGATGACAGAGGGAGAGCAATTTGAGCTCGTTGGTATCAACGATTTGACGGATGCGACGACGCTTGCTCACTTGCTTAAATACGATTCGGTGCACGGTAAATTTAATGGAACGGTTGCAGTGGACGGCAACCATCTTATCGTCAACGGCCGCAGTATCGCGATCTCGGCCGAGCGGGATATTGCCGATCTTGGCTGGCAGGAACTCGATGTCGTGATCGAAGCAACCGGCGTTCACAACAAAAAAGCCGCTGCGATGCGTCACGTAGAGCATGGCGCGAAGAAAGTGATCCTCACGGCGCCGGCCAAGGATGAAGTGGATGCAACGGTGGTGCTGGGTGTTAACGATCAGGTGCTCGACGGCAGT
>JANQRB010000155.1 GCA_028284775.1 Candidatus Kapaibacterium sp. | reverse complement strand
TATCATCACCGGGACGCTCGGCAAAGCGCTGGGCGGCGGCATCGGCGGTTTTACGACCGGCCGTCGCGAAATAATCGACATGCTGCGACAGCGTTCGCGACCATACCTGTTCAGCAATTCTTTGCCTCCGATGGTCGTCGGCGCTTCGATTGCCGTCTTCGACCTGCTCTCCGGCACCAACGAGCTGCGAGATCGTCTGGAAGCAAATACGGCCTTTTTTCGCCGCAAAATGACGGAGGCGGGCTTCGACATAAAAGAAGGCAGCCATCCGATTGTTCCGATTATGCTTTACGATGCTCCCCTGGCGCAGCGCTTCGCCGAAGAGCTGTTGCGTGAAGACATTTATGTCATCGGCTTCTTCTACCCGGTGGTTCCGAAAGGGCAGGCGCGGATTCGCGTACAGATATCGGCCGCCCATTCGCAGGAGCATCTGAGCAAAGCCGTGGATGCCTTTGTGAGAATCGGAACCAAGCTCGCTGTGTTAAAGTAACAACCTGGCGGATCGCCCTGTATGCCGGACTCACATCATCCGACCCTTTTTGAAAAGTTACGCAGCGAATCGGAAAAGCACGAATTGGTCAAGCCCGCCGGCCTGCGCTATTCGGCAACGATCCGCTATGTTATTATGGTGCTGACGGCCCTGTTGTGCGCACTGTATTTTCCGGCCGATCACGATAACAATGCCGCAATTGCGCTCGGCTCGGAGTGGACGCAGGATACAGTAAAGGCCGATCGCGCGTTCACGATTTTTAAGCCCGGCGATCAATTTGAAAACGATGTCATCGCCGCCCGCGACAGCACGCCGCCGGTGTTCGTTGAACAGAGCGACGTGCAGGGACGCGTTCGTGACAGCCTCCGGACATTTTACCGCCCCTTCCTCGTCGAGGAGGAATTCGATACCGACAGCCTGGCCGCGCTTTCATTACTCTCGCAGCCGACCATCGCTCTCCTGAGAGATATTCCGCTTGACGAACGCCGCGCGCTTCTGCGGAGGATATCCGGCACTTTGATCGAATTTCAGACCGAAGTCCACCAGACGGGCCTTATCGATATCGAAAAAGGCCAGATCAAAACAAGAGAGGTTATTGTCTGGATTAACGAGACAACGGAACGTCTGGAGTTTACAGGCTCCCTGATCGATTTCACCGACTTTCAACTGCGCGTGACGATCCTGCTGGAGAACTTCACAGAGCTGGGCAAGCGAATCGCCAATGAGCTGCTGGAAGTGACAATGATTCCCAACCTGATTTACTCGCCTGAAATCAGTCGGTTTTACGCGGATCTCGCTGAACAGTCGGTACCGCGAACCCTGGGAATTGTCAGAGCGGGCGAAGTCATCGTCAGACCCGACGATCGCGTTACACCCGAGATTCTCAACAGACTGTTGCAATTGCGGCGCCTGGAGGGAGAGCGGCATCCCCTGCTGGTGTTCTTCGGCAACTTCGGGCACTCCATCCTGGTCTATTCGATTTTGCTGCTTTTTATTCATCGGATACGCCGACGCATCTGGAATGATAACTTCAAGTTTATCGGTATCAGCTTTTGTCTGGTTCTGATTGCATTTTTTGCATGGCTGTCCGTTTCAGTCGGCAGTTCACTGCCGGTAGAGTTTTTGATCATTGTGCCGGCCTGCTCAATGCTGGTTGCGATACTCTTTGACTCCCGTACCGCCTTTTACGCGACCATCACGATGACTTTGATCATGGCCGGCGTCCGAGGGAATGACTATGAAACCGCCTTTGCCGTACTGGTCGGCAGCACGTACGCAGCCTACACCGTGCGCGATCTGCGCAGCCGCACCCAGGTGTTTAAATCAATTGCTTCAATCTTTATCGGGTATTCACTTGCGATAATTGCGCTCAGTTTGCAGCATACCACCCAGATGCCCGAGGTGCTTGAAAAACTGGCGATGGGTACTATTAACGCCATAATCTCGCCGGTGTTAACACTGGGCCTGCTCTTTGTCATCGAACGCATTTTCAATATCGCGACCGACTTGCGCTTGCTTGAGTATGACAATCTGAATCATCCGCTGCTCGTGCAGTTGGCCGAGAAAGCGCCGGGCACCTTCGAACATACACGAACGGTGGCTCACCTGGCCGAGAGCGCGGCCCGCAGCATCGACGCCAACCCGATCCTTACCAGGGTCGGCACCTATTTTCACGATATCGGCAAACTTGCGAAGTCCGAATATTTCGTAGAGAACCAGATCGATATCGCTAATAAACACGACCGACTGACGCCCGCAAAAAGCGCATCAATAATTAAGAACCATGTTAAAGACGGGGTAGAGCTGGGCGAAGAGTACCGGCTTCCGCGGCGGATTCTCGACTTTGTTCCGATGCACCACGGCACGATGTTGATCAAACATTTTTACGCCCAGGCTCTCGAAGAGGCCAGCGAGGGCGGTGCCGCCGTCAATGAAGATCACTTCCGATATCCGGGGCCAAAGCCGAACAGCAATGAGACGGCGATCGTCATGCTCGCCGACTCCGTGGAGGCACTTTCCCGCACGCTCGACAACAGCAATCGCGAGTCACTGGAAAAATCGATCGACAACATTATTAAAGAGCGCTTGCTTGACGGTCAATTGGATAACAGCGATTTGTCTCTCAAAGACTTAAACGCCGTCAAAGAGAGTTTTGTGCGCAACCTGGTGGGGATGGGACACCGGCGTATCAAATACAAGAAAATTCCGGGCGAAGAAAAGAGTGATGACAAGAGTGCCGCCGCGCCAGGCGAACAGCCGGCCGGGCAGCATCCGCATGTCTGATCGAATTTTGTATCCTGCTCTCGTATGCGAACCAGCACAAGACCTGCTCTCGGTATTGCCCCCTCGATGAAAATCGAGCTGAAGAAATTCGGCCATCATATTGCGATCGAAAAGGGACTGGCGCCTAACACCTCCATTTCATACGAGACAGACTTACGACAGTATGCTGCATTTCTGGTTGGGCGCGACCGGGCGCATTTTGCAGCAGCGAGCGCTGAAGATGTCATTGAATTTCTGAGGGTTTTGGACGAACTCGGATTGGCTGCATCCACCCGCACGCGCTATCTGTATTCCATTCGCGCGCTGCATAAATACCTTTTGATGTCCGGAGCTGCCGGCAGCGATATCAGTGAGTCGATCGACCTGCCGAAGGTTGGACGGAAATTGCCTCAGACATTGAAAATCGATGAAGTGCTTCGCATTCTGGAGCAGCCGGATACCGCTACACCGGCCGGTGTGCGCAATCGGGCCATACTCGAAACATTGTACGCCTGCGGCCTCAGAGCTACGGAGCTATGTAGCCTGAGCGGACGTGACATACTGGCCGACATTGAAGTGTTACGCATCGTCGGCAAAGGCTCTAAAGAACGGCTCGTACCCATCGGACAATCCGCCCTGCGCTGGATAGACGAATACCGCCGCACGGTTCGTCCGCTCTTTCTCAAGAACGCAGGCCAGGCCGAGGACGTGGTTTTTCTGAATCAACGCGGAAGAGCTCTTTCGCGAATGAGCCTTTGGAATTTCGTTAACGAGGCGGCGCGGCGGGCCGGCATTAAGCAGCATGTGCATCCACATTTGCTCCGTCATTCCTTCGCGACGCACCTTCTGGAGGGCGGAGCGGATCTACGAGCCGTACAGGAAATGCTGGGTCACGCCGACATCTCGACAACACAGATTTACACACATGTAGATCGCGAATACATTCGCGAGGTTCACAAAACATTTCATCCGCGCGGATAGGACCATGTCGGTGACCGCTTCCTAGCATGTAATTGCAGCGGACGCACTGGAGGCGGGCACTATCGAATGCCTCCTTACGTACATGCCAACTCTTTAGAATTGTATCGAACAACATGAACATCAGTATGCTATCTTATCGCAGCCTTCGGAATTGTGCTTTGTTGTTTTTCGGTATTATCATCAACGTCGACTCCCTGGAGACGCAACTGCAGAATCGCTATGACGTCAAGCTGGGAGTTGACGTCCTGGCCGAGGAGCAGTTTAAGCCATTGTGGGGCAAAAAAATCGCTCTGGTCAGCAACCAGACAGGGCGCTCGCGGGCCATGCAGCCTACGGTTGATTTGCTCGCGGCTCACGACTCCTGTCAGCTGGTATCCGTCCTTACGCCGGAGCATGGCTATTATTCCGCCGCACGCGCCGGCGAACACGTCAATGACTCGGGCCAGACGCTTCGGGGCGCCAAACTGCATTCACTCTATGCCGGTTCACGGCGTCCTTCGCAAGCAATGCTTGAATCTTGCGACATAGTAGTATTTGAATTGCAGGATGTAGGACTGCGCTCTTACACCTTTCTCGGAACCCTGTACCATGTAATGGACGCCTGCGCGGAATACGGAAAACCGCTGTATGTACTCGATCGCCCTAACCCCCTGGGCGGTGAACTCACCGACGGCAATGTGCTTGATTCCGGCATCAGTTCATTCGTTGGAATCGTCCCGGTCCCCTATCTTCACGGCTGCACCTTCGGCGAGTTAGCTACCATGATTAACCGGGAGGGCTGGCTGCCGATCCCCGATGGAGACTCGGTTGCCCGCTCCTGCGAGCTGACGGTGATCTCAATGCAAAACTGGGAACGCTGGATGTTGTGGGAAGACACCGATTTGGTCTGGACGCCGACCTCGCCCTATGTGCCAAGCGTCGACGCGATTCGCGGCATGGCGATGACCGGCATTTATGGCGAACTCAGCCTGTTGAATATCGGAATAGGCTATACGCTGCCCTTTCAGATGTTCGGCATGCCGGAATTTAATATGGAATTTTTTCAGGAGCTGATCCGCGGCAAAGCGTTCCCGGGCATCATACTTGTTCCCACTGAGTTCAGACCCTTCTACGGCAAGTATAGCGGCGAACAGTGCGTCGGCTTCTTTCTGAAATATTACAGCCATCGCAAATTCAAGCCCTATACAAGCGGCCTGGAACTCGTGTTGGCCCTGCGTAAGACTCATCCGGAATTGTTTATCGACACCCTGGTCAGCGAAAACTCGCAAGCCATGTTCACCAAGGTTACCGGCAATGCTGAGTTTTTCACGATGCTGTACGGCGGCGCAAAAGATGATGAGCTTCGCAGCATCCTGCACAAAGGACTGGCGGAATATCAATCGTTGCGACGCAAATACTTCCTCTATGAATAAGCGCGACACTTAAACTGTGTTCCCGAGAAGTTCGCCGACTGGCGCTCATGCCTTAAACAAGGTATACAGATCAGTGGCATCGTCCGCATGACGGTCTATCAAATTGCGAAATCAAGGCAACATTCGTATTTTGATTCGTCTGTTGCAGTCGGTAAATCTTTGTTGTGCGTGTGCTTGGCAGATGGCTATTTAATGATCTCGGAATCGTATGGAAGACGATATTCAACAGAAACGCGAAGATTATGAGCGTGAAGCAGTGCCCCACATGGATGCCCTGTACAATTTTGCCATGAATCTTACAGGGAAATCGGACGACGCTCAGGATTTACTTCAGGAAACTTTCCTCAAAGCGTTTCGCTTTTTTGATTCCTTCCAGAAGGGAACCAACTGTAAAGCATGGTTGTTCCAGATCATGAAAAATTCGTTCATAAACAGGTATCGCAAGCAAACCCGTGAGCCAACGAAGGTAAGCTACGACGACATTGAAGAGTTCTTCGACACGATTCGGTCCGATGACATAAGCTTGAATGACCTGGAACGCGAACTGTTCGATAATGTGTTGGATGATGAAGTAAGCGATGCTGTGGCTTCTCTTCCGGAAAATTTTCGAGCAGTTCTTATTCTCAATGACCTTGAACGCTTTACCTACGAAGAAATTGCCGAAATCTTGGCTTGCCCGATAGGCACAGTCCGCTCGCGGCTACACAGAGCTCGACGTGCACTAAGGGAAAAACTCTTCGAGTACGCTAAAAATCGCGGATTTGTATCCGGCAAATAACAATCGCGGCACGGACTCCATATACACGGCGGCCATTGTTCCTCCGCGCATCTTGTAGGATCATTTTACTTTAATGGGTTAGAACGGTGGACAGAACAAAGCTGGAAGAATACATCTCTTCTCTCATTGACGGTGAACAGATTCCTCCCGAACACGAGGAGGCTGTCCGTGAAGCGCTGAGATCGGATGAACGTTGGCAACGTGAACATGCCTCAATAAAAAGTACCAAAGCCTTACTGCAAAAACACGAGCAATCAATACGGCACACCACTCCGGCCGACGCTCGCGTCAAAGTGCTCGAATTGGTCCGTAATGAAACTCGCAGCCAAAGTACTGCGGAGCCGTCTACGGACCAATCGCGTTTCAGAGACTTTTTTCGTCTGTTATTTAGCCGCTATCGTCTGGTGACTGCGGCGGTAATTGTAGTCCTTGGAATGCTGGTAATCCTGCAGCAGAATTTCCCTGGAAGTCAAACGGAACTGACAAACACTACTGTTTCGCCACGTGATTTCATCGCTGATGTCGTGAATAATTATCAGGAAGTTGCCAGTGGAAATGTCATGGTCGAAAAGTCAACTTCTTCATTTGAGGAACTGAGCAAGTTTTTCCGATCGAACGGTATCAATTATCGTGTTCGCCCTGTCAGTATCAAGGGTACCTTGATCGGAGGCTTCGTCTCGAAGTTGGAAGGCGAACATATCGGACACGTAGTCTATCGAGATTCCCGTAACGAGCTGGTCTATTTCTGTCAGGTGCCCATCGTACTGTTTGACAAAAACTGCCTTGAGCTGGAAGACGCCTATCGCCAGGAATTGGAGCGAGGAGAAACCTCACGCCAAGAGTTAGACGACGGCATCGCAGTGGCCTTGTCGAAATACGACGAAACTATTAGTGCCATGGTCGCGTCCGTAGCCCTGACAAATTTGAATTAGCCGAACGCGAACAAGATTCAGACGCTCAATATGAAAGCATCGACAAAAGTACTCTTTATTGCTGCATTACTGCTTCCCTTGTATTCCTGCTCGAAAAATGACGCCGAGGCCAGCCGCGGGACTGCCGCATCGATGGCCTTGGCCACTGCAGGACCCGAGAGCAGCAATGTATTCATGATTAAGGAAGTCGGCGAGCGCAAAAGCGCCGGTCATCTGGCGGACTTTGCCTGGAAAGGTCGCGACGGTCGGACAGTCTGGCTGTCGGATCATGCGAAAGACAAGCTGATTTTTCTCAATTTCTGGGGAACCTGGTGTCCTCCCTGCCGGAAAGAAATTCCTGACATCATCGAGATAAGCAAGGAAAATCAGGATGTGGTAGTTGTAGGCATTGCACTGGAAAAGTCACCGAGTCCGGTACAACACGTAGCGCAATTCGCCGAAAAAAATAGTATGAATTACATTAATGTAACCGGCAATCGCCCTCTCCTGCATAAACTGGCTGATCTGTATGGCGGCGTGCATTCCGTACCCACGACCGTGATCCTGAATTCCCGACATGAAATTGTAGAGACGATTACGGGGATGCGCAGTAAGGCTCAATTTATGCGTTACATTCAATCGGCGCGAAGTTAATCGCGACCAAGCCAGACAGATCTTGTTTGAAGGCGGACAATTTGTTCGCCTTTTTTTATTACCGTTGCCTTGTAGTTTTCTATGTCCGCTTTAGCCGATGGCTTACTTTGCTCATCGTCTGCTCCCTTTGTAGATTGCCTGCCTGAGATCGATTCCGGTATCACTGTTTCTGTGATGTTTGTATGGCAATCCCGCCCATTTCGATATCGCTTCGAAAGTTGACACGATCGTTGCGGCAAAAGAAGTATCGCGACCGGGAAGGACTATTCGTCATCGAAGGGAGCAGGATTTGTCTGGATGCCCTCCAAAATGCTTGCAGACCGCGCTACGCAATAGTTCGTGACAACTTTGAGGACCATCTGGGTTTGAGAGCCGAGTATCAGTCGCAAGGTATTCAGGTCTATCAGGCGCCGAGCACGATTTTCAACCAGCTTTGCGATACACAATCGCCGCAAGGCATCCTGGCTGTGCTGCCGCAAAAGCAGACGCAACTCGTGGGCGATGAAAGTTTTATCGCCCTCGATGGAGTGGCGGACCCCGGCAACCTCGGCAGTATCCTGCGTTCCGCCGCATGGTTTGATTTCCCCCAGGTAATCCTTGGCCCCGGGTGCGCCGATTTGTACAACTCCAAAACCCTGCGTTCAACGATGGGCGCGCTCTTTGCGATCAATGCCGTACAGACCGGCTCGCTTACTGATGAATTGAAGGGGCCGCTGAAGGATCACACGGTATACGGTGCGTCCTTGCAGGCCGCTACCTCGCTGGAGGAAATTCGACCAAGCGGATTGTTTGGCATTGTGATCGGCAATGAGGCTCGCGGAATTTCGCCGGAAGTATCCCAGTTTATCCAACAGCAATTTGTCATTCCCGGCGGTAAAACGGAGTCGTTGAACGCCGCCGTGGCGGCAGGCATCAGCCTTTATCACTTTGCTCGTTATCGCCGAGGGTGAGGCAAGGCCATGTTCCGCAAGAGACTTAATTACGACAATGAAAGAACCATACTTGTATACGCCCGGACCGACGCCCCTGCCCGATGAAGTTCGGCAGCGTCTGGCCCGTCCCATCATCCACCACCGCAGCCCGGAATTCGCGACGGTGCTCCGGCGTGTGCATAAGAATCTGCAACAGATTTTTGAGACAAGGCAGCCGGTCCTCGTTCTTACCTGCTCCGGCAGCGGCGCGGGAGAGGCCGGTATCGTGAACCTCTTTTCGCCGGGCGACACCTGCCTTTATACGGGCGGTGGTAAATTTGCCGCTCGTTGGGGCCAGATCATGCGGGCCTATGGAATCAGGGCCGTAGAAATAGCTGTGCAGCCGGGCCGCGCTCCGCGTGTGGAAGACCTCGCTGAGTCTCTCAGGCAACATCCCGAAGCAGCGTCGGTCTGGTTGGTGCATAGCGAAACTTCCACCGGTGTCCTCGCCGATATCCAATCACTGTCGGAATACATCCACGCGCACTCGAATGCCCTCGTGTGCGTCGACGGAGTTTCTTCACTCTGCGCACATCCCTGCCCAATGGATTCTTGGGGTATCGACCTGCTTTTCGCCGGCTCGCAAAAGGGCTTTATGGCTCCACCCGGGCTGGCCTTTATCGCTCTGAGCGATCGTGCCTGGCAGAGGGCAGAATCCGCTTCGCTACCGAAATTCTACTTCGACCTGCACGCGGCCCGCGAGGCCTGGCTCAGCGGGACAACACCATGGACGCCGGCCATCACTACGGTCTGTGCGTTAGACACGGCCCTGACCATGCTGCTCGAAGAAGGATTAGCTGCCGTTCACCGGCGCCACGCCCGCCATTCCGCGGCATTGCGCGCCGGTCTGCTCGCTCTCGGCCTGGAAACTTTTGGTGCCCCGCCGTCGCATGCACTTACCGCTGTACGGCTCCCGTCGGCAGGCGAGTGTTTTTTACGCGAGCTTCGCGACAGGCATCAGATAGTGACGGCGGGCGGGCAAGGCGAGCTGAAAGATGTTCTTTTTCGTATCGGGCATCTTGGCTGGTACAATGAAAAGGATATGCTACGCGTAATCAAGGCCATTGAATGTTCGTTGATCGCTTGCGGTCTTCCGCTGCGGTCGGGCTCCGGCGATCAGGCAATGCAGAAAGTCTATGATGCGATGGTGCCGTGAGGCTGAATTTGTCGCTCCTGTGATGATGAAGTCTAAGGAGAAATCCGTCGCGAAGCCCGGTGCCCGGCATCGTCTTAGAATCCAAGAAGAAAATTTCCCAGCTTAGAAACCCTATGGACTTGTTAATCGGCAGCAACAACCGGCACAAGGTAGAGGAATTGCGACGTATCATGGACAGCAGCTTTCCGGCCCTGATGCGCCTGCTCATTCCGGCAGAAGTCAAAAACTTTCCCAGAGAGATTGTCGAATCCGGCAGCAGTCTGGAAGAGAATGCATATATCAAGGCTGCCGCAATCTATGAAGCGACCGGCATTGCCTGTGTAGCCGATGATACCGGACTGGAAGTCGATGCCCTGCAAGGCGCACCCGGCGTCTATTCCGCCCGCTTTGCCGGTGAGAATTGCTCGTATGCCGATAACAGATCCAAGTTGTTGGCGGATTTGCAGGGGATACCGGCCGATCAACGGACTGCGCGCTTCAGAACGGTCATTTGTTTCACTGATGGATGGCGGACCTTTTTTGCGGAAGGCAGCTGCCCCGGCAGAATCAGCGAGGCGGAACGCGGTCAGGCCGGCTTTGCTTACGATCCGATATTTATTTCCGCAGGGTCGAAGCTGACCTTCGCGGAAATTTCGGCCGAGGAAAAGAACGCCATCAGCCATCGCGGCCGCGCCCTGCAAAATTTTGCGACCCGCATCAAAGAATACCTGGCGTCTTGATGCCATCTTCCGTGACAAACGATGAAGCAGTTGAATGCAAGAACTTCACAATTGTGCCGGGCCGCCGTACTGGCCTCTCTGAACCGACAAACGCAGCTTCGTGACAGTTTTGCCGAGGCGCTGGATTCCCATTGCAGCTGGCATGATCTCT